>NZ_DASUIT010000163.1:0-69039 GCF_036279655.1 Aquabacterium sp. | reverse complement strand
CGCTCTATGTTCAATCCACCACCAAGGATGTTTCATGTCAAACAAGCCCACCGTGATTGTGATCACCGGCGTGTCGTCCGGCATTGGCCGTGCAACCGCAGAGCGCTTCAAGAGCCTGGGCTACCAGGTGTTCGGCACAGTGCGCAACGCTTCCAACCACCAGCCCATCGTCGGCGTCGAACTGGTCGCGATGGATGTGCGCGATGAAGACTCCGTGAACCGAGCCATCAGCGCCATCGCTGCCAAGACGGGGCGCATTGACGTGCTGGTCAACAACGCCGGTGTATCGGTCGTGGGGGCGGTGGAAGAAACCTCCATCCAAGAGGCCATGGCCCTGCTGGACACCAACGTCCTTGGCATCATGCGCACAGTTAAAGCCACGCTACCGTACATGCGGGCCAAGCGCGCGGGCAAAGTCATCAACATCAGCTCGGTCCTGGGCTTCCTGCCCGCGCCCTACATGGGCGTCTATTCGGCCTCCAAGCATGCGGTGGAGGGCTTGTCGGAATCGCTGGACCACGAGGTTCGCCAGTTCGGCATTCGAGTGACGGTGGTGGAGCCCTCGTTCACCCGCACGCAACTGGGCAGCAACTCTCCCCTCGCGGAAGCCGCCATTGGCGACTACACCCCCGAGCGTGACCAGGCGTGGAAGGCGGTGAACAAGAGCATCGAGAAGGGGCCTGGCCCGGAGGGTGTGGTGGACGCGATCGTCGCGGCTGCCACCGGGCCCTGGCAGATGCGGCGCACCCCGCGAGGCATGGCATCGCTGCTCAGCAAGCTGAGGCGCTTCATGCCCTTTGGACCTGTCGATGCCAGCTTGCGGAAGTCCTTCGGGCTGCGCTGATCTTCAGTCGTTTGCAAACCTTCGTGACGGACCTACTTCCCATGACCTCACTGGCCCAAGTCATCCAGACCTTCTCCGCGACGGAGGGCTTCAGCACGCCCGCCAACTGGCACCAGGGGCGAACGATCTATGGTGGTCTCTCCGCCGCCCTGGCCTTGGAGGCCGCGTTGCAGGTGGCACCGCCTGATCTGCCGCCGCTCAGGTCTGCGCAGATCCTCTTTGTGGCGCCCGGCATCGACGGCCTGAACTTCAAGGCGCAGACCTTGCGTCAAGGCAAATCAGCCACCCTGATGGGAGTCGATGGCATGGTCGGCGATCAACTGATGTTGCGTGTGGCCTTCTTGTTTGCCCACCCGCGTCCCAGCTCAGTGCAGCACGACTTCACCACCTGCCCAGACGTCAACCCGCCCGCCAGATGCATCAGCCTGCACGAGACGGGCCCCACGCCGATCCACCTCAGCAACTTTGACATTCGCATGGCCGGGCCCTCACTGCCCGTCACAGGCGGTGATCACCCTGAACTGCTGGCCTGGGTACGCCACAAAGATGCGGTTGGGGTGGACCCCGCTGTCGCATTGCTGGCCCTGGGGGACAGCCTGCCGCCCGGCGTGATGGCCTGCTTCAAGGCGTTCGCACCGATCAGCTCCATGACCTGGAACCTGGATCTGGCTGCGCCTGCCGCTGCAGGAGGCTGGTACCTACTCCGCTCCACCAGTCACCGCGCTCGCGATGGCTATTCGTTCCAGACGATGGACATCTGGGACGAGAACCGTCAGTTGGTGCTGTCAGGCAATCAGACCGTGGCGATTTTTGCCTAGCTGGCCGACAACCCCATCCAACGTTGAAGCACGGAGGTTTGAGGCGTGTCATTTTTTGATCATGTGGCCGTCGACGGCGGATCCGCTGCTGGTCAACATCGGTGGGTGGCCTGGGTTCTCAAGCGCTGGAACCGTTCGTATCGATTCAGACCTTGGTTATCAGAGATCACAAGACCATTCTGGGACGACCGGCTCTGAACACATTCTCCGGATCAGGCTGATCCGAGCGCATGCTTGGGCGGTTGATGCTGCTCCTGTGTGAGCGGCACGACACGGCACTGGATGTCTTTGATGTGGGGGATGCCAATGTAGGGATCACGGTGCGGCCAAGGCGCTGCCTGCCATCAGGCAGGACACACCCCAGCGCTGCTTAACTGAACACCTCGGCGGCCTGGATGGGGTCGCCCGTCTCCTCATAGGCCTTGACCCAGGCGCCATGGTGCTGCGGCTCCTGGTGCTGCCAGGGGTGGAAGCCAGGCTTGAAGTAGGAGAAGTAGTAGCCCATGGAGGGCATGAAAACGCCGCCTGGCTTGTAGAGCCACCACGCGCCTTTGAGGAGCATCTTGGTGCGCGCCCAGGCACCAAAGCCGTCCGACTTCAGCATCTGGTTGACCGCAAACCAGTTGCCAAGGGGATACTCGATGCTGAAATAGATCAAGCCGGCAATGCGTGTGAGGTAGCTCACCTTGGCAACCTTTGTCAGCACGTCAAAGGCCACGGCCTTGTGCTCGACTTCTTCTATGGAATGCCAGGCATAGATGGCGGCGATGCGCTTGTCGGCGCCCTTGAAAGCCATCGATCGTTGGAACAGCGTGGAACACATCATCGCGGTCACGTGCTCAGCTGCGGCCGTGTACGACAGATTGAAGGCCTTTGACCACCGTTTGAGCTGCCATTTGAACTTGCGATCCAGGAATCGCTCACCCCATCGCACCGCAATGCCTTGCTTGGACAGCAGTTCATTGAACTCGGCATGCACCATCCCGTGTTGCGCTTCCTGGCGAATGAAGTCTTTCACCTCGGCTGCCAGCTTCGGGTCTTTGATCTCATCGCGGTAAGCGCGCACCGTGCTGATGAAGTACCGCTCACCGATGGGGAAGGTCACGGACATCGCGTCAAAAAAGCGCGTCTTGTAGGGGTCACCGCCATGCCAGAAACGTGGCAGCCCGTCGTTCAACTTGAAATCCAGATGCTCACGTGGCTGGATTTCGCTTCTCACATGTTCAGTGCTCATGTTTCAACCTCATCGATTCTGGTCATGCCGTTACTTAGACCTCACTTGGACCCCGGTACCCGAGTGCATGCCCCATGTGTCGCCACCGGTGTCCCGATGCCAGGAAGGACAGGCCACCCAGGACTGCTTATTGCAAACATTCGTTTAGCAAACGATCGTTTAGTGAACGAATGCTATGTTACGATGTTGGCCATGTCAAGGGGCTTTTCATGCGCTATTCAAAAACCCACAAGGAAGAAACCCGACGCAAGCTGATTGACAGCAGTCGGGCGCTGGTCAAGAAAAATGGCTTTGACGCTACTGGCGTGGACACCTTGATGTCGTCTGTTGGATTGACGGCCGGTGCGTTCTACAGCCACTTCCCATCCAAGCAGGCCCTGCTGGAGGAAGTCGTTCGGGAAGAGATACAGCACAGCGTGTCGATGCTCAAGCCACAAGCCAGTGACGGTAGCCTTGCCACCTTGGGTCAGCGCACTAAGGCGTACCTCAGCGTCCTGCACGCCGAGCACCCGGAAGCTGGGTGTGTGCTGCCCGCCTTGGGCGCTGAGTTGGGCCGGATTCCTCCCGAAGTAAAGTCCATCGTCGAAGATGGCCTCAAGGAAATGCACTCGGTCTGGTATGACGAACTCAAAGATGAGAACGCAGCGTGGGCTGCGATCGCTCAATGTGTGGGCGCCGTCATCCTGGCCCGATCGGTCAAATCTGACGCCACACGGCGTGAGATCCTGAGGGCAAACCGAGCGCACATTGAAGCGCTGGTTCAACAGCACACGCCTAAAGGCGACTGATCTCAATCAGTCAGGAAGCACGGTAATCCCCCCAATAAACACCTCCTTGTTGAAGGTGTTGCGACGACCGGTTGAATCCGCCGACCAAACAGGCCGTCGAACTGGCAACGCTGGAATGGGTCTCTTGGTTCAACCTCCATCGATTGATGGGGCCACTGGCCAATGTCCCGCCTACTGAGTTCGAGGCAAGCTACCACCAGCAACGCGCTGATCAGGCCGCGACCGTCTGACTTAAACCAACGGGCCTCCGCGAAACCCGGGGCGCTTCAGACCGAGAAGATCGACGGCGCTTCAGTGCACCTCATGCATGGTCCCACGGGTGACCCAGCCGACTACGAAGCGGCCTTCGGATTGAAGTTTGTCTTCAATGCTCGCCAGAATAAGATTGTCATTCCCGCGAAGGCCCTTTCCATTCCGCTCATCGCGCGCAGCCGCGCGTCGCACTTGCTGATGAAGGCCACATTGGAGCAACAGGCCGTGGCCGCTCATGGCTTGAAGCCTTTGACGCAGGAAGTCAGGCGAATGCTGCATGCAGCCCTTGTGCAGAAGCAGGTGCTGGACGCCGATGGCTTGGCGCGAGCCTTGGCCATGTCACCAAGAACCTTGAGCCGACGCATCAAGTCCGAGGGCTCAACGCTGCCACAGTTGCGCAGCGAGGTCGGCGTCGAATATGCTGAGATGCTGCTCCTGCAAACCGAAAAGCCGATTGCTCAGATCGCACTGTCCGCCGGCTTTGCCGATGCCGCCGCGTTCACACGCGCTTTCAAGCGCACGACGGGCCAGACCCCATCGCTTTGGCGGCTCGGCCGCCAAGCCACCGAAATCCGCTCGGCCCCGGCCTTGCCGACCGATGTCCAAGGCAATCCCCCCATAAACCACCGCTCTGAGAAGTAGAGCTACGCGGCCAGCCTCCACGCGCTTGAGCGCATCAATGATCTGGCTGTCAGTGAATCGAGACTTCTTCATGGTAGAAATTTTCCTTCGAGAACTTCTACTTTTCAGCGCGCTGGTTTTGCGGGGGGATTACCGGACGTCAGAAACAAAAAAGCCCTTGAACATCAAGGGCTTCCATGCATTCATGAGACGTTCTGGGACGGTGTGAACCGCCTTCAAATCATTCCCACTCGATCGTCGCCGGTGGCTTGCTCGACACGTCATAAGCCACCCGATTGATCCCGCGCACCTCATTGATGATGCGGCCCGACACCTTCTTGAGCAGGCTGTAGGGCAACTCGGCCCAGTCGGCGGTCATGAAGTCGCTGGTCTGCACGGCACGCAGGGACACCACGTATTCATACGTGCGACCATCGCCCATCACACCCACACTCTTGACCGGCAGGAACACCGTGAAGGCCTGGCTGGTCAAGTCGTACCAGCTCTTGCCCGTCTCTGGGTCGATGCACTTGCGCAGTTCTTCAATGAAGATGGCATCGGCACGCTTGAGCAGGTCGGCAAACTCGGGCTTGACCTCCCCCAGGATGCGCACGCCCAGGCCAGGGCCGGGGAAGGGATGGCGGTAGACCATGTCGGGGGGCAGGCCCAGGGCCACACCCAGCTCACGCACCTCGTCCTTGAACAGTTCGCGCAGGGGCTCCAACAGCTTCAGACCCAGCGTGGCGGGCAAGCCGCCCACATTGTGGTGGCTCTTGATGGTGGCCTTCTTGGTGTGTGTGCCGCCCGACTCGACCACATCAGGGTAAATGGTGCCTTGCGCCAGCCACTTGGCATTGCTCAGCTTCTTGGCCTCGGCCTGGAACACCTCGACAAACTCACGGCCGATGATCTTGCGCTTTTGCTCAGGATCGCTCACGCCCTTGAGATGGCCCATGAACTGATCCTGAGCCTGCACATGCACGACCTTGGCGTGCAGGCGGCCAGCGAACATGTCCATGACCATCTCGCCTTCATTGAGGCGCAGCAGCCCGTGATCCACGAACACACAGGTCAGTTGATCACCGATGGCGCGGTGGATCAGTGCTGCGGCCACGGACGAATCCACCCCGCCGGACAGACCCAGGATGACCTCTTCATCCCCCACCTGCTCGCGGATCCGTGCCACGGCCTCTTCGATGTAGTTGCCCATGATCCAGTCACCTGAGCAGCCACAGATGTCCCGCACAAAGCGCGTGAGCATGGCGTGTCCCTGCACGGTGTGCGTGACCTCGGGGTGGAACTGCACGGCGTAGTAGCGCTTGTCCTCGTTGGCCATGCCGGCGATGGGGCAACTGGGCGTGGACGCCATCAGCTTGAAGCCCGGGGGCAGCGCGGTGACCTTGTCGCCGTGGCTCATCCAGACCTTGAGCATGCCGTGGCCTTCCGGCGTAGTGAAGTCCTGGATGCCATCGAGCAGGCGGGTGTGCCCATGGGCACGCACCTCGGCGTAGCCGAACTCGCGCGTGTCGCTCCATGACACCTCGCCGCCCAATTGCACGGCCATGGTCTGCATGCCGTAGCAGATGCCCAGCACGGGCACGCCCGCATCCCACACGGCCTGAGGCGCGCGCAGTTGATGGTCTTCGTAGGTGCTGGCGTGGCTGCCCGACAGGATGATGCCCTTGGGCGCGAACGACTTGATGAAGTCGTCCGACACGTCATTGGGATGGATCTCGCAATAGACGTGGGCTTCACGCACACGGCGGGCGATCAGCTGGGTGACCTGCGAGCCGAAGTCGAGGATGAGGATCTTGTCATGCATGATCTGAATCTCTGAAAACGTGGCTCAGGCGGGTTTGCCCGAGCGAGAAAAATAACGCAAACCGATGATGGCCGCCACCGCCTGGATGGCCGCACACAGATAGAAAGGGGCCCCCAGGCGCCAGTCGCCCTGCGGGTAGTGAGAAACGAGGGCCAGCACCGGTGTGCCCAGCAGAGGCCCCAGCACGGCGGCCACGCTGTTGATGGACGACACCGCGCCCATGCTCTCGCCCTGACGCGTCGGATCCACGGCGTTGGACACCACACTCTGCAGACCGGGCTGCACCATGTAGCCAAACACATTGAGCACCACCACCACGAACATCATCCAGCCCGCAGGTACGGCACCAAAGGCGGCAAAGGCAACGGTGGCCGACACCAGACCAATGCTGACCACCTTGTTCAGCGGCATGAACTTCTCGACCTGGCGCATCAGGCCGCCCTGCACCACCACCGCCATGCCCCCGACCACCAGCAGGGACAGGCCGTTGTCACGAGGCGTCCAGCCGAACTTGAACTCGGTGTAGAGGAACCAGCTGGTGTGCAGGCAGAACTGGGCCAGGATGGACAGGCCCATGATCCACATCAGCGTCTCGACCCCCTTGAGTTCACGCAGGCGTGCCAGCGACGAGAATGGGTTCACCTTGGACAGCTCGATGTGACGGCGCCGCTCCTGCGGCAAGGACTCGGGCAGCACGAAGTAGCCATACAGGCAGTTCACCAGGCACATCGCCCCTGACAGGAAGAAGGGCAGATGCAGATTGTGCTCACCCAACAGCCCCCCCAGCACCGGCCCCAGAATGAAACCCAGTCCAAACATCGCGCCCAGCATGCCGTAGTTGCGAGCACGGTTCTGAGGCTCGGTGATGTCGGCCACATAGGCATTGGCCACGGCGATGTTGGCGCACATGGCCCCACCCATCAGGCGCACCAGCAGGAGCATCCAGAACTCGGTGGCCAGCGCCGTGACGAAGAAGTTCAGCGCCATGCCCAGCAAACCAATCAGCAGCACCGGCCGACGCCCATAGCGATCGGACAGCGCCCCCAGGATCGGCGCGCTGAAGAACTGGGCGATGGCAAACGCTGCCTGTGCTGCGCCATACCCGATCGAGGTGCCCGCACCCGAATCCATGAAGCTGCCAATCAGCTTGGGCAGCACGGGTGCGATGATGCCGATCGACATCATGTCGAGCAGCACCGTGATCATGATGAACGGCATGGCCGCTTTGCGGCCGCTTGAAATACTCATCGGCGGTCCAGGCAAAAGCGGCCATCACAGCCGTCGGGCGCTCACTCCATGCGGTAGTTGGGCGCTTCCTTGGTGATCTGCACGTCGTGGACGTGGCTCTCACGGATGCCGGCCGCCGTGATCTCAACGAACTCGGCCTTGTTGCGCATCTCTTCGATGGTGCCGCAACCGCAGTAGCCCATGGAGGCCCGCAGGCCTCCGGCCATCTGGTACAGGATCGTGATGACCGAACCCTTGTAGGGCACCCGGCCCTCAATGCCCTCTGGCACCAGCTTGTCGGCGTTGGGGTTGGTGGTCTCGTCGTTTTCCTGGAAGTAGCGGTCGGCCGAGCCATCTTTCATGGCACCGATCGAGCCCATGCCGCGGTAGCTCTTGTAGCTGCGGCCCTGGAACAAGATGACCTCGCCGGGGGCCTCTTCGGTCCCGGCGAACATGCCGCCCATCATCACGGTGCTGGCACCTGCGGCAATGGCCTTGGCAATGTCACCCGAGTAACGGATGCCGCCGTCGGCGATCAGGGGCACGCCCGTGCCCTGCAGGGCCGTGGCCACGTTGTCGATGGCCATGATCTGAGGCACACCCACGCCTGCCACGATGCGGGTGGTGCAGATGGAGCCGGGGCCAATGCCGACCTTGACGCCGTCCGCGCCCGCCTCGACCAGCGCCAGAGCAGCCGCACCGGTGGCGATGTTGCCGCCGATGACGTCGACCTGAGGGAAGTTCTTCTTGACCCAGCGCACGCGCTCGATCACGCCATGGCTGTGGCCGTGGGCGGTGTCCACCACCAGGGCGTCCACACCGGCCTTGACCAGCAGCTCGACACGCTCTTCCGTGCCCTCGCCCACACCCACGGCAGCGCCCACGCGCAGCTTGCCGTGTGCATCACGTGCGGCATTGGGGAAGCTGTTCTGCTTGGTGATGTCCTTGACGGTGAAAACACCGCGCAACTGGAAATCGTCCGTGACCATCAGCACACGCTCCAGCTTGTGCTGGTGCATCAGGGCTTTGGCTTCCGCCTGGCTGGCACCGTCCTTGACGACGATCAGCCGCTCGCGCGGAGTCATGATCTCGCGCACGGGGGCGTCCAGTCGGGTCTCGAAACGCAGGTCACGGCCCGTCACGATACCGACCACCTTGCCGTCATCGACCACCGGGAAACCGGAGATGCCGTGCTGGTTGGACAGCTCGATCACATCGCGCACCTTGACACCCGATGAAATCGTGATCGGATCACGCAGGATGCCGGACTCGTAGCGCTTGACGCGCGCGACTTCCGCGGCCTGCTGCTTGGCCGTGAGGTTCTTGTGGATGATCCCCATGCCGCCCTCCTGGGCGATCGCGATCGCCAGACGGCTCTCCGTCACGGTGTCCATGGCAGCGGACACCAGCGGCAGGTTCAATTGGATGTTTCGGGTGATACGGGTGGCCAGCGATGTGTCGCGGGGCAACACTTGAGAGTACGCGGGCACCAACAACACGTCATCAAACGTGAGTGCTTTACCAAGCAGGCGCATGAACAGGCTCCAGACGCAAAAGCGGATTATAGACCTGTCGCGCGCTCCGGCAAGTACCCCGGAAAACCCCGTGCATCTGCACACAACTTCAGGGCTATCTCGGTCGACAGCGAGGCTAAACTGTTCCCATGGACTCTGTACGACTGTCTTCCGCCCTCACCTGCTGCTCATGGCTTCTGGTTGCCGCCATGGCCTCACCGGCTCATGCCTCCCAGTGGAAGTGGAAGGACGCCGATGGCCGCGTCCAGTACAGCGACCGCCCACCACCGGCCTATGTCGCCGACAAGGACATCCTCAAACGCCCTGCTGCCGCCATGCGCGCGGCCGCCAACAAGGCTGCGCTTGAGGCCAGTGAGTCGGCTGCGCCCGCCCTCAAGCCGTCGATCAAAGCATCGGACCCTGAACTCGAAGCCAAGAAGCGCCAGCAGGAGGCCGCCGAGGCCGCCAAGAAAAAGGCCGAAGACGACAAACGGGCCAAAACGCGTGCCGAGGACTGCCAGCGCGCCCGCAACTACCAGAAGTCCCTCAACGAAGGCATCCGCATCTCGCGCACCAACAGCCAGGGTGAGCGTGAAATACTGGACGACAAGGCACGCGCCGCAGAGCAGGCACGCGCCCGCCAGGCCATCGAGGCCAACTGTCAATCAGCCCCCTGAGCCACCGAGAGTGGCGAGACGGCGGCCTGAGATCAGGCGGTCATGCCGTTTTCGGGGACCGGTGGATGCCTTTGGGTAGTTTTTCGCCATGCGCGCGATAGCGCACACGACGAGCCTCCTTGGGGTCGACCTTCAAGGCGCGATAGATCTCGACACGATCGCCGTGGCGCACAACGGTATCGGGCGGCGCCTTGCGGCCCCACACCCCGACATGCCACCCCTGTGGCAGAACACCCTCCACCAGCGCACTGGCCTGCACGGCCTGGGCGACCGTGGCCCCGGCCGGCAGACTCAAGACGGTGCGAGACACCTGCCGAGGACCGGGGCTGTAGACCACCTCGACCCACACGCAGTCATCAGCGGGCACCATAGACCTGCTCCGCGCGTTTGACAAAGGCGTCGACAAAGGTATTGGCAATGCGGTCGAACACGGGACTGACCACCAGCTCCAGGGGGCGACTGGAAAAGGCATAGTCCAGCGAAAACTCGACCTTGCAGGCCGTGGGCTCGGAGGGAGCGGCGACCCCTTCGCCAGCGGGCGCCTGCGCGGGCGTCTGCAAAGGCGTGAAACGCCAGGTGCCCTCCAGGCTCGAGAAAGGGCCATCGACCAGTTTCATGGTGAGACAGCGCCCGTCATCGTGCACATTACGGGTGGTGAAGGCCTGACGCACCCCGGCAAAGGAGATGTGCAGGCGAGCCGTGACGCCATCGTCATGGCGCGTCAGCACCTCGGCCTGAGAACACCATGGAAGAAATTTGGGGTAGTCCTCCACGGCGGTCACCAGGGCGTACATTTCACGCGGTGAGTACCAAAGCAGGACAGACTTGTGGACGTGCTTCATAGAATGACGGTATTTTAAGGACGCAACGCCCTCTCATGTCGATCGCAGAAAACCGAAAAGCCCTTTTCAACTATCACATCGAAGAAAGATTCGAGGCGGGCATCGTGCTGGAGGGCTGGGAAGTCAAGGCCATCCGGGATGGTCAGGTGCAACTGACCGATGGCTATGTGATCGTCAAGAACGGCGAACTCTTTCTCATCGGGCTGCGCATCAATGCCCTGCGTTCTGCTTCGACCCACGTCAGCCCGGACGCCGATCGCATCAAGAAATTGCTGATGCATCGCCAGGAGATCCGGCGCCTGATCGGCAAGACCGAACAGAAGGGCTACACCCTGGTGCCATTGAACTTGCACTACAAGGCCGGGCGGGTCAAGGTGGACGTGGCCCTGGCCAAGGGCAAGGCCGAGCACGACAAGCGCCACACAGTCAAAGAGCGCGAGTGGGAGCGAGAGAAGGGCCGCCTGATGCGGCACAAGGTCTCCTCCGGCCCCAAGGACTGAGCCCTTCGGGTCGCGGCAGCTGTCGCAAAATACCCCCTTGATGTCGCCTTCTGGTCTGGTGCTGTCGCATCAGGCCCCCTAGAGTTGCCGCCATGCTCGACACGCGCCACTCCGGGTCCGTCCATGACCTGATGTCCTTTCCCGCCGCCACCTCCTGGGCGCGTGCGGCCTCGCATTGTCGGTTCAACATCAACCCCCTGTTCACTGCGTCGGGCATGGATCTGGACCGTGGCGGCGTCCCTCAGATCCGCCGGGAAGCACTGGTGCAACTGATGCAGAAATGTGTCTCCGAGGCTGCGCCGGCGCATTACTTCCCACTGGTGCTGGGCCAGTTGTTCGCCTTTGACCACCTGCCAGCGCTCGAAACTTTCCTCACCACCACCCCGACCTTGCGTCAAGCCCTGCCAGCCCTGCAGTGGGTGTCGCGCACCTTGCCAAGCAATGACTTCCACATCGAGACCTCGGGGCCTCAGGCCGCTCTGGTCGTCGACGTGGACCTGCCCTGCGACAACGTCCGTGTACATGGCTACTTTGTAGAAAGCGTCCTGGCGGCCCTGGCCAGGATCGTGCGCCTGACCACAGGCAGCACCGCCCTGGTCCTGCATGTCGAAGTGCAGCACGATCCCGGACCGCAGCGCGCCGCCTGCGAAGCCCATTTCGGTGTGCCCGTGCACATCCACCGGCCCCGCAACATCGTGGTGTTCCAGAGCCGGCTGCTCGACCTGCCCTTGCCTGGCGCCGTGCCCGACCTGCATCGGCGAGCTCAGCAGCAAGTCGAGCAGCAACTGCCTGAGCCTGGCTCTTCCAGCATGGTCGCTTCTCTGGTAAAACTGTTTCGCCAGCACCCCCACCTGATGGGGCAAGGCATTGAGCGTCTGGCCGAGCGCCTGAACGTGCACCCGCGCACCCTTCAGCGCCGTCTGCGCGAGGAAGGCGAGCCTTTTGGAGACATCCAGGCGCGATGCCGTTATGAGCGGGCCATCACGGCCCTGAAAGCCGGCCCCACCACGGACATCGAGGCCTTGAGCGAGCAACTGGGTTTTTCCGATCGCCACAGCTTCACCCGCGCCTTCAGGCGCTGGACGGGGCTGGCCCCGTCCGAATTTCGTCGACAACACCAGGAGCAGCACCAGAGCCATCCCTCTGCCTGATCCCATCAACGAGTGACCAAGACCATGACCGATACACACGCCAGCATCGTCCCACGCGAGCACCTTGACTTCGGCCTGGAAGGCGACATCCCCAAGTACTGGATGGGCGGCGACGCCTTCAAGACCCGGTTCTTTGACGCCATGTCGACCTTGTTCCCCCCTGGCGAAAAGTTCTTCATCACCAGCGTGCGCGAGTTCAGCGACCAGATCACCGATCCGAAGCTGCGCCAGGAGGTGAAGGACTTCATCCGCCAGGAGGCACAGCACAGCATGGTGCACCGTCAGTACAACGAGCGCCTCAAGCGCCAGGGCATCGATGTCGATGCCATCACGGCCGAGCTGGAGCAGGAGTTCTTTGTCGACGCGCCCAAGATCTCGACGCCCACGCAGCGCCTGGCCGCCACGGCGGCCCTGGAACACCTGACCTCGATGATGTGCACCTGCTTTTTCGAGCGCCGCGAGTTGCTGGAAGCCAGCGATCCCCGCGTGCGGGCCCTCTATGCCTGGCACGCCATCGAGGAGGTCGAGCACAAGGCGGTGGCCTTCGATGTGCTGGTCAAGGTGGCCAAGGCAGGCTGGCTGCGCCGCAACATCCCCATGCTGATCATCACCTTCGGCTTCCCCTTCAAGGTGGCCAGCGTGATGAACCGCATGTTCAAGGCCGACGGCTTCAGCTTCATGCAGCGCATGGGCTTGTGGGCACGGGGGCTGTGGTGGTTCTACAAGCCCGGCGGACTGTTCATTCCCACCCTGGGCTACTACTTCGCGTACTACAAGCCGGGCTTCCACCCCTGGAAGCAGCGCGAGATGCCCAGCTACGGCACCTGGGTGGCCACGTTCGAGAAAACCGGTGATCCGATCGCCGCAGGCAATGCCCTGCACGCCGCGGGCACCTGAGGTCGTCAAGCCCCCAGGGCTGTGAAGGCACGCTCCAGATCGGCGATCAGATCCGCCGTGCGCTCCAGGCCGATGGCCAGGCGCACCAGCGTGCCTGACCGACTGGCCATGGCGCCAAAGCGGCGCATGCCCTGGAGCTCATAAGGCACCACCAAGCTCATGGGACCACCCCAGGAATAGCCGATGCGAAACAGTTGCAGCGCATCCACCAGGACGTCGACCTGAGCGGCGCTGTAGCGTTGCCCATCGAACACCATCGACACCAGCCCCCCTGCAGCCTGGCAGACCGCTGCCCAATGGGCATGCCCCGGGGAATCAGGCAGCGCGGGATGCAGAACCTGAGAGACTTCAGGGCGTGTGGTCAGCCAGGCGGCAATCTCACGTGTGCTGGCATCGTGCGCGGCATAACGCAGCGGCAGGCTGGGCAGACCGCGCAGCAAGCCTTCGACATCATTGCCACCCACACCCAGGCCCAGGCGCATGTGGGTCATCTTCAGGCGATGATGCAGATCCGCATCACGGGTGACCACGCTGCCCATCAGGACATCGCCCCCGCCAGACGGGTATTTGGTCAGGGCATGCACCGACACGTCCACCCCCAGCGGCGCTGCTGCCGGCCCGAAAGCAAAGGGATGAAAGGCCAGGCCCGCACCCCAGGTGTTGTCGAGCGCAGCCACCACCCCGGGATGCTGGCGGATGACCTGCATCAAGCCGATCAGGTCAGGAAACTCCAGCGTGACCGAGCCAGCAGCCTCCAGCCAGACCAGGCGCGTGCGCTCGCCGATCATGCTGGCCAGCGACTGTGCATCCATGGGGTCATAGAAGCGGTGGCTGATGCCCCACTGGGCCAGCTCACCCCGCGCGAAGTCCTTGCCGGGCCCATAGGCATTGTCCGGGATCAGAACCTCGTCCCCCTGCCGGAGCAAGGCCATGTCCACCAGCGCAATGGCCGACAGGCCCGAGGGGGCCAGCAGGGTCTGCAGACCGCCCTCCAGCGTCGCCAAGCGCTCTTCGAGGATGAAGGTGCTGGGCGTGCCGTGCAGGCCGTAGGTGTAGCCGCTCTTGTCCTTCCACTCGCGTGAGCGAAGGGCCTGCGTGTTCTCGAAGATGACCGTCGAGGCCTTGTGGATGCCAGGCACCACCGAGTCGAACCCCCCGGGTGCGCGGTAAGGGTGATGGATCAGGTCGGTGCTGCTGGGCATGACAAGGTCCGGCGTCGATCAGATCGGCATGCCGATCAGATCATGGCCTTCAGCCGCCACGATCTTGGCCTTGGTGAACTCGCCCACCTTGAGGGTTTTGGAGGCTTTCTGGGGAGGCAGCAGGCGCACGGTGCCATCGATCTCGGGGGCATCGGCGTAGCTGCGCCCCACCCCGCCCTTGCGGCCCAGGGCCGGCGCGCTGTCGATCAGCACCTGCATGGTGGCCCCGACACGGGATTGCAGCTTGGCGATCGACACCTGCTCGGCCACGGCCATGAACTGCGCGCGGCGCTCCTCTCGGACCTCGTCGGGCAAGGCGCCAGGCAGGTCGTTGGCTGGTGCGCCCTCGATGGGGGAGTAGGCAAAGCAGCCCGCGCGGTCGATCCGCGCCTCGCGCAGAAAGTCCAGCAGATAGTCGAACTCTTCCTGCGTCTCGCCGGGGAAGCCGGCGATGAAGGTGCTGCGCACCACGATCTCCGGGCACATCTCGCGCCACTTGAGCAGGCGCTCGAGATTCTTTTCGCCATTGGCGGGACGCTTCATGCGCTTGAGCATGTCCGGGTGGGCATGCTGGAAGGGCACGTCCAGATAAGGCAGGATCAGGCCTTGCGCCATCAGAGGCACGATCTCGTCCACATGGGGATAGGGGTAGACATAGTGCAAGCGCACCCAGGCGCCATGCTCACGGGCCATCGCACCGAGTTGTTCGACCAGGTCGAACATCTTGGTCTTGACGGGTTTGCCATCCCAGAAGCCGGTGCGGTACTTGACGTCCACGCCATAGGCGCTGGTGTCCTGGCTGATGACCAGCAGCTCCTTGACACCCGACTCGAACAGGGCCCGAGCCTCGGTCAGCACCTCACCGATGGAGCGCGAGACCAGGTCACCACGCATGCTGGGGATGATGCAGAAGCTGCAGCGATGGTTGCAACCCTCGCTGATCTTGAGATAGGCGTAGTGCCGCGGAGTGAGCTTGATGCCGGCCACGCCGCGCGCCTCGGGGACCAGGTCCACAAAGGGGTCATGCGGCTTGGGCACGTGGATGTGCACGGCGTCCATCACCTCCTGCGTGGCGTGGGGGCCGGTCACGGCCAGCACCTTGGGGTGCACACCCCGGATCAGATTGCCGCCGTCCTGGCCTGTCTTGGCGCCCAGGCAGCCGGTCACGATGACCTTGCCATTCTCGGCCAGGGCCTCGCCGATGGTGTCCAGGCTTTCCTTAACGGCATCGTCAATGAAGCCGCAGGTGTTGACGATCACCAGATCGGCACCGTTGAAGGTCTTGCTGGTCTCATAGCCCTCAGCCCGCAGTTGCGTGAGGATGAGCTCGGAATCTGTCAAGGCCTTGGGGCAGCCCAGGCTGACAAATCCGATTTTGGGGGCGGGACCGCTTGCGGGGGCGGATGTGGGGGTCTGTTCGATCGTCATGGGCGTGATTGTCCGGGAAAATGCGCATCGCCGCACCGCAATGCCTGCAACTGACGGTACATTGCTGGCCGACCATTCCACACTTCAAGGATCTTCCCCGTGGCCAGCAGCCTCCTCGCCTTGCTTGACGACATCGCTACCGTGCTCGATGACGTCTCTGTCATGACCAAAGTGGCCGCCAAGAAAACGGCCGGCGTGCTGGGAGACGACCTGGCGCTCAATGCCCAGCAAGTCACTGGCATCAACGCGGACCGCGAGCTGCCCGTGGTCTGGGCCGTCGCCGTGGGCTCCATGAAGAACAAGGCCATCCTGGTGCCCGCTGCACTGGCCATCAGCGCCTGGGCGCCCTGGCTGGTCACTCCCTTGCTGATGGTGGGCGGCGCCTATTTGTGTTTTGAAGGCTTCGAGAAGCTGGCGCACAAGTTCCTCCACAGTCCGCAAGAGGACCAGGCCCATCACGCCGAACTGGTCAAGGCGGTCAGCGACCCGGCGATCGACATCCTGGCATTCGAAAAGGACAAGGTCAAAGGTGCCATCCGGACAGACTTCATCCTGTCGGCGGAGATCATTGCCATCACCCTGGGAACCGTGGCGGCAGCGCCCTTCATGCAACAGCTCACCGTGCTCAGCGGCATCTCCATCGTCATGACCATCGGCGTCTATGGCCTGGTGGCGGGCATCGTCAAGCTCGACGACGGCGGCCTGTACCTGAGTCAGCGCCAGGGAGCGGGCGCACTGGTGCGGGGTCTGGGCAGGGCCATGCTGTCTGGCGCGCCTTACTTGATGAAGACGCTGTCCGTGGTGGGCACGGTGGCCATGTTCATGGTGGGAGGAGGCATCCTGACCCACGGCACTCCGGGTGCACACGATGTCGTGCATCACTGGTCTGAAGCGGCCGGCACCGTGGCTGCCGTGGGCCCGGTGCTGCAAGCCGTCACGCCCACGCTGGTGGACACCATCGGCGGCATCATCGCAGGCGCCGTGGTACTGGCGGTGGTCACCTTTGGCCAGAAGCTCCTGGGCCGCAAGCACTGACCCCCCTGCACCCGCCCACATCCAGCGGACGGAAGGTCGGCCATCCAGGCCGCTTCAAGGCGATTCGGAAGCAGGCAGCCAGTCGATGTGGTGGCCCAGCTTGAGTGCCTTGGTGGCCAGGTAGTGCTCGTTTTCCGACTGTGGCTCGATCCGCACGGGCACTCGTTCGACCACATTCACGCCAGCATCCTGCAAGGTGCTGACCTTGCGGGGGTTGTTCGTCATCAAGCGGACCTGGCTGACACCCAGGGCGTTGAGCATGTGGGCCGCCACGTCAAAGCGCCGCAGATCGGCCGCAAAGCCCAGCCGGAGATTGGCCTCCACGGTGTCCAGGCCCTCATCCTGCAAGGCGTAAGCACGCAGCTTGTTGGCCAGGCCGATGCCACGCCCCTCCTGGCGCAGGTACAGCACCACCCCTTGAGCGGCCAGACCGATCTGCTTGAGCGCGAAATGCAGTTGAGGGCCGCAGTCGCAGCGCAGCGAACCGAAGAGATCACCCGTCATGCACTCGCTGTGCACGCGCAAAAGCACAGGCCCGGTGAGCTCACCCATGACCAGGGCCACATGCTCCACCCCGGAAGGATGCTCTTTGAAGAGCTTCATCGTGAAAGTGCCCTCGGGCGTCGGCAGGCGAGCCTCGGCCAGCAATTCGACAGACGTCGTCGACTCCTGCGGGGACACGGCTGGATCGGTGGACTGATTCATTCGGACAGACAATCGGGTAAGACTTCTATTGTCGCAGGCTCGTCAAGTCCTTGCATCAGGCACCGGCCAACCAGGTGGCCAACTCCGCGGCCGAACGCACACCCAGCTTGGAAAACACCCTCGCGCGATGCACCTCCACCGTTCGTACCGCGATGTGCAATTCATCGGCAATGACCTTGTTGAGCTTGCCGGCCGCGACTCGGCCCATGACCTCGCGTTCACGATCGCTCAGGCTGGCCAGACGGGCGCCTTTTTCGGCATGCCGAGCGTCATCGACCAGCATCGCGCGCTCGACAGCCAGCGCCTGCTCGATGCGATCGACCAGTGTGTTGTCGCTGTAAGGCTTTTCCAGAAAGTCGAAGGCCCCTTTCTTGAGGGATTCGACCACCATGGGAATGTCACCGTGACCACTCAGAAACAGCAGCGGATTGCGGATACCCTGGGCCAGCAGTTCCTCGTGCAGCAGCAGGCCGGACATGGGCTCCATGCGGACGTCCACCAGAAACACGCCCCGGACCGGCCGCACAGCCTGCACCAGATGCGCCAGCAAGGCCGGCCCACTGGCAAAGCTGTAGACCAGCAAACCACGAGAGCCCAGCAGAAAGGCCAAGGCGTCGCGCACCACAGCCTCGTCATCCACCAGGTACACGATGTCATCGGTGTGTGAACTCATGGAACGTCCTCCTCTTCTGGGTGGTCCAGGTGATCATCTGCGCCGGTGCAGGGCACCGTGAACGACAGACAGGCTCCGCCACTGGGCACGTCTTCGGCATCCAGGCCGCCGTAGTGCAATTCGATGATGGATCGGCAGATGGCCAGCCCCATGCCCATGCCCTCGGACTTGGTCGAATAGAAAGGTGCGCACAGCGTCTCGATGCTGCGCCCCCCCAGGCCTGGGCCGTTGTCCGTCACACTCACCTTGACAAAATGCCCGCCCGCGCCCAGCGCCGTGTGCACCTCGATGCGACGCTCCCCCTCTTGCGAGGCCACCGCATCACAGGCATTGCGCACCAGGTTGGCCGCCACCTGCTCGATCAAGATGGGATCGGCCATGACCCGGGGCAAGGTCTTGTCCAGACGCATCGTGACGGTGATCGCGTGCCGGGCGATCTCGCGCTTGAGCAGGCCTGTGGCCGATTCCACCACCTGGTTGATATCACAGGCCTCACGCTGGGGCTCACGGCGCGTCAGGAAGTCCCGGATGCGTCGGACAATGCGGCCTGCGTGGGCCGCTTGCTCCCCCATGCGCTCCAGGGCCGTGAGCACGGTCGTGTCCGTGGCCCCCGTCCGCCTCAAGGCATTGAGCACACCCGCGTTGTAGGACGTGATGGCCGACAAGGGCTGATTGAGTTCATGGGCCAGGGTGGACGCCACCTCGCCCAGCATGGTCAGGCGTGAATGATGGGCCATGGTTTCGGCCTGCCGACGCTCCCAGTCTTCCAGGCGCTTGCGCTCGGTGATGTTGAGGATCGAAGCCATCCAGCCGATCTGTCGACCCTGGGCATCCACCAGGGGGGCTTCGAACACCATCACATCCACCAGATGACCGTCACGGTGCTGCCAGCGGGACTCGTAACCCTCACTGGGCGCCCGTCCGGCCATGTTGCGCAGGTGACGCTCCATGGCCTGATCCAGTTCGCCCCGGGGCCAGTACGGCATGGGCGGCATGGCACCCTCCAGCTCCTCCGTGGTATAGCCCACCATGTCGGCCATGGTGCGGTTGACGTAGACCAGACGCCCATCGAGATCTCGGGCACGGATCCCGACCGACAAGGAATCTTCCATGGCGCTGCGCCAGGCCGCTTCGGTGCGCCAGGCCTCCTCGGCACGAGCCACCCCCAACATCTGGCGCCGCAGCATCCATGACGCCGCCCCCACCAGCAGCACAAAGCCTGCCATCAAGGCCATGGGCAAGGTCTGCCACCAGGGCGTCAGACGCTCTCTGGAGGACAGCTCCAGCCAGGCCTGAGGCAGGGACGGCCCCATGGCCTTGCGATACCAGAGTTGGTCTTCCCGCCGCTCACCGTCGACCGTGGCCGCAATGACGTCATCGGAGACATCCACCAGCCGGATGTCGTACTTGCTGGCCAGCCACCAGGGCACACGCTGACGCAGCAAATTGGCCGATGAATAGCGCGCCACCAGCGTGCCTCCGTTGCGCAGGGTCACCATCAGGTGACCCGCCAGGCCACGGTCAGTGCCCGACGTCCGCAAGGGATCGTTGGGCGGCACCTGATCATCGGGCACCTGGGCAACGATGCGGCCACTGGCATCCAGCCAGGTCACATTGACCCAGAAGCGGCGCACACCATCGAGCACCAGGGCATGGCGGGCAAAGGACTCCGGGCGCATGCCTTCGGCCGCCATGACGTCGCCCAGCGCCTTGAGGCGAACGGCTTCCCCGTCCAGCCAGTTCGCGATCTGAGCCTCCAGCGACAAGGCATCTGAAATCATCTCGGCGCGCTTGGCCTCTGCGTCGTCGCGTGCTGATTTGGCCATCCAGACCATCACGCCCACCACAAACACCAGCGACAGCATGAGCGGCCAGGCCCACAGGCTGGGCAGCCCCCCCAGACGCCAGCCCAGCAATTTGAGCCGCGGCTGTGGCGGCAAGGCCAGTCGTGGCCTGGGGGGTGCGGTGAGCGGCTGCCTCATGGACACAAAGTGTAGAGGCTGACCACGATCACGGCATGCGCCTGTGGCAGGAATGTGGATCTCCACAATTTCCGGCGAATGGGCGAGCGCCAACAATCACGCTACCGATCAACCGGAGACTTCCGACCATGAACACACCGCTGAGCACCTCCATCGTCCGTCGCACTCTGCTGGCTCTGGGCGCCGCACTGGCGGTGACCCCTGCCGCCTTCGCCCAGTCGCCCATCGTGATCAAGTTCAGCCACGTGGTGGCCGTGGACACCCCCAAGGGCAAAGCCGCCGCCTTCTTCGCCAAGCGTGCGGCCGAACTCACCAAGGGCAAGGTCAAGGTCGAGGTCTACCCCAACAGCCAGCTCTACAAGGACAAAGAAGAGATGGAAGCGCTGCAACTGGGCTCGGTCCAGATGCTGGCGCCTTCGCTGTCGAAGTTCGCCCCGTTGGGTGTCAAGGAATTCGAGGTCTTCGATCTGCCCTTCATCTTTGACGACTACAACGACCTGCACAAGATCACGCTGGGCCCCGTCGGCCAGAAGCTGCTCAAGAAGCTGGAGTCGCGCGGCATCACCGGCCTGTCTTACTGGGACAACGGCTTCAAGGTGATGTCGGCCAACAAACCCCTGAAGTACGTCGAGGACTACAAGGGCACCAAGATGCGCATCCAGTCCTCCAAGGTGCTGGACGCACAAATGCGCGCCCTGGGCGCCCTGCCCCAGGTGCTGGCATTCTCTGAAACCTACCAGGCCCTGCAGACTGGCGTGGTGGACGGCACCGAGAACCCCCCCTCCAACCTCTACACCCAGAAGATGCATGAGGTGCAAAAGCACGTCAGCGTCACCAACCACGGCTACCTGGGCTATGCAGTGGTGGTCAACAAGAAGTTCTGGGACGGCCTGCCCGCCGATGTCCGTGCCGCGCTGAACAAGGCCATGGCCGAATCCACCAAGGTGGCCAATGACGTGGCCTTCCAGGACAACCAGAACGCCCTGGCCGCCGTCAAGGCGACCGGAAAGACGACGGTCTACACCTTGAGCCCGGCCGAGCGCTTCCTCCTCAAGAAGGCCACCATTGGCGTGCACAAGCAGATGGCTTCGCGCATCGGCACCGAGACGATCCAGGAGATCTATCAGGTCACCGGCTTCGATCCATCCAAGCTGTAAGCCACCGCAAAGAACACTGCCCAAGCCCACGTCCCACGTGGGCTTTTTTCAGGAGAGCACACCATGAAGTGGCTTGATCATCTCGAAGAATGGCTGATTGCGTCCTTCATGGGCGCCGCCACCCTCATCATTTTTGTGTCCGTTGTGCACCGCTACCTGGTGGGGGTGAGCAGCCCCCTGCAGGACTGGTTGTTGACGGTCGACCTGGCCTGGGCCCAGGAGGCCACCATCTACCTGTTCGTGTGGATGGCCAAATTCGGGGCCGCCTATGGCGTGCGTACCGGCATCCACGTGGGTGTGGATGTGCTGATCAACCAGTTGTCGGAACCGCACCGCCGCAAGTTCGTGCTCTTTGGCCTGCTGGCGGGGGCGCTGTTCACGGGCGCCATTGCCACCATGGGCGCAGGCTTTGTCTGGCACAACGGCGCCAACTATGCCTTCCACAGCGCCTTGGGATTGGACATGACCGACCTGATCGAAGGCCCCACCACGCCTGACCTGGAATGGCCCACCTGGATCATCTACTGCGCCATCCCGCTGGGTTCGTCCCTGATGTGCTTCCGCTTCCTGCAGGTGGCCTGGCACTTTGCCCGCACAGGCGAATTGCCGCACCACGACCATGGCCATGTCGATGGCCTGGAAGACGAGATCGAACAGTCCAAGGCCTGAGGAGCACACCATGAGCGGAATCATCATCTTTGGACTGCTGCTGGTCCTCATGCTCACGGGCATGCCCATCTCCATCTCCCTGGGCCTCACGGTCCTGACCTTCATCTTCGGCTTCACTGAGGTGCCTGTCGAGTCGGTAGCGCTCAAGCTGTTCACCGGCATCGAGAAGTTCGAGATCATGGCCATCCCCTTCTTCATCCTGGCGGGGAACTTCCTGACCCATGGCGGGGTGGCCAAGCGCATGATCAACTTCGCCACCAGCATGGTCGGACACCACCACGGTGGCCTGGGTCTGGCGGGTGTGCTGGCCTGTGCCCTGTTCGCGGCGGTGTCGGGCTCCTCGCCCGCTACGGTGGTGGCCATCGGCTCGATCTTGCTGCCGGCCATGGTCAAAGCGGGTTTCCCCAACAAGTTCGGGGCGGGGATCATCACCACCTCCGGCGCCCTGGGTATCCTGATCCCGCCGTCCATCGTGATGGTCATGTACTCGGTCTCGACCAACACCTCCGTGGGCGCCCTGTTCATGGCCGGTGTGATCCCCGGGCTGCTGCTGGCCTTCCTGCTGGGCCTGACGGCCTGGTGGCGCGCCCGCAAGTTCAACTACCCGCGCTTGCCCAAGGCCACCACCGCCGAGCGTTTCAAGGCCTTGCGTGAATCGATCTGGGGCCTGCTGCTGATCGTGATCGTGATGGGCGGCATCTACACCGGCCTGTTCACGCCTACAGAGGCTGCCGCCATGAGCGCGGTCTATGCCTTCTTCATCGCCGTGTTCGTCTACAAGGACATGGGCCTCAAGGACGTGCCCCGCGTGCTGCTGAACTCGGCCAACATGAGCGCGATGCTGCTCTACATCATCACCAACGCGGTGCTGTTCAGCTTCGTTCTGGCCAATGAGAACATCCCGCAGCAACTGGCCGACTGGCTGATCGGCATGGGCCTGGGCCCGATCGCCTTCCTGCTGGTGGTCAACATCCTGCTGCTGGTGGCCGGCAACTTCATGGAGCCCTCCTCGATCGTGCTGATCATGGCGCCCATCTTGTTCCCGGTGGCCGTCAAGCTGGGGATCGATCCGGTGCACTTCGGCATCCTCATCGTGGTCAACATGGAAGTGGGCATGTGCCATCCGCCCGTGGGCCTGAACCTCTACGTGGCTTCGGGCATCACCAAGATGGGCATCACCGAGCTGACCGTGGCCGTGTGGCCCTGGCTGCTGACCATGCTGGGCTTCCTGGTGCTGGTCACCTACTGGCCGCCTCTGTCCCTGTGGCTGCCCAATCTGTTGATGAAATAAGACCGGCTCGGGGCCCCTCGATCCAGGGGCCCCCTTGGAAACCCGGAGCCTGGGCGCTACAATCGCGCCCAGCCAGGAGAGAACCGGCCCCGAACGATGCCACGGCATCCAACGGTCGCCCGGTCGCCGAAGGCGCAGGGCCCCTCAGAAGGTAGTGAGAGGCCCGAACGCTCAGGCAAAAGGACTGGCAGACACGGTTGTTTGACAACCGTGATCCTCACTGGAGAGAGGTGGGTGACCAAGGTGCTTTCACCAGCACGATGGTGAGCCTGCCCACCGAAGGGGCAAGCCCGTAACGCGTGGACCAGGTCTGCGCGATGGGTCAATCTCTCAGGTAAAGCGGACAGCGAGGGCAGCACCAGGGCGCAGATCGACCAGATCGGCGCTGCTGGATCGAACACGTCGATTGCCCTCCTGCCTGGCCTGGCGGCCAGCCTTTAGCCATGTCCGCTGATCACAATGCCCCGCTGCTGACCACCCCGCTGCACGCCCTGCACATCGAACTGGGCGCCAAGATGGTGCCCTTTGGCGGCTACGACATGCCCGTGCAGTACGCCACCGGCATCTTGAACGAGCACAAGCACACCCGCACGGCCGCCGGCCTGTTCGATGTCTCGCACATGGGTCAGGTCCTGCTCAAGGGCTCTGGCGCCGATGCCGCGCTGGAGACCCTGGTGCCCGTCGACATCGTCGGTCTGCCCGCCTTCAAGCAGCGCTATGCCCTGTTCACCAACAGTGAAGGCGGCATCCTTGACGACCTGATGGTCACGCGCCGCGCCGACGACCTCTTCGTGGTGGTCAACGCCGCCTGCAAGGCCCAGGACATCGCCCACATGCAGCAGCACATCGGCCACCTGTGCACGGTGCAGCCCCTGCCGGAGCAGGCGCTGCTGGCCCTGCAAGGCCCCCAGGCCGTGACTGCGCTGGCCCGCCTGAATGCCGATGTACAGAAGCTCACCTTCATGACGGGCGGCCACTTCGTGCTCGATGGCATCGACTGCTTCCTGACCCGCTCGGGCTACACCGGCGAAGACGGCTTCGAGATCTCCGTCCCGGCGGACAAGGCCGTGCAACTGGCCCGCGCCCTGCTGGCGCAACCCGAGGTCAAGCCCATCGGCCTGGGTGCGCGTGACACCCTGCGCCTGGAGGCCGGCCTGTGCCTGTATGGCCATGACATCGACACCACCACCACCCCGGTGGAAGGCAGCATCACCTGGGCCATCCAGAAGGTGCGCCGCGCCGGTGGCGAGCGCGCCGGTGGCTACCCGGGTGCCAGCGTGATCGACGCCCAACTGGCGAACGGCGCGGCCCGCAAGCGCGTGGGTCTGATCAGCACCGAGCGCATGCCCGTGCGCGAAGGCGCCAAAGTCGTGTCGGCCGATGGCACCGAGATCGGTGTGGTCACCAGTGGTTCGCCCAGCCCCAGCCTGGGTCAACCCATCGCCCTGGCCTACCTGCCCACGGCCCAATCGGCCCTGGGCACCGAGGTGTTTGCCCTGGTGCGCGACAAGCGTGTGGCCATGACCGTGGCCCCCCTGCCTTTCGTGCCCAACCGCTACTACCGCGGCTGATACCGCGGCTGAAACAAAAAATATGTCCCTGGGCTGAGATACTCACGCCCGTTCGGCATCCACCACATTTTCATTTTTTTAGGACGTCTCATGACCATCAAGTACACGCCCGACCACGAATGGCTGCAAATCGACGCTGACGGCACCGCCACCGTCGGCATCACCCACCACGCACAAGATGCCCTGGGCGACGTGGTCTATGTGGACCTGCCCGCCGTGGGCGCCACTTTCAAGCCCAAGGATGTGGCCGGCGTGGTCGAGTCCGTCAAGGCCGCCGCCGATGTCTACATGCCCGTGACCGGCGAGATCACCGAAGTCAATGAAGCCCTGCGTGACGATCCGTCCCTGGCCAACAGCGACCCCACCGGCGCAGGCTGGTTCTTCAAGGTCAAGCTGGCCAACGCCGCCGAACTCGACGCGCTGCTGGACAAGACCGCCTACGACGAGTTGCTCAAGAACGCCTGAGCCCGCCACTGACCTGACCGACGCCGACACACCGCCATGCTGAACACTGCCCTGCCCTCTCTCGCTGAACTTGAAAACGCCACCGAGTTCCAGGCTCGCCACCTCGGCCCCTGGGAGCAGGAGCAGGCCCACATGCTCAGCGTGATCGGTGTGGCCTCGCGTCAGGCTCTGATGGACGGCATCGTCCCTGCCAGCATCCATCGCGCCCGGCCCATGGATCTGCCCGCCCCGCTGACCGAAGCCCAGGCACTGGCCGAACTGAAATCCATTGCGCAGCAGAACAAGGTGATGCGCAACTTCATCGGCCAAGGCTACTACGGCACGCACACGCCCGGCGTCATCCTGCGCAACATCCTCGAGAACCCGGCCTGGTACACCGCCTACACGCCCTACCAGGCCGAGATCTCGCAAGGCCGCATGGAGGCCCTGGTCAACTTCCAGACCATGGTGACCGACCTGACCGGTCTGGCCATGGCCAATGCCTCCATGCTGGACGAGGCCACCGCCGCCGCCGAGGCCATGACCCTGGCCGCCCGTGCCGGCAAGTCCAAGTCCACCCGCTTCGTGGTCTGCCACGATGTCTTCCCCCAGACCCTCGAAGTGATCCAGACGCGCGCCTTGCCGCTGGGCATCACCGTCGACGTGGTCCACGCCGCCCAACTGGCCGAGCACCTGACCGCCCACGACTGCTTTGCCGCCTTGATGCAGTACCCCGGGGTCAATGGCCAGGTGCGTGATCTGCGCCCCCTGATCGATGCCCTGCACGCCAAGGGAGCCCTGGCCATCGTAGCGGCCGACCTGCTGGCCCTGACCCTGCTCACGCCCCCGGGCGAGCTGGGTGCCGACATCGCCCTGGGCACCACCCAGCGCTTTGGCATGCCCATGGGCAATGGCGGCCCGCACGCCGCCTACCTGGCCACCAAGGACGAGTTCAAGCGCTCCATGCCGGGCCGGCTGGTGGGCGTCAGCGTGGACAGCCATGGCAACCCTGCCTACCGACTGGCCCTGCAGACTCGCGAGCAGCACATCCGCCGAGAAAAGGCCACCTCCAACATCTGTACCGCTCAGGTGCTGCCGGCCGTCATCGCCAGCATGTACGCGGTCTACCACGGGCCCTCGGGCCTGACCCGCATCGCCCAGCGCGTGGCCGCCTACACCGCCATCCTGGCCGAAGGCCTCAAGGCCTTGGGCCGTACACTGATTCATTCGACTTACTTCGACACCTTGCAGGTGCAGTGCGATGACCGCGATGCCATCGTGGCCGCGGCCGTGGCCAAGGGCATCAACCTGCGCATTGCCAGCGCCGACACCCTGAGCATCTCGCTGGACGAAACCAGCACCCGAGACGACATCATCGACCTGTGGACGCTGTTTGGCGGTACCAAAGCCCTGCCCTCCTTCGCCGCGTTCGAAGGTGGCGTGGCCCTGGGCCTGCCCGCCGCCCTGCGCCGCAGCAGCGCCTTCCTGACCCACCCGGTGTTCAACACCCACCACAGCGAAACCGAGATGCTGCGCTACCTGCGTGCCCTGTCCGACAAGGACCTGGCCCTGGACCGCACCATGATCCCGCTGGGCTCGTGCACCATGAAGCTCAACGCCACCAGCGAGATGATCCCCATCACCTGGCCTGAGTTCGCGCACATCCACCCCTTCGCCCCGCGCGATCAGCTTCAGGGCTACGACCTGCTCAACGAGCAGTTGTGCGCCTGGCTGTCACAGGCCACCGGCTATGCAGGCATCAGCCTGCAGCCCAATGCCGGGTCGCAAGGTGAATACGCCGGTCTGCTGATCATCAAGGCCTACCACGAGTCGCGTGGCGAGGGCCACCGCAACATCTGCCTGATCCCCGAGAGCGCCCACGGCACCAACCCGGCCAGCGCCCAGATGACCGGCATGACCGTGGTCGTCACCAAGTGCGACAGCGAGGGCAATGTCGACCTTGATGACCTGCGTGCCAAGTGCGAGGCCCACAGCGCCAACCTGGCCGCGGTGATGATCACCTACCCGTCCACCTACGGCGTGTTCGAAACCCGTGTGACCGAGTTGTGCGCCCTGGTGCACCAGCACGGCGGCCGCGTCTACGTGGACGGCGCCAACATGAACGCCCTGGTTGGCCTGGCCGCCCCGGGCCAGTTTGGCGGCGATGTCAGCCACCTCAACCTGCACAAGACCTTCTGCATCCCCCACGGCGGTGGCGGCCCCGGTGTCGGCCCCGTCTGCGTGGTCGAGGATCTGGTCCCCTTCCTGCCGGCCCACCGTTCGGCAGGGCTGGGCACGCCCAGCCAGGTCGGCGCCGTGTCGGCAGCGCCCCTGGGCAACGCGGCCGTGCTGCCCATCAGCTGGATGTACATCCGCATGATGGGCGCCGATGGTCTGAAGGCCGCCACTGAAGTGGCCATCCTCAATGCCAACTACGTGGCCACCCGCCTGGCCGATCACTACGACATCCATTTCAGCGGCGGCAGCAGCACCATCAAGGGTGGCGGCGTGGCCCACGAGTGCATCCTGGATCTGCGCCCCCTCAAGGACGCCAGTGGTGTCGGCGCCGAAGACGTGGCCAAACGCCTGATCGACTATGGCTTCCATGCGCCCACGCTGAGCTTCCCGGTGGCGGGCACGCTCATGGTCGAGCCCACCGAGAGCGAATCCCAAGCCGAGCTGGACCGCTTCTGCGACGCCATGATCGCCATCCGCGAAGAGATCCGCCAGGTCGAACAAGGCCAGTGGCCGCAAGACGACAACCCGCTCAAGAACGCACCACACACGGCTGCCAGCCTGCTCAAGGCCGAGTGGCCCCACGCCTACAGCCGCGAAACGGCGGCCTACCCGGTGGCCAGCCTGCGCCAGCAGAAGTACTGGTCGCCCGTGGGCCGTGTGGACAACGTCTATGGGGACCGCAATCTGTTCTGCTCGTGTGTGCCGGTGAGTCAGTATCAGGAGTGATGGGTTTCAAGGGCTGTGTCACATGATCATGCGACACAGCCCCGTGTGGACCTCCCAGTTCGCAGGGGGAAGGGCTCGGCCCCTATAGATCTCCGTGGAATGGGTCGATAGCATGGGCTCCGCCTTACATATCGATACAGGAGTCCACCATGAGCCGTCCCCCCTCGTCCGTCCCCGCCCGCCTGCACATAGCCCCCGCATCGCTCGGCATCGCCCTGCTGGTGGTCGCAGGCAGCGCCCAGGCCCAGTTCGGCGGTTTTCTGCAGGGCGTGTTGAACGCCGCGACCCAGCAGGCAGGCCAGCAAGCGGCACAACAAGCCGCTGCTCAGGCGGCCGCAGCCGCCATCACGGGTCAGCCTGTGGCCCCCGCCGCCGCGCCGGTTGCCACGCTCACCCCCGCCCAGACCAACGCCATCGCAGCGACGGCCGCGGCCATCCCCACGGGGGACCCGGAATACCAGTCGCTGATGATGCAAAGCCTGGCCTCGGTGCCCGCGAACCAACGCGCCACCCTGGCGCCGGTGATCGACATGCAGGTGCGCCAGTCCATCGCCTCGCGTCGTCTGGGCTACAACGCCGCTCCGGTGGCGGGTGCGCCCGGCGTGACGGCGGGCACCGTCAACCCCATCGCCCAGCAGGCCGTCCAGAATGCGCTGACCCAGGGTCTGGCCGGTCGCGGCAACTACTACGCGCCTGGCCTCGCTGGCGATGCTGGCAAGGCCGCAGCTGCCGGCGCGTTGATCCAAGGACTGGGCAGCCTGTTCAGCCGGTCGAACGATGCACCAGCCACCAGCGCGGCTCCAGAATCGCCCGCACCTGCCGTGGCACCCTGATCACGATCAACTCTTTTTGTCTTTCAAACCGCCCGATCTGGGCGGTTTTTCATTTCTCGGGACAACCCGGACAAGCTCGTCACACAAGTGCGGAAATAATCACTCAAGCGTCCAGTACACGCTATTCATAACTCATGACATGGGAGTCAATGTGAGCACAACCCTCTATGGCACAAATGGTGCAGATCTGATCCTGGGCACCGATGGTGCCGACACCATCAATGGAAACCAGGGTGCCGACACCATCATCGGTGGCTCAGGCAATGATCTGCTGGTAGGCAGCAGCTACGGCGAATATGTCATGAGGGATCCGCGCTACGGTGGTGGAACGTACACCCTCTATCCCAGCGGCGGGGACACCTACCAGTTCAGCGCGGGGTTTGGCAACGACACCATTCGTGAAGACGAGAACGACGCTGTCCTTTATTACTCCAGCAACGACCCCGCAGACATCATCCAGTTTGGCGCGGATATCGCGGCATCATCCGTCCAAGCCACCAAGGTCGATGACACCCACATGCTGCTCAGCGTGGCGGGCAGCACGGACACCCTCTTGTTCAATGTGCGCACTGCGTCAGATGCACAGAAGTCGATCGGCATCGACCTGATCCAGTTTGCCGATGGCACCCAATGGGATGCCCTGCAGCTCATGCAGACACTGTCCACGCAGGTGATGACCGGCAGCAGCGGAGACGATGTCCTCACAGGCCAGGATGGACGCGACACCCTCAGCGGCATGGCAGGCAACGACACCCTCATCGGCGGCTTTGGCAACGATGTCCTCACAGGTGGACAAGGCAACGATCTGGTGGAGAGTGCGACCAGCGCAGCTCCCGGCGTCTTGGACCAGGACACCATCATTTTTGATGCAGGAGATGGCCTGGATACCATGCGCGCCGATACGCATGACACCATTCAATTGGGTGCAGGGCTGACAAAAAGCACCATGCACATTGGAGCCCGCCTTCGCGACACCCTGAGCACGTCGGATACCGGCAGCATCACCCTGAGTTGGGGCTCTGGCGAGTCCCTGACACTGCAGAAAGCAGGCCAATGGGATGGATTGCAGCTGCAGTTTGCAGACGGCAGCAGCATGTCAGGCCTGGAGATCAAGCAGGCGGCCCTCGCTAAGACCCTCCAGGGCACGACAGGTGACGACACCATCCTGGGTTGGTCGGATGTTGCAGATCTTCTCAGCGGCCTGGACGGCAATGATTCCATCAAAGCCCACGGCCAGAACGACACACTGGATGGCGGTGCGGGCAATGACACCCTGAGGGGAAGTGATAGTCCCACCTATTTCAGAGGTGGCACCGGCAACGACAGCATCGTCGCCGACCTGGGCAGCAGCAGCACGGCGAGTGACACCGTGCACTTCAATGCCGGTGACGGCAAGGACACCGTCCGACTGAACAGCAATGACACGTTGATGCTGGGCGAAGGCATCGAGAAAAACAATTTGACGGTCGGCCCCCGTTTGGCAACCCCCACCGACACCTTGTCGCAGCAAATCACCCTGAGCTGGGGCACAGCAGATGCCATCACGCTGGAAAACGTGAACAACATCGGCGGTATTCAAATCCAGTTTGCCGACGGCAGCGCCCTCACCGGAGGTGACATCTTGAACCTGGCGGCTGCCCTGCACCCGCCCATCGGCACCACAGGTGCGGACACCCTACAAGGTTGGTCCAACAGCGATGACATCCTGCGCGGTCAGGCGGGCAATGACCAGTTGCTGGGCTTGGGTGGCAACGACACCCTGGAGGGGGGATCAGGCAACGACACACTCAATGGCGGCCGTGGCAACGATATGTTCACAGGTGGCCAGGGCAACGATCTGGTGGAGAGCGCACCCAGCGACGCTTACCTCTCGCTGGACCAAGACACCATCATCTTTGGCTCGGGTGATGGCAAAGACAACGTGCGTGCCGACTCACTCGACACCATTCAATTGGGGGCGGGGCTGACAAAAAATGGCATGCTCATCGGAGCCCGACTTCGTGACACCCTGAGCGCGACGGATAACGGCAGCATCACCCTGAGCTGGGACTCTGGCGAGTCCCTGAAATTGCTGGATGCAGGCCAATGGGATGGCCTGCAACTGAAGTTTGCAGATGGCAGCAGCATGTCAGGACTGGAGATCAAGCAGGTAGCTCTCGCCAAGACCCCCCAGGGCACGACAGGCGACGACACCCTCCTGGGTTGGCGGGATGTGGCCGAACTTATCAGCGGCCTGGCTGGCAATGATCTCATCACCGCTGTCGGCGATAACGACACACTGGATGGTGGCGCTGGCAACGACACCCTGAAGGGGCAGTTATATCTCTCCACCGTTTTCAAAGGCGGTACAGGCGATGACAGCATCGATGCCGTCGACGACAGCAACAATCCGGCCAGTGCCGATACCGTGCACTTCAATATCGGTGACGGCAAGGACACCGTCAAACTGGACAACTACGACAGTTTGATCCTGGGCCCGGGCATCGACAGAAACCAGTTGATGGTCAGCCCTCGTGTGTCGACCCAAAACGCCGGGTCGGATCAGATCACATTGAGCTGGGGCACTGGTGATGCCATCACGCTGGAAAAAGTGAACTACATCGGCAGTGCCCGGGTCCAGTTTGCCGACGGCAGCACCCTCACCGGGCAGAACATCCTGGACCTGGCCGCCCTGCAGCCACTCACCGGCACATCGGGTGACGACACGCTGACAGGTTGGAATGACAGCCATGACATCCTGCACGGTCTGGCTGGCAATGACCAGTTGGCTGGCCTCCGGGGCAATGACACCCTGGATGGAGGTTCAGGCAACGACACACTCATCGGCAACTCCGGGAACGATGTTCTCACCGGAGGCCAGGGCAACGATCTGCTGGAAAGTGTGTACACCCCCTCTCTCGAGGAGATGATGTCAGGCACTATCACCTACGGTGATGACCGGGACGCCATCCTCTTTGGTATGGGCGATGGCCAGGACACTGTGCGTGCCGACACGTATGACACCATTCAATTGGGCTCGGGGCTGACAAAGAGCGCCATGCTCATCGGAGCCCGACTTCGTGACACCCTGAGCGCGGTGGATCACGGCAGCATCACCCTGAGCTGGGACTCTGGCGAGTCCCTGAAATTGCTGGATGCAGGCCAATGGGATGGCCTGCAACTGAAGTTTGCAGATGGCAGCAGCATGTCAGGACTGGAGATCAAGCGAACAGCTCTCGCCAAGACCCACCAGGGCACGACAGGCGACGACACCATCCTGGGGTGGTGGGATGCGGCTGACCTTCTCAGCGGCCTGGATGGCCATGATCTCATCACCGCTCTCGGCGGCAACGACACTCTGGAGGGTGGGGCTGGCAACGACACCCTGACGGGCGGCAGCAACCCCACCACCATTTTCAAAGGCGGCACAGGCGATGACCGCATCGTCGCAGACCAGTACAGCAACAACCCGGCCAGCGCTGATACGGTGTACTTCAACCTTGGAGACGGCAAAGACACCCTCCGCCTGAACAACAGCGACATGTTGATCCTGGGCACGGGCATCGACAAAGACAAATTGACGGTCGGCCCGCGTGTGCCAACCCCTCCAGACTCCATGACGGAGCAGGTCACGCTGAGCTGGGGCACCGAGGATGCCATCACGCTGGAAAACGTGAGCGCCATCGGGCTTGCCCGGCTTCAGTTTGCCGATGGCAGCACGCTCACCGGACAGGACATTCTGGCCCTGGCAGCCCTGCCCCCACGCATCGGCACCTCGGGCGACGACACCCTGGAAGGCACGGACCACGGCCGTGACATTCTGCGCGGTCAGGCGGGGAATGACCAACTGCGTGGCCTAGGGGGTAACGACACGCTGGAGGGGGATTCAGGCAACGACACACTCATCGGCAGCGCTGGCAACGATGTGCTCACAGGCGGCCAGGGCAACGATCTGATCGAAAGTGCGACCATCACCCCACTCGATGAGTTGGACCAGGACACCATCGTCTTTGGCATGGGTGACGGCAAGGACACCGTGCGCGCCGACTCGCATGACGTCATTCAATTGGGTGCCGGGCTGACAAAAAGCGCCATGCTCATTGGTGCCCGCCTGCGCGATACCCCGAGCGAATCGGATACCGGCAGCATCACCCTGAGCTGGGGCTCTGGCGAAGCCATGACATTGCAGCAGGCTGGCCAATGGGATGGTCTGCAATTGCAGTTTGCCGATGGCAGCCGCATGTCGGGCCTGGACATCAAGCAGGCATCCTTGCAGCCACGCAACGGCACGTCGGGAGCCGACGCCATGATGGGCTGGGGCGATACCAATGACGTCCTGCGCGGTCAGTCTGGCAACGACAAACTGGTGGGCCTGGGGGGCAACGACACGCTGGAGGGGGGCGCAGGCAAGGACACGCTCATCGGCGGGGCTGGCGACGACCGCCTGCTGGGCGGCACCGGCGCCGACACCTATGAATTCAGCCGCAACAGCGGTCGCGATGTCATTGTCGACAAAGACATCATGCCCTTCACCAACGATGTGATCCGCTTCCTGGACAGCAAAGCCCATCAGCTGTGGCTGACCAAGGTCGGCAATGACCTCAAGATCAATGCGCTGGACCAGACCAACAGCAGCGTCACGGTCGAGGGCTGGTTCGCCAGCAGCAGCAACCGCATCGAGAAGATCCAGTCGCAAGACGGCAAGACCCTGAACGCCAGCAAGGTCAACACCCTGGTCAACGCCATGGCGGCGTTTGCGCCCCCCGCCGCAGGGGCCAGCGCCATTGACCCGACGGTGGAGGCGCAGTTGGGCAAGGTCCTGGCCAGCAGTTGGGCTTGATCAGTAGATCAAACGGTCCGGCGTAGCCTGGGGTAGTGATGAGCGCCGGAATCCAATAAACATCATATACAACGCATGACAAGGGAACAAAGATGAGCGAAACCATCAACGGCACAAGTGGCGCAGACTTGCTTCAGGGCACAGACGGCAACGACACCATCAATGGGGGACAAGGCAGGGATACCATCCGCGGGGGATCTGGCGACGACCTGTTGGTGGGCAGCACCCATTTGGTCTACAACCCGCCCTATTCCGAGTACAACATGGCCTGGGGCACGCTGTACACGAGTGATGGTGACGTTTACGAGTTCAGCGAGGGCTTTGGCAACGACACCATCGAGGAGGATGTCGAACAAAGCCAGAACGCCATCCAGATGCCATCAGATGGTCGGGACATCATCCGCTTTGATGCCACCATCGCTGCATCAGACGTCCTGTTGACCATGGTGGACAACACCCACATGCGCCTCAGCCTGCTTGACCGTCCGGACACCATTGTGTTCAACGTACGCCGGGCAGCGGATGCACCGTTTTCAAATGGCATCGATTTCATTGAATTTGCGGACGGCACACGCTGGGATGTGCTCCTGAAGATGCAGGAGCTTGCCAGTCAGGCGCTGACAGGCACCACGGGCAATGACACGCTCATCGGACAGGATGGTCACGACACCCTGATGGGGCTTGCTGGAAACGACAGCCTCACGGGCGGCCATGGCAATGACCTTTTCATCGGGGGGCAAGGCAATGATCTGGTGGTGGCCCGAGGTGAGCCCGACCAGCCGTATTGGATGAGTGTCGGCACGATCCGCCTCGCTCAGGGACAGGACACCATCGCCTTCGGGACCGGAGACGGCAAGGACACCGTGGTCGCCGATTCACAAGACATACTGGAACTGGGTGCTGGCCTGACACGCAGTGGGATGACCATCAACCTTCTCATCAGCGGCGCTGGTGCCTACGACCTGATTGAAAAGCGATCCGCCGTACTGAGTTGGAGCACAGGCGAGGAGATCACCTTGCCCGACATCGGCAGTTGGGATGGACTGACTGTGCGGTTTGCCGACGGCAGCACACTCACGGGGAAGGCACTTGCGGACCTTGCTGTCTTGCCCCCCATCATCGGTACACAGGGCAAAGATGACCTTCACGGGTGGAACAGCAACAATGATGTTCTTCGTGGCCTGGCCGGTAATGACACCCTGACAGGCCTCGCGGGCAACGACACGCTGGAGGGCGGATCTGGCAAGGACTACCTCCGGGGCGGCGACGGCAACGATCTGTTGATCGGTGGCACCGGAGCAGACACTTATAGCTTCGTGAACGCCTTCGGCGACGACACCATCGTGGACAACGACTGGATGCCGTTCACCTACGACAAGATCAGTTTCGCCACCGTCTCACCCGACAAGCTGTGGCTGACCCGCACCGGCAATGACTTGAAAATCCAGGCGCTGGGCGAGCCTGCCACGTCGGGCAGCGTCACGATTCAAGGCTGGTACGCCAGCAGCGCCAACCGCATCGAAACCATCCAGGCGTCCGGTTTACAGACGCTGAGTGCAAGCAAGGTCAACGCCCTGGTCAATGCGATGGCTGCATTCACGCCACCTGCACCCGGGGCCGTCAGCATGGACCCCGCCGTGGCCGCACAGTTGTCAAGCGTGCTGGCCAGCAGCTGGAACTGATCCTCCTCGGGCCAAGCCGGATCGCGACACGGGCCTGCGCAGATCAGTAGATCAACCGATCCGGCCGAAGATCCCGCAGAATCGTCGTGGCGATCTCCTCGATCGACTTGTGGGTCGAGGACAGCCACGCGATGCCTTCGCGGCGCATCATGGCCTCGGCCTGGTGCACTTCCAGGCGGCAGTTCTCCAGGCTGGCATAGCGGCTGCCCGGCCGCCGCTCATTGCGGATCTGCGACAGGCGGTCGGCATCGATGGTCAGACCGAAGCACTTCTTCTTGTAGGGCTTGAGCATGGGGGGCAGAAAGCCCCGCTCGAAATCTTCGGGAATCAGGGGCACATTGGCCGCCTTGATGCCATGCTGCATCGCCAGGTACAGCGAGGTTGGCGTCTTGCCGCTGCGGCTCACGCCCACCAGCACCACATCGGCCTTCTCCAGGCTGCGCGCCGACTGACCGTCATCGTGCTCCAGCGTGAAGTTGATGGCCTCGATGCGATCGTTGTACTCGCGGTCGACCGCCACGTCTGAAAAGCGCCCCACCCGGTGGTTGGACTTCATGTTCAGCTCTTCTTCGAGCGGCTCCACGAAGGTGGCGATCAGATCGAACACCTTGGCACGACAGGGGCGGATGATGGCCAGCACCTCCTCATCCACCAGGGTCATGAAGACGATGGGCTTCTTGCCCTCGCGCTCGGACACCGCATTGATTTCGCGCACCACCTGATGCGCCTTGTCCACTGTGTCAATGAAGGGACGGCGCACATGCCGGGGCTTGATGGCGAACTGCGCCAGGATGGAGTTCCCGAAGGTTTCGGCGGTGATGCCGGTGCCATCGGAAAGGAAGAACACACTGCGATCAGACATGGATGGGGGCGGTCGACAAGACCGTGTCAGGCGCGCCGAGCGCGATGCGCGCCATTGTCACCCGAGTCTGATCACCAGGTCGACCCTCACACCACGGTCAGCGTCACGGCGATGTTGCCCCGGGTGGCGTTCGAATAGGGACAGACCTGATGCGCGGCCGCCACCAGGGCCTCGGCATCTTCGCGAGCCATGCCCGGCAAGGTGATGTTCAGGCGCACAGCGATGCCGAACGCATTGGGGATGGGCCCAATGTCGACCTCACCGTCGATCTGGGTGCCAGCAGGCAGACCCCGCTTTTGCTGCCCGGCCACAAAACCCATGGCGCCCATGAAACAGGCGGAGTAGCCGGCTGCGAACAGTTGCTCGGGGTTGGTGCCCTCGCCTCGCCCACCCATCTCCTTGGGGACGGACAAGACGACATCGAGCTTGCCATCAGGCGTGGAGGCGCGGCCATCACGGCCTCCCGTGGCCGTGGCGTGGGCGGTGTAGACAACTTTGTCGAGTGCTTGCATGGTGCGATCTCCAGGCTGAGTCCATGAGGTGAAGGGAAACGTCATTCAATCTCGTCGTCCTGCCCGCCCAAATGGCAGCGAATGCCCTCCGGCACGGACCTCGCACGCTGCTTGAGCGCCCGCCCCGCTTCGGTCACGATCAGGCGCAGACGACGCTCATCATCCGTGTCGCGGACGCGCCGCTCACAGTCAAGCCGTCACGCTCCCACAGCACCAGCATCACCAGATACTGAGGATAGGTCAGCCCCAGCTTCTCCAGATGCGGTTTGTACAGCTTGGTCATCAGCAAAGAGTTGCTGTAGAGCGCAAAGCACAGTTGCTGGTCCAGCAACAGGGCCTGATCGGTCGCGTCGGCGGCGGCATCAGGCTGCGCGTTGAGGGGCAAGGGCGTTCCGTGCATGACCGGGATGGTAGCTCTCCTCGAATATTTCCTGCAAAGGACCAGGGAGCAACCCTAAAATGCCGGCATCGGTCCCGGGCCATGGTGCAGCGCAACAACAACCATCATTCAACGCTGCTCATACACGCCCTGGGCCCCAAGATTTTTTACTATCTGGAGTTTGTATGTCTCAACTTTTCGAGCCGACCGCGCTGGTCGTCCCGTTTGAACAGCTGCGCATGACCGATGTGGAATCGGTGGGCGGCAAGAATGCCTCGCTGGGCGAGATGATCTCCCAGCTGCCGACCGGCCCCCAGGGCGTGCGCGTGCCCACGGGCTTTGCGACCACGGCCCACGCCTTCCGCGAGTTCCTCAAGCATGACGGCCTGAGTGAGCGCATCAGCCAGCGTCTGGCCACCCTGAACACCGACGATGTGCGCGCCCTGGCCGAGGCCGGTGCCCAGATCCGCGGCTGGGTCGAGGCCCAGCCCTTCCCCGCCGATCTGGAAAAAGCCATCCGCGAGGCCTTCATCACCCTGGCCGGTGACAACCTGCAGGCCTCCTTTGCCGTGCGCTCCTCGGCCACCGCCGAAGACCTGCCCGACGCTTCCTTTGCCGGCCAGCAAGAGACCTTCCTGAACGTGGTGGGCATCGACGACATCCTCCACAAGATGAAGGAAGTCTTTGCCTCGCTCTACAACGACCGCGCCATTTCCTACCGCGTGCACAAGGGCTTTGCGCACGACGTCGTGGCCCTGTCGGCCGGCGTGCAGCGCATGGTGCGCTCCGACCTGGGCGCCGCTGGCGTGATGTTCACCATGGACACCGAGTCGGGCTTTCCCGATGTGGTCTTCATCACCTCCAGCTACGGCCTGGGTGAAACCGTGGTGCAAGGCGCCGTCAACCCCGACGAGTTCTATGTGCACAAGCCCATGCTCAAGGCTGGCAAGCGTGCCCTGATCCGCCGCAACCTGGGCTCCAAGCTGATCAAGATGGAGTTCGCCACGCCCGAAGAAAAGGCCGCATCCGGCAAGCTGGTCAAGACCGTGAACACGGCCCCCGAGCAGCGCAACCGCTACAGCCTGACGGATGACGACGTGCTCGAGCTATCGCGCTACGCCATGATCATCGAAGAGCACTACGGCCGCCCCATGGACATCGAATGGGGCAAGGACGGCGTGGACGGCCAACTCTACATCCTCCAGGCCCGCCCGGAGACGGTCAAGAGCCAGATGCAGGGCAAGACCGAACAGCGCTACAAGCTCAAGAGCACCGGCGCCGTGCTGGCCGAAGGCCGCGCCATCGGCCAGAAGATCGGCACCGGCCCGGTCCGCATCGTCGACAACATCGCCGAGATGGACAAGGTCAAGCCCGGCGACGTGCTGGTCACCGACATGACCGACCCCAACTGGGAGCCGGTGATGAAGCGCGCCAGCGCCATTGTCACCAACCGCGGCGGGCGCACCTGCCACGCGGCCATCATTGCGCGTGAACTGGGCATCCCGGCTGTGGTCGGCTGCGGCAACGCCACCGACCGTCTCAAGGACGGCGCCCTGGTCACCGTGGTCTGCTCCGAAGGCGACACCGGCCGCATCTATGACGGCCTGCTGGAAACCGAAGTCACCGAGGTGACCCGTGGCGAGATGCCCCACATCGGCATCAAGGTCATGATGAACGTGGGCAACCCCCAACTGGCCTTCGACTTCGCCCAGATGCCCAACAACGGCGTCGGTCTGGCCCGCCTGGAGTTCATCATCAACAACAACATCGGCGTGCACCCCAAGGCGATCCTGGACTACCCCAACATCGACAGCGACCTCAAGAAGGCCGTCGAATCGGTGGCTCGTGGCCACGCCAGTCCCCGTGCCTTCTACGTCGACAAGCTGGCCGAAGGCATCGCCACCATCGCCGCTGCCTTCTACCCCAAGCCGGTCATCGTGCGCCTGTCGGACTTCAAGTCCAACGAGTACAAGAAGCTCATCGGCGGCTCGCGCTACGAGCCCGAGGAAGAAAATCCCATGCTGGGCTTCCGCGGCGCCTCGCGCTACATCAGCACCGAGTTCGGCGAGGCCTTTGCCATGGAATGCGAAGCCCTCAAGCGCGTGCGCAACGAGATGGGCCTCACCAACGTCGAGATCATGGTGCCCTTCGTGCGCACCCTCAAGCAGGCCGAGCGCGTCACCGGCATGCTGGCCGACCACGGCCTGGTGCGTGCCTCCCAGGGCGGCACCGATGGCCTGCGCATCATCATGATGTGCGAAGTCCCCTCCAACGCCATTCTGGCCGAGCAGTTCCTGGAGTTCTTCGACGGCATGTCGATCGGCTCCAATGACCTGACCCAGCTGACCCTGGGCCTGGACCGCGACTCCGGCCTGGAGTTGCTGGCCGCCGACTTCGACGAGCGCGATCCGGCCGTCAAGGCCATGATCTCGCGCGCCATTGCCGCCTGCCGTGCCCATGGCAAGTACATCGGCATCTGCGGCCAGGGCCCCAGTGACCACCCGGACTTTGCCGACTGGCTGGCCGCCGAAGGCATCGTCTCCATGTCCCTGAACCCGGACACGGTGATCGAAACCTGGCAGCGCCTTGCAGCCAAGCACTGATTCGCGCTACAATCGCAGGCTTTTCGTTTGTTGCAAGATTTCTTGCAGCCCTTGCCGTCCGTGGGTTTGACGCTTCACGACGGCTTCCATCCCCCCTTTAGACGGGGGGGAATCCACAAGGAGCATACCTATGCGTCACTATGAAATCGTGCTGCTGATCCATCCGGATCAAAGCGAACAAGTTCCGGCCATGCTGGAGCGCTACAAGGCCACGATCACCGCCGCTGGCGGCCAGATCCATCGTGTTGAAGACTGGGGCCGCCGTCAACTGGCGTACCAGATCAACAAGCTGGCCAAGGCTCACTACCTGTGCCTGAACATCGAAACCAGCAAGGAAACCCTGGCTGAGATCGAAACCGCTTTCCGCTTCAATGACGCCGTTCTGCGCCACCTGACCGTGGTCAAGGACAAGGCTGAGACCACCCCCTCGGTCATGATGAAGCAAGTTGAGCGCGAAGAAGCCCGCAAGGCCGCGCAAGACCAGCAAGCCGCTGCCTGATGCATTGAGCATCAGGTCGTGACGTCGGGCCCCCGCCTTGACAGACGCTGACACCTCGGTCACCCCTCGCGTCAATGACGTGACACTGACCGCCAGCATCGTCGAACGCAAGGCCCTGCGCTACACCCCAGCCGGATTGCCGGCTCTGGATCTCGGTCTGCACCACGAATCCACCGTGGTCGAAGCCGGACAGCCCCGCAAGGTGGTCTGTGATCTCAGGGCGGTGGCTCTCGGCCCCATGGCTGTCCAGCTCAGCCGCACCGACATCGGTGCCGAGCTGCAGATCAAGGGATTTCTGGGGATGTCGCGCAACGGACGTGGCGTGCTGCTGCACATCATCGAGCTCAACTAAACATTCAGATATTTCTGTACACAAGAGGTCACCATGGCTATTTCTCGTGGCAAAGGCAAGTTCTCCAAAGACCGCAAGGGCAAGCGCAACACGCAATCCCTGCTGTTCCGTCGCAAGCGTTTCTGCCGCTTCACCGTCGCCAACGTCGAACAGATCGACTACAAGGACGTGGACACCCTGCGCGATTTCATCGCTGAAAACGGCAAGATCATCCCCGCACGCCTGACCGGCACACGCGCGATCTACCAACGTCAACTGACGACCGCCATCAAGCGCGCTCGTTTCCTGGCCATGCTGCCCTACAGCGATCAGCACCGCGCCTAAGGAGTCACTGACATGCAAATCATCCTCCTCGAAAAAGTCGCCAATCTGGGCGCCCTGGGCGACGTGGTCAAGGTCAAGGACGGCTACGCCCGTAACTTCCTGATCCCGACCGGTCAAGCACGCCGTGCCACCGAAAAGGCCATCGCCGAATTCGAAGCCCGTCGCGCTGAGCTGGAAAAGGCTCAAGCCGAGAAGCTGGCTGCCGCTCAAGCTCTGGGCGACAAGCTCAACGGCAAGACCGTGTCCGTCAGCCAGAAGGCTGGCGTGGACGGCCGCCTGTTCGGCTCCGTCACCAACCACGACATCGCCGATGGCCTCAAGGCTGCCGGTTTCGACGTGGCCAAGCAGCAGATCCGTCTGCCCAACGGTCCCCTGAAGACCACGGGCGAGTTCGCTGTGTCGGTGGCTCTGCACTCCGACGTGGTGGTGGACGTGACCGTTCAAGTCGTCGGCGAAGCTGCCTGATCGACAGGCTCAGCGCCACCTGGCGCTGGCCCCTCAAAAAAACCGCCCCGAGGGGCGGTTTTTTCATGGGCATCAGTCAAACAGATCACTGAGCCAGGACTTGTGGCGCTTGCGCCCATGGCTGCCGTGGTCGTGATAGTCGGAGTCGACGAAATCCGGTCGGCGGTGCGCCTGCTGAGGCTGCGCCGACGGCACGGGCACCTGGGTCACCGGCGGCTGCGCCTGGGCGCTGCGTTCGATGATCTTGTCCAGCTCGCCACGATCCAACCAGACACCTCGACATTGAGGGCAATAATCGATCTCGATTCCCTGGCGATCGCTCATGACCAGGGTGACATCTGCACAATGAGGGCATTTCATCGGGGCTTCCTTCGTTCAGCGTGCGCATGTGCGCCGGTGTTGGGATCCTTCCGGCCCCCAAAAGTTCGCCCTGATCACCCCCCAGGCATCAACTGATGGCGGTGCTCTGCTTGAAGGCCATCACCGCCTGGGCCCGCAGTGTGCGTAGCAGCGAGAGCTCCTTTTCGGTGATGTTCAGGCTGTCGGCCTGATCGCGGTCGGCGTAGATCATGCCCAGCACCACATCCTGACCCTGGCGCTTCATGGTCATGGGCAGGAGCAGGAAGGTGGGGGCTCGAACCCGTTGCACAAACCAATGCGGCAGGCGTGAAGCCACCGACGACGCACTGGCATCGGCGATCAAGGTGTCCACGCCTTTGATGCACACGGCGGAAAACAAGTCCACGCTTGCCCCTTCCGGTGCCTTGAGCGGGATCACGAAGGCTGACTTGAGTTGATCGGCCCCCTGCCCCAGGCCGATGCGGCCCACCAGCGAGGCACTGCGCGCATCGCGCAGACAGAACACCACACGCCGGCAGTCCAGCGCGCGGTAGACCGTCTCCAGGATCATGCCCAGCACCTCATTGAGCTGGAAGGAGTCCACCAGGGTGTTGGTGATGTCCTGGATGCCACTGGTCAGGATGTCCACGGAAGCCACCGGCGTCGGCAGCTCACCACTGGCCAGGGCACCTTCTTCATCGGTCCAGGCCAGACCCAGGGACTCGGGGCTGGGGCCGCTGTCTGCCTGGCCGGCATTGGGTGCATCCACGTAATAGGCCTCCAGCAGGCGCTCGGCGTGGGAGTCGGGCTCCAGCTTGAGGTTGAGCACGCGCGTGAGCTCGGTCAGGCGCTTGCGGGCGCGTGCCGCCGCTTCCTGCACAGCCTGCTGGGGCAGATCCAGAGGCACGGCGTAATGCTGCCCCAGAGCGGCCAGCGCATCACCCACCTCGGTGGGCTCGCAGTTGAGCATGGCGTTGGCCGCCTCATTGGCCAGACTGGCCAACCAGGCACGCCGCTCGGGGCGCGCCGCCAGAGACTTGCCGGGCACCGGCCCCGCAGGTGAGCTCATATTGCTCAGCAGGCTCTCGGGCAGGCTCCAGCTCTTGCCCACAGCCACGCCCAGAGCCTCGAAGCCCAGGCCCAGCACCTGGAGCGATGCCTTGGCTTCGTTCATCGGAGCGGCGCCGTCCTTGCCCTGGATGAGCGCCCGTATCTCCTGGGCGTCTTCAGGCAGGTAGAAGCCCACCAGCAGACGCCCCAGATTGCGGAACAAGGCCTCGATATAGGCTTGTTCGGCATCCTTGGCATTGGTGCACAGTTCGCTGGCCAGGGTTCCGGCCATCACCGTGCGCAGAAACTCTTCCTTCAACTGCTGGGCGTGCTGCTTGTCTTCCATGTGCTCGACCAACATGAGCGACAAGGCCAGATTGCGGATCCCGCCCACCCCCACCAAGGCCACGGCACGCGACACCGTACTGATCGAATCCGTGCCGGCACGGCGGTAGTGCGCCGTGTTGACCACGCGCAGCAGCTTTTGCGTCAGGGCCACGTCCTTGAGGATCTCGTCACACAGGCGCGACAGGCTTTCGTTTTCGGCCTCGGACAGGGCCTGCACTCGGGTGACCGACTCCGAGAGTGTCGGAAAGTCGCTCTTGTGGCGCATGCGGCGCAGCAGATACTCCAGCGTCACGCTGGGGGCCTCACCCACGGTGGGCTGGCTGGCTGGTTCAACCATCATCTTGGGGTCTCGCTGCCTGTGGTGTCCCCCGATTGGAACCCAGGGATCTTAGATTTGAAATGCGGACAACGGGGCCCTCGACACGCCATTTCTTCACGTCGAGCGGCTCTGCGTCGCTGTCCCCAGCCTGTCCCCTGCATTTCCCCGGTCAATCCACAGACTTGTCCACAGGGAACAGGCTCGAAGTCCTGCAGTCGCCCGTATGATCCAGGGCATGTCTGCAGTCTTTCCCACCTCCTTTCCCGGCTCATCCGGCAACAGCTCCAGCAGTGAGGACATCGCCCGCTTGCGGGTGCCTCCGCATTCGATCGAGGGTGAACAGAGCGTGCTGGGGGGCCTGCTGTTGGACAACTCGGCCTGGGACCGGGCTCAGGATCTGCTCAGTGAAAGCGATTTCTACCGCTATGAGCACCAGCTGATCTTCAAGGCCATCTCGCAGTTGATCAACGCCTCGCGGCCGGCAGACGTGATCACCGTCTTCGAGCAGTTGCAGATGTCCGGCAAAGGGGGCGAAGTGGGCGGCCTGGCCTACCTCAATGCCCTGGCGCAATCGGTGCCCAGCGCGGCCAATATGCGTCGCTACGCGGAGATCGTGCGCGAGCGCGCCGTGCTGCGCAAGCTGGTCACCGTCAGCGACGAGATCGCCACCAACGCCTTCGACCCACAGGGCAAGGCGGTGGCCGACATCCTCGACGAGGCCGAAGCCAAGATCATGAAGATCGGCGAAGAAGGCAACCGCAACAAGCAGGGCTTCCATTCGATGGACAACCTGGTGGTGGACCTGCTGGACCGCGTGCAGGAGCTGGCCGACAACGGCGCGGAAGACGTCACCGGGGTGCGCACCGGCTTTTATGACATGGACAAGATGACGGCTGGCCTGCAAAAGGGCGACCTGATCATTCTGGCGGCCCGCCCCTCCATGGGCAAGACGGCGTTTGCGCTCAACATCGGCGAGAACGTGGCCGTGAACGAAGGCCTGCCTGTGGCCGTGTTCTCCATGGAAATGGGGGCCTCACAGCTCGCCTTGCGTATGGTGGGCTCCATCGGCCGCATCAACCAGCAGAACCTGCGCACCGGCCGACTGAGCGACGATGAGTGGGGCCGCCTGAGCGAGACGGTGGAAAAGCTGCGCACGGCCAACGTCTTCATCGACGAGACCCCGGGCCTCTCACCCAATGAATTGCGCGCCCGCGCGCGCCGCCTCGCGCGCCAGTTCGGTGGCACCCTGGGCCTGATCATCATCGACTACCTGCAGTTGATGAGCGGCTCGGGCGGCAACGAGGAAAACCGCGCCACCGTGATCGGTGAAATCTCACGCGGCCTCAAGGCCCTGGCCAAGGAACTGCAGTGCCCGGTGATCGCACTGTCGCAGTTGAACCGTTCGGTGGAGACCCGCCCCGACAAGCGGCCCATGATGTCCGACCTGCGGGAATCCGGCGCCATTGAGCAGGATGCCGACGTCATCATGTTCATCTACCGCGACGAGTACTACAACAAGGAATCGAAGATTCCAGGCACGGCCGAGATCATCATCGGCAAGCAGCGTAACGGCCCGGTGGGCAGTCTGCACCTGGCATTCCTGAAGTCCAACACGCGCTTCGAGAACCTGGCCCCAGGCACCTACGTCGGCGGCGGCGACGAATACTGATCGGCGCCCCTCAGACCCCGTTCTGACGCAGCCAGGCTTCGAGCTGCGTGGCCGGCAAGGCCCCTGACACGCGGGCCACCTCACGCCCTTGACGGAACAAGGCCAGCGTGGGGATGCTGCGGATGCCATGCTGCGCCCCCAGCTGCGGTTCAGCCTCCGTGTCCACCTTGGCAAAACGCAGGCGTGCGGACTGCGAAGCCGCCATCTGTGCGAACACCGGCGCGAACATCTTGCAGGGACCGCACCAGGGCGCCCAAAAGTCCACCAGCACGGGCAGATGGTTGCGGCCCACGAAGCGATCAAAGGTCTGGCCTGTCAGGACGATGGGCTCGGGCGGCAGAACCGTCTGACCGCACTTGCCGCACAGCGGGGTGTCATGCAGGCGCGCCGACGCCACGCGATTGACGGCCTGACAGTGCGGGCAGACAAGTTCCAGTGCTGTGTCCATGGTCGGCTCCTTCATTGAACTCATCCCTCACATGGGATGTGGCGCACCCAATTCAAGAGGCTCAGCGGAACAAGCCCTTGAGCTTGCTCTTGAGCTTCTCCTTGGCCGCATCTTCTGCACTGAGCGCCGGTGCGCTGGCCGCCGAGGCCCCCGACGCCGCTGCGGCGGGCTTGCCCAGCAGCTTGGCCTTGAGCTGGTCTTCCAGCTTGCCCCCGGCCTTGTCCAGCTTGGTGTCCAGTTGCCCCTTGAGGGTGTTCTGCATGGAGCCCAGGGCCACACCCGACCAGGCGATCTTCCAGTCCAGGGCATCGAAAGGCCCGGACAGCTTGACCGGCACCGTCAGGCCCTTGAGTCCATCGATGTCCGCACCATCCTGCCCCTTGACCGTGCCCGTGACCGTGGCATTGACCGTGTAGTTGATGCGCCGCTGCACCAGATCAATGTCCCCCTTGCCGCCCACACGCAGAAAGGGACTCTTGGCGGACAGATCCTCGTTGCGTGCCACGCCCTGGGTGATCACGAAGGAGCCCGTCATCTCGGTGAAATCGGTCTTCTCCGTCTGTTTGGCCTTCTCAACCGCATCGCTGTGGCTGGAAAAACGCGACTTGGCCTCTCGCAGGGACTTGGCCAGATTGATGCCGCGCACGGCGCCATCACGCAGCACCACAGCCGCCGTGCCGTTCAAGCCCGAAGTCAGCGCCCCCACCGTGCCACCCGAGGTGCTCACCTCCAGCTTGACCTGGCCCGTACCTTCCAGGATGTCCTTGCCCGCCACATCCTTGAGCATGTTGAGGATGTTCACCCCCTCGGCCGTGGCCTGCAGGGCCACCCTTTGCTGACCGGCCTGTGCCGAGCCCTGAGCCTTGAAGCGTCCCCCCCAGGCACCGCCGGAGAGCTGCTGCAAGGTCAGGCGCCCCTGGTCCAGTTGGGCCAGGATCACGGCGTCACTCACGCGGTACTGCTGCCAGGCCAGTTGGCCCGCCGTCACATCAAAATGCCCATTGACCGATCGCAGAGCCGACAGGTCCACCACGGTCTTGTCCAGACCGCCGCCGCTGGCGGGAGCCTGCGACGCTGGTCTGGCAGGCAGCAGGCGATTGAGATCCAGCGAGGCGAACTTCGCCTTGGCGTCAATGCGCGGCGCGCCCTGGCCTAGCATGGCCTTGCCCGTGGTGGTGAAGGCATTGCTGTTGATGTCGCCCTGCAGTGACCAGTCGGCCGAGGTCGGCGCCGAGGCATGCAGACGGCCCGCGATGTTCACCACCAGCGGCTGCAGCGAGGGCTCGCTGATGCGGGCCTGCAGCTTGAGGCCCTCCAGCGTGCCGGCCAGCGTTTGCGGTTGAGCCGACAGTTGTCCCTTCAACTGGCCACTCACCTCCCGCTGACCGCCCTGGCCCGCCATCGTGACCTTGAAGTCCACCCCCAGATCTGGCAGGCGGATCGCCTGGAATGAGCCCACCGGCGAGCCACTCTTGAACTGGCCACTCACGGCCACGGGGCCCGCCACGCTGAAGCGCCCCTGCAGGGCACTGCCCTTGAGCTGATCGCCCTTGACGCTCAACTCGGGCCATTGCGCCTCCACCTCGCGCACATGGCCATCCTGATGCGCCAGCACCTTGGCATCCAGCTTGGAGACGGTGAGCGCCTGCGCCTTGGGATCGAAAGCGAACTGCGCCACGACCAGGTCGGCCTTGTCCAGCAGCAAGGCCCCTGCGCCCTGCCCCACCTGACCGGACAGCGTCACGGCCAGGTCGTCGGCCGTGGCCGCCGCACTGCGGCCATCCCAGACCGCCTTGGCCGCCTGGATGTCGGCCTTGAGATCAGCTTGTGCGGCCTGCCCCTCATGCGTCGACGTCTGGCCCAGCACACTGAGATCCAGCTTGCTGGCTGAAAAGCGCTGCGCCTTGAGTTCCGGCGTCAGGGTCAAGCTCCCCTTGACCGCCACCTTGGCGACCCGTGGCGCACTCAGTTGCGCCTGCGCAGCCACCACCAGATCGGTGGCCAGACCATCGGCCAGACGCCCGCTCTGGAGTTCGGCCAGCGTCAACAGGGCCTTCACACCCGAGCGCTCGTCCTGAACATCGGCCTGGACGTCCTTGAGAGAGATGCCTTCCACGTCAAAGGACAGGTCCTGCCCCTGGGATGCGTTGTCGGGCTTGTCCGAGGGGGTGAGCAGATCGTCGATGTTGCTGCGGCCCTGGGCATCGCGGCGATAGTTGAGCTTCACGCCCGAGGCGTGCACCTGCCCCACCCGCAACTGCCCCTTGAACAAGGGCATCACCTGCACGGCCAGATCCAGCTCACTCAGACGGGCGAATTCGGCGGGCCGTTGGTGCTCGCTCAGGCTGACATCCTGCAGTCGCACATGCAGCCGCGGCCACAAGCCCAGCTCGATCGGGCCATGGAGCGTCAAGGTCCGCTGCTTTTCCTGCTGCACCCAGTCCACCAGCGCCTGCTTGTGGGCATTGGGGTCAAAGGTGGCCACCAGGTAGGCGGCTGCGCCTCCCGACACAAGCACCACGGTGCCCACACCCAGGGCGACGGTTTTCATCCAGGCCACATCCAGTCCTTTGCTCTTGTCGACCACCCGGTCGTGTCACTGTGCATGTTGTACCAAAGAAAACGGGGCCCCCTCGGGCCCCGTTGACATGCGCTGCAGCATCGCAGCAGCGGTGATCAGTCGTCGCTGCCGCCGAAGATGCCCAGCAGGCTCAAGAGCGACTGGAAGACGTTGTAGACATCCAGGTACAAGGCCAGGGTGGCAGTCACGTAGTTGGTCTCGCCACCGTCCATGATGCGCTTGAGGTCATAGAGCATGAAGGCCGAGAACAGCACCACGGACAAAGCCGAGATGGTCAGCATCAAGGCGGTCATCTTCAGGAAGATGTTGGCCACGATGGCCACCATCAGCACAATGGCGCCCACGGTCAGCCACTTGCCCAGGCTGCTCACGTCACGCTTCATGGTGCCGGCCAGCGAAGCCATACCGGCGAACACCAGCGCCGTGCCACCAAAGGCCACGCCGATGAGCTGTGCTCCGTTGCCCAGGCCCAGCACGGCACCGATCAGGCGGGACAGCATCAAGCCCATGAAGAAGGTGAAACCCAGCAGGAACAGCACGCCCAGGCCGGAGTTCTTGTACTTCTCGATGGCGAAAAAGAACCCGAAGGCAATCGCCATGAAGGCGATGAAACCCATGAAGGGGCTGCCGCCAAAGAAACTGAATTCCATGGCCACGCCCAGCCACGCCCCCAGCACCGTGGGCACCATGGAAAGTGCCAGCAAGGCATAGGTGTTGCGCAGCACGCGCTGGCGCTGAGCACCGAAGGCTGCACCGTACACCGTGTCCAGAGATTTCAGAGATTGGTCCATCGAGATTCCTCTACAAGTCATGCGCCGTGTTGGACAGCACGGCGCCATTGTAGTTCCCGCTGCCTCATTTGGTGAGGATCAGCTTGCCCTGGCGGGTGGTTCGCAACTGGTAGACCGCGCCCTGGTGGACGATGTGCACCACGTCCTGTCCCTGAAACAAGGCGGCGCTGTCCACCCGCGCCGGGGCAACCCCGGAGCTGGCATCCGGTGCGAACCCTGGCGTGCTCTGGCCATTGAGGGAGAAATCGTCGAACAAGGTCTCCGCTGGAGAAGATCGATCAGGCTTCATGCCCGACAGTTTAAATGCGAATAATTCGCAATTCAAGTGATTTGACGGCGCAAGGACTCGTAAAGACAGATCGAGGCCGCCACGGCCACATTCAGGGACTCTTCACCACCGGGCTGCGGAATGCTCACCGTCATGGCGCAACGCGCCATCAACTCGTCGCTGACGCCCTGCCCTTCGTGCCCCAGCACCCAGGCGCAGGGTGATGGCAGGGGCGCGCGTGACAACTCGTGATCGGCATGCGAACTGGTGGCCACCAGAGGCACCTGCAAGGCCTGCAAATCATCCACCGTGGCCTGCTCGACCAGGTGCAGGCCCCAGTGAGCCCCCATGCCCGCACGCAGCACCTTGGGCGACCACAGCGCAGCCGTGCCCTTGAGCGCCACCACCTGCCGCACGCCCAGCGCCGAGGCCGTGCGCAAGATGGTGCCGACATTGCCCGCGTCCTGCAGCCGGTCGAGCACCACCGTGGCCACCCCCGGCAACACGCCAGGCGTGATCCCCTGGGTGGACAGCACGAAACCCAGACGTGCGGGAGACTCCAGCGAGGTGAACTGACGCCACAGCAGATCGGGTACCACCACGACACGGTCCGCCTCGCAGGCCAGCGCCGACAATCTGGCGGCCACGGTGTCCCCTGCCTGTGCGCGGCCATCCAGCCCGGTCCAGGCCGATTCGGCCACCACGGCCAGCGGCACATGAGCACCACGCTGCACGCAGGCCGAACACAGGTGATCGCCCTCCACCCAGATCTCGCCGAGCTTGCGATAGGCCGAAGGGTCGCCCGCCAGCTTGCGCAATCGCTGCAGCAGCGGGTTGTCCTTGGAGGTGATGAGCTGACTGGGTATCATGATGAGGCGTGGATCTCTCAGGGGCGCTGGAGCACCAGCTTGACCGGGCCAAAACTGCGGCGGTGCTCCGGGCAGGCCCCATGTTGCTGCAGCGCGGCCAGGTGATCGGCGGTGGGATAGCCCTTGTGGGTGGCAAACCCATATTGTGGAAAGCGCTGGTGAAGGTCCTCGCACAAGCGATCCCGATGCACCTTGGCCAAAATGGAGGCCGCCGCGATAGAGGCCACCTTGGCATCGCCCTTGACGATGGCCTCGGCTGGCACCTTGAGCACGGGCAGGCGGTTGCCATCGACCAGCACCTGAGCGGGCTTGAGGCGCAAGCCTTCGACGGCCCGGCGCATGGCCAGCAAGGTCGCCTGCAAGATGTTGAGCTCGTCGATCTCTGCCACCGTGGCCTCGGCGATGCAGCAACACAGGGCCTTGGCGCGGATCTCGTCGAACAGGACTTCACGGCGTGCTGCGCTGAGCTTCTTGGAATCGTTCAAGCCAGCAATGGGCTGCTGCTCATCGAGGATGACGGCCGCAGCCACCACGGGCCCGGCCAGGGGGCCGCGCCCGGCCTCATCCACCCCGGCCACCAGGCCCACGGGTTGCCACAGCAGCAGGTCGAGTTGTTCGGTGGGCGGCTTAGCGCGCCTGGAGGACTTGGGCGATGGCATCGCTGGCACAGCGGGCTGTATCGCGCCGCAAGAGGTGGTGGAGTTCGACAAAACGCTGACGCGCCGCCTCGGCACGGGCGGGCTGATCCAGCCAGGCCAGCACGTCGGACGCCAGTTGCCGGGGATGGGCCTCGCCCTGCAGGCGCTCAGGCACCACAAAGTCGCGTGCCAGGATGTTGGGCAAGCCCACCCAGGGCTGATAGCGCATGCGCTTCATGAGCTGCCAGCTCAGACCGTTCATGCGGTAGGCGATCACCATGGGGCACTTGAACAAGGCCGCCTCCAGGGTGGCCGTTCCGCTGGCGATCAGGGTGACATCACAGGCGGCCAGCACCTCGTGCGAGCGCCCATCGAGCAAGGTGAGGGGCGCATCCGGGCAGTATTGGGCCACCATGGGTTCGACCAGCGAGCGCAAACCCGGCACCACCGGCAGCACAAAGCGCAGTTCGGGCCGCTGACGCGCCAGCAGCGCCACCGTCTGCAGAAAGACTGGCGCGATGTACTGGATCTCTGAGCGACGGCTGCCCGGCAGCACGGCCACCACGGTCTCACGCTCGCCCAGACCCAGTACTGCACGAGAGGCCGCACGCGGCGGCTCCATCGGGAAGGCATCGGCCAGCGGGTGCCCGACATAGGTCGCCGCGATCCCCACGCGCTCGTACAGCTCGGGCTCAAAGGGGAAAAGGCAGAGCATGTGGTCCACCGACTCGTGGATCTTGTGGATGCGCTTGCCCCGCCAGGCCCAGATCGAGGGGCTGACGAAATGCACGGTCTTGATCCCCGACGCTTTCAGGCGCGCTTCGAGCGCAAGATTGAAGTCCGGCGCGTCCACTCCGATGAACACCGACGGCGGATCAGCCAGCAGACGCTGGGTCAGCTGTTCGCGGATGCCGACGATCTCGCGGTAGTGGCGCAGCACCTCGACATAACCGCGCACGGCCAGCTTGTGGTGCGGCCACCAGGCGTCAAAGCCCTGGGCGGCCATCTTGGGGCCCCCAATGCCGTGAGACACCAGGGCCGGCCAGCGCTGCTTGAGCCCCGACAGCAGCAGGCCCGCGAGCAGGTCGCCCGAGGTCTCGCCGGCCACCATGGCCAGGCGTGGCGCCTGATCGTCCATCTGCGGCCTCAACGCACGATGCCGCGGCTCGCCGCGTTCAGGAAACCCAGCATCAGGGACACGTCGTCTGCGGCCTCGGGATGGCTCGCGCTCAAGCCCTGGATCTGGGCCTTGGCCTGCTCCAGCGTCAGCCCCTGGCGATACAGGGCTTTGTGCATCTGCTTGACCGCGGCCAGACGCTCGGCGCTGAAACCCCGGCGGCGCAGGCCTTCCAGGTTCACGCCATGGGCCGAAGCCGTGTTGCCCTGAGCCATCACGAAGGGCGGCAGATCCTGGCCCAGCACGGTGCCCAGGCCACTCATGGCGTGCGCCCCGATCTTGACGAACTGGTGCACACAGGTGAAGGCCCCCAGAATGGCCCAATCGCCCACATGCACATGGCCGGCGATCTGCGCGTTGTTGGCGAAGATGGTGCGGTTGCCCACCACACAGTCATGCGCCAGGTGGGTGTAGGCCATCATCCAGTTGTCGTCACCCAGGATGGTCACGCCCGTGTCCTGGACCGTGCCTGTGTTGAAGGTGCAGAACTCGCGGATGGTGTTGCGATCGCCGATCACCAGGCGGGTCGGCTCGTTGGCGTACTTCTTGTCCTGCGGGGCCGCACCCAGCGAGGCAAACTGGAAGATGCGGTTGTCACGCCCGATGGTGGTGTGGCCCTCGATCACGCAGTGAGGGCCCACGGTGGTGCCCTCATCGATGCGCACATGGGGGCCCACGACCGTGTAGGGGCCAATGGTGACATTCGCGCCGAGTTCGGCCTGAGGGTCCACCAGCGCGGTGGAATGGATGGATGCCATGCGATCGTTCCCTGTCGTCCTGGCCGCTCAGTCGATCTTGCGCATGGTGCACATCAGCTGCGCGTCCACGGCCACTTCGCCGTCCACCAGGCCCTGGGCCTTGAACTTGTAGATGCCGGCCTTGGCCCGCTCGATGCTCACTTCCAGGATCAGTTGATCACCCGGCTCGACCGGGCGCTTGAAGCGCGCGTTGTCGATGCCCACGAAGTAGTACACCGACTTGTCGTCGCTGCGGATGCCCTGGCTCTCGAACGTCAGCAAGGCCGCGGCCTGCGCCAGCGCCTCCAGCATCATCACACCCGGCATCACCGGGCGATGCGGGAAGTGCCCCGTGAAGTAGGGCTCGTTCATGGTGACGTTCTTGACCGCGCGGATGCGTTTGTGGTGCTCGATCTCCAGCACGCGATCGACCAGCAGGAAGGGATAGCGGTGCGGCAGCAGCTCGAGGATCTTGTGGATGTCCATCGTCATGATTGGGTACTTTGCTTTTCCAGAGCGCGAAGGCGCTCGCGCAGCGAATGGAGGTTCTTGAGCGTCGCGGCGTTCTTTTCCCAGGCGGCATTGTCGTCGATGGGAAAAACGCCGCTGTAGTGGCCGGGCTGGCGCAGCGAGCGGGTGACCACGGTGGCCGCGGAGATGTGAACACCGTCGGCCAGGGACAGGTGCCCCAACACCACGGCCCCACCACCCACCGTGCAGTGTGCGCCAATGCGGGCGCTGCCCGCGACGCCCACGCAGCCCGCCATGGCGGTGTGAGCACCAATATGCACGTTATGGCCGATCTGCACGAGGTTGTCGAGCTTGACCCCGTTCTCGAGGATGGTGTCACCCAGGGCGCCACGGTCGATGCAGGTGTTGGCACCCAGCTCGACGTCGTCACCGATGCGCACGGCGCCCAGCTGTTCGATTTTTTCCCAGCGGCCTTCCACCGGCGCGAAGCCAAAGCCATCCGCGCCGATGACCACACCGCTGTGCACGATGCAGCGCTCGCCGATCACGCAGTCAAAGCCGACGCTCACCTGCGCGGCCAGGCGGCTGTGGGCGCCGATGTGCACCCGCTCGCCCACCACGGTGTGCGGGCCGATGACCACGCCATCCCCCAGCACGGCGTCCGCCTCGATCACCGCCAGCGGGCCAACGCTCACATCCAGGCCCAGGCGTGCCGAGGCATGCACCACGGCTGAGGGGTGAATCCGCGCAGGCGCGGCCGGACGCACGCGTCGGGCCCACCACTGGGTCAGGCGAGCGAAGTAAAGATAGGGGTCGTCCGACACGATGGCCGCACCGCGCGCCTGGGCATCGGCACGCATCACCGGCGCCACGATGACACACCCCGCCGACGTGCTCAGCAACTGCGAACGGTACTTGGGATGGGCCAGAAACGAAATGCAGCCGGGGTCGGCTGCATCGAGGGGGGCGATCCGAGTGACCCGCTGGTCTCGCGGCCCGAGCAGTTCACCGCCCAGAGCCTGCACCAGTTCGCCCAGGCTGACGCCAGGCTGATCCAGGGTCGATGTCACTTGGCCGAACCGTTGAGCGACTTGATCACTTTCTCGGTGATGTCCAGGCGGGGCCCGGCAAACACAGGCTCTTGCAGGATCAGGTCATAGCGTTCCTGCTCGAAGATCTGCTTGACCACGCGGTTGGCACGCTCGAGCAGGTTGCCCAGCTCTTCGTTCTTGCGCTGGCTGAAGTCCTCTTGCAGTTCACGGCGCTTGCGCTGGAACTCACGATCCTGGTCCAGCAACTCGCGCTGGCGACGGACCTTTTCGCTCTCGGACAGCGTGGGGGCATCCTTTTCGAGCTTGTCGGAGGCGGCCTTCAGACGCTGGGCCATCTCGTTGAGATCCTTCTCACGGCGGCCGAACTCGGCCTCCAGGCGCGATTGCGCGGCCTTGGCGGGCGCCGAGTCACGCATCACGCGGTCCAGATTGACGTAGCCGATCTTGTAATCCTCGGCGTGTGCCGCGGAGAACAAGCCCGCGACCAGGGCCGCGGACGTCAGAAGCTTGACAAGGGATTTCATGATCAAAACGCGGTACCGATCTGGAACTGGAGTTTCTGGATTTTATCCTGATCGCTCTTCTTGATGGGCTGACCATAGCTCAGTTTGAGGGGGCCCACCGGCGAGATCCAGCTGATACCGATACCGGCCGACGCCCTGAGGTCGCCGAACTGCACCTTGTCTTCCTCACCCCAGACATTGCCCGCATCCACGTAACCGAACAGGCGCAGCGTGCGGTCCATGCCAGTGCCGGGGAAGGGCACATACAGCTCGGTGTTGACGTTCACGCGCTTGGCACCGCCCACGTAGGCGCCGTCCACGTCCACGGGGCCCAGGGAGTTCTGGTCGAAACCACGCACCGTGCCCAGGCCGCCGCCGTAGAAGTTCTTGAAGAAGGGATAGGGCTTGCCGCTCAGGCCTTTGCCCCAACCCAGCTCCGCATTGACACCCAGGGTGAAGCGGCTGGAGATGGGCCAGTACTGTTGGTACTGGTAGTTCGTGCGCAGGTAGCGGGTGTCACCCGCGATGCCCCACTCCACGTTCAGGCGCTGGTAGCGGCCATTGGTGGGCACCAGCACGCTGTCACGCGCGTCACGCGACCAGCCCAGGGTCAGGGGGATGCTGGTGCTCTTCTCGCCAAACTCGCTGCGGTAGTTCTTGTAGCTCAGCGGCAGACCATCTTCGCCCTTGATCTGCGTCTGCTCGATGCCCAGGCCAAAGTAGACCGTGTCGGACTCCGTGAAGGGCACGCCGAAACGGATGGAGGCGCCCGGGGTGATCAGCTCATAGTCCCCACCCTGGCTGCTCAGCGGCTTGGTGGTGCGGTAGAACATGTCGATCGAGCGCGAGATGCCGATGTCCGTGAAGTAGGGATCGACCGTGCTGAGCACGAAGGTGCGGTTGGACTTGCTGGTGTTGAACTCCAGGCCCAGATAGTTGCCGGTGCCGAAGACGTTGTCCTGCTTGATCGAGGCCGACAGCGAGAGCTTGTCCGCACTGGAAAAGCCCGCCCCCAGCATCAGGTTGCCCGTGGGCTTTTCCTCAACGGACACGGTCAGGTCGACCTGGTCTTGCGAGCCCGGCACCTCGGTGGTGTCGATGGACACATCCTTGAAGTAGCCCAGGCGGTCCACTCGGTCGCGCGAGAGCTTGATCTTCTGGCCGTCATACCAGGCCGACTCGAACTGGCGGAACTCGCGGCGAATCACCTCGTCACGGGTGCGGGAGTTGCCCGCCACGTTCACGCGACGCACATAGGCGCGGCGCTGAGGCTGCACCTGGAACACAGCCACCACCAGGCCCTTGTCGCGGTTGGCTTCGGGCTTGAATTCCGTGCGGGCAAATGCATAACCATAGGCCGCGAACTTCTCGGTGAAGGCGCGCGTGGTCGAGGCCACGTCTTCGGCCTTGTAGGGATCGCCGGGCTTGACCGTGACCAGGGCGCGGAACTCGTCTTCCTTGCCCAGGAACTCGCCTTCCAGGCGCACACCGGTGACCGTGTACTTGATGCCTTCGGTGATGTTGATGGCGATCGAGATATCCTGCTTGTCCGGCGAGATCGACACTTGGGTGGAATCGATGCGGAAGTCCAGGTAACCGCGGTTCAGGTAGTAGGCCTTGATGTTCTCGATGTCGGCATTGAGCTTGGCGCGCGAGTACTGATCCGACTTGGTGTACCAGGTCAGCCAACCGCCCGTGGACAGCTCCATCTGCGACAGCAAGGAGCTCTCGGTGAAGGCCTGAGCCCCGGTGATGCGGATGCTCTTGATCTTGGCGACATCGCCCTCGGTGACGGTGAAGGTCACGTTGACGCGGTTGCGCTCGACCGGGGTGATGGTGGTCACCACCTCGGCGCCGTACAGGCTGCGCGACAGATACTGGCGCTTGAGCTCCTGCTCGGCGCGATCGGCCAGAGCACGGTCAAAGGGCTGACCTTCGCCGATGCCGATGTCACGCAGGGCCTTGACCAGCACGTCCTTGTCGAATTCCTTGGTGCCCGTGAACTCGACCCGTGAGACCACGGGGCGCTCTTCCACGACCACCACAGCCACATTGCCGTCGATCTGGATGCGAACATCCTTGAACAGGCCCGTGGCAAACAGGGAACGCAGACCCGCCGCGCCCTTGTCGTCGGTGTAGGTGTCCCCCACCCGGAACGGCAGGGAGCCGAACACCGTGCCAGCGTCGGCACGCTGCAGGCCTTCGACCCGGATGTCCTTGATGACGAAAGGCTCGACTGCCCAGGCAGGCAAGGTCGAAAAACAGGCCAGCAGTGCAGCGGCCAGGGTCGGCTTGAGCCGATGAGAGGTCAGCGATGGAAATGGCATCGGGTTTCAGTGCATGCCCAGCAAGCGGGCGAAATCGTTGTAGAGGGCCAGCGACATCATCAAAAACATGACGGCCACTCCGCCGCGCTGCAGGCGCTCCAGCCACGCGTCGGAGACTGGCCGCCCGGTCAATCCTTCGAAAAGATAATACATGAGGTGCCCGCCATCCAGAATCGGCAATGGCAGCAGGTTGAGCACCCCCAGGCTGACGCTGACCAGGGCCAGAAAACCCAGATAGTGCGCCAGGCCCATTTCGGCCGATCGGCCGGCGTAATCGGCGATGGTCAGCGGGCCGCTGAGGTTCTTGACCGAGGCCTGTCCGATCACCATCTTGCCCAGCATCTCCAGGCTCAGCACCGACACATCCCAGGTGCGCTGGAATGCGCGCTGCAAGCCCTCGATCGGGCCATAGTTCACCTCGACCATCTCGGCGGGCGAACCGATCTCGGCCATGATGCGGGGCACGCGGCGATCGCCTTCCTCCTTGAGGGCAGGCGTCACGCTCAGCGTCAGCACCTGCTGGGCCCGCTCGATCTCCATGGGGATTGCTCGCGGTGCGGCATCGACATCACCCGCCGCGATCCAGGCACGCAACTGGGCCGCATCCTGTGGCTCGCGGCCATCGAACCGGATCACGCGGTCACCCGACTGCAAGCCGGCCGCCTCGGCGGGGCCCCCAGGCAGCACCTTGCCCACCCGAGGCACGGTGTAGGGGCCGGAAAACCCCAGACGGTCCATCAGCTTGGCATCCACATCGGACGCGGGCAGGCTGGCCGTGGAGATCACCAGGGTGCGTGTCGTGCCATCACGGCGCACCTGGGCACGCAGATCGTGCCCCTGCAGCACGGCCTGGGTCAGCATCCATTGCAGATCGCTCATGGAGCGCACGCTCTGCCATGCGGTGTCATCGCTCTCTGCGCCACCTGCTTCGGCATTGATCTGCGCCAGCGACACGATCTCGTCGCCCGAGACCATGCCCGCGCTGGCGACGATCGAGCCCGCCACCGGTGCGCCCAAGCGGGCCTTGAGCTCCTGCACGCCGGCCCAGTTGACCACGGCATACAGCAACACCGCCAGCGCCAGATTGGCCAGCGGCCCCGCCGCCACCACAAAAGCGCGCTGCCACAGGGGCTTGCGGTTGAAGGCGCGGTGCTGCTCGGCCGGCAAAACGGCGCCTTCGCGCTCGTCCAGCATCTTGACGTAGCCCCCCAGGGGCAGCGCCGACACCACGAACTCCGTCTCGCCGCGCATGCGGCTCCACAGCACCTTGCCAAAGCCCACCGAAAAGCGCAGCACCTTGACATCACAGGCCACGGCAGCACGGTAGTGGCCATACTCGTGGATGACCACCAGCACGCCGATGGTCACGAGAAAAGCCAGCACAGTCATCAACATCAGAGAGACTCCTTACGGGCCGGGGCACCAGGCATGGGCCGTCACCGCAGCGCGATGGTACCCGAGGTCATGCGTTCCACCGCCGACCTGGCCTGACGACGCGCTTGCGCGTCCAGATCCAGCAGGCCATCGACGCTGCGGGTACGGCCCGGCTCGATGACCAGATCGGCCAGGGTCTGCTCGTTGACCGCATGGATCTGATCAAAACGGATGCGCCGATTCAGGAAGGCATCCACGGCCACCTCATTGGCGGCATTGAGCACGCAAGTGGAGCCCTCGGCGCCCTTCAAGGTCTGCCAGGCCAGCGACAGGCCAGGGTAGCGCTGCTCGCAAGGGGGCTCGAAGGTCAAGGCGCTCAGGCGTGTGAAATCCAGCAACTCGCCACCCGACTCGATGCGCTCGGGCCAGGACAGACCATAAGCGATGGGCACCCGCATGTCGGGCGTACCCAATTGGGCCAGCACCGAGCGATCGCGGCAAACCACCATCGAGTGGATGATGCTCTGGGGGTGGATCACCACCCTCACCTGCTCTGGCGTCAGATTGAAAAGCCAGCGCGCCTCGATGACCTCCAGGGCCTTGTTCATCATGGTGGCCGAATCCACCGAGATCTTGCGCCCCATCACCCAGTTGGGATGGGCGCAAGCCATCTCGGGCGTGATGTCGCCAAACGTGGCCAGCTCCCGCTGCCGGAAAGGCCCGCCCGAGGCTGTGAGCACAATGTGATCGATGCGTGCAGCCCAGGTGGACGGATCCTCCGGCAGGCACTGGAAGATGGCCGAGTGCTCACTGTCGATGGGCAGCAAGGTGGCGCCACCCGCGCGCACGGCGTCCATGAACAACTGGCCGCCCACCACAATGGCTTCCTTGTTGGCCAGCAGCAGGCGCTTGCCGGCCCGGGCTGCCGCCAGACAGGGCATCAGACCGGCCGCACCGACGATGGCCGCCATCACCATGTCGACCTCGGGATGCTCGGCGACGTCTGCCAGCGCCTGCTCGCCACTGAGCACCTCGGTGGGCAGTCCGGCCTCGCGCACGGCCTCGCGCAGGCGCTGTGCGGCCGCCTCCTGGGGCATCACCGCGAAGCGGGGCCGCCAGTTCACGCACTGCGCGAGCAGTTCTTCGACACGGCTACCCCCAGCCAGCGCGAACACCTCGTAGCGATCCGGGTGACGGGCGACCACGTCAAGCGTGTTGGTGCCGATCGAACCGGTCGAACCCAGCACGCACAGCTTGAGCCGACCCAAAGGCAGGGATGGGGTGGTCATGGGCGTTTCACCATCCATGGCAGAGAGACATCAAGGCCATGGACAGCGGCAGCACCGGCAACAGCGCATCGATGCGATCCAGCACACCGCCATGCCCCGGGAGCAACTGGCTGCTGTCCTTGGCGCCCGCCTGACGCTTGATCAGGGACTCGAACAAATCGCCCACCACGCTCATGCCGGTGAGCGCCAGCACCGCCAGCACCATGCCCGGCGCACCCAGGCCCTGACGCAGGTGGCTGTACAGGCTGGGTGAATCCACCCCCACATGCGCATCCACCCACAACCACAAGGCGGCCAGCGCCTGCACGGCCAGCGCACCGGCGAGCACACCCTCCCAGCTCTTGCCGGGGCTGATGCTGGGTGCCAGCTTGCGTCGGCCGAAGGCTCGACCACCAAAGTAGGCGCCGATGTCGGCCGCCCAGACCAGGCACAGGATCGACAGTAGGAAATTGAGCCCCTGGAGCTTGGCTTCGGCCAGAGCCAGCCAGGCCACCACCAGCAGGGCCAGACCCAGCACGGCGCGCAAGGCCATGGGAACGGCGCGCCAATGCTGGCTGCCATGACGCAAGGCCATGGCGCCCCCCAACAGCCACACGAGCGCGGCGCCCCACCACAGCGGGGCCGGCACCGTGAATCCCACCAGGGTTTCGGTCAGGGCATGCACGTGCCCCTGCGAGGCACTCTGGCCCTCGGGCAGAGCCTGCCACACCGGCAAGCCCCACTGGCCTGCCAGCAGCAAGCCTGTGCCCGCCACGGCGGCGCCCAGCCCCCAGGCAGGCACGCCAGGGGCCTCGTTGAGGCGCGCCCACTCCCACCCTGCGGCCGCCACGAACAGCAGGCTCAGCAAGGCAAAAGGCCACAGGGCCTCCACCCAGAGCGTAGGCAGCAGGATCGCCACCAGGATCAGGGCCGTGATGACACGTTGCTTCAGCATGATCACGCCACTCCTGCGTCAGACGGCCCACCGGACTCATCGCCGCTGGCACCGACGTCGCCAAAGCGACGCTCGCGCTGTGCATAGTCGGCCAGGGCCTTGTCGAGCTCGCGTTCGTCGAAATCCGGCCAGAGGCAATCGGTGAACACCAGTTCCGCGTAGGCGCTTTGCCACAACAGGAAGTTGGACAGGCGAACCTCTCCCCCCGTGCGAATGAAGAGATCGGGATCCGGCGCGTAGCTCATGGCCATGAACCGCGACAGCGTGGCTTCATCCAGCATCTCGGGCTTCAGATTGGCCGCCAGCGCACGCTGGGCGGCCTGGACGATGTCCCAGCGGCCACCGTAGTTGAAGGCCACGGTCAGCACCAGTCGGTCGTTGTGCGCGGTCTTGGTCTGCGCATCCAGCAAGGCCTCGCGCACCTTGTCAGACACCGTGCTGAGATCGCCCACCACGCGGATGCGCACCCCATCGCTGCGCAGCTTGGTGAGGTGCTTGGACAGTGCCACGATCAGCAGGCTCATGAGGCCTGAGACCTCTTCTTCAGGCCGCTTCCAGTTCTCTGACGAGAAGGCAAAAACCGTCAGGTAATCAATGTGGCGATCGGCACACGCCTGCACGACACGCACCAGGGCATCCACACCGGCCTTGTGCCCCATGCCGCGCGGCATCAGGCGCTTGCGCGCCCAGCGACCGTTGCCATCCATCACGATGGCCACATGTCGGGGGACGCCAGGATCACGGGACGGGTCGGTAACTGCCATGGTATTTGTCATTGTTCAAAACAAGCGAGGCGGTCAGACCGCCTCGCACACACGATGAATCAGGCCAGAGGCCTGACCGTCACACCGCGAGGATCTCGGCTTCCTTGGCTTGAACCAGCTTGTCGATCTCGACAATGGTCTTGTCCGTCAGCTTCTGGATCTCGTCTTGCGAGCGGCGATCATCGTCCTCGGTGATCTCCTTGTCCTTGAGCAGGCGCTTGGCATGGTCGTTGGCATCACGACGCAGATTGCGCACGGCCACCTTGGTGTCCTCACCCGCGCTCTTGACGACCTTGGTCAGCTCCTTGCGACGCTCTTCGGTCAGCGGCGGCATCGGCACGCGGATCAAATCACCCTGCGTGGCGGGGTTCAAGCCCAGATCCGACTCTCGGATGGCCTTTTCGATCTTGGCGCCCATGCCCTTTTCCCAGGGCTGAACACTGATGGTGCGTGCGTCCACCAGGGCCACATTGGCCACCTGGCTGAGGGGCACCATGGAGCCGTAGTACTCCACGTGGATCTGGTCCAGGATGCCGGGGTGGGCACGGCCCGTGCGGATCTTGGTCAGTTCGTGCTTGAAGGCTTCGATGGACTTGGCCATCTTCTGCTCTGCGGTCTTCTTGATGTCTGCAATGCTCATGTGATGCTCCGTGCGGAAACGCTCATACCGGTGGCCGGCCCATGCTGACCGGCCGCGGGCTCAGACGTGGACCAGCGTGCCCTCGTCCTCGCCCATCACGACGCGCTTGAGCGCGCCAGGCTTGAAAATGGAAAACACCTTCAGGGGCAGATTCTGATCACGGCACAACGCGAAGGCCGTGGCGTCCAGCACCTGCAGGTTCTTGATCAGGGCCTCGTCGAAGGTGATGCTGGTGTAGCGGGTGGCCGAGGGGTCCTTCTTGGGGTCGGCCGTGTACACGCCATCGACCTTGGTGGCCTTGAGCATGATCTCGGCGCCGATCTCGGCACCTCGCAATGCGGCGGCGGTGTCGGTGGTGAAGAAGGGGTTGCCCGTGCCGGCGGCGAAGACCACCACCTTGCCCTCTTCGAGGTACTGCAGCGCCTTGGGGCGCACATAGGGCTCGACCACCTGATCGATGCTGATGGCCGACATGACACGTGCGGTCATGCCTTCCTGGCGCATGGTGTCGGCCAGGGCCAGCGAGTTCATCACGGTGGCCAGCATGCCCATGTAGTCGGCCGTAGCGCGATCCATGCCGACGGAGCCGCCCGCCACGCCGCGGAAGATGTTGCCGCCGCCGATGACCACCGCCACCTCGCAACCCAGCGAGGTCACTTCCTGAATTTCCTTGACCATGCGCACGATGGTGGCGCGGTTGATGCCGTAGGCATCGTCACCCATCAGGGCTTCACCGGAAAGTTTCAGAAGGATGCGCTTGTAGGCGGGCATGCAATCGTCCTTGTTGTCGTGTTCGTCGTAACCGGAGGCCGGTCACCACAGTGGGCGATTATCGCCATCTTGTGGTGCAGGCCCCGCTTTGGAGTGTATTCAGTGGCCGAAGGTTCCCGGCCAGGCACATACAACAAGGGGGCCCGTCAGCCCCCTTGTGTGCGTCAGGCCTTACTGGCCCTTGGCAGCGGCCACCGTGGCGGCCACTTCAGCAGCGAAGTCGTCCTGCTTCTTCTCGATGCCTTCGCCCACGATGAACATCGTGAAGCTCTTGACCGAGGTGTTGGTTGCCTTCAAGTACTGCTCGACGGTCTGCTTGCCGTCGGCGGCCTTCACGAAGACCTGGTTCAGCAAGGACACTTCCTTGAGGTACTTCTGAACAGCGCCTTCGATCATCTTGGCGGCGATGTCGGCCGGCTTGCCGGACTCGGCCGCCTTGGCCGTGGCCACGCTGCGCTCGGTCTCGATCAGGGCAGCGGGCACGTCGGCCGACGACAGGGAGACGGGCTTCATGGCGGCGATGTGCATGGCGACATCCTTGGCAGCCACGTCGTCACCGTCGAACTCCACCACCACGCCGATGCGGGCGCCGTGCAGGTAGGCGGCCAGCTTGCCGCCGTCAGCGTAGCGCTTGAAGCGACGGATGGACATGTTCTCGCCGATCTTGCCGATCAGGCCCTTGCGGACTTCTTCCACGGTGGGGCCGAAACCGTCTTGCGACAGGGGCAGCTCGCCGATGGCAGCGACGTCAGCGGGGTTGTTCTGGGCGATCAACTCGGCCACCGACTTGGCGAAGGCCAGGAAGGATTCGTTCTTGGAAACGAAGTCGGTTTCGCAGTTGATTTCGACCAGGGCACCGGTCGAGCCGGACACGGCAGCAGACACCACGCCTTCGGCGGTCACGCGGGTGGCGGCCTTGGAGGCCTTGCTGCCCAGCTTGACGCGCAGGATCTCTTCAGCCTTGGCGAAGTCGCCTTCGGCTTCGGTCAGGGCCTTCTTGCACTCCATCATGGGAGCGTCGGTCTTGGCGCGCAGTTCGGCAACCATGCTGGCGGTAATAGCAGCCATACTTTTCTCCGTTTGGTTCGGACACGGCCGTCACAGCCGTGTCACATCAGAATCTGTTTGAAAAAAGGGGGCCTCATGAGCCCCCTTTGGATCGGGTCTGACGACCCTTTCAAGCGGGTGATCAGGCGGCGTCGTTGACTTCGACGAATTCGTCGTCGCCCGTCGCAGCAGCGGCTTGCACCACTTCGTTCACGGCGTTGGCCTTGCCTTCCAGCACGGCGTCAGCCACGGCCTTGGCGTACAGCGCCACAGCCTTGGAGGAGTCGTCGTTGCCGGGGATGACGTAGTCAATGCCTTCGGGCGAGTGGTTGGTGTCCACCACGGCGATCACGGGGATGCCCAGCTTCTTGGCTTCGGCCACGGCAATCTTGTGGTAGCCGACGTCGATCACGAACAGAGCGTCAGGCAGGGCGTTCATGTCCTGGATGCCGCCGATGTCCTTTTCCAGCTTGGACAGCTCACGTTGGAACAGCAGGCCTTCCTTCTTCTTCAGGTTGTCCAGACCGGCTTCCACCTGAACCTGGGCGTCCTTCAGCTTCTTGATCGAACCCTTGACCGTCTTGAAGTTGGTCAGCATGCCGCCCAGCCAGCGCTGGTTCACGTAAGGCACGCCAGCGCGTTCGGCTTCAGCAGCCACCACGTCGCGAGCTTGACGCTTGGTGCCGATCATCAGCACGGTGCCGCGGCGAGCGGACAGCTGCTTGATGAACTTCAGGGCCTCTTCGAAGGCGGGCTGCGTCTTCTCGAGGTTGATGATGTGGATCTTGTTGCGATGACCGAAGATGTACGGGGCCATCTTGGGGTTCCAGAAGCGGGTTTGGTGACCGAAGTGGACACCGGCTTCCAGCATGTCGCGCATGGATACGGGCATAAAGAGCTCCAGAGGTTGGGTCTGGAAACCGCCAGAGATCACCCGCTGCGCACCTCTGTGCAACAGCGAAGCGACACCTTGGTTTTGGCGGTTTCGCGATTACGTTTGCCGACCTATTTCGGACAAACCCTCGGATTATAGCACGCGATCTCAGCTTCTCCGGCGGACACTCTTGCGGCTGGGCGCTTTCTTGCCAGCCGGGCGCGGTGACGCCGGCAGACCGTCGCTGCGCAACTCGTCACGCTGCGCCGACACCGCCCCCTTGCGGGCCGAACCCTTGCCTGCCTTCGCGGCCTTGCCCTCGCGCTTGGTGTCGCGATCACGGCGCTGCACGTCGGCCAGTTGCGCCTGCGCAGACTCGCCGCCTTCGCCTGCCCCACCCCGACCACGGCGACGCCCGCCCGTGGCCTCACCCAGCGGGCCCTGCCCTTCACGCACGATGCGGAAATCGATCTTGCGGCTGTCCAGGTCGACGCGGCTGACCTGCACCCTCACCCGATTGCCCACGCTGTAGCGCACCCCCGTGCGCTCGCCACGCAACTCCTGGCGCGCCTCATCGAACTTGAAGTAGTCACCTCCCAGCTCGGTGATGTGGATCAGGCCTTCGACATACAGGCCATCGAGTTGCACGAACAGGCCGAAGCTGGCCACCGTGCTCACCGTGCCGCCGTATTCCTCGCCCAGACGCTCACGCATGAACATGCACTTGAGCCAGGCTTCCACATCGCGGGAAGCCTCGTCGGCGCGGCGCTCGTTGACGCTGCAATGGATGCCAGCCACCTCCCAGGCCTGCGCCTCTTCGGTGGACACCTTGGCCTTGGTGCGCACCTTGGTGGGTGCCGCCGGCAAGCCCTTGGCGGGCGCCTTGCCGCCCTTGCCCTTGAAGGTGCTGGTCGACGACACCACGGTCGGAGGCAGCAGCAAGCCGTAGCGACCGCCGCCCAGCAGGGCCTTGATCACACGGTGCACCAGCAGATCGGGGTAGCGCCGGATCGGGCTGGTGAAGTGGGTGTAGGCCTCGTAGGACAGGCCGAAGTGGCCACTGTTGATGGGCGTGTAGATCGCCTGCTGCATTGAGCGCAGCAGCATGGTGTGGATCTGCATCGCATCGGGCCGCTCCTTGGTGGCCTGGGCGATCGCCTGGTATTCGCCGGGCGTGGGCTCTTCACTGAGGCTCAAGCCCAAGCCCAAAGCCTTGAGGTAGTTGCGCAGGGTCTGGCGCTTTTCAGGTGTCGGGCCTTCGTGGACTCGGTAGAGCGCTGGATGACGTGCACGCTCGATGAACTCGGCCGAACAGACGTTGGCGGCCAGCATGGCCTCCTCGATCAGGCGGTGCGCCTCGGTACGGGTGCGCGGCACAATCTTGGCAATGCGTCCGTTGTCATCGCACACGATCTGCGTCTCGGTGGTGTCGAAATCGACCGCGCCACGCTCTCCCCGCCCCTTGAGCAAGGCGCGGTAGACGTCGTACAGATTGAGCAGATGCGGCACCAGCTCGGCGCGACGCAGGGCCTCGGGCCCCCGCGTGTTGGCGATGATGGCCGCCACCTCGGTGTAGGTGAAGCGCGCATGCGAGCAGATCACCGCCGGGAAGAACTGGTAGGCATGGATCTCACCTTCGGCCGTGATCAGCATGTCACACACCATGGACAGGCGATCGACCTCCGGGTTGAGCGAGCACAGGCCGTTGGAGAGCTTCTCGGGCAGCATCGGGATCACGCGACGCGGGAAGTACACCGAGGTCGCACGCTCGTAGGCGTCGCTGTCCAGCGGCTCACCCGGCTTGACGTAGTGACTCACATCGGCAATGGCCACCAGCAGGCGCCAGCCATTGGGCTTCTTGGCGCGACCGATGCAGGCCGGTTCGCAGTACACGGCATCGTCGAAGTCGCGGGCATCTTCACCGTCGATGGTGACCAGCGGCACGTCTGTCAGATCGATGCGGTGCTTGCGATCGGCCGGGCGGATCTTGTCGGGCAGCTTGGCCGCCTGCGCCATCACCTCGTCGCTGAACTGGTGCGGCACTTCGTACTTGCGCACTGCGATCTCGATTTCCATGCCGGGATCGTCGATGCCACCCAGTACCTCCGTCACACGCCCGACAGGCTGCGCGTGCAGCGAAGGCTTTTCGGTGAGCTCGACCGCCACCACCTGGCCGGCTTCCGCGCCCGCGGTGGCCTTGGCAGGCACCAGGATGTCCTGACCAAAGCGCCGATCTTCGGGCGCCACCAGCCAGGCGCCACCTTCATGCAAGAGGCGGCCGATGATGGGCGTCTTGCGGCGTTCGATGATGTCGAGCACCTGCCCCTCGGGGCGGCCCCGGCGGTCGTAGCGCTGCACCCGCACCCGCACGATGTCTCGGTGCAGGACCGTGCGCATTTCCTGCGGGGACAGGTAGACGCTGACGGCGCCGTCGTCGGTGACCACAAAGCCATGTCCATCGCGGTGGCCTTGCACCACACCTTCGATTTCGGAGCCCAGGCCCACAGAATTTTGTATTTTGCTTGTCATGCTTGTAATTTTGATGCTATAGTTGCGGTCTTCGCTGATCACAGCGAAGAAAAAAAGTACCTGCCCAGGTGGCGGAATTGGTAGACGCACTAGTTTCAGGTACTAGCGGGTAACTCCGTGGAGGTTCGAGTCCTCTCCTGGGCACCAGATTGAAGCCGCATGATCGAAAGGTCATGCGGCTTTTCTCATGTGATCCACCCTTCAGGTGGCAAAGTGCGCAGCGAATGAGTCGATGTGCAACGCCACGGCGGGCGAGATGAGCCAAGACGCACGCCATCGACCGCATGGCCGGCCAGGATGAACACAGAAATGTGCGTGTGAACTGCATTGCCTTGCAGAGTACATCAAGCTGATCGATCTGATCGCCGGATCTGACGCAATGTCATAGCCACATCCCTCCCTCGCTCATACGCGCCACAGTTGTTGCAAGAAATCTGCATCGCACGCCAAAAGACCTCAAAAGCCGTGCTATAGTTCAATTCTTGACGCAGCAGAGCAAGCAATTGCAAAGCAGCATAAGTCAAACAAGTACCTGCCCAGGTGGCGGAATTGGTAGACGCACTAGTTTCAGGTACTAGCGGGTAACTCCGTGGAGGTTCGAGTCCTCTCCTGGGCACCAATTGAAAAGCCGTTCAGTCCACCGACTGAACGGCTTTTTCTTTGGTCCGAGCGCTCACCCGCCGGGCCCAGGCCTGGGCAATGCCGTCAAACGCAGGCATCAATTGCTCCCGGGCCGACGCATCCAGACCCGCAGGGCACACACAGGCGTCCACATGGCACGCCAGGCTCTGCCCCACGCCCAGCTTGAAAGCAAACACGACCACATTCTCCAGATCGTCGTCGCCCACCACCAGCACCGCACCACCGAACGCCATGCGAATCCGCTGAAGGCAAGCAGACAGGTGCTGCAAGCTGGCGGGCAAATTGGCCACCAGCACGCCACCCGGCTGCAGCGCATCGGCGCAATCGCGGTAAAAGCGCGCAGACGCCAGCGGACCCGGCAATCCCTGGTCATCGAAGGCGTCGAGCAAAAGCACGTCATAGTGCTGCACCACCTCACGGATGAAGCGGGCGCCATCGGCCTGGATCACCCGAAAGCGCGGCCCATCGGCAGGAACACCAAACTCCTCACGCAGAGCAATGACATGGGGGTTGATCTCCACCACGTCCATGTGAGCCTGCGGCAGATGATGGTGGCAGAACTTGGCCAGAGATCCCCCACCCAAGCCCATCATCATGATGCGCTGCGGACAGGGGGCAAACATCAGGAAGCCCATCATCGTGCGGGTGTAGCGCAGGTCCAGAGCATGCGGATCGTGCAAGTGCATGCGACTCTGGATCTCATGGAGCGAGAAGTGCATCGACCTGGATGTCTCATCCCGGAAGACATAGGGCCGGACGTGCTCCTGATCGCTCGATTCCTGACTCATGGGCGCTCAATCATCCCCGCGTGAACAAAAAAGGCGCCTCGATGAGCGCCTTTCAAACCCGCCATGCACAACCCGGATCACCCCTGGTGCTTCTTGACCAGGGCCTCTGGGCGCAGGGTGTCGTACTCTTCGAACGGCTGGTGGATCCAGGGGCTGGTGGGC
>NZ_DASUIT010000162.1:0-3943 GCF_036279655.1 Aquabacterium sp. | reverse complement strand
CAAGGGTGCGCCATGACGCTGCTGGCCGGCCTGCGCTACCCCCAGCGCCTGGCGGGCCTGGTGGCCCTGTCAGGCTACCTGCCCCTGGCCGACACCACCCAGGCCGAGCGCCACGCCGCCAACACGCAGACGCCCGTGTTCATAGGCCATGGGGATGCCGATGGCGTGGTGCCCATGGCGCGCGGGCAGCAGGCCTATGCTGTGCTGAGCCGCCTGGGGCAGCCGGTGCAGTGGCAGGAGTACCCCATCGACCACAGTGTGAGCCTGGATGAGATTGCGGATATTCGGGATTGGTTGAGGGGGGTTTGGTCGGGCGCGTAGTCTCAGCATTCACGCACAGGGCTTGCTGCGTGGATGCCAGAGACTCGTGCGTCAGCCCGTCGCCTTCTTGGGTCGCCCCTTCTTGATGTCAGCCAAGCCCGACAGCAAGGCCTTGACGCGGGCGTCGGACAGGGCATTGAGGGCCTGCAAGGCCGCGCGCAGCACCTCGCTTTTCTTGACCGGCTGACGCCACTCGATGGCACGCAGCTTGATGCGGTCGATGAGGGCAAAGTCGGCCTCGGGCATGGTGAAGGAGTCGCGCACGATCTTGATCTTGGCGTCCTTGACCTTGTCCTTCTTCTTGCCAGGCTTGGTGGTCACCGCAGTCTGCGCCACCGAGGGTGGCACGGTCTTGGCCGCCGACTGGGGCGCCAGCTTGCGGGCCACCGGGGCCTTCTTGGCAGCAGGTGCCTTTTTGGCGACAGCGACCTTCTTGGCGACCATGGGGGCTTTCTTCACGGCGGTCACCTTCTTGGTGGCCACCGGGGTTTGGGTTTCAGGCGTGGTCATGGTGATACGGCATAGTCATAAAAAACGTATATATCGTATAGATCATTTTGATGACACGCCAGTGATCCGTTCGGCTCATGGGGTTCGCGCTCGCATCCCATCGACCTTCTGCTGCAAGGCACGCCGCCTTGCGACATCACCCGCGTCCTACACTGCCAAGCCATGAAGATCTCCCAACGCGCGCAAGCCATCGCCCCCTTTCTGGCCATGGAGTTCGGCAAACGAGCCGCCGAGCTCGAAGCCGCCGGGCACCGTGTGATCCGCCTCAACCTGGGCGAGCCAGACTTTGGCGCACCGCCCGCCGTGCGATCTGAACTGCAGCGCATCGCCGCAGACACCCCCATGCCCTACACGGGCGCCCTGGGCCTGCCCGCCTTGCGTGAGGCCATTGCCGGCTTCTACCAGCAGGCCCACGGCCTGAGCCTGAACCCCGAGCGCGTGGTGGTCACCGCGGGTGCTTCTGCGGCCTTGCTGCTGCTCACCGCCGCCCTGGTGGACCCGGGTGACGAGGTGCTGGTGGGGGATCCCTCCTACCCCTGCAACCGACAGTTCCTCAGCGGCTTTGGCGCCAATGTGCGCCTGGTGCCCACCGATGCGCGCTCGCGTTTCCAGCTGGATCTGGCGGCGGTGCAGTGCCACTGGAGCGCCCGCACCCGCGGCCTGATGATCGCCACGCCCTCCAACCCGACAGGCACCTCGGTGCCGCCCGACGAACTGGCGGCCATCTGCCACTGGGCCCGCGCACAGGGCGCTTGGCGCATCATTGATGAGATCTACCTGAACCTCAGCGATGCCGATGCGACGGGCCGACCCGCCCCCACGATCCTGGCCGCTGACCCCGGCGCCTGCGTGATCAACAGCTTCTCGAAGTACTTCGGCATGACCGGCTGGCGCTTGGGCTGGGCAGTGGTCCCCGACGAGCTGGTTCCAGCGATGGAGCGCCTGGCCCAGAACTACTACATCTGCGCCGCGACCCCGGCCCAAATGGCCGCCCTGGCGTGCTTCACCCCCGAGTCCCTGGCCGAGTGCGAGGCCCGCAAGCAGGAGTTCGGCGCGCGCCGTGCGCTGGTGCTCCAGGGCCTGGCCGATGTCGGCCTTCAGGTGCCTGTGCCGCCGGATGGCGCGTTCTACGTCTACATCGATGTGCGCTCGACCGGGCTGGATGCCATGGCGTTTTGCGAGCGCGCGCTGCAGGAAGCGCATGTGGCCCTGACACCGGGGTATGACTTCGGCGTGTGTGGCGGTGCCCACCACGTGCGCCTGTCCTACGCTGCGTCACGCGCGGATCTGCAGGAGGGCATCGCCCGTCTGGCGGGCTTTCTCAAGACCCTGGCTTGAGTTCAGTCTGCGGCGTCGACGTACAGCATGGCGCTCATGACGACCCCCTTCAAATTAGCATCACTAATATATTGACAAAATTAGTTGAGCTAATAAAATGTCTTTATGAGTGTGGCTAATACAGCTAGGAGAGCGCCATGGACCGCGTCATCAATCAAGCTGCTCAACTGGCGGCCGTCATCAAGGCGGCCCGCAAGGAGTCGGGCGTCGACCAGGCGGAACTGGCGGCCATCCTGGGCCTCACGCAAGGGCGCTTTTCTCAACTCGAAGCCGACATGTCCAAGCTGACGGTCGACAGACTGTTCACCGTCATGCGACGGCTGGGCCTTGAACTGGTCGTCAGGCAGCAGGATGCGGATGCCGGCCCTCCAGATCGGTCCACACAGACGACCCCCTCCGCCAAAGCGGTGGCCGTCCACAAGGGGGAAGCCTCTCAGGCGATCAAGCCGGTGATTGGCATGGTCATGAACCGGGCCCCCAGGCTGGGAGATTTCTCCGTGGGGCGCTTGGGCGCGCCAAAGCCCGGCAAGCGATCCGACGACCGCAACAGGGGGTGAGGCGTGAACAAGAAGTCGCACCTCGACATCTGGCTCCATGGACACCATGTGGGCACCTGGTTTCCGGCCCGCTACGCTCAGCCGCGCCTGAAGTACGCTCCATCCTGGCTGGTCAACCCAAACGCCGTTCCTTTGTCTTTGTCGCTGTCTCTGCCACTGGCCGCCCACAACGCTCCTTACGATCACAGTGGCGATGTGGTGGCCAACTACTTCGAGAATCTTCTGCCGGACAATCAGGCCATTCGTGACCGGATCAAGGAGAAGTTCCGCGTACGAAACACACAGGCACACAACCTCCTTGCGGAGATCGGCCGGGATTGTGTGGGTGCCATCCAGATCCTGCCACCCGATGTTCAACCCGAGTCCCCGCCAGTCATTCGCTCAGCACCTCTGAGCGAGAGCGACATTGAACGGGTCTTGCGCGATGCAGTTTCACCGCCACTGCCGGGGGTGAATGACGATGACGAGTTCCGCATTTCGATCGCAGGAGCTCAAGAAAAGACGGCTCTGCTCTGGCATGACGGCCGGTGGTGTCGGCCTCTGGGGAACACGGCAACCACGCACATCTTCAAACTGCCCTTGGGAATCATTGGTGGGCAGCAACGTGACATGTCCGAATCCGTTGAAAACGAGTGGCTCTGTGCACAGATCCTGGGGGCCTTCGGCCTGGACACCCCCTACTGCCAGATCGCCCAGTTCGGGGAACAAAAGACACTCATCGTCGAGCGCTTCGATCGAGCATGGCATGGGGACGAGCTGGTGCGGCTACCGCAGGAGGATTGCTGCCAGGCGATGGGCCTGCCCCCGGAGAAGAAATATGAGTCGGACGGGGGCCCGGGGATGTTGCGCATCGCCCAACTCCTGGCGACGTCCAGGGGAGGGCTGGCGAGCGTGGGCCAGTTCCTGCGTACCCAAGTGCTGTTTTACCTGCTGGCCGCCACCGATGGCCACGCCAAGAACTTCAGCATCCGACTCCTGCGCTCAAACCAATACGAGTTGCTGCCGTTCTATGACATCCTTTCGATCTGGCCGCTGGTGGGCAAAGGCCCCAAGAGTGTCCAGTATCAGAACATCAAGATGGCCATGGGCTTCAAGGCCACCAAGGGGACCAAGCGCAACCTCCACATGATCATGCCAAGGCACATCGAGGCCACCGCAAAGGCTTGCGGCTACCCTGAGTTGAGGCTCGAGATCGAGCAGATCATGGATCTGCTGGA
>NZ_DASUIT010000161.1:0-3946 GCF_036279655.1 Aquabacterium sp. | reverse complement strand
TATTTCTATGAGCGCTTTGGGCGAGACCTGCAGCTCTGGGCCCCGTCGACCCCATCCCCGGCCGCCACCCAGCTGTCCCTGACAGAGTGCCCGCCGGACTACACACGGGCCGACGAGCCCTGCACCGAACCGAGCGGCTACTGGCAATTGCGAGCCCCCCAAGGCGCTGGATCGGCACCCAGCGCCCTGCACCTGCAAGGCGTGTGGACACCCGTCGGACTGCCCGGCCGCCGCCCTCCGACGGCCTCCACCATCGTGCTGCAACGCATAGGCGACTACCAGGAGGGCGCCGATGCCTTCAAGGACCCCTATGAGCAACGCCGGGAGCGCGGCACCCGCGGCCAGAGCCGGGCCGGTGGCCGCATGGGGCCGGTGAGCTGGCAGCAATGGACCGACCCGCGCACCCACGTCTCGACCCCGCAGTTCACCCAGGGCGCCTCCGGCGAGGTGCTGGCGCGCATCAACCAGCAGCTCAAGGCGCAATGGCAAGAACGCGTCAGCGAAGCCCTCACGGCCGTGGACCACGACGACGAGTTGCGCGTGGCCTTTGCCAACCCGCGCTGGCTGGCCCTGACCTACAGCGTCGGCAGCTACCACGCTGGCGCCGCCCACCCCACCAATGCCTTCACCGCCACCACCTATGACCTGAGCACCGGCCAGCCGGTGGTGTGGTCACGCTGGTTCCGCTTCACGACACCACAGCCCGAGACCCTGGACATCCAGCGCAAGGACCTGCTGGCAGCGCAGGTGCTGCGCGCCATGACCGAACGGGTGGCACACGCAGGCACCACGTCCGAAGTGGACGACGAGTCCTGTGCCGAACGGGTCCTCCAGCTCTATGACTGCCGGGGTGGCCGCTGCGCCAGCCCGGCCCTGACGCAAGGCCAGGTCCCCTCGGACTGGATCCTCTGGCCCACGCCGCAAGGCTTGGCGGTGTCCCCCAATGTGTACAGCGAAGCCGAGCGGGGCTGCCGGGGCGAGCATGTCGTGCTGCCCTGGAAGCAGGCCCGTCAGGCCCTGCTGCGCCCCGGGAGCCTGCCATGAGCGCCCGCCCCTCACGCCGGGCGATGCTGTTGACCGCCACCATCGGCGGCCTCAGTGGCCTCGGTGGAGGCTGGTGGTGGTCACAGCAGGCCGCCTCACGCAACCCGCCCCCCGGCGAGCCCCTGCCTGCCGACTTCTGGCAGCAGCAGTTCGACACCCTGGCGGGCACGCCCTTGCACCTGGCCAGCCTCCAGGGTCGGCCCCTGCTGCTGAACTTCTGGGCCACCTGGTGCCCCCCCTGCGTCAAGGAAATGCCCGAACTCGACCGCTTCCACGAGCGCTTTGCCCCCCAGGGCTGGCAGGTTCTGGGCCTGGCCATCGACGGCCCCACCCCGGTGCGCGAGTTCCTGGCCAAGACGCCGGTGAAGTTCCCCATCGGTCTGGCGGGCTTTGGCGGCACTGAGCTGAGTCAAGCTCTGGGCAATACGGCTGGGGGTCTGCCCTTTTCCGTGCTGATCGATGCCCAGGGGCGCCTGAGACAGCGTAAGATGGGGGCCACTCATTTCGACGAGTTGCGCCAGTGGGCGCAGGCCCTGGCCTGAATCCTTGCCCACCTCAGGCATTTGCGGTTTTTTCAGCCATTTGCGCTTAAAATCCGCCTACTTTCAATTTCTTGGTTCATCACCGACACACCTCAGACGCTGGGGTTGACTGGGTGACAGGCCAGAGACACATGCAGATTCTCGTTCTCCATGGTCCCAATCTGAACCTGCTGGGCACGCGTGAGCCCCAGGTTTACGGGGCCACCACCCTGGAACAGATCAATGATGCGCTGGTCCAGCGGGCAGCAGCCCGAGGCGCCAGCCTGAGTGCCTTCCAGAGCAACCACGAGGGCGCCCTGATCGACCGCGTTCAGGCCGCCCGTCTGGATGGCACCGGTTTCATCCTCATCAACCCCGGGGCCTACACCCACACCAGCGTCGCCTTGCGCGATGCCCTGGCGGGCGTGGCCATTCCCTTCATCGAAGTGCACCTGTCCAATGTGCACCGCCGTGAGCCCTTCCGCCAGCACTCCTACTTCTCGGACCTGGCTGAAGGCGTGATCGTGGGCCTGGGCCCCATGGGCTACCAGCTGGCGCTGGACGCGGCCCTCGCCCGTCTGAGCACCGCCCCCCCGCCAACCGCCTGAGCGGCACCCCCGCCTCTCACCGGCCCCACCTTGTTGTACGAGCCGCCTGGCTCGACTCCCTTCCTGGAGATCCACCATGGACCTGCGCAAACTCAAGACCCTGATCGACCTCGTTTCGGAATCCAATGTATCCGAACTCGAAATCACCGAGGCCGATGGCAAGGTTCGCATCGTCAAGGCGGGCGCCGCCCCGGTCATGACCTACATGCAACCGGCCACCGCCATGGCAGCCCCCGCACCGGCAGCAGTGCCCGCAGCCACGGCCCCTGTGGAAGCCCCCGTGGTGGAGACCGGCCACACGGTCAAGTCGCCCATGGTCGGCACCTTCTACCGCGCCTCCAGCCCCGGCGCCAAGTCGTTTGCCGAGGTGGGTGACCAGGTCAAGGAAGGTCAGCCCATCTGCATCATCGAAGCCATGAAGATCATGAACGAGATCGAGGCAGACAAGGCCGGCACCATCACCAAGATCCTGGTCGACAACGGCCAGCCCGTCGAATACGGCCAGCCCCTGTTCATCATCGAATAAGGCGGCTGGTGGCCATGTTCAAAAAAATCCTCATCGCCAATCGAGGCGAAATCGCCCTGCGCATCCAGCGCGCCTGCCGCGAAATGGGCATCCAGTCGGTGGTGGTCTACTCTGAAGCCGACCGCGACGCCAAGTACGTGCGCCTGGCCGACGAGGCCGTGTGCATCGGCCCGGCCCCCTCGGCCCAGAGCTATCTGCACATGCCCGCCATCATCTCGGCCGCAGAAGTGACCGATGCCGAGGCCATTCACCCCGGCTACGGCTTCCTGTCCGAGAACGCCGATTTCGCCGAACGGGTCGAGTCCAGCGGCTTCACCTTCATCGGCCCCTCGCCCGAGAGCATCCGCATCATGGGTGACAAGGTCTCGGCCAAACAGGCCATGATCAAGTCGGGCGTGCCTTGTGTGCCCGGCTCCGAGGGGGCCCTGCCCGACGATCCCAAGGAGATCATCAAGATCGCCCGATCGATCGGCTACCCGGTCATCATCAAGGCCGCTGGCGGCGGCGGTGGCCGCGGCATGCGCGTGGTCCACACCGAGGCCGCCTTGCTGCACGCCGTGCTGACCACGCAGACCGAAGCCGGTGCCGCCTTCGGCAACCCGCAGGTCTACATGGAAAAGTTCCTGGAGCACCCGCGTCACATCGAGATCCAGATCATGGCCGACACGCACAAGAATGCGGTCTGGCTGGGTGAGCGCGACTGCTCCATGCAGCGCCGCCATCAAAAGATCATCGAAGAAGCACCGGCCCCCGGCATTCCCCGTCGCGCCATCGAGAAGATCGGCGAGCGCTGCGCCGCCGCCTGCAAGAAGATCGGCTACCGTGGTGCAGGCACCTTCGAGTTCCTCTACGAGAACGGCGAGTTCTACTTCATCGAGATGAACACCCGCGTGCAGGTGGAACACCCCGTGACCGAACTGGTCAGCGGCATCGACATCGTGCAGATGCAGATCCGCGTCGCCGCGGGCGAGAAGCTGCCCTTCACGCAACGCCAGATCGAGATGCGCGGCCACGCCATCGAGTGCCGCGTCAATGCGGAAGATCCGGTCAAGTTCATCCCCTCGCCGGGCCGCATCACCATGTGGCACCCCCCCGGTGGCCCGGGGGTGCGCGTGGACTCGCACGCCTACACCAACTACTACGTGCCGCCCAACTACGACTCGATGATCGGCAAGATCATCGTGCACGGTGACACCCGCGATCAGGCCCTGGCCCGCATGCGCACCGCGCTGTCCGAAACGGTGGTC
>NZ_DASUIT010000160.1:0-36224 GCF_036279655.1 Aquabacterium sp. | reverse complement strand
GGCGAGCATCCAGTTCGTGCCGACGGCCTGAGTGGGCTGTTCCCCCCCCGCGCGGCAGCACGCTTTGTCGATGCAGCGCGGGGCGCGGGCTGAGCCGGCTTTCGGGCGGGCTTCAATGTGGGTGGTCCCGTCTTCGACGGGACGCCCCTCCGGTGCTCGCCATGGGCTTGTGCCGTGGAACTCGCTGCGCGGCTGACGCCGCTGCGCTCAAACAACCACGGCAAGTCAGATGACGAAGCGTGCTGCGCACGCCAAGCCCATGGCTGCGCTCCTCGGCACCCACAAGGCGCCCGCCCGAAAGCCGGCTCAGCCCGCGCCCCGCGCTGCATCGACAAAGCGTGCTGCCGCGCGGGGGGGGAACAGCCCACTCAGGCCGTCGGCACGAACTGGATGCTCGCCAGCGTCAGGTGGTTGCCGCCACGCTCACGCGATTGGGCCATGGCCCGGTCGGCGCTGCGCATCAACTCCTCGACGGAGCCCGCCGTGTGCGGGAAGCTGGCCACCCCCATGCTCACGGTGAAGGGAATCTGCTGGCCGTTGTAGGCCACGATGTGCTGGGCGCACTGCTTGCGCAACTGCTCCATGCGGGCATGTGCCGTGGCCAGCCCCACACCCGACAACAGCACCACGAAACGGTCGCCCCCCAGGCGGCATGGGGAGTCCATCGCGCGTGTATTGGCCCGCAGCAAACGCCCCAGGGCCTCGACCACACGCTCGCAACTGTCGGCGCCATAGGTCTGGCGGATCTCGTCCATGCCATCGACTACCACGGCCACGATGGCGAACTCACGCTGCTCGCGGCTGGAAAGATCCGCCTCGCGACGCAACTGCTCTTCGAAGTGAGCGCGGTGGTACAGGCCCGACACATTGTCTCGAACCTGGTTGTCCTGCATCTCGCGGCGCAACTCTTCATTGGCTCGCTGTTGCTGCTCCAACTGCTCCAGGGCGGCCTGCAACTGTGCCTCACGCTTGCGCTGGTCGGTCACGTCCTGCCAGCAACTGAGCAGGCAGGTGGGGGTACCCTCGGCGCTGCGCAAGGCCTGACGCCAAACGGTGTAGTCGCGGCGCTCGCCCTGACGCTCGATGCGATGCTCCGCCGCAAAGCCACCCGGCACGGCCAGGGCCTGCTGATCGGCGGCGCGCAAGGCCACGGCCTGCACGGCATCGAAGATGTCGGCATCCAAGGCGCCTTGCAGATCGCACGCACCCGGCCACAAGGCGCGTGCGGCCTCGCTGACGTACTGGTAGCGCGAGGTGGCGACGTCCTTGATCAAGACCCCTACCCCCATGCGATCCAGACTGCGGACCAGGGCATCATCGAGTCCGCCCGGGGTGGGAGCGAGCGTCGCTAAAGAGTCGGCCATGCTGTTCATTGCTATCGTTGTCACTGCCGCGAGGCTGTCGTCGAGCCCCAATATCCGCTATGTTCGCGCAAATTCGCCCCCCCGACTGTCCTTCAAACAAGGGATCTGACGCACATTTCCTGGTTTTGCTCGTCTTTTGTGAGACACGTTTAACGAATCCTTACCATGCTTGAGATCACTTTACTCGGTTGCGGCCTCATGGGCACCCCCATGTCGCGTCGATTGTTGGCCGCAGGCTACCCCCTGACCGTCTGGAACCGCACCCAAGCCAAGGCCGAGGCCCTGGCCGATGCCGGGGCCCGCGTCGCGACCACCCCTGCCGACGCCGTGGCTCGCGCCGACATCGTGATCACCATGCTGGAACACGGTGGCGTGGTGCACGACGTACTGTTTGGCGAGTTTGGCGACGTGCCCGCATCGGCCGCCAGCCGCCTGCGGCCAGGCACCCTGGTGGTGGACATGAGCTCCATCCTGCCCGAGCAGGCCCGCGAGCATGCCCGTTGCCTCACGTCCCTGGGTGTACAGACCCTGGACGCACCTGTGTCTGGTGGCACCCTGGGTGCCGAGGCCGGGACACTGGCCATCATGGCCGGCGGCGAGACCAGCGCCTTCGAGCGCGCCCTGCCCGTGTTGAACGTGCTGGGCCGCCCGGTGCATGTGGGCCCCGCCGGCAGTGGCCAGCTCACCAAGCTGGCCAACCAGATGATCGTGGGCATCACCATTGGCGCGGTGGCCGAAGCCCTGCTGCTGGCCCAGCAAGGCGGTGCCGACATGGCCAAGGTGCGTGAAGCCTTGCGCGGCGGCTTTGCCGACAGTCGCATCCTGGAAGTCCACGGCCTGCGCATGGTCGAGCAGGACTTTGCCAAGCGCGGATCGCTGGCCATCCAGCTCAAGGACCTGCGCAATGCGATGCACACGGCGGCCGGTCTGGGCTTTGACGCCCCCATCACCGCCCACCTCACCGAGCTCTACGCCCAGGCCGCCGACCATGGCTTTGCTGAACTGGACCAGTCCGGCCTGTTTCGAGAACTGCAACGACGTCAGAACGCCACCGAGGCCTGATGCCGCTCATGGGCAACAGGCATACTTGCACCCATGGACACAGGCCGCCCGCAAGCCCCTTCGCGCCCCCCGGCGCCATGCCCCTCTCCGCTCCGATCGACGCACGGCGTCCTGATGACCTGGGCCGTCATGCTCGGTCTGGGCATGGTCGCCCCCACGCATGCGGCCTTCAAGCCTGCGGCCAAGGCCTCCGCCCCCGCCGCTGCACCGCCCAAGTCTGTCAAGGCCGCCGTTCGGGTCAGGCCCACCCCCCCTCCCAAACCACGGGAGCCCGAGCTGGCCACGCCTCGATCCGGCGCACAATGTGCGGACCTGACCACCCAACTCTCGCTGGGCGTGGAACCCCTCACCGAGGCCGACATGCGCTACTTCCGTGAGCGCTGCAGGCTGCCGGCGACCACTCGCTCACACCCCTGACCTTCTCTGGAACGATCATGAAAGCCCTCACCCGCACCGGTTTGACGATGTTGGTCTGCGCCTCGCTGCTGACAGGCTGCGTCACCCAGCCCCAGAAGACCGTGGCCGCGCCACAGAGCTTCAACACGGCCGTCCACACCGCCGTCAAACAGGTCTTCGACCAGGTCAAGCAACAGGAACTGCTGGGCACCCCCCTGGGCAAGACCGTGTTCATGCTCGACCCCGTGATCGACGCCAACACCGCCGAGGTGAACAAGGCCGGCGAGGCCGTGGAAGACGCCCTGCGCGAAGAAGCCCGCAAGGCGTCCGACAAGTACATCTTCGTCAAGCTCTCTCCCGAGAACTATGACTCGGCCAAATACCTGGTCAGCGGCGCCATCCTGTACGACGCCCTGACCCCGGGTGACCGCAAGAAGCTCTACAAGCTGGCCCTGTCGGTGGTGGAGCTCAAAACCGGCAAGGTCGTGGCCAGCTCCGAAGCCTGGATCGCCGACCCCAAGATCGACGTGACCCCGATCGCGGCCTATCAGGACAGCCCGATGTACCTCAAGGACAAGCGCGTGGCCGGGCAAGTGGAGACCGCGCAGATGGCCCCCGGCAGCCAGGCCGAGCCCACCTATTTCAACTCCATTCCCACGGCTGCCCTGCTGACCAAGGCGGACGAGGCCTACGAGGCCCGTCAATACGAGCAGGCCCTGAGCATGTACAAGGCCGCCTCGCTGCGCACGGATGGCCAGTTGATGAAGACCTATGCCGGCCTCTACCAGGTCCACCGCAAGCTCAACCGCATGGGAGAAGCCGAAGTGGCCTTCGGTCAGTTGGTCAACATCGGCTACCAGAACAACAACATCAGCACCAAGCTCTTCTTCAGTGTCGCCTCGACCGAATTCATCAATGACCCGGACCTGCGCGTGCAATACGGCATCTGGCTGCGCCAGATCGCCCGGCTCTTTGTCAAGAACAATGCCTGCATGCTGATCGTGGGCCACAGCAGCCGCACCGGCAGCGAAACCTACAACGAGCAACTGTCCACGCGTCGCGCCGCCGCCGTGCAGGACATCATGCAGAAGGACTTCGCCGGCATCCACCAGCGCTCACGCGCCGTGGGCCGAGGCTGGACCGAAAACATCATCGGGACGGGATCGGACGATGCACAGGATGCCATTGACCGACGCGTCGAGTTCCGCATCCGGGACTGCGCCAAGCTCTGAGCTAGTCGTCCGCCGTGGGGATGAGCTGCTCTTCGGAGACCGCCACCTCACCCGCCGTGACCGTCCACAGACGCCACTTCCACGGCCAGCCGCGTGTGCAGAGCCGGCTGGCTGGCAGGTAGTAGCGGTTGTCCTGGGCCGGGTCACGCACATGGATCGACCACTGCACATCGTCGTGGATCGCCCCACGCAGGTCACGCTCGCGACAGGCGATCTCCGCGACCTCGGCCACCACCCCGGGCGCCGGGCTGGGTGACCAGATCAGGTAGCCACGGCGCTGCTTCACCTGGCTGGATGGCACCCACTCATGCGGCTCTGCCGGCTGAGCCAGCTCGGTCAGCGTCCGGTGGCCATGGCGGCTCATCAGGGCCTGCTCCAGGCGGACGGCCTGGGCCGCCACAGCGTCGCGCGTCTCGTCCAGCTCGCTCACGGACAGCAGCGCCCATGCCTCGCCCTCCTGCCTCAGCGCCAGCGACAGGCGGCGCTGTCCGACGCTGTCCGCCGCATCGACCTGGAGCACCACGTCAGCCAAAGCCAGGGTGGACGATCCCCAGGCGCCACAGAAATGCGATGACACGATGTGCACGGGCGCCTGCATCGCCATCGACGACGGCCCCAGGCTCATGCGCGCAAGGCCTCCTGCGGTGACCGGCCGCCCCTGAACGATGGCGCTCGCCAGGGCCACCGAGCGCCCGGCCAGAGCCTGACGCATGGCCGGCGATGTCTGCTCGCTCAGGGCACGATGCGTGCACGCCAGATCCTGCAGGGCCAACGCGCGTGCCAGGGCGGGATGGGGTCCTTGGCGATGGATGAACACCAGCGGCCCGATGCGCGTCAAGGGCCCCCGGCCGATCACGCGCTGCCAGGCAGCTCCCACCCTGGGCTCGCGGAACATGGCATCGATCGACGCCACCTGACGGCTGACCAGGACGTCCGGCAGACGGTGCTGCGCACGTGCCTCGCGCAGCGCCTGGCCCACCGTGGTCGACGCATGAAAGCTGAGCTCGTGATGCCCGCGCAGGCCCAGCAGCGGCCCTCCCAGATAGGCGCGCAGACGCTCTCGGTAGGCTGCCTGCTCGCCAGGGGGGATGTCGATGGCCCAGACGGCCAGGGTGCCAGCCGGGGCCAGCGGTTTTTTCAGCACCGCTGGCAGCACCTCCAGATCCAGCAGCATGCTGCGCACCATGAGCCCCGGGATGAACCAGGAACTCATCGTCAGCACCGCCGTCAGGATCACAAGCGACGCCGCGATGCCCCACCCCAGTGGCCTGGGCAGCCTCAGCGTACGGGCATGCCAGGCCAGCCCCGCCAGCATCCCGATCAGGAAACCAAAGGGCGCCAGGATGAAGCCCGTCAGGGGGGCCAGATTCGACGGCCTGAAAAAGGGGTAGATGAAGAACCCGACGACAAAGGCCAGTCCGCCGAGCACCAGACCAGACACCACCCCATTCAGGAGCCACCGCCCCAGCCCGAGGCCTGCCGGGGAGGTCTCAGGCGGGCCCGCCAGCGCTGCTTCGGGCGCCTGTCGCTGTCCCTCCTGCCCGCCCTCCGCCATCAGTTGCCTGTACAGCAAGGACAGCGCCGTGCTCAACAAAGCCACCGACAGGAAGGACAGGCTGCAACCCAGCAGGATCAGCAGCCCCATCAGCGCGCCATCCACACCCGAGGCCAGCATCATGCAGGCCATGCTGAACAGCGAGGCCGGCCCTGTCACGAACAGGATCAACACCCCCACCTGCCAGCCCAGTCCACGTGTCAGTTGCCACGCCTGCCGGTAGCTCAAGGGGCGATCGATGGCGGTGGCTGGCAGCGCGGGCGACAAACGGGCCAACACCAGCAGCGCCGGCACCAGCAAAGGCCAGGACAGCAGCCAGCTCACCGCGGTGAACCATGGGCTGTGCGCCCCCACCAGGGCGGCTGAGGCATAGAAGCTGAAGACCTGTGATCCGATCAGCACCGGCGCCGTCATCAGACCGAGCCCCATCACCCACAGCAGATAACGCCCGAACGGCCGCCCCCACTGATACGTGCTGCGCAGGGACACCGGCTCGTCGCGCAGCAGTTGATGCCGATGCCAGGCCACCGCAAACTGCGTGGCCACCAGGGTCAGCAGCCACTCATGCCCGATGCCCATCCTGAAGACCAGGGCACTGAGAAGGCTCAACCCCAGCACGGCCGGGCCCGCCAGACGCACGCACGTCAGACGCTCGCGCCAGACTTGCGCATAGGACTGTGTAATGAGGGATGAGATATCTGACACATCGTCCCCTGCTTGTCAGGGCCCAGGCCGACTCGCCCCAACCGCCGGGTCACGCGCCTGCCTGATCCAGCTCAAATTGCCCAGAGGCAGCGTCAGCAACGCCTGATCAATCTGAATGGGGAAGGGCTCCATTGGCCCCAGCAGACGAGAATGCGTTCGGCTGAGCACCTCGGCCTCGATGTCCGCTCTCAAGGGCACCCGCATGCGCATGGTCGTGTGCATGGGCACCTTCAAGGGCTCCGTCACATGGCCCTTGGCACGCAGGTCCAGCGCCAGGGGCAATTGCACGCTGATGGGCACCGTGATGTCCACGGGCACCGTGACACGGATGGGCAACTGAATGGCCATGGCGGGCAACCAGGACACCACCGGCACGTCCATGCTCACCAGCGTGTCCACCGGGATCTCGGTCTTGTACTGGAACTGTGTCTGCACCGGCACCACCGTCCGCACCACTGTCCGCGCCTCCAGCGTATCGGGCAGGCGCACCCTCATGGTCTGGTGGACAGGCACCGCCAGCATGGGATCGGCCTGGAGCCGGGTCATCACCCTGGAGCGCACATCGACATTGGTTTCCATGCCCTGCGGCAGCCGCATCAACAGCGACTGATCTCGCAACTGCACGCGAGCCTGGACGTTGGCCCGCACCCACCACGTGGCCCCCACGATGAACAGCAGCCACGCCAGCAAGGTGATCACGCTGACCACCACCAGGGCGCGAAGCCCTACCGGGCGGCGCCACCAGCCTCCCCTCACCAGCGGCGTGGACACCACCGCCATCAGCGTGACGCCCCGGGCCGGGGCCCCTCCACCGCCGGTGGATTGAGCCCGAAGGTGATGGCACGAAATGGCAAGGTGACGTCCATCATGTGCAGTCCCGCCGTGACATGCTGCTGCGGGAAAGTCAGGGTGGCATCGACCGGCGCCGTCACCGGCATGCTCAAGGTCTCGCGAATGGGGACCTTGGCGGTGATGATGGCATCCACCTGCGCCCGCAGGGGCTCGGACAAGCGCACCGTGGCGGGCGTAGTCAGGGTGACCGGCAGATCCTTGCGCACCGGAATGATCAGGCTGATGGGCACATCGGCCTTCAAGGGCACCTTGCCCTGGATGGGCACGGTGACGGGGATGCCCAGGATGCGGGTCTTGACCTTGGTGTCCAGATCCAGGGTCTGATCGACATGGAGCACATGCTCGACAGGCACATCCAGATGGATGGGTACCACCGTGTCGATGCTGACCTTCAGCGGGATGGCCGTGTCCATCGGGATGGTCAGCGTTTCATGGATCGGCACCTTCACGTCCATGACCTGATCCAGTCGCACCTGGACCTCATTGCTGACCTTGGCGCGCACCGCCAGCTCCTTGGGCATGACGATGTCGGCGGTCTGCTCGCGCAGCACCACCTTGGTGGCCAGGTTTTGCCAGCCCCACCACCCGATCCCGACCGTCAGCGCCAGCATGCCGATCGACAGAAGCAGCACCGTCAGGATGAGGGCACCCCAGGTGACGGCATGAGGGGGCGAGGAATGGGATGACATGAACAGACTCTAACGCAGTGGCGTCTGACGCTATGATGCCTCGCGTTTCACCGCCTGCCGATGTGTTGCGCAGGATCAACCGCCATGGACCACCCCTTGACCGACCGGGCCTCCGCCCTGGCACTGTTTGCCGCCCTGCAAGAGCGCGCCGCCCGCCAGGGTGTGAGCCTGCGCACGCCTCCGCCCGAGCCCACGTCCTGCTGCGGCCGCGGTTGCAACGGCTGCGTCTGGGAGGGCTATTACGAAGCCGTGGTGTACTGGCGGGACGAGGCCCTGCTGATGCTGGACGACTGAGCCCGCTTGCACCGCGGCGAAAGCGCTCTCTGACGAGTCAATGGTCGCTGAGCGTCTGCAACCACTGGGGCTCGATGCCCTTGGGTGCCTGGCTGCAGTCGGCGCCCAGCCAGCGGCTGACCGACCGGGCCTCCGTCACCGTCTTGAGGCCACGCACCAGCACTTCCTGACGGGAACTCTGGGTCATCTCGACCTCGTTCTGAACGCTGACATCGCCGCTCACGACCAGGCGCTGGTCCGCGCCGGTCTCGCAACGTGCCTGGTATTTGACCGAGTTGCCATGAATGACGAGTTCCGGCGACGGGCACACACCGGCGGCCTTCTGCGTGGCCACAGCGACATCAAAGGCATCCGGCGTCAGGCAGACCAGCTTGGGATCCCATCCCTCGGGCAGGCCCAGGGTCTTCATGGCGCCACGGATCTGCTGGACGTCGGCGGGCGCCAGGCCGCCCTGGACATCCAGAACGCCCGGCAACTTCACCCCATTCATGGTGACCAGACTGGCCTCGACCCACAGGCCCGCGCGGCCATTCAGGGAGGCCTCGCCGGCACAGGCGAGCCCACCGATCCACAGGGCACAGGCTCCGACAGCCAAGGGCATGCAATGTTTCATGATGTGGTTCCTCCTGCGCGATTGAAGGCGCTAGTGTGTCACCAGAACGATCCGAAGACCACCCTCCGACAGGGGATGGCGCTGGGGCCGTTCAGTCACCCGAAGGGGGCTTTGCCCCCCGCAACTGGGCCAATCGATCGGCGATCTTGATCTCCAGCCCTCGTGACACAGGCTGGTAGAAGGCCTGGGGTGTCATGCCGTCGGGGAAGTACTGCTCGCCAGCCGCCACGCCGCCCGGTTCGTCATGGGCATACCGATACCCCTCGCCATGGCCCAACTGCTTCATGAGCTTGGTGGGTGCATTGCGCAGGTGCATGGGCACCGGACGGCTCTGGTCCTTGCTGACCCAGGCCCGTGCCGCCTTGTAGGCCATGTAGGCCGCATTGCTCTTGGGGGCCATGGCCAGGTAGATCACGGTCTGGGCCAGGGTGAGCTCCCCCTCGGGCGAGCCCAGGCGCTCGTAGGTTTCGGCCGCATCCAGCGCCATGCGCAGGGCGCGCGGATCGGCCAGGCCGATGTCCTCGCTGGCCATGCGGATCAGGCGGCGCACGATGTAGCGTGGATCCACGCCGCCATCGACCATGCGCACGAACCAGTACAGGGCCGCATCGGGATCCGAGCCACGCACCGACTTGTGCAGGGCCGAGATGGTGTCGTAGAACTGGTCCCCGCCCTTGTCATAGCGGCGCAACTGCTCACCCAGCGAGCGCTCCAGCGCAGCTTCGTCGATCTCCGCCACCTTGCCCAGCAGGCTGCACAAAGTCTCGTAGGTGTTGAGTACACGGCGCGCATCCCCATCGGCATAGGCGATCAGGCGGTCGGTCGCCGCATCACTCAGTGCCGGCCCCTGCATGGTCTCTCGGGCGCGGACCAGCAAGGCCCGCATGGCGGACTCGTCCATGGGGCGCAGCACATGGACCGTCGCCCGCGACAGCAAGGCGGCATTGACCTCGAAGGACGGGTTCTCGGTGGTCGCGCCGATGAAGGTGAACAAGCCCGACTCGACATGGGGCAGAAAGGCATCCTGCTGCGCCTTGTTGAAGCGGTGGACCTCATCCACGAACACGATGCTGCGCCGACCGCGCGCCTGTGCGGCCTGCGCACGCTCGACCGCTTCGCGGATGTCCTTGACACCCCCCAGCACGGCGGACATGGTGAGGAACTCGGCATCCACGGCCTGCGCCATCAAGCGTGCCAGCGTGGTCTTGCCCACCCCCGGCGGGCCCCACAGGATCATGGAATGGGGCTGCCCGGAGGCAAAGGTGGCGCGCAAGGGCTGCCCCGGCCCCAGCAGGTGGTCCTGCCCCACGACCTCGTCGATCGTGCGCGGACGCAGACGCTCGGCCAGCGGCGCAAAGGCCGCCGTGCGGCCGTCTTTCGGGGGCGTGACGCCAGCGCCCGAGGGGTGCGGCACCTCGTCATCCATGGGCAACAAGCTTTCTTGCATGGGGTGATTGTCGCAGCACTCAGGCAGGGGATTGGACAAAACCCTGAGAAGCTGACATAATGCAAATCTTCGCCGAGCACTGCATGAAATTGCATGCTTGGAGAAAAAAGTTCATCCCTCTGACCTTTTTCAAGCCGGGTTGCACCGTCGGGTGCCAACCAAGTAGCGTGTCTTGAGTTCCGGTTGGCGGCGATGCCGTCGCTATTCAACCGACTCACCGTGAGCACACGGCGCCGCGTGCGCCTGCCACGAAGTACGGACACGATCACCAGCGACCTTACCTGAGTCCAGGTCTGGCAACGAGCCAGATCCGGGGCTCTGGCGTTCGCGCCTTCCCTCGCCTGTGGCGAAGGGCGCAGCGCCGTGCTTTGGCTTGAAAGAAGTTATGAACCACGAAGACCCCATTTCCCACGACGAGCAGCCCACTGCCGACACGTCTCGCATCGACGAGCACAGTGCCTCGCAGATCGACGCCCTGGCTCGCCGCCTGTCGGCTGAGAACGGCGACGTCGACTTTGACGGCGACGAAATCAGCGCCGAGCCCACCGGCCCGCGCTTCACCGACCTGGGCCTCAACCCCCTGCTGGTCAAGGCCCTGACGGACTCGGGTTACACCAGCCCCACCGATGTGCAGGTGCGCGCCATCCCCGCCGCCCTGAACGGCTCCGACCTGCGCGTGGCCTCCAGCACGGGCAGTGGCAAGACCGCCGCCTTCATGCTGCCTTGCCTGGAGCGCATCGTGGCTGCTCGCGGCGACGACAGCAAGCGCCGCGAAAAGGGCAAGGTCCACGGCCCCCGCATCCTGGTGCTGGCCCCCACCCGCGAGCTGGCCATGCAGGTGTCCAAGGCTGCATCGACCTACGGTCACCACCTGCAGGGTCTACGCGTGGCCACCATCGTGGGCGGCGTGCCCTACGGCTACCAGCTCAAGGCCCTCAAGGGCCCGCTGGATGTGCTCATCGCCACCCCGGGTCGCCTGCTGGATCACCTGAACTCCGGCGCCGCCATCCTGAGCAATCTGGAAGTGCTGGTGCTCGACGAAGCCGACCGCATGCTGGACATGGGCTTCATCGAAGACATCGAGACCATCGCCAGCCAGACGCCTGAAAACCGTCAGACCCTGATGTTCAGCGCCACCTTCGCCGGCCACGTCGGCAAGCTGGCCGAGCGCCTGACGCGCAACGCCGTGACGATCGAAGTGGCCTCGCACACCGACAGCCACGACAACATCGAGCAGCGCCTGCACCTGGCCGACACCCTGGCCCACAAGAACGACCTGCTGGATCACATCCTGACCACCAAGGAAGTCGATCAGGCCGTGGTGTTCACCAGCACTCAGCGCGACGCCGACATCCTGGCCGACCGCCTGGCTGACATGGGTCACGCCGTGGCCGCCCTGCACGGTGGCATGCCCCAGGGCCGCCGCAACCGCGTGCTGCAAGGTCTGCGCATGGGTCAGTTGCGCGTGCTGGTGGCCACCGATGTGGCAGCCCGCGGCATCGACGTGCCCACGATCACCCACGTGATCAACTACGGCATGCCCATGAAGCCTGAAGACTACGTCCACCGCATTGGTCGCACCGGTCGTGCTGGCCGCAGCGGCCTGGCCGTGACCCTGGCTGAGCGTCGTGATGTGCCCATGGTGCGTCGCATCGAGCGCTTTACCACGCAACGCATTCCCGAGTCGGTGATCGCCGGTCTGGAGCCCAAGATGAAGATGGGCAGCGAGCGTCCTGCGCGCGGCGGCGGCAAGCCCATGCCCGGCCATCGCAACCGCGATGACCGTGGCGGCTTTGGCGCTCCGCGTGGCAACTTCGGTGGTGATCGCGGTGGCTTCAGCGCCGATCGCGGTGACCGTGGTGGTTTCGGCGGCGGCGACCGTGGCGGTGATCGCGGCGGCTTCGGTGCCCCCCGCGGTGGTGACCGTGGCGGCTTTGGCGCCCCCCGTGGTGGCGACTTCGCCGACCGTGGTCCGCGTGGCAGCTTCAACGCCGACGCGCCCCGTGGCGACTTCAAGCCCCGTCGTGACGATGGCTTCAAGCCCCAGGGTGACCGCCCTGCTTTTGGCGACCGTGGTGGCCGTCCTGCTTTCGGCGACAAGCCCTTTGCCCCCAAGGCTCCCCGTTTTGGCGACAAGGCCGCTTTCGGTGATCGTCCCTTCGGTGATCGCCCGGCTTTCGGCGGTGATCGTGGCGAGCCCCGTTTTGGCGACAAGAAGCCCTTCGGTGGCAAGCCCTCGTTCGGCGACAAGGGCGGCAAGCCCTTCGGCAAGCCGGCCTTTGGCGACAAGGGTGGCTTCAAGTCGGGTGGTCCCAAGCCCGGCTTTGGCGGCAAGCGCCCTGGCTTTGGCAAGCGCGAAGGCTGAGGCCTGATCAGCAGCCCTGAGTCACACCTCAGGGCTGCTTCAACACATCGGCCCCCGCGGGCGGTGTGAACATGAATGTCGAGGGTGGCAGCGCCACCTTCGTGTCGAACACGCTGAAGTCCATGCGCGAGCGTTGCCCGAAACTGTCGAGCACCTCCAACGCGACCAGCGCCCCCCCTCGAAAGCCCACCCGCACGGACTGGAACTGACCGTCCTTCACACGGGGCGTGGCTTCGACCCATTCAACGCCTGCTGCCTGCACGGCTGTCGGGGTGACGGACACCGCACCCGAAGGCTTCACTGCGACCGACGCAGGTGGCACGGCTTTGAGCACAAAATCCTTGTCCAGCGACTGCCCTGAGAGCAGGGCCGCCGGCGTGGCCCCCATGGCCTGCGTCATGGGCCGCACCGTCACCTGGTTGAGATCGGCGTCAAAGAGCCACACCTGTCGGCCATCGCCCACGATGAGCTGCTCGATCGGCACCTTGTAATCGAAACGGAACCGATCCGGCCGCTGAAACGCCAGGCTGCCCGTGGACTTGCGCACCTTCTTGCCATCCGGCGAGGTCACCGTCTGGGTGAACTGCGCCTGAGCCTGCTGCACATCCTTCACAAAGGCCCGCAAACTGGACACGGCATCGGCCTGCACGCCCCCCGCCAGCAAGGCCAGGGACACAGCGGCCAGACCCGGTCGCAGGGCGTTCATCACGTTCGTCAATCGAAGCACTTTCATGAGGCATCCCAGGGCGCAGCCGTGGCACCACCCTCACCGCCCCGGTTGGGCACGAGCAGTTCGCGGTTGCCGTTGGTGGCCATGTTGGACACCAGGCCCGCCTTTTCCATCTGGTCGAGCAGACGCGCCGCGCGGTTGTAGCCGATGCGCAGATGACGCTGCACCAAGGAGATCGACGCCTTGCGGTTCTGCAGCACGATGGCCACAGCCTGGTCATACATCGGATCCTGCTCGCCATCGCCCCCCGCAGGAGAGCCATCGAGGTTGCTGCCCTCGTCACCCAGGGTGCCGCCTTCGAGGATGCCCTCGATGTAGTTGGGCTCGCCCTGGGACTTGAGGTACTCGACCACGCGATGCACTTCCTCATCGCTGACAAAGGCCCCGTGCACCCGCACTGGCAGGCCGGTACCCGGCGCCAGATAGAGCATGTCCCCCTGCCCCAGCAGGGCCTCGGCCCCCATCTGGTCCAGGATGGTGCGGCTGTCGATCTTGCTGCTGACCTGGAAGGAGATGCGCGTGGGGATGTTGGCCTTGATCAGCCCCGTGATCACGTCCACGCTGGGGCGCTGTGTGGCCAAAATCAGGTGCACGCCGGCCGCACGGGCCTTCTGGGCCAGGCGGGCGATCAGCTCTTCGATCTTCTTGCCCACCACCATCATCAGGTCGGCCAGCTCGTCGATCACGATGACGACAAATGGCAGGCGCTCCAGAGGCTCCGGGGCTTCGGGCGTGAGGCTGAAGGGATTGGGGATCAACTCGCCACGGGCCTTGGCCTCGTCGATCTTTTTGTTGTAGCCCGCCAGGTTGCGCACGCCCATCTTGGACATGAGCTTGTAGCGCCGCTCCATCTCGCCCACCGCCCAGTTGAGCGCATTGCCAGCCTGCTTCATGTCGGTCACGACCGGGCAGAGCAGGTGCGGAATGCCCTCGTAGACGCTCATTTCCAGCATCTTGGGGTCAATCAGGATCAGGCGCACATCGCGCGCCTCGGCCTTGTAGAGCAGGCTCAGGATGGTGGCGTTGATGCCCACCGACTTGCCCGAACCGGTGGTGCCGGCCACCAGGCAATGCGGCATCTTGGCCAGGTCCACCACCACGGGGGCGCCGACGATGTCCTTGCCCAGACCGATGGTCAGCATGGACTGCGCGTCGTTGTAGATCTGCGATCCCAGGATCTCGGCCAGTCGGATCATCTGGCGGCGGGCATTGGGCAGCTCCAGCGCCATCAGGTTCTTGCCGGGAATGGTCTCCACCACCCGGATGGACACCAGCGAGAGCGAGCGCGCCAGGTCCTTGGCCAGATTGACGATCTGAGAGCCCTTGACGCCCGTGGCCGGCTCGATTTCGTAGCGGGTGATGACCGGGCCTGGCGAGGCCGCCACCACGCGCACCTCGACGCCGAAGTCCTTGAGCTTCTTCTCGATCATGCGAGAGGTCATCTCCAGGAACTCGGCGGAGGCCGTCTCCATGCGCCCTTGCGCCGTGTCCAGCAGGTCGATCTGCGGTAACTTGGTGTCCGACAGCTCCATGAACAGGGGCTTTTGCTTTTCCTTGACTGCACGGTCGGACTTGGGCACCTCGATCACCGGGCTCTCGATGACAAGGGGAATGGTGGGTTCGGGTGGCAGCTCGATGCGCTCTTCCTCGACCACGCGCTCACGCTCGATGGTGGCCTTTTCACCCAGACGGATGTCCTGCTCGACCTCTCGCTGAGCTTCGCGGCGGGCCCGCAGACGCTCACCCAGGGCGCCAATGCGCTCGGCCACATCCAGCCAGGAGAACTGCAGGGACATGGACATGCCCGTGACCAGCATCGCGATCAGCACCACCCCCGAGCCGTTGAAACCCAGCCACTTCATGGCCAGCGGCCCCAGCGCCAGACCCACCAGTCCACCGGCATGTTCACCGGCCAGCAAGGCCTCCTGGCGGTACAGGCGGGTCCATTCCAGGGCGCAACTGGCGATGATCAGCAAGACCACGCCCGTCCAGAAGCGCCAGCGCGGGTAATGCACCGGCGCATGCACCACGGTGCCAGGGGCCGCATCCCGGCGCAACCAGCGCGCCAGCGCACCCAGCCAGACCCGAGCCCCCACGATCAGCACCCACCAGCCCGACTGGCCCAGCAGGAACATCAGCACATCGGACGCCAGGGCGCCCACATGGCCCACCCAGTTGGCCGGCTCGCTGTGCAACCCCGAGGTGGTGAAGGCAGGATCCATGCGATCGTGGCTCAGCATGGACAACAACAGGAGGATCAGGGCCACGCCGCCGAGCAGCAGGCCAGCCTGGAAGCGCAGCGTGGTCTCGTGTGGCTCCTCGGGCTCGGCTGGCGCCGTGAAGGCCGAACGGTGTAATCGACCCGTCAGGCGCAGGCTGGCCGCCGGATCAAGGCGCCGATCGGCGCGGGCGTCATCCGGTTTGCCGGACGCGTCGTGGTTCAAGGATCCCAGGGGATAACTCATGCGCGCATTGTGGAGCGAAATTCACCCCAAAAATGCAAAACGCCACCACGCGGGCGGCCCACGATGGTGGCAGCAGGCGCCCCAGGGGCGCCAAGCCTCGAAAATGATGCGATCAGGCGGTGGCAACCAGGTGGTCGCGCAGAACCACGCTGCCCGTTTCCTGGGTGTGGATCAGGCCGCGCTCCTCCAGGTCCTTCATGACCCGGCTGACCATCTCGCGCGAAGCGCCCACATGCTTGGCCAGATCCTGACGCGAGACCTTGCCCCGGATGATGCGCTCGCCATGATCTTCGTCGGCCATGTCCAGCAGGGCACGCGCCACGCGGCCATACACGTCCAGCAGGGCCAGTGACTCAATCTGGCGATCGGCATTGCGCAGGCGCTGCACCAGGCCACGCAGGATGGCGTAGGACAGGCTGGAGTTCTCGGGCAGGCAGCGGGCAAACTCGGCACGGCCCAGCATCAGCACATCGGTCTGCACCTCGGCACGCACAGTGGCCGAATGGGGCTCGTTGTCGATCAGGCTCATCTCGCCGATGTAGTCGCCCGCCTCCAGCACCGCCAGGATGACCTCACGGCCGCGTTCGTCGGCCGCCACCACGCGGGCACGGCCGGTCAACAGGATGAACAGGGAATTGGTCTTGCGACCACGCTCGACGATCAATTCGCCACGGCGAAAGCGCCGCTTGACCACGCTCTCGGAGATCGCTTCGGCTTGCGCCTGCGTCAGCATCGAGAACAGGGGCACGCGGCGAATCAGATCTAGGTTGGACAACATGGCCATGGCAGCTCCTCAGTGGTGCCTTGCAATACACACGATGAACGTCAACGACAAACGGGCAGGCTGTGCACACGTCCTCGCGGATAACCTTCTCCGGCGAGACCCCTTGAGGCCCCGGGAATGTGGCGTTCTTCACCAGTCCCTACAATTTTCGGCACCGGTGGCGGAATTTTTAGGCATTTTTGATGCCCGTGTGATGATCCAATCGCGGGAGATGCCGGGCCAACACCGGCCAATTGCCCCGCGTCAGTCCATGGCCACGAGAATGTGGCAGATTGACAGAGAAAATTCGAAAGGCTCCCTTCATGTCGACCCCCCAACACAGTCAGGTTCTGATCCTGGGCTCCGGCCCCGCCGGCTACACCGCCGCGATCTACGCCGCACGCGCCAACCTCCAGCCCACCCTGGTGACCGGCATGGCCCAGGGCGGCCAGTTGATGACCACCACCGAGGTAGACAACTGGCCCGCCGACGTCCACGGCGTGCAGGGTCCGGATCTGATGCAGCGCTTTTTGCAGCATGCGGAACGCTTCAACACCTCGATGGTGTTCGACCACATCAATGAGGTGGACCTGTCCAAGCGCCCCTTCACGCTCAAGGGTGACGCCGGCAGCTACACCACCGACACCCTGATCATTGCCACGGGCGCCTCGGCGAAGTACCTCGGCCTGCCCTCTGAAGAGGCCTTCATGGGCCGTGGCGTGAGTGGTTGCGCCACCTGTGACGGCTTTTTCTACCGCGATCAGGTGGTCTGTGTGGTTGGCGGCGGCAACACCGCCGTCGAAGAAGCGCTGTACCTGTCCAACATCGCCAGCAAGGTGCACCTGATCCACCGCCGCGACAAGTTCCGCGCTGAAGCCATCATGATCGACAAGGTGCAAGAGAAGGTGGCCGCCGGCAAGATGGAGTTGCACCTGTTCAACACCCTTGACGAGGTGCTGGGCGACCAGAGCGGCGTGACGGGCGTGCGCCTCAAGAACGTCAACGATGGCTCGACCAAGGAGCTGGAAGTCAAGGGCTGCTTCATCGCCATTGGTCACTCCCCCAACACGGACATCTTCAAGGGCCAGTTGGAGATGAAGGATGGCTACATCGTGACAAAGAGCGGCTCCGAGGGCTTTGCCACCATGACCAGCGTGCCGGGCGTGTTCGCCGCCGGCGACGTGCAGGACCACATCTACCGCCAGGCCATCACCAGCGCTGGCACGGGCTGCATGGCCGCCCTGGATGCGCAACGCTTCCTGGAGCAGAACCCGCTGTAAGGGGCACGGGAGTCGACTCGTGCCTCCCCCATCATCCCCCGGGGATGAGAAAAACAATCGGGGCGACTTGGCGAAACGCTCATTCTTGGCTATAATCTGCGTTTTCCCAAATTCGTCCCGGTGGATGGACGGTGCTGGCCTTGTGCTGGCAGCGTCTTGAAATCCGGAAGGGTGGGCACCAAGCACCGGGGTCGGCGCAAGCTGACGAGGTCCTTGCTCTGTTCACCGCTTCGCAACATAAGCGCAATTTCAGCGAACGGAGAAGCGTCATGGCACGCGTCTGTCAAGTCACGGGCAAGGGCCCGATGGTGGGGAACAATGTGTCCCACGCCAACAATAAAACCAAGCGTCGTTTCCTGCCCAACCTGCAGTACCGTCGTTTCTGGGTCGAGAGCGAAAACCGCTGGGTGCGTCTGCGCATCAGCGCCGCCGCTCTGCGACTGATTGACAAAGTGGGTATCGACCAGGTCCTCGTGGATCTGCGTGCCCGCGGTGAACTGTGATTGAAAGGGTGAATCATGGCTGCTAAAGGCGGACGCGAAAAGATCAAGCTGGAATCCACTGCGGGTACCGGTCACTTCTACACCACCAGCAAGAACAAGAAGACCACGCCTGAAAAGCTGGAATTCATGAAGTACGACCCCAAGGCACGCAAGCACGTGGCCTACAAGGAAATCAAGCTGAAGTAATTCAGCCGGATCCGGTCAAGAACCCGCCTGGGCGCAAGCTTCGGCGGGTTTTTTCTTGGCTGTCGTTTTGTTGAGCGCTTTGGCGAGAGAGCGCAGGGCTGGGTCGGAGGGGGCCTCTGAGCAGGCTTCAAGTGGGTGGTCCCGCTGCGCGGGACTGCCTTGCGGTGCTCGGCGAGAGGCAGCGTTGGCGAACTCGCTGCGCGCCCTTCGGGCTCTACGCTCAAACAACGCCAACGAGTTTGAGCTTGATGCGTGCTGCGCACGCCTGCCTCCCGCCTCCGCTCCTCAGCACCCACTCAGGCGCCCGCTCAGAGGCCCCCTCCGCCCTTGATCGCCCTGCTGGTGACATGCAGAGGCCCAGGGATGAGGCATGCACCGGTTGACGTGTCAGAGCACATGGCATTGCGCAGCGGGCTCGTCGCCCGCCACCGAGTGGGGCGATCCAAGGGCCAAGGGAGCCTCTGGCCGGGCGCCTCGGGGGCGCCGAGCAGCGCAGTGTCGTGGTGGGCGCGCGCAGCGCGCTTCAACATCTGACTCGTCGGGGTTGTTTGAACGGAGCGCCCGCAGGGCGCGCAGTGAGTTCGCCGACGCCACCACGACACGAGCAGCACAGGTGTGTCCCGCGCAGCGGGACCGCCCCCGTGAAGCCTGGACAGAGGCTCACTCGGCCCGCGCCCCACGCTGCCCCGACAAAACGCTCAACCAAACAGACAGGCACAAAAAAGCCAGTCAGCACCACACTGACTGGCCCAGCGCCCAGCAAGGGCGGCTCAAGCAGACATCACCGCCCGCTCAAGCCAGAAGAAGATCAAGCATGCGCCGCACGCAGCGTCTTGGAGAACTCCTGCAGCGCCGCGATGCCACTGGCCTCGGCCCGCTGACACCAACCCTGCAGATCTGCCGCCAACTGATCTGCCGACACATTGGTGCGCGTCCACAACTGACGCAACTCCTCACGCATGGTGATCAGCTTGTCCAGCTTGGGCGAGGCGGCACGGGCCTTCTGCACATCACCACGCAGGCTCTGAGGCACCTTGTCGTCATCACGGTGCAGCCAGTTGCGCACACGCTGCAGCTTGTCGGCTGCCGCCTGCTGGCGCTCGGACTTCAGGCGGGCCAGTTCGGTCCCGCAGGCACGACGCACCTCACGGGCGTAATTGGCCATCAACTCGTAACGGTGGGCCGCGATGGCTTCCAGGGTCTGCACGTCCGCCACCGGCTTGACAGAACCCAGCATCAGACGGGGCGGCACCTTGCGCACCTTGGCCAGACCCACCATTTCCATGGCGCGGATGTAGCCCCAGCCAATATCGAACTCATAGGGCTTGACCGACAGCTTGGCCGAGGTCGGGTAGGTGTGATGGTTGTTGTGCAGCTCTTCACCGCCAATGATGATCCCCCAGGGAGACACATTGGTGGAGGCATCTGCCGCCTCGAAATTGCGGTAACCCCAGTAGTGCCCCAGGCCATTGATGATGCCGGCGGCGGTGATGGGGATCCAGGCCATCTGCACGGCCCACACGGTGATGCCCAGGGCGCCGAACAGGGCCAGATCGATGGCCAGCATCAGGAAGATGCCCCAGTTGGAGCGGCCGGTGTAGACGTGCTTTTCCAGCCAGTCATTGGGCGTGTTGTGGCCATATTTGGCCTGGGTGTCCAGGCGCTTGGCTTCAGCGGCATACAACTCACGGCCTTGCAGCAGCACCGTCTTGATGCCATGCGCGACAGGGCTGTGGGGGTCTTCAGCGGTTTCGCACTTGGCGTGGTGCTTGCGGTGCACCGCCACCCACTCCTTGGTGACCATGGACGTGGTCAGCCACAGCCAGAAACGGAAGAAATGCGAAGGAATCGGGTGCAGCTCCAGGGCGCGGTGCGCCTGGCAGCGGTGCAGGAAGATGGTGACCGAGGCGATCGTGATGTGGGTCAGGCCCAGGGTGGCCAGCACCACCTGCCACCACGACAGCTGCAGGAGTCCATCGGCGCCCCAGCTCAACAAAGCGTCCAGGGTGAGCGAGGACGTCAGAAAATCAAACATGGAAATGACCTCTCAGAGAAGGCGACATTGTAAGAGAGCCCCGGTCGCCAAAAACTTGTTCTATGACAAGAGGAAATGCGGACATTCTCTGCTGTCCAGTGTCCACGTCAAGGACAACAGGGGTATCAGGGAAAAGCCCATCGAATGCGGCGTATTCACGCCTCGGCCATCTGCAGGGCCTGGCCGATCTCCTCGCGCAGACGATCGGCCAGGGCGCGGCGATCGGTATGCGTCACCCGCAAGGCCGGCAAGACGGTCACCGTGACCTTCAGACCATCGGCGCACAGCACGGACCAGAGCGATTGCAGCAAGGTGGTGTCCCCCACGAAGGCCACCGCCGGGCTGACGGCGTGGGTCGGATCGCTGTAGCGCAGGGCCAGGGGCTGCACAGGCACATCGGCATCGATGGCCGACTGCAGCAAATTGCCATGGAAAGGCAGCAGGGCCTGGCCGTCGGCCGTCGTGCCCTCGGGGAACACCGCCGCCACATGGCCATCCCTGAGCGTCTGCGTCAGCAGACCCATCACCCGCATGGCATCTCGACGGCGTGCACGCTCCAGGTAGATGGTGCCCGCCAGGGTGACGATCGGCCCCACGATGGGCCAGGCCCCCACTTCAGCCTTGGAGACAAAGCGACTGGGCTCGGTCGCATTGATGGCCATGATGTCCATCCAGGAGATGTGGTTGCCCACCACCAGCTTGGCGCCTGGGCGCACTTGCCCGACCACGGTCAGGCTCACGCCCAGGCAACGGAGCAACTCGGCCGACCAGGCCCGGATGCGGCGCTGCTGTGCCTCATGCGTCAGATGCACGAATCCCAGACGCATCTGCAGCGACAGGCGCAGCAGAAAGAACACCACACGCCCCATGCGGAACACCGCCCGCAGGCCTCTCCAGATCGATGCCAAGTTCAGGCCTGCTCGCCGTCGTGTGCCAGTTGGCCTGCCACCAGGGTGGTCCGCACCCGGCCCGGCAGCTCGAAGCCGGTGCAGTCATAGGCAAACGGTGTGTGCTTGCCCTGGCTGACCAGGGCGGCAGGCTCGACCCGCCAACTGACCTGAGGATCGAACACGCAGACGTCGGCCACCCCCCCCTGCACCAGGCGACCGGCGCTGGAAGACAGCGAGCCAATGGCCTCGCCCAGCACCTTGACGGGCCCCTGGGTGACGGTTGCCAGGGCATGACGCAGGCCCTGAGCATCGAGCGAGGCGGCGGTACCCGCCTGCAGACCCGCGGCCTTGAGCGCCAGGCTCAGGAGCAACTCCACCCCCGTGGCACCCGGGGTGGCCTCGCCGAAGGGCAGCAGCTTTTCGTCTTCGCTGACGGGGGTGTGGTCAGACACCAGGGCATCCAGGGTACCATCGCGCAGCGCCGCCTGCAGGGCGTCGCGGTCACGGCCCTGGCGCAGCGGCGGCACCACGCGCATGGCGGAGTTGAAGTAACCGATGTCGACGTCGGTGAGCATCAGGGAGTTGATGCTCACATCGGCCGTGATGGCCAGGCCCTGCGCCTTGGCCTGACGGACGATGTCCACCCCGGCCGCGCTGGACAGGCGGCACAGATGCACGCGAGCACCGGTGGCCCGGGCCAGCTCGACGATGGTGTGCAAGGCAATGGTCTCGGCCGAGACGGGCACCCCCGACAGGCCCAGTCGCGTGGCCACTGCACCGCTGGCGGCGATGCCCTTGCCCAACCAGGCATCCTGCGGGCGCAACCAGACGGTGTAGCCAAAGGTGGAGGCGTATTGCATGGCGCGTTGCAGCACCTGGGTGTCACGCACGGGCACTTCGGCCTGCGAATAACCCACGCAGCCGGCTTCGTGCAGCTCGGCCATCTCGGTCAGGGTCTCGCCCTTGAGGCCCCGCGTGAGTGCCCCCAGGGGGAAGAGTCGGCAGCGGCTGAGCTTGCGGGCGCGCAGCTTGAGCATCTCAACAAGCCCGGGCTCATCGAGCGTCGGGTCGGTGTCGGGCAAGCAGACCACGCTGGTGACACCACCCGCCGCTGCGGCCGCCAGTTCGGACTCGAGCATGCCTTCGTGTTCGTGCCCCGGCTCGCGCAGGCGCACCGCCAGATCGACCAGGCCAGGCGCCACGATGCAGCCCGAGGCGTCGATGGTGCGGTCTGGCGTGAAATCGGTGTTGACCTGCCCGATGGAGACGATGCGGCCGGTGGCGATCGCCAGATCCCCCACCACATCCAGGCCGCTGGCCGGATCCACCACACGGCCGTTCTTGATCAGGATCTTCATGCGTCGTTCCCCGCGATGATGGACATCACCGCCATGCGCACGGCGATACCGAAAGTCACTTGCGGCAGGATGACGCTCTGCGCGCCATCGGCCACGCTGGAGTCGATCTCGACCCCGCGGTTGATGGGGCCCGGGTGCATGACGATGGCGTCAGGCTTGGCCAGGGCCAGCTTGGCAGGCGTCAGGCCGAACTCCTTGAAGAACTCACCGGAGCTGGGCAGCATGCCGCCGGCCATGCGCTCGTTCTGCAGGCGCAGCATGATGATGACATCGGCGTCCTTGATGCCCTCTTCCATGCTGTGGCAGACACGCACGCCCATCTCGCGCAGATCGCCGGGCACCAGGGTGCGGGGGCCCACCACACGCACTTCGGGCACGCCCAGGGTGGTCAGCGCGTGGATGTTGGAGCGGGCCACGCGCGAGTGGACGATGTCGCCCACGATGGCCACCGTCAGGTTGGTGAAATCCTTCTTGTAGTGCCGGATCGTGTACATGTCCAGCAGCGCCTGCGTGGGGTGCGCGTGGCGGCCGTCACCGGCATTGACCACGTGCACATGCGGCGCGCAGTGCTGGGCGATCAGGTAGGGCGCCCCGGACTCGCTGTGACGCACGACGAACATGTCGGCATGCATGGCGCTGAGGTTGGCGATGGTGTCCAGCAGGCTCTCGCCCTTGGAGGCCGATGAGCGTGCGATGTCCAGATTGATCACGTCGGCGCTCAGGCGCTTGGCCGCGATCTCGAAGGTCGTGCGCGTGCGGGTGCTGTTCTCGAAGAACAGATTGAACACGCTCTTGCCGCGCAGCAGCGGGATCTTCTTGACCTCGCGGTCATTGACGCTCACGAAGGTGGCGGCCGTGTCCAGGATCTGCAGCACCACGTCGCGAGGCAGGCCCTCGGTGGTCAGCAGGTGGATCAGCTCGCCGTGCTTGTTGAGCTGGGGGTTGCGTCGTTGCATCAAACCCTCTCGAAATGGAATGTGAGCTGGCCCTGCTCATCGCGGCCCAGCGCCACGCGCTGGTCGGCCGGCAGGATGATGCGGGCGGCGGAAAATACGGGCTCGATCGGCAGCTCGCGGCCGCCACGATCGACCAGCACCACCAGGGTGACGCTGGCGGGCCGGCCATAGTCGAACAGCTCGTTGATGACAGCCCGCGTGGTGCGGCCCGTGTAGAGCACATCGTCGATCAGCAGGATGTGGCGACCTTCGATCTCGAAAGGCAGTTGCGTGGCGTCGCGTGAGACAGCCATGCCTCGGCGACTGAAGTCGTCACGGTGCAGCGCGGACGAGATGCAGCCATGGGGCTCTGTCCGGCCCAGGTCGCGACTCAGGCGCTCGGCCAGCCAGGCGCCTCCCGACCAGACGCCCACCAGGGCCATGTCGGGGGTGGCGATCTTCTGCACGCCCTTGAGCAGGACGGCGTACAACTGCTCGGCATCGAGCTGCAATGAGGCGTGAGCTTGACTCATCAGGCATCGCCCTCCAGGGGCGGAGTAGAAGAAGGAGTTTCGTTGAAGAACTGTTGCAGGATGATGGCAGCCGCGGCCGAATCCAGGTCATCGGGGTCATCGCGCTCGGCCTCGACGCTGGAGTAGCGCTCGTCCACCTCGTGCACCTTCAGGTGGAAGCGACCCTGCAACTGGCGCGCGAAACGGCGTGCACGCAGGGTGACCTCGTGCTCGGCGCCATCGGGATGAAAGGGCACCCCCACCACCAGGGCATCGGGGCGCCACTCGTCGACCAGCTTCTTGATCTGCACAAAGCGTGCATCCCCTTCGGCGGCAATGGTGCGCAAGGGAGAGGCCTGGCGCAGCAGACTGTTGCCACAGGCCACGCCCACGCGCTTGAGACCGAAATCAAAGGCCAGATAGGTCTGGGTCATGCGTGCCCAGCCTCGGACGACAGGAAGCTGCGATCAATGCCCAGCAGGGACAGCGCTCGGTCATAGCGGTCGGCCACCGGTGTGTCGAAAATGATGCTGCGGTCGGCGTCCACGGTCAGCCAGCCATTGCGGGCGATCTCGTCTTCGAGCTGGCCAGCGCCCCAGCCCGAGTAGCCCAGACTGATGAACACCTTACGGGGGCCGGCGCCATTGGCCATGGCCTCAAGCACATCGCGCGAGGTGGTCATCTCCAGGCCGCCCGGGATCTTGAGCGTGGAGTTGTAGTGCCCGCCCTCCTCGTCGAGCTGCTCGTGCAGCACGAAGCCACGCTCGGTCTGCACGGGGCCGCCCAGATAGACGGGGGTGGACAGGAGGTCGTCACGATCGAGCGTCAGCTCGACCTTCTCGAACAACTGTTTGACATCGATCTCGATGGGGTGATTGATGATCAATCCGAGGGCCCCCTGTTGGGTATGCTCGCACAGGTACACCACCGCGCCTGCAAAATTGCCATCGGTCATGCCGGGCATGGCAATGAGGAACTGATTGGTGAGGTTGATCTGGGGCGTATCGGACATAGACGCCAATTTTAGTCGCCAGGGGCGCTCTCGTGCACCCCGGCCCAAGGAAAGACATGATGGAACAGCTTGATGCGGCCCTGGTGTGGTTCCGGCGTGACCTGCGGCACACCGATCACGCTGCGCTCTACCATGCGCTCAGAGGTGCTCGCAAGGTGTGGTGCGCCTTCGTGCTGGACAGCGACATCCTGGAGCCCCTGCCCCGCCAGGACCGGCGCGTGGCTTTCATCCTGGCCAGCCTACAGGAGCTCGATGCGGGCCTGGCCGGCCTGCGCGAAGGCAGTGGCCTCATCGTGCGGCATGGTCGTGCGGTGGACGAGATCCCTCGCCTGGCGCGCGAACTGCACGTGCAGGCCGTCTACGCCAACCACGACGACGAGCCTGCCGCCCTGGCCCGGGATGCCAGCGTACGCGGGCGCTTGAGCGATCTGGGGGTGGCGCTTTTCACCTCCAAGGACTGCGTGGTCTTCGAGCGCAACGAAGTGCTCACTGGCAACGACACCCCCTATGGTGTGTTCACCCCCTACAAGAACGCCTGGCTCAAGAAGATCGACCCTTTTTACCTCAAGGCCTATCCGGTGGCTCGCCATGCCACCCACCTGGCCCCTTTGCCCGACACCCTGACCACGCCCTGGCCCCACCGGGTGCCTGCCCTGGGCGACATCGGCTTCGAGCCGGTCGACGACCTCAAGGTGGCCGCCGGCATGAGTGGCGCCGAAGCGCTGCTGGAGGACTTCCTGCACCGCATCGATCGCTATGACGAGACGCGGGACTTCCCCAGCGTCAAGGGCCCCAGCTACCTGTCGACCCACCTGCGCTTTGGCACCATCAGCATCCGCCACCTGGCATCGCTGGCCTGGGAGCGCAGCCAGGCAGGCTCCAGAGGGGCGCTGATCTGGCTCTCCGAGCTGATCTGGCGCGATTTCTACCACCAGATTCTGTGGCACCACCCCCATGTGGTCGGCCACGCCTACAAGCGCGAGTACGATCGCATCAAATGGGCCCATGGCGCCAAGGCCGAGGCCCAGTTCCAGGCCTGGTGCGAGGGGCGCACGGGCTATCCGCTGGTGGATGCGGCCATGCGTCAGCTCAACCAGACGGGCTATATGCACAACCGCCTGCGCATGGTCACCGCCAGTTTCCTGGTCAAGGACTTGGGGATCGACTGGCGCCGAGGCGAGGCCTATTTCGCCGAGAAACTGCTGGACTTCGATCTGGCGGCCAACAACGGCGGCTGGCAGTGGGCAGCGTCCACCGGTTGTGATGCCCAGCCCTATTTCCGCATCTTCAACCCGGTCAGCCAGAGCGAGAAGTTCGACCCTGAGGGGCGCTTCATCCGCCGCTACGTGCCCGAACTTGCCAGCCTGCCCGATCGTGCGATCCACGCCCCCTGGCTGGCCCGACCCACGGACCTCGCCGCCACCGATGACTGGGTGCTCGGGCGCGATTACCCCAAACCCATCGTGCAACACGACGAGGCCCGACAGATCACCTTGGAGCGCTACGCGGTCGTCAAGGGCGCCAAGGCCTAGAACAGCTCGACGTCACCCTCATGCGTGGCATCGTGGATCAGGCCCTGGGCGATCAGCGAGGCATGGCTGAGCACACGGTTGCGGCCCTGGCGCTTGGCCTCGTACACCGCTTCATCTGCCCGAGAAAAGGCCGAACTGGGCGCATCAGCCCGGAGCACGGCCGTCACGCCGGTGCTGATGGTGACCTGCCCCACCTGCGGAAAGTGGTAGCCCTCCATGGCGCGGCGAAAGCGCTCGAAGGCCAGCAAGGCACCGGACTCTTGCGGGCAACGCACCATGACCACGAACTCCTCGCCCCCAAAGCGGAACAGACGGTCGTAATGCCGGAAAGTCTGCTGCATCAGGCGGGCCACGAGCACCAGCACCTCGTCTCCGATGAGGTGACCGAAGCGGTCATTGACCTGCTTGAAGTGATCGATGTCGATGACCCCCAGCCACCAGACATCCCCCAGATCCTTGCGTCGCTCCTCGTGGTCCTCGGGCCGATCCATGCGCTGCGGCGGCAAGGAGGCGGCCAGAAAGGCCCGCTCGAAACTCTGGCGATTGAGCAAAGCGGTCAGAGGGTCGCGCTGGCTGGTGTCGAGCAGGCGCTGGTAGTTGTTGAGCACCATCAGCAGCAACTGCAGATCCCGCACTCGCTCCATGGACAGGGGCTCCCGGGTCTGCAGCTCGACCACACCTGGCTCGGAGCGATCACGTGAAAGCGGAAGGACCGTGAGCCAGCCATCGGTGCTCATCGGGGGCATGGTGACCTGCAGGACCAACTGGTCGTTCAGTGCGTCGGCTCGCAGAGGGTGATCGTCCATGGCGGGCAGATCCTCTGGCTTGATCCAGGCCGGATCGGCGGTCGGCGCGCCCTGCCCCTCGATCAGCTCGGCGGCACGCCACCATCGAAACACCTCGCGCTTGTCCTTGACCAGCCGGTAGATGCCCACGGCCTGTGCATCCACCAGGTCCGCCAGCACCTGGGTCAAGGCCAGGTCCATCTGGTCGCGATCACGCAGGGCGGTCAAGCCGACCAGGTGATCCATCGCACTGAGAAGCAAACAACGCCTCCGTCCATCAAGGGGCCGGTGTCACACCCGGGGTGGCACCGACCGTCCCCGACGCCATCAGGTGCCTTCGTTTTGAAGCTGCGCGGCCTGATGGGTGTACAGCGACACCAGGCTCAGCAACTCTTCTTCACTATAAGGCTTGCCAAGGTAGTGATTGACGCCCAGCTCGGCGGCATATTCACGGTGCTTCTGCGCAATCCGAGAGGTGATCATCACGATGGGGATGTCGCGCCAGCGCGCATCGCCACGCAGATTGCGCACCAGGTCGAAGCCATCCATGCGTGGCATCTCGATGTCCGAGAGCACCACCAGGGGGATTTCTTCTTCCATCTTCTCGAGCGCATCCAGACCATCCTTGGCCAGGGTCACCCGATAGCCTTCCCGCGTGAGCAAGCGCTGGGTCACACGACGCACGGTGAGCGAATCATCGACCACCAGCACCAGCGGCGCGGTGGGCTTGTCGGCCGCCGTCGGCACTGGCACCGTCTGCTCGTCGGCCGGCAGGTGGGCTGCCCGACGGGCCCAGCTTTGCGCCTCCTGGCCATACACCGTGGCCAGGGCCACCGGGTTGTAGATCAGGGAGATGGCACCCGAAGCCAGCAAGGTCATGCCTGCCAGACCCGGCACGCGCGCCAGTTGCGGCCCCAGGTTCTTGACGACCACGTCCTGATTGCCCAGCACTTCGTCGACGTGCAGGGCCACGCGCTGCTGCGCCGAGCGCACGATCACCACCGGCAAGGAACGGCCCTCGACCGAACCGCGCGGGCTGTGCTGCAGCAAAGCGCCAAACCAGAAGAAGGGCAGCGTCAGATCGGCAAAAGGCACCGTGCCCGCGGTATAGGCCTGCAGCACTTCTTCGGGACGCGCGCGACGCACCAGCTCGACCAGATTGGTCGGGATGGAGGCCACCAGATCCCCGCAGCGCACCATCACCACCTTGGTCACGGCGGTGGTCAGCGGCAGCACCAGCTTGAAACTGGTGCCCTGACCGGCCGCCGTGGCGGTCTCGATGCGACCGCCCATGGCGTTGACATCGGAGCGGACCACGTCCATGCCGATGCCACGCCCGGCCAGCTCGGTCACCGACTCGGCGGTCGAGAAGCCCGGCGTGAAGATCATCTGTGAGAGCTCGGCGTCCGTCGGCTCGGCATCGGCTGCCAGCAGCCCCAGGGCTTGCGCCTTGGCTCGGATGCGCGCGAGGTTCAGACCTGCGCCATCGTCGCGGAACTCGATGCTGACCTCGTTGCCTTCATGCTGCACGGCAATGATGATGGCCCCCATCGTGTCCTTGCCCGCGGCCTGACGGTCTGCCGGTGCTTCGATGCCATGGGTCACGCAGTTGCGCAGCACATGCTCGAAGGCGCCGGTCATCCGGTCCAGCACCCCACGGTCCACCTCGGTGTGGCCGCCGACGATGTCCAGGCGCACCTGCTTGCCGGTCTCCTTGGCGGCCTGCCGCACCACACGGTAGAGTCGATCGGACAGGCCCTCGAACTCCACCATGCGGGTGCGCAGCAGGTCGTCCTGCAGGTCACGCGTCAGTCGGGACTGCGCCGCCAGTTGGTCTTCGGCCGATTCGAGGTTGCGCACCATGCCGCGCTGCACGGTGGCCACGTCGTTGACCGACTCGGCCATCATGCGGGTGAGCTCCTGCAGACGCGTGTAGCGGTCAAACTCCAGCGGATCGAATTCCTGCTGGGCGGCGCGAGCCGCTTCCATGCGGGTGCTCAACTGGGTCTCGGCCTGCAGCTCGATGCTGCGCAGATGCTGGCGCAGACGCTCCAGGTTGTCGCTCAGTTCGCTGACCGAGCCCCGCATCTGCTGCATCTGCGAGGCCAGGCGCGTGCGGGTGATGCTCACCTCGCCCGCATGGTTGACCAGACGGTCGAGCAAGCGAGGGCGCACACGCACCGCCGCAATACCGGCACCTGAACTGCCATCGCCCGCGCCCACGGCCTGACCGGGGCGGAAATCTCCCCGCACCACGGACCAGTCGATGGCCAAGCTGGGGGCCGCAGCGATCTCGGCTGCGGCGGCGATGTCCGTCAAGGACAAGGCGCTGACGTCCTCGGGCAACTCAGCCAGATCATCTGCGCCTTCTGCGGGCAGCACCAGCGGCTCGGCGTCCTGAGCCGCCACAGTGGCCACCTGGGCCGCCTGCGTGTCGCGATCGCGACGCTGCAGCGCTTCGAACACTTCCTGCAGGATGTCGGCGCGCGTTTGCAGCGGCTCAACATCGGCCAGCGAGATCTCGTCCTGTGCGGACAAGCGCTCGATCGCCGTTTCCATACGGTGGGCCAGTTCGCCCAGGCGCATGGCGCCAGCCAGACGTGCCCCCCCCTTGAAGGTGTGCAGGGTGCGCATGCACGACACCGCCAGATCACGGCGGGCAGGCTCGGCCACCCACTCGCGCATGTCGGTCGACAACTGGGGCAAAAGCTCCTGCGCCTCTTCCTCGAAAATCGGGAACAGGTCGGCATCGATGGCATCCTGGGCATCGATGTCGGCATCCTCGCCCAGATCGACTTCGTTGGCGCCCGACTTCAGGGACACACGCGGCAGATCCGACAGGGGCTCGAAAGGACGCAGCTCGGGCAGACCCAGGGGCATGGGGCGCGAGGCCACATCGTCCTCGTCGCTGCTGGGCACGGCCAGGTCTTCGGGTGCAGGCTCGATCACCTCCACCACCTCGGGCGCGTCCAGCTGGACCTCGTCAGAGGGTGCCACTTCGGGCGGCACGTCGTCAGGCTGATCCTCGTCGGCGCGCACCAGACGCAGGTGAGCCCGCGTGCCCGTGTCATGACCCAGGCTGCGAGCCTCCAGTCGCTGTGCAGCTTCGCGCTCGAAATCTTCGAGGCGGGCCATCAGGTCCTCATGCGGTGTTTTCAGGAACCCGGCGGCAAACTGATGCAGCAGGCGACGCACTTCTTCCGCGGCATCGTTGAACAAGACCGCCGTGTCTTCGTCGCCCTGTCCCAATGACTGGGACTTCATCAAGGCATGCTCCAGCAGGCGCGACAGGCGCGACAGGTCCGTGTATCCGACCGTGCCCGAATTGCCCGCCAGAGAATGGGCCAAGGCCACGGCATCCTCGCCCACCGGGCGATGCCACTCCAAAGACCACTCTGCCAGCAGTTGGCTCAAACGACGCGACTGCTCATCGGCCTCATTGAGATAGATGTTGAACAGGGGGATGCTGATGCGCAGCGATCCGATCACCTTGACCTGCTCGTCGCTGGACTCATCACTGGGCTCATCGGACGCCACGGGCGGCTCAACCGCCTCAACCGTTTCAATCACCTCGCCCACCTCGACCATCTCCGGCATCTCGATGATCTCGACGCCCTCGGGCTCTGGTTCGGAAGGGGCATCGTCAGGCGTGACGTCGGGCACAGGCGGCAGCTCGGGCGCTTGTGGCTCGGACAGCGTCGGCAGCGGTGCCTCGGAGAGCGAGCTCAGATCAACGGTTCCCAGGTCCTCGGGCGCCGGCTCGATGACCAGTTCGGTGAACTCGGCCAGATCGGGAGGTTGCGTGTCCGAGAAATCCGGCGGCTGTGTATCGAAGAACCCGGAGGGCTGGGTATCCGAGAAACCCGATGGATGCGTGTCGGAGAACTCCAGGCGCGGCAGCAACTCATCGTCCGCCAGGGGCTCGCCACCGGAGAGGTCCAGCACGATGTGCTCCAGCGTTCCGGGCGCAGGCTCGGACACCACCGGGGCAGACAAGGGCTGCTCGTGAACGGGCTCTTCAATCAGTGACAGAGGCTCCGTCACAGCCTGATCCACCACCACCTCTGGGGTCGGCTCGCCAGGCTCGCCAAACACCATCACATCGGGCGCGGCCACCGCGATGCGGCGACCGTCCAGGCGCAGGGCATCGGCGGCAGCGATCAGGGCCTGCGGTGTGCGCGCCTGATCGGCCTTGGCCACGATGTCGTCCACCCACAAGGCCAGATGATCCAGCGCCTCATGCGTGAACCCCTGCAGATCCGCGCTGGCAGGCGCTTGCGTCGCCAGCCAGGCGTTGTAGAGCTGCTCGCAGGCCCAGGCCCCTTCGCCAAAGTCCTTGAGCCCCACCATGCGCGAACTGCCCTTGAGGGTGTGGAAAGCACGGCGCAAGGTGGTCAGCAAACCCACATCATCCGGGTGCGACTGCAGCGAGGCCAGCGCTTCGCGGGCCTCGGAGAGCACTTCCATGGCCTCTTCGATGAAGATGCCGCGCATCTCATCGTCTTCTTCCAGGCCGGTGCTGGCCGGTGCGGGGGTCTGCGTCGGCTGCAGCAGTTCATGCGAGACCGCCAGCGGCTTGGCCTCAGGCGTCAAGTCCAGCCCGATGGGTTCGGACACGGACTGCACAAAATCGTTCAGGGCGGCGACCACCTGATCGCGGGCCTGCTCCTGAGACGCGTCATCGGGCTGGGCCGCCGCACGCTCCACGGCCGCCTGCGCATCGGCCACCTTCGCTGCCAGATCGGGTTGCTCCAGCACCAGCGGTGTTTCCGCCAGATGCTGCAATTCTTCACTGAGCGAGGCCAGCGGCAGGTCGTCCTGCGTGACGGACTCCACCAGCGTCTCCACGACCTCCTGGGTGCGAACTCGCTCGACCTGCTCGGCCGGTCGGGCCATCAGTTCGACAGGATCCACGTCCGGGGCCGCCACGGCGGCACGTCCCATGATGGGCGACAGCACGCCCGAGGCATCGTCAAAGACGAACAGGCTCTTGGCCAGCGAGGGCTGAACCGCCAGCATGTCCACCAGGAAGCCCAGGGCACTGAGGTTGGAGGCCAGGCGATCGTGCACACCCGCTTGTGCAGCCTGCGCCAGATCGGCGTCGGGCAGCAGCAGCGACTCGACGTCCCCGCGCATGCGGGCCACGGCCAGCGCCGCGGCATCGAGCCCCAGCACGGCCAGCACACCCTTCATGGACTGCAGGCGCGAGGGCACCTCCACCAGCGGTGCGGCCTGCGCATGATCGCGGAAGAACAGATCGATGTGCTTTTCGCACTCGCCCAGCGTGGTGCGCAGTTCCTGCACCACGCTGCCGATGGTCTGACGATCGGACACCTTGCGGTAAAGCGCCTCCATCCAGCCTTCCAGCGGCTCGGGCTCCTGCCCGGAACGCACCGCCTGGATACGCTGCGCCAGACGCTGCACGCGCTCACGCTCTTGCGGGTGTTCAAACTCGCTTTCGTCCAGCGAGGCTTCCAGGTACAACAGACCCGTGGCCACTTCCATGGCCAGCGCCGCGCTGGGTGCCTGGCCGGACTGCACCGTGGCCGCCACCGTGTCGCTCAGCGCCGTGGCCAGCACCTCTCCATCCGGGTAGAGCCGGCGCAAGGAATCCCCCACCAGCGAGAACTGCTCATTGAGGCCCCCCAGGCGCAGCACCTCGCCGGCCGCCACCGCGGACCAGCCATCCTTGGCCGCGGCCACCCGCTTGACGGCCTGCGCCACCCAGGCCGGATCGAACCGGCCCAGCGAGGGGTTGACCAGATCCACAGGCTGATGCGAGGACAGGCGGAAGGCCTGACGCAGGCGATCGAGCATGCTGGCCTCGGACGGCACGGCATCGAGCTCGCCAGCCTGCGCGCAGAAGAACAACAACTCATGGGCCAGGCGCTCGGAGGGCAGCCCCTGCCCACGTGCCAGGGTACGCAACTGGCTCAGCAGCGAGGACAGAACCCGCTTGACGTGCACACCCAGATTCAGACGCCCCTCGGCCACGCCCTGCAGGAAGCCGCAGGCGAGCAACCAGGTGGCCGATTCGCGATGCGCCTGACGGGAAGTCGCGTCGGCCGACAGGTCGGCGCACAGGTCCACCAAGGGCTGCGCGTCGACGGGTTGATGGCTGCGCAGGAGCTTGAGCAACGAAGTTTCGAACGCCGCCACCGCAGCCTTGTCGACCGCCCTGGGCTGGGCGCCCGGGGGCGGTGCCATGGGCACTTCCAGCGACACTGCGGGCCACTCCTGCACCCACAGATCGGAAGGGCGTGCCAGCTCGACGCCGGCCAGGCCCATCAGGGCTTCGTACTGAGGGAACAGCGCCAGCACGGACACCTGCTTGCCCGCCAGACGGCGACGCATCAGGTCCAGCAGCGCGAAGGAGGCGGACTCGACGGCCCGGACACCTTCTTCATTGATGGACTGCGGACGTGCGACAAAACGCTGCACCACGGCCTCGCTGGCGCGCAGGAGCATGGCACCGGCAGGCAGGCCCGCGAGTTCCAGGGCCCCCACGCCCTGGTGGATGCTCTGACGGGCCGTGCGCAGCAGGGCCGGATCGATCGCATCCACATCCGAAAAGCCCGAAGCGCCAGCCTCCTTGAGGCAGCGATAAAGGGCCTTGTGGGCTGAATCCAGCGTCTTGCGAACTTCCTCGTAGACCCACGCCAGCGCGCTGAGGTCGTCCGACATGGGTGAGGCTTGCATGCTGTCCATCAATGTGTTTACGCGATCTTGAATCGAGCCACCGACTGCTGCAGTTCGTCAGCGGTCTTGGACAACTCACGCACCAGTTGTGCGGTCGAGCGGGTACCGTCACCGGTCTGCTCGGTCACCGCAAAAATGTGCTGGATGTTGGACACCACCACATTGGCCTGCTCGGCTTCACGCGATGCTTGCGACGAGATCTCCTGAATCAGCTCGGCCAGTCGACGCGACACACGGTCAATGTCGTTCAGGGCGGTACCGGCGGCGTCCGACAGACGGGCCCCTTCCACCACCTTCTGCGTGGAGCGCTCCATGGCGCCCACCGCATCCTGGGTATCGGTCTGAATGGTGCGCACCAGCGCGGCAATCTGACGGGTCGCATCGGCCGAGCGTTCAGCCAGACGCTGCACTTCTTCGGCCACCACCGAGAAGCCGCGACCGGCTTCACCGGCGGATGCGGCCTGGATGGCGGCGTTCAAGGCCAGCACGTTGGTCTGCTCGGTGATGTCCGAGATCAGTTCGGTGATTTCACCGATCTCCTGCGAGGATTCACCCAGTCGCTTGATGCGCTTGGAGGTTTCCTGGATCTGCTCGCGGATGGTGTTCATACCGCCGATGGCGTCCTGCACGGCCTTCAGGCCCGAGTCAGCGGCGTCCAGCGATTGACGGGCCACCTCGGCGGAGTGCTGGGCCTGTGCCGACACTTCGTTGATTCGACCCGCCATGTTCAGCACGGATTCGCCGGTTTCGCGGATCTCGCGCAGTTGTTCGTCGGAGGCAGCCAGCAGTTCGGTCGAGGTGGCTTCCACCTGACCGGTGGTGTCCGTCACCCGCGACACCGTGCCCTGCACCTGCGCCACCAGGGTGCGCAGCTCTTCCACCGTGAAGTTCACCGAGTCGGCGATGGCGCCCGTGATGTCCTCGGTCACCGTGGCTTGTTGTGTCAGGTCACCTTCAGCCACCATCTGCAGCTCGTTCATCAGACGCAGAATGGCGGCCTGGTTGGCGTCATTGACGCGCTTGGCTTCACGCTCCTGGCGTTCGGCTTCCTGGCGCTGGAATTCAGCGACCTGGGCGCGATGACGCTGCTCGGTCAGATAGACACGCAGCAGGCCGTAACCGGCGGCGCCGGCCAATGCCAGGAAGGCCAGCAGCAACGCCACGTTGATACCGCCAATGCCGGCGCCTTCGGACAGTTGGCGCTGCACCTGCTCCAGGCCCTTGCGCAGCGGTTCGCTGTCGTCGACGATGCTCACCTGGGCATCCCGTGCGGCCACCAGGCCCTGCAGGGTGCTCAGAATGTAGGTGGACTGGGTGCGCATCTGCTCGAACAGTTTGAGCAGCGCGTCAAGCTGCTCACGCACCTCGGGATCCTTGGTACCGGGCAGGCCCAGCTCCTTGTTGCCGTTGGCCAGACCTTCGGCCAGTTCCTTGAAGGCGTTCAAGTCCTTGCCCAGCAGGAACACGGCCTCGGTGGACACACCTTCCACGGTCAGGAACTCGTTGGCAGACTTGCCGATACGCTGGGTCAGCATCACCAACTGGTTCAGCGAGGTCAGCTCGGTGTTGGTGACCCCACCCTTTTCGATCTTGGTGGTGGCAATGCCTTCGGCCAGATCCAGCAGATCAGAGGAGTGGCTGTTCACCTCGCGCAGCGACTGGCTCACCTTGGTCAGGATGTCCTTTTGCTTGAGCACGAAGCCGGCGTTCTTCTCGGCACGATCCACCAGGGGCAGCAGGGGTTTGAGCACATCCTGCGCACCACCGGGCACCTGGGAGATGCCGGCAGCAGAGTCCCCTTGCACCAGGCCGCGCACGTTGGTGGCCAGCACCTTGGACGATTCGGCCACTTCCTGGAAGGCCTGGGTACGACCCACCAGGGCCTGAGACACCGACTTGGCCAGACGCTGCGACTGCATCAGGGCCTGACCCGTGGCACCCGCCTGCGTGGCACGGCGGTCCGCG
>NZ_DASUIT010000159.1:0-2281 GCF_036279655.1 Aquabacterium sp. | reverse complement strand
GCAAACCAGTGCTTGTGCCCCAGGGGCGTGATGAACAAGGGGCAGCCACCAGCCTGTTTGGACAAGGCCAGCAAGGAGCCTTCATCCATGTGGTCATAGTGGTTGTGTGACAGCAGCACCACGTCAATGTGAGGCAGTTGATCCAGCGTCAAGCCCGGTGGCGTCTGGCGCTTGGGGCCAGCCCATTGCACGGGGAAGCAGCGGTCCGAGAAGACCGGGTCCGTGAGGATGTTGATCCCACCCATTTGCGCCAGCACCGTGATATGGCCGATCCAGGTGACCGCGGGCTGCATGGCCAGGCCTGCCTGGGCATTGGCATGGATGAAGGTCAGATCAGGTGTGACCACGGGGATGGGCGTGCTGATGGGGCGAGGGTGCCCTGCACGCCAGGCCTGCCAGCGCCAGCGCAGCAACTCGTGCCAGCGCTTGCCTCTGAACGACTGGTAGTTGTTCTGGAAGCCATCAGGTCGATGGTGTTTCTTCGCCGGGTTGTAGTAGCGGTTCTTCATGTCCGTTGGTACATCCTGATCGACTGGTTCACACGCAAAACAAAGCCCCGAGAGGCGCAAAGCCTGTCGGGGCCGGGTGTTCAACTCAAGGCAGAGTCAAACCACTTCCTTATCAAGCCACGCTGACCGGAATCTTGCCGATCTTGGCCTGCCAGGTCTTGGGCCCTTCAATGTGGGCGCTGGTGCCGCCGCTGTCCACGGCCACGGTCACCGGCATGTCGACCACGTCGAACTCATAGATGGCTTCCATGCCCAGGTCGGCAAAGCCCACCACCTTGGCGGCCTTGATGGCCTTGGACACGAGGTAGGCCGAGCCGCCGACGGCCATCAGGTAAGCCGACTTGTGCTTCTTGATGGCTTCGATGGCGGCGGGGCCGCGCTCGGCCTTGCCCACCATGGAAATCAAACCAGTTTTGGCCAGCATCATTTCGGTGAAGCTGTCCATGCGGGTAGCCGTGGTGGGGCCTGCGGGGCCGACCACTTCGTCGCGCACGGGGTCCACAGGGCCCACGTAATAGATGACGCGGTTGGTGAAGTCCACAGGCAGTTGCTCACCCTTGGCCAGCATGTCCTGGATGCGCTTGTGGGCGGCATCGCGGCCAGTCAGCATCTTGCCGTTGAGCAGCAGGGTGTCACCCGGTTTCCAGCTCGCCACTTCGGCGGCGGTGAGGGCGTTGAGGTCCACCTTCTTGCTCTTCACGTAGTCGGGCGTCCAGGCCACGTCGGGCCAGAGGTCCAGGCTCGGCGGGTCGATGTAGACCGGGCCGCTGCCGTCGAGCACAAAGTGCGCGTGGCGCGTGGCGGCGCAGTTGGGGATCATGGCCACGGGCTTGCTGGCCGCGTGCGTGGGGTACATCTTGATCTTGATGTCGAGCACGGTCGTCAGGCCGCCCAGGCCCTGGGCGCCGATGCCGAGCGCATTCACCTTCTCGTACAGCTCCAGGCGCATCTCTTCGAGCTTGTTCAGCTTCTCGCCTTTGGAGGCCTTTGCCTGCAGCTGGTACATGTCCAGGTCGTCCATCAGGCTCTCCTTGGCCATCAGCACCGCCTTTTCGGCGGTGCCACCGATGCCGATGCCCAGCATGCCAGGCGGGCACCAGCCGGCGCCCATGGTCGGCACGGTCTTGAGCACCCAGTCGACCACGTTGTCGCCCGGGTTGAGCATGACCATCTTCGACTTGTTTTCCGAGCCGCCACCCTTGGCGGCCACGGTCACTTCCACCGTGTTGCCCGGCACGATCTCGGTGAAGATCACGGCCGGCGTGTTGTCCTTGGTGTTCTTGCGGTCGAACTGCGGGTCGGCCACCACGCTGGCGCGCAGCGTATTGTCGGGGTGGTTGTAGCCGCGGCGCACGCCTTCGTTGATGGCGTCGTCCAGGCTGCCTTCGAAACCTTCCCAGCGCACGTCCATGCCCACCTTCAGGAACACGTTGACGATGCCGGTGTCCTGGCAGATCGGGCGGTGGCCGGTGGCGCTCATCTTGCTGTTGGTCAGGATCTGCGCGATGGCGTCCTTGGCGGCGGCGCTTTGCTCGCGCTCATAGGCGCGGGCCAGGTGGGCGATGTAGTCGGCCGGGTGGTAGTAGCTGATGTACTGCAGGGCGGCGGCAACGGATTCGATCAGGTCGTTCTGGCGGATGCTCGTGGTCATGGCTTGGGGCAATGGTGTGGACGTGGACAACGGGTGCCACGCTGGTGGCGCGGCGCAAGGTCTGCTACGGTGGGATCAGCCTGCTATTTTGACAGGCCGAGCCTTTCAACGGCTGACGACT
>NZ_DASUIT010000158.1:0-2712 GCF_036279655.1 Aquabacterium sp. | reverse complement strand
CATGCGGTACGTTGTCTTCAATCAAAAGGGCGGGGTGGGCAAGTCCACCATCGCCTGCAATCTCGCCGCCATCAGTGCCCAGCAGGGTCTGCGCACCTTGCTGGTCGACCTGGACACCCAGGGCAACTCCTCCCACTATCTGCTGGGCGACACCTTGCAGGACGACACCCCGGGCGCGGCGGAGTTCTTCGACCAGACCCTGAAGTTCACGGCTCGCCCCAAGGCCACCGCCGAGTTCGTGGTGCCCACGCCCTGGGAAGGCCTGTCGGTCATGCCCTCCAGCCCCGCGCTGGACGAGCTGCACACCAAGCTGGAATCGCGCTACAAGATCTACAAGCTGCGCGAAGCCCTGGAAGAGCTCGAAGAAGACTTCGACCGCATCTACATCGACACGCCGCCCGCGCTGAATTTCTACACGCGCTCGGCGCTGATCGCTGCCCAGGGCTGCCTGATCCCCTTCGACTGCGATGACTTCTCCCGCCGGGCGCTCTACACCCTGCTGGACAACGTCAAGGAGATCCAGTCAGACCACAACGACGCCCTGGCCGTGAGCGGCATCGTGGTCAACCAGTTCCAGCCCCGGGCCACCTTGCCCCAGCGCTTGGTGCAGGAGCTGATCGACGAAGGTCTGCCCGTGCTGCAGCCCTACTTGAGCGCCTCGGTCAAGGTCAAGGAATCACACCAGCAGTCGCGCCCCATGATCCATCTGGATGCGCGACACAAGCTCACGCTGGAGCTGATCGCCCTGCACGACGCACTCGGTAACAATTAAACGGGCCTCATGGGGCCGCACGGGATGGACAGGCCGGCACCGCCACGGCATGCTGGCGCCCGCAGTCCTTCCCCCATCCACGTCTGGAGATCCCATGAGAACATCCCTGAGCCAAGGCTGCCTGCTGGCGGCCCTGATGGCGATGGCCAGCCCGGCCATGGCCGCCACCCCCAGCACCGCCGTCGAGATCAGCATCGGCGGCATCGGCCCCGGTGTGGACGCCACAGCGTTCAAGAAGGTCAAATGGCTCATCGCCGATGCCGTCTACCGGGGCACCATCGATTACTTCGATGTCTACGGTTACGGCAAAGAAGGCGGTTTTTCGGCCTGCGTGGAGCAGGGCACGTTTGCAGCCGCAGGCAGCTTTGACAAATTCGTCAAGGCGCTTCGAGCCATCCAGCCCAACCCGACGACCACGGCCTATAGCGTGTCCGATGTGGTGCAGTGCACCTACCCCACGGCTCCTTGACCGGGGGTGTGCTCAGGCCTCGTCCAGAGGCTCACGCAACTCGTCTTCCCATGTGACGAGATCATCATCCGTGATCTGCAACCAGTCCTTGATCGCATCGGCGTGACGGGTCCAGTCGATGTCCGGATCGATGGCCTCATGGCGGCGCACGAAGTATTCGGCCACCAGGCCGGCCGCCATCAGGGTGACCACCTCCGGATCGATCGAGTTGCCACGCAGGATGTCCATGTCGTGATGCAGACGGATGGCCGCGGTCACCGTGGGTGAGAGCTTCCACACCCGTGCCACCAGGGCCCCGACCACCGCGTGGTCCGTGCGGTGGTTGGCGTTTTCGGTGGCCACATACGAGCGATCGATGCGCGCATTGGCCTCGACCATGGTGCCCGCGTAGCCTTTGACGCTCTGCATCATCACGGGCAATCCCACATGGCAGAAGAGCCCGTAGGTGTGGGCCACGTCGAAGGACAAGCCCGGCAGCTTCTGCGCCAGATAGCCCATGGCCACGGCACGCTTGCGTGCCCGCTCCCAGAAGCGCTGCAGGTGCGAGCTGTTGACCTTGATGGCGCGCTGCACCAGGAAGCCACTGATGATGGCCGCCGTCTGCTCCAGGCCCAGGCGGTTCATGGCGGCGCCGATGGTCTGCACTGGCTGCCCGCTGGCAAACAGGGGGCTGTTGGCCGATTTGAGCAAGGTGGCTGCCATGGCGACATCGCTGCTGGCGATGCGTGCCACTTCATTGAGATCCGGTTCGGCCTGGGCCAGCACCACATTCAGGCGTGCCAGCAACTCGGGACACGGCGGGATGACGATCTGCTGCAGCGGGCCGCTGCGGCGGGCCTGGTCCAGCTCCTGCTGAATGGTTTCGATGCGATCGGCGGCGAGTGCGGTGGTCGACATGGTGCAGGCGGGTGAGACAGGGTGCGTATCGTCTGGATATCGACAGCTTGTGCGTGCTTCTGAAGTGGTTTTCTGGGCGTTTTTTGTGACAGCGCAGGGCTGGGTCGGAGGGGGCTCATCGCATGCCACCAGTGGGGCGATGAAGGGCCGAGGGGGGCTCTGGCCGGGCGCCTCGGGGGCGCCGAGCAGCGGAGTGTCGGGGTGGGCGCGCGCAGCGCGTCTCAACATCTGACTCGTCGGGGTTGTCTGAGCGGATCGCCTGCAGGGCGCGCAGTGAGTTCCCCGACGCCACCTCGACGCGAGCAGCGCAGGCGTGTCCCGCGCAGCGGGACCGCCCCCGTGAAGCCCGGACAGAGCCCCCCTCGGCCCGCGCCCCACGCTGCCCCGACAAAACGCCTCAACCCCAGAACAAGCACAAGCACGCTCCCCTCTGTGTACACTCCCGCCCGATGATCGTTCTCGCCCCCATGGAAGGGCTGCTGGATTGCTCCCTGCGTGACGTGCTCACCCGTGTCGGTGGCGTGGATCGCTGCGTCTCGGAGTTCATCCGCATCACCGACACCCTGCTGCCCGA
>NZ_DASUIT010000157.1:0-32443 GCF_036279655.1 Aquabacterium sp. | reverse complement strand
CGTCTGTTATGACATCCGTGGGCCCGTGCTGGAAAAGGCGCGTCAGATGGAAGAAGACGGCCACAAGATCATCAAGCTCAACATCGGCAATCTGGCCGTGTTCGGGCTGGAGCCGCCGGACGAGATCGTGCAGGACATGATCCGCAATCTCTCCGGTGCCGCCGGTTACACCGACTCCAAGGGCCTGTTCGCCCCTCGCAAGTCGGTGGTGCACTACTGCCAGGAAAAGGGCATCCAGGGCGTCACGGTCGATGACGTCTACCTGGGCAATGGCGCCTCCGAGCTGATCGTGATGGCCCTCAACGCCCTGCTCAACGAGGGCGACGAGGTGCTGCTGCCTTCGCCCGACTACCCGCTCTACACCGCCGCCGTGGCGCTCTCGGGTGGGCGCCCCGTTCACTACGTGTGCGACGAGCAGGCCGAGTGGTATCCCGATGTGGCCGACATCCGCGCCAAGATCACGCCGCGCACCAAGGCCATTGTCGTCATCAACCCGAACAACCCGACCGGTGCGCTCTACCCCGAGAGCCTGCTCAAGGAGATCATCCAGGTGGCTCGCGAGCACCACCTGATCGTGCTGGCCGACGAGATCTACGACAAGACCCTGTACGACGGTCACACGCACACCTCCATGGCTTCGCTGGCCGACGACGTGCTGTTCCTGACCTTCAATGGCCTGAGCAAGAACTACCGCTCCTGCGGCTACCGCGCGGGCTGGATGATCGTCTCGGGCGAGAAGCGCCACGCCAAGGACTACATCGAGGGCCTCAACATGCTGGCCTCCATGCGCCTGTGCGCCAACACGCCAGGCCAGTTGGCCATCCAGACCGCCCTGGGGGGCTACCAGAGCATCAAGGATCTCGTGGCGCCCACGGGCCGCCTGTGCAAGCAGCGCGACTTGGCCTACGAGCTGCTCAACCAGATCCCTGGGGTCAGCGTGGTCAAGCCCAAGGGCGCGCTCTACATGTTCCCGCGCCTGGACCCCAAGATCTACCCCATCGCCGACGACCAGCAATTCGCCTACGAGCTGCTGGCCGAAGAAAAGGTGCTCATCGTGCAGGGCACGGGCTTCAACTGGGCCCATCCGGACCACTTCCGTCTGGTCTTCCTGCCCAATGCCGATGATCTGGCCGAGGCCATTGGGCGCATCGCCCGTTTCCTGGACGGCTACCGCAAGCGTCACGGGACCTGAGCCGAACCGATCCATTGCTGGCGCCCGGTCTGAGCCGGGCCCATTCCCCATAAGAGCCCCAAGAGAGAAAGCTATGAGTCAACAACAACTGCGACCCGTGCGGGTCGGCCTGATGGGCATCGGCACCGTCGGTGGCGGCACCTTCACCGTGCTGCAGCGCAATCAGGCGGAAATCCGCCGCCGTGCCGGTCGTGGCATCGAGGTCGCCATGGTGGCTGACCTCAACACCGAACGTGCCCGTGAATTGGTGGGCGACACGGCCCAGATCGTGGCTGACGCTCGCACCATCATCGCCAACCCCGATATCGACGTGGTCGTCGAGCTGATCGGTGGCTACGGCATCGCCAAGGCCCTGGTGCTGGAAGCCATTGCCGCCGGCAAGCATGTCGTCACTGCCAACAAGGCCCTGCTGGCCGTGCACGGCACCGAGATTTTTGCCGCCGCCCGCGCCAAGGGCGTGATCGTGGCCTTCGAGGCCGCCGTGGCCGGGGGCATCCCCATCATCAAGGCCCTGCGTGAAGGCCTGACCGCCAACCAGATCCAGTGGGTGGCCGGCATCATCAACGGCACCACCAACTTCATCCTGTCCGAGATGCGTGACAAGGGCCTGGACTTCGATGTGGTGCTGAAGGAGGCCCAGCGTCTGGGCTATGCCGAGGCCGACCCCACCTTCGACATCGAAGGCGTGGACGCCGCCCACAAGGCCACCCTGATGAGTGCCATCGCCTTTGGCGTGCCCGTGCAGTTCGACAAGGCCCATGTGGAAGGCATCACCCAGCTGTCGGCCACCGACATCAAGTACGCCGAGCAACTGGGCTACCGCATCAAGTTGCTGGGCATCGCACGCCGCCAGGCCCATGGCATCGAGCTGCGCACCCACCCGACCCTGGTGCCCATGCGCCGCCTGATCGCCAACGTCGAAGGCGCCATGAACGCCGTGATGGTGCAGGGCGATGCCGTGGGCACGACCATGTACTACGGCAAGGGGGCGGGTGCCGAGCCCACCGCCTCGGCCGTGATCGCCGACCTGGTGGACATCGCCCGCCTGCTGGATGCCGCACCCGAGGCGCGTGTGCCTTACCTGGCCTTCCAGCCCGATGAGATGTCCTCGCTGCCCATCCTGCCGATCGAAGACGTCGTCACCTCCTTCTACCTGCGCCTGCGCGTGGCCGATCAGGCGGGCGTGCTGGCCAAGATCACGGGCATCCTGGCCGAACAGGGCATCTCGATCGATGCCGTCATCCAGCGCGAGGCCGACGAGGTCAGTGGTGAAGGCGGCAACCAGACCGACCTGATCATCCTGACCCACGACACCAAGGAAGGCCGCATGAACCAGGCCCTGGCCGCCATGCAGGCCCTGCCCAGCGTGCTGGCGCCCATCGTGCGTCTGCGCAAGGAAGAGTTGGCATGAAATACATCAGCACCCGAGGCGACAAGACCGAACGCGGCTTCTCCGAGATCCTGCTCGAAGGTCTGGCCCCCGATGGGGGCTTGTACCTGCCCACCTCTTACCCCCAGGTGGATGACGCCACGCTCACGCGCTGGCGCGGTCTGAGCTATGCCGAACTGGCGTTCGAGATCCTGTCGCTCTACATCGACGACATTCCCGCCGACGACCTGAAGGCCCTGACCGCCAAGACCTACACCAAGGCGGTGTACGGTTTTGACGAGATCACGCCGCTCAAGCACCTGGAGCCGGGCCTGTGCCTGGAGGCCCTGTCCAATGGCCCCACGCTGGCCTTCAAGGACATGGCCATGCAGTTGCTGGGCAATCTGTTCGAGTACGAACTGGCCCGCCGCCACGAGACACTCAACATCCTGGGCGCCACCTCGGGCGACACCGGCAGCGCCGCCGAGTACGCCATGCGCGGCAAGAAGGGCGTGCGGGTGTTCATGCTCTCGCCCCATGGTCGCATGAGCGCCTTCCAGCAGGCCCAGATGTTCAGCCTGCAAGATCCCAACATCCACAACCTGGCGGTGGAAGGCGTGTTCGACGACTGCCAGGACATCGTCAAGGCCGTCTCCAACGACCTGGCCTTCAAGCGCCAGTACAAGATCGGCACGGTCAACTCCATCAACTGGGCCCGCCTGCTGGCCCAGGTGGTGTACTACTTCGCCGGCTACTTCTACGCCACCAAGTCCAACGCCGAGAAGGTCAGCTTCACGGTGCCTTCGGGCAACTTCGGCAACGTCTGTGCTGGCCATGTGGCCCGCATGATGGGGCTGCCCATCGCGCAACTGGTGGTGGCCACCAACGAGAACAATGTGCTCGACGAGTTCTTCCGCACCGGCACCTATCGCGTGCGCGGCAGCGCCGAGACCTTCGAGACCTCGTCGCCGTCGATGGACATCTCCAAGGCCTCGAACTTCGAGCGTTTCGTGTTCGATCTGCTGGGCCGCGATGGCGCCCGCGTCAAGGCCCTGTTCAAGGACGAGGTCGAGCAGCGCGGTGTGTTCACGCTCACGCCCGAGGAATTCGCACGGGTGGCCAGCTATGGCTTCGTGTCGGGTTGCAGCACGCACGCCGATCGCCTGCGCACCATCCGTGACACCTTCGAGCGTGATGGCACCCTGATCGACACCCACACGGCCGATGGCCTGAAGGTGGCGCGCGAGCACCGCCAACCGGGCGTGACCATGATCGTGCTGGAGACGGCACTGCCCGCCAAGTTCGAGGAGACCATTGTTGAGGCGACCGGCCAGCGTCCGGCTCGCCCGCACTGGATCGCCGGGCTCGAGGGCCTGGAGGACCGCCCCAAGCGCTTCACGGTCTGCCCGCGCGACACCCAGTTCATCAAGGACTACGTCGTCCAGCACTGCAACGACTGACATCGCCGAGAGGACGAGACCATGGCCACGGCCTTCAAGCCCTTGATGCCTCTGGATGAGGCCTGGTCCACCTTGCAGGCCGCAGTTCTGCAGCACGTGCAGCAAGGCGCCGCGCTGGCACGGGAGTCCGTGGACAGCATCGAGGCGCTGGGCCGTGTGTTGGCCGAACCGCTGGTGTCCCGCGTGGACGTGCCGCCGCTGGACAACAGCGCCATGGACGGCTATGCCTTGAGAGTGGCTGACCTGTCGTCCAGCCAGGCCTTGCCCATGGGGCAACGTGTGGCCGCCGGCCAGGTGGGCGAGCCCCTGGCGCCGGGCCATTGCGCACGCATCTTCACCGGCGCGCCAGTGCCCGAAGGGGCCGATGCCGTGGTGATGCAGGAGCACACCGAAACCAGCGACCCGGCGGGGCCGATCCGCTTCCTGCACGAGGTGCGGGCTGGGCAGAACATCCGCCGCCGGGGTGAGGACATCGCCTGCGGGCAGACGGTGCTGTCGAGCGGCCTGCGGCTGAGTCCTGCCGCCCTGGGCGTGGCGGCGTCGGTCGGTGCGCAGCGCTTGAGCGTGTTCGCCCGGCCACGGGTGGGCGTGCTGACCACCGGCAGCGAACTGGTCATGCCCGGAGAGCCCTTGCCGCCCGGTGCGATCTACAACAGCAACCGCCACACCTTGCGCGGTTTGGTGCAGTCGACCGGCGCCCTCGCGGGCGACCTGGGTGTCGTGCCGGATGATCTGGACGCCACGCGCGCCGCCTTGCGCGAGGCCGCAGCCCACCACGATCTGATCATCACCAGCGGTGGCGTGTCGGTGGGTGAAGAAGACCACCTGCGCGCCGCCGTGCAGGCCGAAGGCGGGCTGGCCTTCTGGGCGCTGGCCATCAAGCCGGGCAAGCCCTTCGTGTTTGGCTGGCTGGCGCGCCCCGATGGCAGCCGCTGTCTCTACATGGGCTTGCCGGGCAATCCGGTGGCCAGTTTCGTGACCTTCCTGCTGCTGGTGCGTCCGGTGCTGGGCGTGTTGTCGGGCGAGCCCTGGGCCTTGCCGACGGCGCTGCGCCTGCAGGCGGATTTCGACTGGCCCAAAGCGGACAAGCGGCGCGAGTTCCTGCGCGCCCGCCTGAATGCGCAGGGCCGGGTGGAGATCTTCCCGCACCAGGGCTCGGGTGTGCTGACTTCGGCCGCCTGGTCCGATGGCCTGGTGGATCTGGCGCCGGGGCAAACGGTCGAGCGAGGTCAAACCGTGGCCTTTGTGCCCCTGTCACAATGGCTGCAACCCTCTTTCACCGTGTGCCAGGCTTGACCTGACACGGCCGACGACCATGAAGATCACCGTTCGATATTTCGCCAAGGTCCGCGAGGCCCTGGGCGCGGGCGAAGACATCGACCTGTCCACACTGGGTGAGGCTGCGCCGACCACCGTGGGCGCGCTGCGTGACTGGCTGGTCGCGCGTTCGGAGGCCCATGCCCGGGCACTGGGGCCGGATCAGGGCTTGCGCACGGCCTGCGACCAGGTCATGTGCGGCCCTGACGAGCCCCTGAGCCCCGGGGCCGAGGTGGCGTTTTTCCCGCCTGTGACCGGGGGCTGAGCATGGCCGAAGCGCGCATCCACGTCTCCGTTCAGACCGAAGATTTCGATCTGGGTGCCGAAGTGGCCGCCCTGCGCGCGGGCGACGCCGGGGTGGGGGCCGTGGCCAGTTTCGTGGGCACGGTCCGACAGTGGGGCTCGCCAGGTGAGGGCGCTCACACCCTGGAGCTGGAGCACTATCCGGGCATGACCGAGCGCAGCCTGGCCTCCATGGCGCGCACGGGGGCGGAGCGCTTCGGTGCGCTGGGCGTGCGCATCATCCACCGGGTCGGGCCCCTGGGCCTGGGCGATCAGATCGTGCTGGTGGCGGTCACCTCTCCGCATCGCCGTGCGGCCTTCGAATGCTGCGAATTCCTGATGGATTGGCTCAAGACTCGGGCCCCCTTCTGGAAGAAGGAAATCTCCGCCAGTGGCGGGGCGCAATGGGTCGATGCCCGCGAGCATGACGATGAAGCCCTGGCGCGCTGGGGCGAGCTGCCGGTGCCGGGTGCCTCTGACGCCGGGGCGACGCGATGAACCACCCGCTGCTGCTGGGGGCTTGTGTGGCTGGGGGCGCCGTTCTGGGTGCCCTGATGCGCTGGGGGGCGGGCCTGTGGCTCAACCCCTTGTGGATGGGCTTTCCGCTGGGCACCCTGGCCGTCAATGCGGTGGGGGGCCTCCTGGCGGGGGCGGCTTATGTGGTGCTGGGGCGCTTTCCCCATGAGCCGCTGCGCCTTCTGCTGGTCACCGGTTTTCTTGGTGGTTTGACAACGTTCTCGTCCTTCTCCGCAGAATCCCTGTCCTTGATCGAGAAAGGCCGTGGCATGCTGGCCCTGACGCACACACTGGCCCATGTGCTGGGTGCACTGGCCTGTGCTGCGCTGGGTGCCCGTCTGGCGCGTTGGTGGCTCTCTCTCTGATCAATCGGGCATGCTGCTCATCGATATCCTCACTTGTTATGCCACTGCGGGCATCGGCTCCGTGGTGGGCTTGGGTCTGCTGGCCCTGATCCAGACGGATCAGCCCAGGATCATGCATGCGCTCAACATCTACCGCTGGGCCTTCGCGTCCCTGGCAATGATGAGCATGATCATCCTGTCCTCGCCCGAGACCGTGGCCACGATCTCCAAGGTGGTGATCGGTTTTGCCGGCATGGGGGTCAGCTTGCTGGCCTGGGCATTCCGGCAGCTCAATGGTCGACGCACACTGCCCACGCTCGGGGTGGTGGTGACCTGTGTCGTGGGGGCGGCGCTCTGGGGGGCGGCCTTTTTGCCCGATCCCTTCTATGTGCGGACCATGGCGGCAGTGTTCTGCCTGGTCAGCGTGGCCATGGCCGTGGACCAGGGCTGGCTGATCCTGCGCAGTGCGCGCGGGCACCTGAGCGAGTTGTGTCTGATGGCGGTGGCCTTCGTCTTCTCCGCGATCTGGCTGGCCATGCTCTGGCATGCGATCGACACCCCCGGGCCTTATCCAAACCACTGGTTGCATGCGCCCGCCTGGTTGCTGCCCATGGCCGGCCTGGGTTTTGCGCTCCTGCCGCTGGCGGTGGCCGCGCTGGCCTTCACGACCATCAATGCCCGCCTGATGCAGCAGTTGCGTGCACGTGCGCTGTCCGATGAACTGACGGGCTGTCTCTCTCGACGTGGCCTGCGTGAGCTGGGAGGGCGCATGCTGGCCATGCAGCAGCACAACCCCTCCGAGGTGGCGGTGCTCATGCTGGATCTGGATCACTTCAAGGCCATCAATGACCGCTATGGGCATGTGATCGGTGATGAAGTGCTGCGCCATGTCACCCATGTGCTGCGCGATCGGCTGCGTGAAGACGCGCTGCTGGCGCGTTACGGCGGTGAGGAATTCACCGTGCTCCTGCCCGTGCGCGACGCCCGTGAGGCACGCGGGGTGGCCGAGCGTCTGCGCAAGGCGGTCGAGTCCACCCCCTGTGAGACCAAGATGGGCCCCATCCGCTGCACGGTCAGCATCGGTGTCAGCTTCCACGCCGATGCCAACACCCTGGAAGACGACATTTCCCAGGCCGATCACCGGCTCTACGCCGCCAAGCAGGGCGGGCGCAATCGGGTGGAGTTCGTTGCGCCGACGCTGGGGTGACTTCTTGATCTTCCTCAAGGCTGCTCATCGCGGCAGGCCTTGAAATGAGCGCCGAGCGCCCCATCTCCTCGTGCAAGCAGCCCCGAGGATGGGGCGACAGGAGTGCTCATGCGACTCGACAAACTCACCACGACATTTCAGGAAGCGCTGACGGAAGGCCAGAGTCTGGCCGTGACGCGCGACAACCCCTACATCGAACCGGCCCACATCCTGCTGGCCATGTTGCGCCAGGACGATGGCCCGCGTGCCCTGCTGGAGCGCGCTGGCGTGAAGGTGCCTGCCCTGGCCACCGCCCTGGAAAAGCAGATCGACAAGCTGCCCCAGGTGCAGGGGGCCGATCAGGTGCAGGCCGGGCGGGACACCGTCAGCCTGCTGCAAGGTGCCGAGAAGGAAGCCCACAAGCAGGGCGACCCCTACATCGCCAGCGAGATGTTCCTGCTGGCACTCAGCGATCACAAGGGGGAGACCGGCGAGCTGGCCCGTGACCATGGCCTGACCCGCAAATCCCTGGAAGCCGCCATCAAGTCCGTCCGTGGAGATCAGAAAGTGGACAACCCGGAAGCCGAAGGCCAGCGTGAGGCCCTCAAGAAATACACCCTGGACCTGACCGAGCGCGCCCGTGCCGGCAAGCTGGACCCCGTGATCGGCCGCGACGAAGAGATCCGCCGTGCCATCCAGGTGCTGCAGCGCCGCTCCAAGAACAACCCGGTGCTGATCGGTGAGCCCGGCGTGGGCAAGACCGCCATCGTCGAGGGCCTGGCCCAGCGCATCGTGGCCGGTGAGGTGCCTGACTCGCTCAAGAACAAGCGCGTGCTGGTGCTGGACATGGCCCTGCTGCTGGCGGGCGCCAAGTACCGAGGCGATTTCGAGGAGCGCCTCAAGAACGTGCTCAAGGAAGTGGCCAAGGACGAGGGCCAGACCATCATGTTCATCGACGAGATCCACACCATGGTCGGTGCGGGCAAGGCCGATGGCGCGATGGATGCCGGCAACATGCTCAAGCCCGCCCTGGCGCGCGGCGAGCTGCATTGCATCGGTGCCACCACCCTGGACGAATACCGCAAGTACATCGAGAAGGACGCCGCCCTGGAGCGCCGCTTCCAGAAGATTCTCGTGGGTGAGCCCACGGTCGAGGCCACCATCGCCATCCTGCGTGGTCTGCAGGAGAAGTACGAAGTCCACCACGGCGTGGACATCACCGACCCGGCCATCGTGGCCGCCGCCGAGCTGTCCAATCGCTATATCACCGACCGCTTCCTGCCGGACAAGGCCATCGACCTGATCGACGAGGCCGCCGCCAAGATCAAGATCGAGCTGGATTCCAAGCCCGAGGTGATGGACCGCCTGGACCGTCGCATGATCCAGTTGCAGATCGAGCGCGAAGCGGTCAAGCGCGAGAAGGACGAAGCCTCGCAAAAGCGCCATGAACTGATCAACGAAGAGATCAGCAAGCTGCAAAAGGAAATCGCCGACCTGGACGAGATCTGGAAAGCCGAAAAGGCCCAGGCCCAGGGCAGCCAGAGCGTGCGGGAAGAGATCGACAAGCTGCGCCAGAAGATCGAGGAGCTGACCCGCAAGGGCGACTTCAACAAGGTGGCTGAACTCCAGTACGGCAAGCTGCCCGAGCTGGAAAAGCGCCTGAAAGAAGCCCAGGACAAGGAGAACGCCAAGGGCAAGGACGCGACCCGTCCGACCCTGCTGCGCACCCAGGTGGGCGCCGAAGAAATCGCCGAAGTGGTGGCGCGGGCCACCGGCATCCCTGTGTCCAAGCTGATGCAGGGCGAGCGCGACAAGCTGCTGGCCATGGAGGACAAGCTGCACGAGCGCGTGGTGGGACAGGAGGAAGCCATCGTGGCCGTCTCGGATGCCATTCGCCGCTCACGCGCCGGGCTGTCCGATCCCAATCGCCCTTATGGCTCTTTCCTCTTCCTGGGCCCCACCGGTGTGGGCAAGACCGAGCTGTGCAAGGCGCTGGCGGGCTTCCTGTTCGACAGCGAGGATCACCTGATCCGCATCGACATGAGCGAGTTCATGGAGAAGCACTCGGTAAGCCGTCTCATCGGTGCGCCTCCTGGCTATGTGGGCTATGAAGAGGGCGGCACCTTGACCGAGGCAGTGCGCCGCAAGCCCTACAGCGTGGTGCTGCTCGATGAGGTCGAGAAGGCCCACCCCGATGTGTTCAACGTGCTGCTGCAGGTGCTGGACGATGGCCGCCTGACCGACGGCCAGGGCCGCACTGTGGACTTCAAGAACACCGTCATCGTGATGACCTCCAATCTGGGTTCGCACCACATCATGCAGATGGCGGGGCAGCCCTCCGAGGACATCAAGGATGCCGTGTGGGTCGAGGTCAAGCAGCACTTCCGTCCCGAGTTCCTCAACCGCATCGACGAGGTGGTGGTGTTCCACGCCCTGGACATGGCCAACATCCAGTCCATCGCGAAGATTCAGCTCAAGGGCCTGGAGGGTCGTCTGGCGCAACTGGAGATGAAGCTCGATGTATCCAGCGAGGCCTTGATCGAACTGGCCAAGGTCGGCTTCGATCCGGTGTTTGGTGCGCGGCCTTTGAAGCGCGCCATCCAGCAGCGCATCGAGAACCCGGTGGCCAAGCTGATCCTGCAGGGCAAGTTCGGGCCCAAGGATGTGATCCCGGTCAAGGTGAACGACGCGGGCGAATTCGAGTTCGAGCGCGTGGTGCACTGAGTTCGGTCTGCGCCATTGGAGCCACACGGCCATTGGGTCGTGTGGCTTTTGTTCTTTTGGGATGGCGCAGGAATCAGTTGCACAGCCCCTCAAAGAGGGGGCGTGGCAACCCGGTGGCGCCTGTTATCTTTTGACACAATACGCGTACAAGGACATCTTGTTAACAACTTTCAGGGAGAAATAGCAATGCGTCTCATGCATTCGGCCGTCGTCATGGCCATCACGGTTTTGTCCATGCCTGTCGCTCAGGCCGCATCCCTGGCCTCGGCCAGCGTGTCGGGTCTGACCTTCACTTTGATCGATCTGGATCCGAACGACGGCATCACATCGTCGTTCAGTTTCATGAACACGGCTGGGTCCACAGCGTTCACCTTGAGTGCAAGCGACACCAGTCTCGCGGAGACGGAGAGCGCCTCCTCTTCACGTGCTGGCACCTTCAGTTTCACGCGTGATCAGTGGTTGTCTCTGACCAATACTTCTGTTCAAGGGGTCATCAACAGCGAAGAGCTGTCGGTCAGTGGTGCAGCCAATGGGCTTGGCACATCATTTTCTGGCTCTGCAACGACGGGGTCGTCCTCTCCTTACTATTACTACGATACCCCGAGGAACCTGTCTCTGTCGGCCAATTCCCTGCTGCTGATCGATGCCAACTATGATCTGGTCGCTGAGGCCAGCAATGCTCAGTCGTGTAGCGGTGGCTATTATTACTATTACCCATGTACTGCGTCTGAGTCGGCTACCGCCACCGTGAGTTCTTCCCTGAGCTACAACTATTCGACGGGCTACATCAGTGCGTCTTACAACGGGACGGAGTCACGGTCTCTGCAGTCCCTTGCCACGGGGGCTTACACAAGCTACACGTACAGCTACGACCCGTATGGCTACTACTACAACCCGATCTACACCCAGGTTCCAGCCGCTGAACAGTTCAAGCAGGAGTCGGGTACCTTGCGCAGTGTGTTCAGCAATTCCAGCGACATGACGCAGTCCGCATCGTTTTATCTCTCCGCATCGGTCACGGGACAAGCCATGACCGCTGCTGTGCCCGAGCCCTCCACCTACGCATTGATGCTGCTGGGTCTGGGCGGTATCGGCTGGGTGGTCTCGCGCCAGCGTCGCCAGGCCTGAGCCGCTCAGAGGCCTTGACCTTGACGTCTCAAGCCCGCGGCGTCAGTGCAGCATCAGCAATCCAGTTGCCATGAAATCCCATGGGGATGCGATCGGGCATCTCGACAATTGCCTGGGCCTCTCGCGTCAGGTCCTGCGCATCCAGCACATGCAATTCGCCGTGCTGGGTGCGCAGGTTGTAGACCAAACCCATCAGCCAGCCTTCGTCCTCGGCCGCTTCGGCTGATTTGGGCACGAACACAAACTCACCGGGCTTGCGATCGGCGCCGAAGCGGTGCTCCGTGGTGCCCCCTTGCTGCAGGTCGTGCTTGAGCAGGGACTGGCCCCCCAGCGCGTCGGCGCTGAACTCCACGGCATAGGCGTAGCGATAGCTTTGCCCCACCCGGCGCTCGTCCAGCCGCGGGAACTCCTGGGCTCGCGTGCAGATCACTTGGCGCTCCACACGATGGCCCTGCGCGGGCAGGGTCCAGCGCTCGAAACGGGCCTGCGTGTCCGCCTCAGGCCCCACGCGAGAGCGATCGAACATGCGCTCGTGCACCACCACATCCATGACCACGCCGCCATCGGGCAGGTCATAGGCATTGCAGGTGTGGAAGACAAAGCAGGGATCGACCTCGTACCAGCGGATGTCCTCACTGTCGCCCTCGCGCGGCAGCACGCCCACACGTGCCGGATGCCGATCATTCCAGATGTAGGGAAAGCCGCTGCGCTTGACCAACTCCCACCACGAGAAGGTCACGGGCAGGTCCAGCACCATGACCTTGCTGCGGGTGATGGCGCAGTCATGGATCATCGGGCCATGCTGAACATGGATGCGCACCACCTTGTCGATTTCGCCATCGGTTCCCACGCGCACATAAAACACCTGTCGATGCTGGATGGCGTCGTAGCACACCGCATGCAGATCACCCGAGATCGGGTCGAGGTGAGGGTGCGCCGAGAAGGGCAGTGACAGGGTGAAGCCTGGCAGTCCATGCTTGACCGAGTTGAGTTCGGCGTCCAGTTGTACGGGCATGGGCCCTGCCTCGACGGAGGCCCAGATGCGCCCCGCGTGCGCAAACACATTGGTGTTGACCGTGTCGAACACACCCCGCGTATCACCCGGCAGCTTGGGGCGCTGCAGGTTCTTTTGAACGCTCTTGCTGCCGATCCAGCGGTTTCGATACCACCGGGCCTGCCCGCCCTCCAGTCGCACCCCATGGACCATGCCATCGCCGGTGAACCAGTGGTACTTCTGGGGCTTGGCAGGTGGCTTGATCGGGTTGGGGCCGATGCGGGCGTAGATCCCGTGGAGCTCTGGCGGCAGTTGGCCGTGCACGGTCAGGGAGGTGTCGGTGCGCTCCTGGGCCACTGGAGCAAATGGGCCCTGCAGGAAGGGGTTGGTCACGGTCTCGGCGGAGGCTTTGGCCAAGGGCGGGGCAGCGTCGACATGCAGGCTTTTGCTCATGATCTACCTCAAATGTGTGCGTTGTGAACATTCGCATTCAACGACAAAATGTGTACGATGTCAACATGTCTCATCTGCCACATGACCCCACGGGCGGCGATCGGTCGCGCGGCTACCACCACGGCAACCTCAAGGTCAGCTTGATCGAGGCCGGACTGGAGGCCCTGACCCATGTCGAGGCAGATGATCTGAGCTTGCGCCAGTTGGCCAAGGAGGTGGGCGTGTCTGCCAATGCGGCCTATCGCCATTTCGAGGACAAGGACGCCTTGCTCAGCGCGATGGCCGCCGAGGGGTTTCGGCGCTTTGCCCGTGCGCAGCACGATGCCGTGGCACAGGAGCCCCAGGCCGAAGGTCGGCTGAAGGCTGCGGGCCGGGCCTATGTGGCGTTCGCACAGGCGCATCCGGCGCTCTACCGGCTGATGTTCCAACGCCTGTCTTGCGTGGCCACCGATCCCGATCTGGCCCAGAGTGCCATCGGTGCCATGACGGTGTTGCTGGAGGCGACGTCCAGCACGCTGCACGCGCCGGCCCATGATGAGCGCGTGCGGGTGGCGGCGGCGGCCTGCTGGAGCTTGGTGCATGGTCTGAGTGCCCTGTCTCAGGGCGGGCAACTGGCGGTCTTTGGTTTGCCCATGAACGAGCTGATCGATCGGGTGCTGGCCATGCCCAGCTTATTGAGCCAGGTTCAGCCAGTCCAGGGCTGATCAGCGCGGCTGACCCGCAAGGGCGATTTCAACCAGGTGGCCGAGCTGCAGTACGGCAAGCTGCCCGAGCTGGAACAGCGCCTGAATCGTGGATGGCTGAGTTCCGCGGGGGGCAGGCGGCTCGCATTCGATCCGGCATGGCTCCAAATGCCACTGGCGTGGCGCATTGGGTCAATGACCATGGGGGGGCGTCTTGATCATCATGGCAGCACCACTCAGGTGGTGAACAGTCTCGGCGGCATCTGTTGCGGACGCAGGCCCCGAGTTTTTTTGTCAATCAATATTCTCATCAGGAGTTTCCATGCGCACTTTTACCAAGGCCCTGGCCGCAGCCGCTCTGACCGTTGCTTCCATGTCGTCCTTCGCCGCCGCCGTGAACTGGACCGGTACGCTCTCGGGTATCAAGGTTCAGTACCAGCCCTCTTTCGATGACGCGGTCTCTCCAGCCATCATGCTCATCGCCCCGAATGGAACGACGTTCACCACGGTGTCGGGTGGCAGTTGCCTGGCCAACAGCCTGCGCCTGTTCAACGGTACTGTTGCAGAGGCGACTGCCTTGCATGACGCTTTGCTGGCCGCCAAGGCTGTGAACGGTAGCGTGACCATCACGTACGAGAACGGCAATTCGAGCTGCCAAATCCAGTCCTGGACCCGCAACTGATCTTGCTGAGGGACGCCACGGCGCATGTTCGCCGTGATGCGTTCTGATGTCTGTACCTCGATCACGCCATGTGATCGAGGTTTTTGCGTTGTGCGCAGTGAGCCGACGCGCATCAAACCTTGTCGAGATCCTTGGCGCTTTCGCGGATGGTCATCGGCGTCAGGCCTGTCCAGCGGCGCACGGCACGGTGGAAGGCGCTGGGCTCGGAATAGCCGGCTTCAGCAGCAATCTCAGCCACCGGGCGCTGGGTGGATCGCAATTGCGCGAGCGCCAGCTCTCTCCTGACCTCAGCCACCGACTCCCGGAATGTCCGGTTCATCCCCGTCAGCCTGCGTTGCACCTGTCTTGCGTTGAGCGGGGTGCCAGATGCGTCCACGATGGTGTGGCGCCGAGACAGCGCGCGCATGGTCGGGCTTTCGCCGTCTTGCAGCATCTGTTGGATGGCGCGCTTGAGTTGCACGACAAACGCCTCGTCCGCGTTGAACAGAGCCTGCCACTGACGGCGGGCGGCGCCCTGCATCATCAGGTGGATCTCCCGGCTGCCCTGTGGGTTTGGGCTATGTAGGGGAGAAGCAGGTAGCCATTCCTTGTATACAGATGCGCCGAAGCGCACTGGCGCGCCCATGAAGCTTTGCAGCGCTTGCGTGTCAGTCGGGGCTTCGCAGGGTAATTCGATCAAGTGGGGGGTCAGGTGCTGACCGCAGGCGCTGCGCAAGAGGTTGATCCGGCATGCAGCCAGGAAGGACCAGAACGGATAGTCTGTTGGCAGTTTGCCCATACTGGTCTGCGTTACCAGTATCTTTGCTCCCTGGATCTCATGGGTGACACCCCATTCGGTTGTCACCAGCCACTGAAGCGATTCGACCAGGCGCAGCGCGTCGATGCCTTTCGGCGCGGTCATCATCGCGAAGCCCAGTGCGCCCATGTGAGAGGGCATCATCGCGATACCTGAGCGCAGCCCTACCTGCGCGTCGCCCAGTAAGCGCGCGGCTTCATTCAGGCCAGCGCTCAGCCGCATGGCGCGGACACGACGCCCCGTTTGTTGGGTGCCCGATCCACCCGCGCAGCCCATGGCCGTCATCACAGAAGTGGCGTCCTCCCCCCGCGTCAGTACATGCTGCTGCACGGCGTGGGCGAAAGACCAGCAAAAGCCTGCGTGATCGACGGTGCCGGCGACCTTCCTCTTCATGACATTCGTCCTTGAATTGCATGGATCGCTTCTGCGAGCGTTGTTCGAGCGTTTTGTTAATCGAATCGGCAGAATTATTGCCATGTGCTGGCAGTTTTTTTGCATTCAAGTTGTAAAAAAATGTCGTGCAATATCAGGCGTCTTTGTGCAGGCAGGTACTGTCAAGCGCCTATGGTGTCCGGCGTGATGAGGAGGTGTGGCGCAGATGGGCCACCGCATGCCAGGTGCCACTTTGCCTTGCACCGTGGTCGTGAAGGCTTCAAAGGTGTGCAGACCTTCGGGGAAGTCGGGTGCTGCCACCCACGGGCAGGATGAAAAAGTCCTCTGGCGACAGCCCTTGGGTCTGCCGCGCCAGGGCCAGCGCCCGGGGCGGCTCATCCAGCGCCTCATCGGTCAGCTGAAACGTGCCCCAGTGCACCGCCAGTGCGCGCTTGCAGCCCAGATCCTTGTAGATCTGCACGGCTTCTTCGGGGTTGACATGCTGGTCTTTCATGAACCAGCGTGGCTCATAGGCGCCGATGGGCAGCAGGGCGAGGTCGAAGCCGCCGCCCTTGTCCGGCGTGTGGGCCAACGCGAAATGCTGGCGGATGTCGGTGAAGTCCTTCGAGTAGGCCGTGTCGCCCGCGAAGAAGAGGTGGCAATCCGGCGACAGCACCGCGAAGCCGCCCCACAGGCTGCGCAGCGCATCGGTGGCGGTGCGGGCTGACCAATGCTGGGCTGGGGTCAGGGTGATGGGGATGCGGGCCGAGCGCTCGGTGGCGGGCAGGACATGGCTGTCCCACCAGTCCAGCTCGATCACGTGGTGGATGCCGCGGCGGGCAAACCAGTGCTTGTGCCCCAGGGGCGTGATAAACAGCGGCGGGCCGCCTGCCTGACGGGCCAGCGTCAGCAAGGAGGCCTCGTCCATGTGGTCATAGTGGTTGTGCGAGAGCAGCACCACGTCGATGCGGGGCAACTGCGCCAGCGTCATGCCAGGCGGGGTCTGCCGCTGCGGGCCGGCCCACTGCACCGGAAAGCACCGCTCAGAAAACACCGGGTCGGTGAGGAAGTTCAGCCCGCCCATCTGCATCAGCACTGTGATGTGCCCGATCCAGGTGGCTGCAGGCTCCATGTGCAGGCCCGCCTGAGCGTTGCGGTGGATGAAGTCCAGATCGGGGGCCACGATCGGCAGCGGTGTTTTCAGCGGTCTGGGGTGACCGGCCCGCCAGGCCTGCCAGCGCCAGCGCAGGATTTCGTGCCAGCGCTTGCCCCGAAAGGACATGTAGTTGTTCTGGAAGCCATCGGGGCGATGATGCTTCTTGCTGGGATTGAAGTAGGGGTTCTTCATGCGGACACATCATGCAAGAAAAAGCCCCGAGAGGCAGGGGCCTGTCGGGGCTGGGAGGGCTGTCGAAGGGGTTGATCAAGCCACCGACACCGGGATCTTGCCGATCTTGGCCTGCCAGGTCTTGGGCCCTTCGATGTGGGCCGAGGTGCCGCCGCTGTCCACGGCCACCGTCACGGGCATGTCGACCACGTCGAACTCGTAGATGGCTTCCATGCCCAGGTCTTCAAAGCCCACCACCTTGGCAGCCTTGATGGCCTTGGACACGAGGTAGGCCGAGCCGCCCACGGCCATCAGGTAGGCCGACTTGTGCTTCTTGATGGCCTCGATGGCGGCGGGGCCGCGTTCGGCCTTGCCCACCATGCTGATCAGGCCCGTCTGGGCCAGCATCATCTCGGTGAACTTGTCCATGCGGGTGGCGGTGGTGGGGCCGGCGGGGCCGACCACCTCATCGCGCACAGGGTCCACTGGGCCCACGTAGTAGATGACGCGGTTGGTGAAGTCCACGGGCAGTTTCTCGCCCTTGGCCAGCATGTCCTGAATGCGCTTGTGGGCGGCATCGCGGCCGGTCAGCATCTTGCCATTGAGCAGCAGGGTCTGGCCGGGTGTCCAACTGGCCACTTCTTCCTTGGTCAAGGTGTTGAGGTCGACGCGCTTGGACTTGTTGTAGTCCGGCGCCCAGTGCACGTTGGGCCACAGGTCCAGGCTGGGCGGGTCCAGGTAGACCGGGCCGGAGCCGTCCATCACGAAGTGGGCATGGCGGGTGGCCGCGCAGTTCGGGATCATGGCAATGGGTTTGGACGCCGCGTGCGTGGGGTAGGTCTTGATCTTGACGTCCAGCACGGTGGTCAGGCCACCCAGGCCCTGTGCGCCGATGCCCAGGGCATTGACCTTCTCATAGAGTTCGATGCGCAGCTCTTCGAGCTTGTTCTGAGGGCCGCGCTCCAGCAATTCATACATGTCGATGTCGTCCATCAACGATTCCTTGGCCAGCAAGGCGGCTTTCTCGGCCGTGCCTCCCACGCCGATGCCCAGCATGCCCGGAGGGCACCAGCCCGCACCCATGGTCGGCACGGTCTTGAGCACCCAGTCCACGATGTTGTCGGACGGGTTGAGCATGTAGACCTTGGACTTGTTCTCGGAGCCACCGCCCTTGGCGGCCACGGTCACATCGACCTTGTCACCGGGCACCAGCTCCATGAAGACCACGGCAGGTGTGTTGTCCTTGGTGTTCTTGCGCTCGAAGATGGGGTCGGACAGCACCGAGGCGCGCAGCTTGTTGTCCGGGTTGTTGTAGCCCTGGCGCACGCCTTCGTCGACGGCGTCCTGGATGCTGCGGTTGCCAAAGCCTTCCCACTTCACGCCCATCCCGATCTTCAGGAAGACGTTGACGATGCCGGTGTCCTGGCAGATGGGGCGATGTCCTTCAGCGCACATGCGGCTGTTGGTCAGGATCTGGGCGATCGCGTCCTTGGCGGCCGGTGATTCCTCACGCTCGTAAGCGCGGGCCAGGTGGGCGATGTAGTCGGCCGGGTGGTAATAGCTGATGTACTGCAGGGCAGCAGCGACGGATTCGACGAGATCGTCGTGGCGGATGGTCGTCATGGCTGGACAGGGGTTGGTTGTGAGGCCTGAGAGTTGCACGAGGTAGCGCGCAGCCCTCAAGTGTAGTCAACCCTGGCACTCCGTGTGCCTGTTCTCTGCACCGCAGCGCAGATATGTCTTTTGGGACAGCACTGACCGTAAATCGCAGTTTCACGGGCGTGAGTCGTGAACTAGTGGGATTTCGACGGGCAGTTGCACAGGCACGGTTCAGCGCGGCCAAGCACAATGGAGCTTCGCCATTTTCATCGTTTGCATCGTTGGTGGAGCCCAGGTAGTGAGTACGCTGCAGTCGGACGTCAATCCGCACTATCTCGACAATGTGATGACGGTTGCGGATGACCGAGAGGTTCAGGCCACCGAGGACATCTACGCCGAAAACGGCATGAAGCTGATTGCCAAGGGCAAGCAGATCAACCGCGAGATGCGCGATCGCCTGTTGCATCGCAAGCTGCGCAAACCCCTCGAAGACTGTATGGAAGTGGCCAGTGGCGTCACGGGCGATCAATGCGCGCGTGTGGCCGAGGAGGTCCTTGCTCAACACGAGTGTCTGAGGGAGCTGTGTGCGGTCCCCCGTTTCAACCCGGTGAAGCTGCTGGCCGAATCATCGTTCAAGGGGCGGCTGCAGAGCCTGCTGACCATCTATGCCGAGCATCGTCCCCAAAAATTGCACCATGCTGTGGGCGTGACCTTGTTGAGCATGGGCTTGGCGCAGCGTGTCCAGCCCTCGGTGATGGATGCGACGCAGGTGTTGATCACCGCAGGTCTGTGCCATGACGTGGGCGAGCTCTACATCAACCCCGAGTATCTCGCCCCCCGCGTGCGTCTGGATCCGCAGCAGTGGCGCCATATCGCCGCCCATCCCGTGGTGGCTCATCGTCTGCTGCAGGATCTCCCGGGGCCTTGTCGCCAGGCCAGTGTCATGGTGCTGGAGCATCACGAGCGGTTGGACGGCTTTGGCTACCCCCATGGCAAGCGCGGCCCCGATCTGGGGATCGGCAGCCAGATCTTGGCCGTGTCGGAAATGCTGGCCGGCCTGCTGCAGACCGGTTTGGCACCGCTGGTGCGGGCCGATGTGGCTGTCAAGCTGATCCCGGGGGAGTTCAACCGTGCCGTGATCGATGTGGTGAGCCAGGTCAGCCACGAGTGCCTCAAGCGCTCCCCGCAAGACACTACTTTCAACCCGGAAGATGCGCTGCAGAAAGCTGCCCGGCTGGCGACTCACCTCAATGTGATGGATCAGCTGCAGCACGAGTTTGCCGATGAGTTCGGGCGTGCCAGCGCGGCTTTCCGGCATCTGATGGCCGATGCCATCGAGCGCTTTGAGCGCATTCGCAGGGCCTGGTCCAGCACCGGGCTGGATGCCCATCCCCCCCACATGCTGCCCCAACTGGAGTGGTCGCACGAGTTGGGGCCGGGGGTGGAGGTCGCCATGATCATGCGAGAGATCGTCTGGCGTTTGCGCGAACTGGAGCGCGAGCTGCGCATCCGGGTGCAAAGCGCGGCACCCGCGGACCTGCCGGTGCTGGACGCCTTTACTGCGCGGCTCGACATTCTCACGAACGAGCCGCAGGCAGCGGCCCCCGCGGCGGCAGACGCCCTGGCCTGATCAGTGGGCGTCGCCACCCGCAGGGGCGGCAGGGTGAAGCAGGCGATCCGTCATGGCGATGGCCAGCGCGGACAGCAGGAACACCACGTGGATCACGGTCTGTGCAATCAGCACCTTGTCCGTGTAGTTTTCCGCATTGATGAAGGTCTTGAGCAGGTGGATCGACGAGATCCCGATGATGGCCGTGGCCAGCTTGACCTTGAGCACGGAGGCGTTCACATGACTGAGCCACTCCGGCTGATCGGGGTGCCCTTCCAGGTTCATGCGTGAGACGAAGGTCTCGTAGCCGCCCACGATGACCATGATCAGCAGGTTGGAAATCATGACCACATCGATCAGCCCCAGCACGACCAGCATGATGGTGGTTTCGGTGAGGTGGCCCGGAGGTGTGGCGGATTTCTGACCCGTGGCCTCAAAAATCGCGGCCAGGGCCTGCTGGTTGCCAAAAGCCGCTTCGATCAGGTGGACGAGCTCGACCCAGAAGTGGTAAACATAAACCGCTTGAGCCAGAATCAAGCCGATATAGAGCGGCAGTTGCAGCCAGCGGCTGGCAAAAATGAGGGAGGGCAGGGCGCCCAGTTTGGCAGGTGCTTGGGACATGTGTCAGATTGGGACAGGGATACTACTAGGCACAAATTCTACAGACCCAGGCAATGTGCGGACCTGACAGGGCCTTTGCACAAGACGCTGGTTCTGCCTGGAATCCATGATGCGCCAAAAGCGCGACACAAAACGGAGTTATCGAGATGACCGGATCAACTCAGACTGACACGCCCAAGCAGGCCACACTGGTCCCTGTCCCCCCCGAATTTGCCAAACACGCGCACATCGGCAGTCGGGCGGCCTATGACGAACAATGCGCACGAGCGCAGGCGGACTACGCTGGCTACTGGGCAGATCATGCCCGCCAGTTGCTGAGCTGGAAGCAGCCCTTCACCAAGACGCTGGACGACAGCGATGCGCCGTTCTACCGCTGGTTCGAGGATGGCACGCTCAATGCCTCCTACAACTGCCTGGACCGCCATGTCGAGGCCGGTCTGGGAGACAAGGTCGCCATCATCTTCGAGTCCGATGACGGTGTCGTGACCCACGTCACTTACCGTGAGTTGCTGGCCCGTGTGGGCCAACTGGCCAATGCCCTCAAGGCGCAAGGCGTCCAGAAGGGCGATCGCGTCGTCATCTATCTGCCCATGTCGGTCGAAGGCGTCGTGGCCATGCAGGCCTGCGCACGCATCGGGGCCACCCATTCGGTCGTGTTCGGTGGATTTTCGGCCCAGAGCTTGCGTGACCGCGTCGAGGACGCTGGCGCCGTCCTGATCATCACCGCCGATGAGCAGCAGCGTGGCGGCAAGAGCCTGCCCCTCAAGGCCATCGTCGATGAAGCGATCGCCCTGGGTGGGTGCGACAGCATCCGACGGGTCATCGTCTTCCGTCGCACCGGTGGCAAGGTGGCCTTCGACCCTCAGCGTGATGTGTGGATGCATGAGGTCATGGCCGCGCAGCCCACCGCCTGTGAGCCAGAGTGGGTGAGTGCCGAGCATCCCTTGTTCCTGCTTTACACCTCGGGGTCGACCGGCAAGCCCAAGGGCGTGCAGCACTGCACGGGTGGCTACCTGCTCCATGCGGCGCTGACCACCCAGTGGACCTTCGATCTCAAACCCGATGATGTGTTCTGGTGCACGGCCGACATCGGCTGGGTCACCGGCCACACCTATGTGACCTATGGGCCGCTGGCAGTCGGTGGCACACAGGTGGTCTTCGAAGGGGTGCCCACCTACCCGGATGCGGCACGCTTCTGGCGCATGATCCAGGCGCACAAGGTCACCATCTTCTACACGGCACCCACGGCCATCCGCGCCCTGATCAAGGCGGCAGAGACCACGGCCGAGGTGCATCCGCGCAACTTCGATCTGAGCAGTCTGCGCCTGCTGGGCACGGTGGGCGAGCCCATCAACCCCGCTGCGTGGGACTGGTATCACCGTGAAATCGGTGGCGGCCGCTGCCCCATCGTCGACACCTTCTGGCAGACCGAAACTGGCGGCCACATGATCACGCCACTGCCTGGCGCCCATGCGCTGACGCCGGGCTCATGCACCTTGCCTTTCCCGGGCATCGATGCGGCCGTGGTCGACGAGACCGGCAAGGAAGTGCCTTGGGGACAAGGTGGCTTGCTGGTCGTGCGCAAGCCCTGGCCGTCGATGATCCGTACCATCTGGGGTGACCCTGAGCGTTTCAAGAAGAGCTACTACCCGGCCGATTTCGGTGGCGAGTACTACCTGGCCGGCGACGGTGCCATCCGTGACGCTGACACGGGCTACTTCACGATCACCGGTCGCATCGATGATGTGCTCAATGTGTCGGGTCACCGCATGGGCACGATGGAGATTGAATCGGCCCTGGTGTCTCATCCGCTGGTGGCTGAAGCCGCCGTGGTGGGGCGCCCGGACGATCTCACGGGCGAGGCCATCTGTGCCTTCGTGGTGCTCAAGCGTCCTCGCCCATCGGGTGATGAGGCCAGGCAACTGGCCACCGAATTGCGCAACCATGTGGCGCACGAGATCGGCCCCATTGCCAAGCCCAAGGACATCCGGTTTGGCGACAACCTGCCCAAGACCCGCTCGGGCAAGATCATGCGCCGTTTGCTGCGTGTGATTGCCAAGGGGGATGCGGTCACGCAGGACACCAGCACCCTGGAGAACCCGGCGATCCTGGATCAATTGGCCGAGCCCAACTGATCCGCAGGCAGGGCTTCTGGCCCTGGGGGTGGGTGCAGCCCACCTCCGGGTTTTCCAGCACCGTACAGCACTTGTTTTTGAGGGGATTGCACACCCCATGGGGTTATTTTTGCCAAAAGCACCCCAATATCAGCATTCACCCTCATTAACAAGTACTCACACCCCCCTTAAATTGGGGGTAAGAAGGTCACAAGCCTTCACTTTGTAACGACGAGGAGCATCCAACATGGCTAATGCAGCAGCAGCGAATGCGCCCATGACGGCGGAGGAGAAGAAAGTCATCTTCGCCTCCAGTCTGGGCACCGTGTTCGAGTGGTACGACTTTTATCTGTACGGCTCCTTGGCAGCCATCATCGCCAAGCAATTCTTTGCGGGCCTGGATCCGACATCCGCCTTCATTTTCGCGCTGCTGGCTTTTGCGGCCGGCTTCATCGTGCGCCCCTTCGGTGCGCTGGTGTTCGGTCGCCTGGGCGACATGATCGGGCGCAAATACACCTTCCTGGTCACCATCCTGATCATGGGTGCGTCGACCTTCGTGGTCGGTATCCTGCCCAACTACGCGGCCATCGGGGCTGCAGCACCCATCATCCTGATCATTCTGCGCATGCTGCAAGGCCTGGCGCTGGGCGGTGAGTATGGCGGTGCCGCCACCTATGTGGCCGAACATGCGCCTCACGGCAAGCGGGGGGCCTACACGGCCTGGATTCAGACCACGGCCACGCTGGGTCTGTTCCTGTCGCTGCTGGTGATCCTGGGCACCCGCACCCTGGTGGGCGAGGATGCCTTTGCCGAATGGGGCTGGCGTGTGCCCTTCATCCTGTCGGTGCTGCTGCTGGCCATCAGCGTCTGGATCCGGATGAGCATGAACGAGAGCCCGGCCTTCAAGAAGATGAAGGCTGAAGGCAAGACCTCCAAGGCCCCGCTGTCTGAGTCCTTCGGTCAGTGGAAGAACCTCAAGATCGTGATCCTGGCGCTGGTCGGCCTGGTCGCCGGTCAGGCCGTGGTCTGGTACACCGGTCAGTTCTATGCCCTGTTCTTCCTGACGCAGGCCTTGAAGGTCGATGGTGCCACCGCCAACATCCTGGTGGCCATCTCGCTGCTGATCGGCACGCCCTTCTTCGTCGTGTTCGGCACCCTGTCCGACAAGATCGGCCGCAAGCCCATCATCCTGGCGGGCTGCCTGATCGCGGCCTTGACCTACTTCCCGCTGTTCAAGGCACTGACCAATGCAGCCAACCCTGCCCTGGCTGCAGCACAAGCCTCGGCACCTGTGACCTTGACGGCCGACCCCAAGGAGTGTTCCTTCCAGTTCAACCCCACGGGCACGGCCAAGTTCACCAGTTCGTGCGACGTGGCCAAGCAGTTCCTGGCAGCCAACTCGGTCAACTACGAGAACGTGGACGGTGCAGCCGGTGAGAACGCCGTGATCAAGGTGGGTGACACCGTGATTCCCAGCTACTCGCCCACCAAGGTGACGGATGCGGATGTGCCCGCGGCCAAGGAAGCCGCAGTCAAGGCCAAGGACGGTGCTGCCGCCAAGCTGGAGACCCTCAAGGCCTCGGCAGCGGACGCGGACAAGATCAAGGCGGCCGAGAAGGACCTCAAGGATGCGGGTGCTGCATTGGCCGCCTTCGACAAGGACCCCAAGGCAGCGGCGACCAAGGTCATCGAAGGCCAGTTCAAGAAGGCTGTCAGTGGTGCACTCAAGACGGCGGGTTATCCTCCCAAGGCGGATCCTGCCAAGGTCAACAAGCCGGTGATCATCGCGATCCTCACGGTGCTGGTGATCTATGTGACCATGGTGTACGGCCCCATCGCCGCGATGCTGGTCGAAATGTTCCCGACCCGGATCCGCTACACCTCGATGAGCCTGCCCTACCACATCGGCAACGGCTGGTTCGGTGGTTTGCTGCCCACCACCGCCTTTGCCATCGTGGCGCAGACGGGGAACATCTACAACGGTCTGTGGTATCCGATCATCGTGGCCATGATCACCTTCGTGGTGGGCCTGTTGTTCGTGCGTGAAACCAAGGACGTCGACATCTACGCCGACGACTGAGGTGAGAGGCGGGCTGTGGCCCGCCACGAACAAAAAAGCCCCGCTATCTGAGCGGGGCTTTTTCATGAGAGGGTGTGATCCGTGATGCTTACTTGAGCGACAGGATCCACTTGACCAGTTGCTTGGCCTCGGCTTCGCTCACGCGGTCCTTGTTGGCAGGCATGGCCATGCCACCCCAGTTCGGCTTCTTGGGGTCCGAACCCTTGAGCACGGTCTGCACCAGCTTCGCTTCGGCCGTCTTGTCGGCGGCGTAGCGCTTGGCGACTTCCTTGTAGGCTGGGCCGACGACCTTGTTGTCGACGCTGTGGCAGGCCATGCAGGCCTTCTTGGTGGCCAGATCAAGGCTTGCCAGCGCAGGCGTCGCGGCGGTGATGGCCAGGGCAGCCAGGGCCATGGAAGGCAGGAATTTCATCTTGGGGGTCCTTTCGTCTTACGTTGTGGGCACTCTAAGGGTATTGTTATAACGTTTATCCCCGCTTTGTCGGTTGACGCGAATGTTTGAATTGAACTGCATCAATATTGTTCAGGAGTTGCCATGTGGTTTGTCGTGATCGGCGTGGTCATGCTCGTCATGAACGTGACCGGCTTCGGCCCTGTGGGGGCCTGGACCTGGAAGGACCACTGGTGGGCGCTTCTGGCACCTTTTGGCGCGGCGGTGCTCTGGTGGCTCTGGGCAGATACCACTGGCTGGACGCAGCGAAAGGCCATGGAAAAGGTCGACGCCAAGCGTCAGTCCCGCCGCGACAAGCAGCTCGATGCGCTGGGCCTGCATGGACGCAAGAAGCGCTGAGGCGTCCTGAGCTGACCTGCTGCGCCCTTCAGGTGGTCGAAGCGCGGCATCTGGCGCCTTGAATCCGTGCAAGTTCATCGTACAAAGACGGGCTGATCAGGCGCGACACGGTGTTGGCGACCATCGTGCAGGCCATCAGACTGAGCACCAGGGTGTGTCCTTCGATCATCTCCATCACGATGATGAAGGAGGTGATGGGCGCGCGCGTCACCGCTGCGAGGAATCCCGCCATGCCCAAGGCGATCAGGGCCGTGGCGCCTGGATGTCCCGTCCATTGGGCGATGTGGTTGCCCAGCCCGGCCCCGATGGCCAGCGCAGGGGCAAAGACGCCACCGGGCACGCCGCTCCATGCAGACAGCCAGGTGGCGGCCATGCGCAGCACGACATACAGCTCCGAGGTCTGGTCCTCTCCTTCCAGCAGTGATCGCGTGGTCTGGTAGCCGGAGCCAAAAGTGTCGCCCTGGCTGACCAGGCCGATCAGGGCCACCGCCAAGCCACAGCCGCCCGCAAAGCGCACGGGGTGCTGTTGGCGCCAAAGGCTGAACCGGTCGGTGCCCAGCCCGCCCATGGACTGCACCAGCAGACGGGCGAACAGGCCCCCCAGTGCGCCCGATGCGAGCGTGACCGCCAGACCCGGCCACCACAAGTCCCAGGTCACATGATCGATGTGGATGCGTCCGAAATAGGCCCCATTGCCATGGATGGAGACGGCGATCAGGCCCGCCAGCACGATGGCGGCGATCAGCAACCCACTGGTGCGCTCCTCAGGTTGGCGGGCCAGTTGTTCAATGGCGAACATCACGCCACCCAGGGGCGTGTTGAAGGCCGCGGCGACGCCGGCCGCGCCTCCGGCCGCCATCAGACCGTGTTCGTTGATGCGGGTGCGCTCTGGCAACCAGCGGCGAGCATGATGCAGCACGCCCGCAGCGATCTGAACGGACGGTCCCTCCCGACCAGAGGACAGCCCTGCCAGCAGGCCGCCAGTGGTCAGAATCAGCTTGGCCAGAGACAGGCGCAGGGACACGAACAAGTGGCGCTGTTCGCGGGGCGTGCGCGAGTCCAGTGCGGCCAACACCTGGGGGATGCCTGAACCCGCCGCACCCTCAAACCAGCGGCGGGTGATCCAGACGATGCCTGCGGTCAAGGCAGGGGTCCAGATCAGGGGCCACCACCATGACCCCTGGCGGGTATCGCGGAACAGGCCCAGGGCGAGCTCACTCAGCCAGGTGAATCCCGCCACACTCAGCCCGGCCAGTGCCGCAAAGCCAAGGACCACCAATCGGGCCACCCAGCGGCGCCAATCCGACAATTCGCGGCCGAGATTCGAGGTCAAATCGTCGTGTGATTCACTCATGGTGCTGTCGGTGTTCCATCATTGAAGGCACAATGCGAAAACCATGCCGCCGCCACCCGAAGCCGCTCAAGTCCTGCGCCAGTTCCGCATCGTGTTCAACGCGGTCAAGACGCATTTCCAGCAGGTCGAGCGCAAGGTGGGCATTGGCGGCTCGCAGGTCTGGGCATTGAGCCTGGTGGCCAGGCATCCCGGCATGGGCGTCGGGGCCCTGGCTCAGGCCATGGACATCCACCAATCCACGGCGAGCAATCTGGTCAAGGCACTGACTCAGCGAGGGCTGATCGACACCGATCGAGATGATCGAGATCGCCGAGCCGTGAGGTTGCATCTGACCCCGGAAGGACACGCAGTGCTGGATCAGGCACCAGCACCCTGGGCAGGGGTGTTGCCCGATGCCTTGGCGCAACTCGATGGCGATACCTTGCGCCGCCTGGATCACGATCTGGCCCAACTGATCCAGCTGTTGGCGCTGGAGTCTGCCCACGATGCAGCCAAGACGCCACTGGCTGACATGTGAACGGGCTGGCGATGGCTGCGCCTGGGCTGTGTAAAGCGCCGTAAAGTGGCAGCAAGATACATTTGGTCAAATATACAATCAGGCCACTGGTATAGAGCGAACCTTGCCAGCCTCAGAGTGGAACTTCACAGGCCCCGCTAGCGCGGGGCCTTTTTTTGCCCCGCGGATCCGCCCTGTTGCGGGTGATGCCAAGCGCAATGGGTTCGGTGGCAGGAGTAGGCAGGGGATAAAATCGGCATCCCTTGACCGAAGACAGTCTCCCGGAGCCCCTTTATGCCCCAGTACCGTTCCCGCACTTCCACCGCCGGCCGCAACATGGCGGGTGCTCGCGCCTTGTGGCGTGCCACTGGCATGAAGGACGGCGACTTCGAGAAGCCGATCATCGCGATCGCCAACAGCGTCACCCAGTTCGTGCCCGGCCACGTGCACCTCAAGGACCTGGGGCAACTGGTAGCCCGTGAAATCGAGGCAGCGGGTGGTGTGGCCAAGGAATTCAACACCATTGCCGTGGACGACGGCATCGCCATGGGGCATGGCGGCATGCTCTATTCGCTGCCCTCGCGCGATCTGATCGCTGACAGCGTCGAGTACATGGTCAATGCCCATACTGCCGATGCGCTGGTGTGCATCTCCAATTGCGACAAGATCACCCCGGGCATGCTGATGGCCGCTTTGCGCCTGAACATCCCCGTGATCTTCGTGTCGGGTGGCCCGATGGAAGCCGGCAAGGTCAAGATCGAAGGCAAGGTCATCGCCCTGGATCTGGTTGACGCCATGGTCAAGGCCGCCGACAAAAACTGCTCCGATGAGGAGGTCGCCTCGGTCGAGCGTTCGGCCTGTCCGACCTGTGGTTCCTGCTCCGGCATGTTCACAGCCAACTCCATGAACTGCCTGACCGAAGCGCTGGGCCTGTCCCTGCCTGGTAATGGCACCACGCTGGCCACCCACGCCGATCGCGAAAAGCTCTTCCGCCAGGCCGGCCGCAGCATCGTGGCCCTGGCCAAGCGCTACTACGAGCAGGATGACGAGTCGGCCCTGCCGCGCAACATCGCCAACTTCAAGGCCTTCGAGAACGCTGTCAGCCTGGACGTGGCCATGGGCGGCTCCACCAACACCGTGCTGCACCTGCTGGCTGCAGCCAAGGAGGCCGGCGTGGACTTCACCATGCAGGACATCGACCGCATCTCGCGCCGCGTCCCCTGCCTGAGCAAGGTGGCGCCGGCCGTGCCGGATGTGCACATCGAAGACGTGCACCGTGCGGGCGGCATCATGGCCATCCTGGGTGAACTCGCCCGTGGGGGACTGCTGCACACCGACGTGCCCACCGTGCACAGCCAGACCATGGGCGATGCGATTGCCCAGTGGGATGTGACCGTCTCCAAGGACGAGGCCGTGCACGAGTTCTTCAAGGCCGCACCCGGTGGTGTGCCCACGCAGGTGGCCTTCTCCCAGGACAGCCGCTGGAAGGCGCTGGACCTGGACCGCGCCAAGGGCGTGATCCGCAGCAAGGAGCACGCCTTCACGGCCGATGGCGGCCTGGCCGTGCTCTATGGCAACATCGCTGAAAAGGGCTGCATCGTCAAGACAGCCGGCGTGGACGAGTCCATCTGGAAGTTCACCGGCAAGGCCCGTGTCTTCGAGAGCCAGGAAGACGCCGTGGACGGCATCCTGGGCGAGGTGGTGCAGGCCGGTGATGTGGTGATCATCCGCTATGAAGGCCCCAAGGGTGGTCCTGGCATGCAGGAAATGCTCTATCCCACCTCCTACCTCAAGAGCCGGGGGCTGGGCAAGGAATGCGCCTTGTTGACCGACGGTCGCTTCTCGGGGGGCACGTCGGGCCTGTCGATCGGTCACGCCTCGCCAGAGGCCGCTTGTGGTGGTGCCATTGCACTGGTCGAAGATGGCGACACCATCGAGATCGACATTCCCAATCGCAAGATCCATCTGGCGGTCAGCCCGGAGACGCTGGCGGCCCGCCGCGAGGCCATGGAAGAGCGCGGCACCCATGCCTGGAAGCCCGTCAAGCGCGAGCGTTATGTGTCTGCAGCCTTGCAGGCCTATGCGCTGCTGACCACCTCGGCCGACACGGGCGCGGTGCGAGACATCTCGCAGATCAAGCGTTGATGTGACCCTCGCGGGCCATCGATGACACAAGGGGCCCGGCAAGGGCCCCTTGGTGTTTCAGGATCAGGCCAGGGACTCAATCACCTCGCGCATGGTGCTGAAGATCTGGTCGATCTGCTGCTCCTGGATGATCAGCGGTGGCGAGATGGCGATGTTGTCACCTGCGGCCCTGACCAGCACGCCCTTTTCAAAGGCCCCCAGGAAGGCTTCGAAACCACGACGTCCTACCGGCGCACCCGGGCGCGGCGCGAACTCGATCGCAGCCACCAGGCCTGTGTTGCGGATGTCGATCACATGGGGCAGGCCCTTGAGCGCGTGTGCGGCCTCCTGCATCTTCGCTTCCATGCGGGCGCCACGCGTGAGCAGGTTTTCTTCGGCATAGGTGTCCAGCGTGGCCAGGGCGGCGGCGCAGGCCATGGGGTGGCTGGAATAGGTGTAGCCGTGGAAGAGTTCGATTCCGGGGCCGGACTTCTCCATGAAGGTATCGTGGATCTCCTGTTTGGTGAACACCACCCCCATGGGGATGCAGCCATTGGTCACGCCCTTGGCCGCCGTGATCATGTCGGGTGTCACCCCATAGTGCTGCGCCGCAAAGGGTGAGCCCAGACGGCCGAAGCCGGTGATGACTTCGTCGAAGATCAGCAAGATTCCATGCTTGTCGCAGATCTCGCGCAGGCGTTGCAGATAACCCTTGGGGGGCAGCAGCACGCCGGTCGAGCCGGCCATGGGCTCGACGATGACCGCCGCGATGGTGGACGGATCATGCAGCGTCACCAGGCGCTCCAGGTCTTCGGCCAGCTCCACCCCGTGCTCCGGCTGACCCTTGCTGAAGGCATTGCGCGTCAGGTCATGCGTGTGGCGCAGATGGTCCACCCCCGCCACGCTGGCACCGAACATCTTGCGGTTGGGCCCCATGCCGCCCAGGGCGGTGCCGGCAAAGTTCACGCCGTGGTAGCCACGTTCACGGCCGATCAGTCGGGTGCGTTGTGCCTCGCCGCGCATGCGGTGATAGGCCAGGGCGATCTTGAGTGCCGTCTCGACCGACTCCGAGCCGGAGTTGGTATAGAAAACGCGGTTCAGTCCGGGCGGTGTCAGCTCGATCAGGCGCTCGGCCAGTTCGAAGGCCAGGGGGTGGGCCATCTGGAAGGGCGGCGCGAAGTCCAGCGTGGCAGCCTGCCGTGCGATGGCCTCGACGATGCGCGGGCGGGCGTGGCCGGCATTCACGCACCACAGGCCGGCGGTGCCATCGAGCACCTCGCGTCCCTCGGGTGTCCAGTAATGCATGCCTTCGGCCCTGGCCAGCAGGCGTGGCGATTGTTTGAAGTCCCGGTTGGCCGTGAAGGGCATCCAGAACGCATCCATGCGGGGAGCCATAGTGTGTCCTCTAGTCCGTGTGGTGAATTCGTGATGACCACACCTTACCGCAGGACGTTGACAAGGCGATCTTGTCGGGCTTGGGGCTAACCCGGGTCTGCGTGGGCCTCAAGGGGGCTCCCCCTGTTTGAAGGTTTGAGTCTTATATAAGACATAAGTCTTGGCGCGCGGCACGAAAGTCGCTAGAATCTAGGGTTTTCTTGTACCTCCCCACCAACCCCTCGGAGATCGTCATGACGAAACTCACCCGTGAACAGCAAATCGCTGCCCTGGAAAAAGACTGGGCCGAAAACCCCCGCTGGAAGCTTGTCAAGCGTGGCTACAGCGCCGCTGATGTCGTGCGTCTGCGCGGCAGCCTGCAGCCTGAGTACACCCTGGCCAAGAACGGCGCTGAAAAGCTGTGGGAAAAGGTCAACGGCGGTGCCAAGAAGGGCTACGTGAACGCTTTCGGCGCCATCACCGCCGGTCAAGCCATGCAACAGGCCAAGGCTGGCCTGGAAGCCGTGTACCTGTCGGGCTGGCAAGTGGCCGCCGACGGCAACACGTCGGAAACCATGTACCCCGACCAGTCGCTGTACGCCTACGACTCCGTCCCCACGATGGTTCGTCGCATCAACAACACGTTCAAGCGTGCTGACGAAATCCAATGGTCGCGTGGCATCAACCCCGGCGACGAAGGTTTCGTGGACTACTTCCTGCCCATCGTCGCTGACGCTGAAGCCGGTTTCGGTGGCGTTCTGAACGCTTTCGAACTGATGAAGAACATGATCGCCGCCGGTGCTGCTGGCGTTCACTTCGAAGACCAGCTGGCTGCTGTCAAGAAGTGCGGTCACATGGGCGGCAAGGTGCTGGTTCCCACTCGTGAAGCCATCGAGAAGCTGATCGCTGCTCGTTTCGCTGCCGACGTGATGGGCGTGCCCACCATCGTTCTGGCTCGTACCGATGCTGAAGCAGCCAACCTGCTGACCAGCGACTACGACGAAAACGACAAGCCTTTCCTGACCGGCGAGCGCACCCAAGAAGGCTTCTACCGCGTCAAGAACGGCCTGGAGCAATCCATCAGCCGTGGCGTTGCCTACGCTCCCTACGCCGACCTGGTGTGGTGTGAAACCGGCGTGCCTGACATCGGCTTCGCTCGTGAATTCGCTCAAGCCGTTCACGCTGCCTGCCCCGGCAAGCTGCTGTCGTACAACTGCTCGCCTTCCTTCAACTGGAAGAAGAACCTCAACGACGCGCAGATCGCTTCCTTCCAGGAAGAGCTGTCGGCTCTGGGCTACAAGTACCAGTTCATCACGCTGGCTGGTATCCACATCAACTGGTTCAACACCTTCCAGTTCGCCCACGCTTACGCTCGCGGCGAAGGCATGAAGCACTACACCAACATGGTGCAAGAGCCCGAATTCGCAGCTCGCGAAAAGGGTTACACCTTCGTGTCG
>NZ_DASUIT010000156.1:0-66774 GCF_036279655.1 Aquabacterium sp. | reverse complement strand
CAACGTCTCAGCCACGGCAGCTCGGTGCTCAGGCCGGCTCTTTGGGGTCCAGCAAGGCCTCGAGCTGCGAGATCTGATCGCGCAGCAGCAGACGCCGCTTCTTGAGTCGCCTCAGGGTCAACTCGTCAACAGCGGTCTGGTCTCCAGCCCGATCGATCAAGTTGTCCAGATCGGCATGCTCGATGCGCAACTCGATCAAACGGCGCTGGGGAGAATGCAGGTTTTCTTGCATTGTGAGATGTAGGCGTTCACCGGGCGACAGGATACGTCGCGATATAAAAAGGGACACGCCTGAGGGAATCAATTCCTGGGGCTGAATCCGCATTATAGTTTTCGCCATGAGCACCCATGCCCCCAGCTATCGTCTTGTTGCAGCCACTGGCCTGCACCGGGGCGATCGCCTGTACCAACAAGATCAGGTGGAAATTCTTCCGCACCCCCGCGTGTCCGGCTGCCTGCTGGCCGTGGTGGCCGATGGCATGGGCGGCAAGAGCGGTGGCCGCAAGGCGGCCGATCAGGTCATCCTCACGGCCCGGCAGATTTTCGATCGCTATGTGCCGGCCAAGGACGACCCCGAAGTGGCCCTGCAGCAGTTGCTCAGTGAAGCCCATCTGATGATCAAGCTGACCGCGATCGCCTTCGAGGAAGAACCGCACAGCACCCTGGCCGCCTTCCTGATCAACCCCGATCGCTCTGCGGCCGTGGTGCATGCGGGCGACTCCCGCGTCTATCACTTCCGCCAGTCGGACATGCTGTTTCGCACGCAGGACCACTCCTTTGTGCAGCGCCTGATCAATGAGGGCCAGTTGACCGAAGAAGAGGCCAATGCGCACCCGCAATCGAATCTGCTGACCGGTTGCCTGGGCACGCAGCAAGATCCTCCCAACGCGGTCCACCACATCAATTCGCTGGAGCAAGGCGACTGCCTGCTGTCCTGCAGCGATGGTCTGTGGCACTACTTCACGCCGCGCGAAATCGGGGCCATTGTGCACACCCTGCCCCCGCGTGAGGCAGCAGAAATGTTGGTGAGCAAGGCCCGGCAGCGCGCCCGGGGAGGCGGAGACAACCTGTCCCTGGCCATTGTCCGAGTAGAAGCCGCCGCCAGCTGAGACTGGTGCCGCAAGGGCCTCAGGTCAGCGAGGTGTCAACCACGCGGCGCTCTTCACTGAGGTATTCCTTGGACTGCATCTCATTGAGACGCGAGACCGTGCGGGGGAACTCGTGCGACATCGGGCCTTCGGTGTAGAGCTGCTCAGGCGGCACATCCGCAGACATCACCAGCTTGCACTTGCGGTCGTAGAGCACATCGATCAGCCAGGTGAAGCGTCGCGCCTCCGAGGCCAGGCGCACGGGCATGTGCGGCACGCCGCTGAGCATCACGGTATGGAAACGCGAGGCCAGCTCCAGATAGTCGTTCTGTGAGCGGGGGCCACCACACAGCGTGGTGAAATCGAACCACACCACCCCACCTGCACGGCGCCGGGCCTTGAGCACACGGTGCTCGATGTTCAGCGTCGGGTCTTCTTCGGCGCTTTCCGCCAGTTTGTCGAAGATGGCCGTCATCTCCTGGTCGGTCTGCTCATTGAGTGGCGTCAGGTAGAGGTTGGCCAGCTCCAGCGTGCGGCGGCGGTAGTCTGTGCCGCTGTCGACGTTGATCACTTCCAGATGGTTCTTGAGCAGCTCGATGGCGGGCAGGATGCGATCGCGGTGCAGGCCATTGGGGTAGAGCTGATCCGGGTGGAAGTTGGAGGTGGTGACAATGCTGACGCGGTGACGGAACATCGCGTCCAGCAAGCGGTGCAGGATCATCGCGTCCGTCACATCGGCCACATGGAACTCGTCGAAGCAGATCAGACGGTGACGCCGAGACATGCGCTTGGCCAGCACTTCCAGGGGATCCTGCACCCCCTTGAGCTCATGCAACTGGCGATGCACCTCACGCATGAACTCGTGAAAGTGCAGGCGTGTCTTGCGCTCCACCGGAACCGCGTTGAAAAAGCAGTCCATGATGAAGCTCTTGCCCCGCCCCACCCCACCGTACATGTAGACGCCCTTGGGCAGGGGCGGATAGCGCAGCATCTTGGTCAGCGCATTGGAGCGCTGGCGCTTGTAGCCGGCCCACTCGTCCTGACAGCGCTGCAATGCGGCGATGCCCATGAGCTGAGCCTCATCCGCCTTGTAGCCGCGCTGGGCCAGGCTTTGCTGATAGAGCTCGGTGACGGACACTTTGTACGAGGGCATGGCAGACAATCAATCGGGTCGACAGGGCGCACCGGTCAAGAAAAAAGGGGCAGCACGGGCCACCCCTCACATCGAGACTGTGCGCAAACCTCAGAAGTTTAAGGTGCGCTTGTCCACCGCGAGCGCAGCCTCCTTGGTGGCCTCACTCAAACTGGGGTGGGCATGGCAGATGCGGGCGATGTCTTCGGCACTGGCCTTGAACTCCATGGCCACCACGGCCTCCGAGATCAATTCGCTGGCGAAGGGCCCGATGATGTGCACGCCCAGGATCTCGTCGGTGGCGGCATCGGCCAGGAATTTCACGAAACCGGTGGTGTCTCCCAGCGCGCGGGCACGCCCGTTCGCAATGAAGGGGAAGGAACCGGCCTTGTAGGGCCGGCCCTCCTCTTTCAGCGCCTGTTCGGTTTTGCCGACCCAGGCTATCTCCGGGCTGGTGTAGATCACCCAGGGAATCGTGTTGAAGTTGACGTGCCCGTGCTGACCGGCAATGCGCTCGGCCACGGCCACACCTTCTTCTTCAGCCTTGTGCGCCAGCATGGGCCCGCGCACCACATCGCCCACCGCCCACACCTGGGGCAGATTGGTCTTGCAGTCCGCGTCCACCACGATGGCGCCGCGTTCATCCAGTTGCAGGCCCACCGCCTCGACGTTCAGGCCCGTGGTGTTGGGCACCCGGCCGATCGAGATGATGAGCTTGTCGCAATCGAGTTTCTGTTCGGCGCCAGTGGCGTCGGTGTAGGCCACCGACACGCCCTTCTTGGCGGCCTTGATGTCGCCGATCTTCACGCCCAGTTGCAGCTTGAGCCCCTGCTTGGTGAAGATCTTCTGGGCTTCCTTGGCCACCTGCTCGTCCACGGCGCCCAGGAAGGTTGGCAGGGCCTCCAGCACGGTGACTTCCGCGCCCAGGCGGCGCCAGACCGAGCCCATCTCCAGGCCGATCACGCCCGAACCGATCACACCCAGCTTCTTGGGCACCTCGGTGATGTTGAGGGCGCCGTCGTTGGACAGGATCTGCTTTTCGTCGAACGGCGTGCCAGGCAACTGGCGGGCACTGGAGCCCGTGGCCACGATGATGTGCTTGCCGGCCAGCGTGTCGGGCTTGTCACCGGTCACGGCGATCTCGTAGCCGCCGTCGACGGCCTTCACGAAGGAGCCGCGACCATGGAAGAAGCTGACCTTGTTCTTCTTGAACAGGTAGAGGATGCCGTCGTTGTTCTGCTTCACGACGGTGTTCTTGCGTCCCACCATCTTGGCCACGTCCATCTTCAGGCCGTCGACCGTGATGCCGTGATCCGCAAAGTGGTGTGCCGCCTGGTCGTAATGCTCGGACGACTGCAGCAAGGCCTTGGAGGGAATACAGCCGACATTGGTGCAGGTGCCGCCGGGTGCGGGGCCGCCCTTGTCGTTCTTCCACTCGTCGATGCAGGCGACCTTGAAACCCAGTTGGGCAGCGCGGATGGCAGCGATGTAGCCACCGGGGCCTCCGCCGATGACGATGACGTCGAATTGATTGGACATGGTGTGTTCAGCAGTGGTTGGGCCAGGGGTCATTCTTCAGGCACGAAGACCCACAGCAGGATGTAGAGCAGCAGGCCAGAGCCCCAGAACAGGAACAGCAAGGCAAACGCCAGACGCCAGACCCAGGACTCCACGTCCGTCATGCGCGACAGACCGCCGCAGACCCCACCGAGCCAGCGGTCGTCCTTGATGCGGCGCAGGCGGTTGACGGGCAGGTCGCCCCCGAGCGGGGCGGAGGTCGACATCTGTCCCGAAGGGCCTGCCTGAATGAGGCGTGCCTTGGCCTGAGCGAACTCGTCCGCGCTCAGAACGCCACGCTCATGCAGCGCGGCCAGGCGTTCGATCTCGTCGGCAAGGGACATGGTTCAGATCCTCCGGGAGGGGTTTGTTCTGACGTTTTTGCTGGTCCGAGCGGGCCCTCGTGAGGCCCGCCCAGCCGCAAAAAACTCAAACGATGGATCAGATGTCGAACAGCAGGCGCGCCGGATCTTCCAGCGCTTCCTTCATGGCGACCAGGCCCAGCACAGCCTCGCGGCCGTCGATGATGCGGTGGTCGTAGGACATGGCCAGGTAGTTGATCGGACGGATCACGATCTGACCGTTCTCGACGACCGGGCGGTCCTTGGTGGCATGCACCCCCAGGATGGCCGACTGAGGCGGGTTGATGATCGGGGTCGACAGCATCGAGCCGAAGGTGCCGCCGTTGGAGATCGAGAAGGTGCCGCCCGTCAGGTCGTCCAGACCCAACTTGCCGTCGCGCGCCTTGGTGCCGAACTCGGCGATCTTCTTTTCGATCTCGGAGAAGGTCATCTGGTCGGCATTGCGCAGCACCGGCACCACCAGGCCACGGGGCGAGCCCACAGCCACGCCGATGTCGAAGTAGCCGTGATAGACGATGTCATTGCCATCCACCGAGGCGTTGATCACGGGGTACTTCTTGAGCGCGTGCACCGCCGCCTTGACGAAGAAGCTCATGAAGCCCAGCTTGACGCCGTGCTCCTTCTCGAACTTCTCCTGGAACTTCTTGCGCATCTCCATCACCGGGGCCATGTTCACTTCATTGAACGTGGTCAGGATGGCATTGGTGGCCTGCGACTGCAGCAGACGCTCGGCCACACGGGCACGCAGGCGGCTCATGGGCACGCGCTGCTCGGGGCGGTCGGCCAGGTTGGGCTGCCCCATCGGTGCTTGCACCGCCGGCAGCGCCGTGGTGGGCACGCCCGTGGGGATGGCAGGGGCCGCAGGTGCAGCAGCCACAGCCGCCGCAGGCTTGGCGCCCGATGCCACGGCAGCGAGCACATCGCCCTTGGTGACGCGACCGTCCTTGCCGGAGCCTGCCACTTGTGCGGTGCTCAGGCCGTTGTCGGCCAGCAGCTTGGCTGCGGCCGGCATGGCCACATCGCCTTTGCTGCCACCCGTGGCTGCAGCGGGCGCGGCAGCAGGTGCAGGGGTCGGTGTGGCGATGGCCTTGACTTCCAGCGGACTGACCGCAGCGGAGCCTTCGGTGTCGATGCGGGCGATGACTTCATCACTGCCGACGGTATCGCCATCGTTCTTGACGAGCTGGGCCAGCACGCCTGCAGCCGGTGCGGGCACTTCGAGCACGACCTTGTCGGTCTCGATCTCGATCAGGATTTCATCGGCCGCGACGACTTCGCCGGGCTTTTTCTTCCACTGCAGCAGCGTGGCTTCGGCCACGGACTCGGACAGTTGGGGGACCTTGACTTCAACGATTGCCATGATGTTCTCCGTAAGGCGCGGCGCGCTCACCGACCGGGGGCAGCCACATCAGCTGCAACAACCCGGCGCCCGGCGGCACGCATCTCGCGCGCCGTGCATTACTTGGTGAGGACGAATCCCTTGAGCTTGGCGTAGGCCTGATCCAGCAGGGCCTTTTGCTGCTCCTGGTGCAGGTGCGCATAACCCACTGCCGGCGATGCGGACGCAGGACGCCCGGCATACCCCAGCTTCTGGCCATCGGCCATGTTCTCGTGGATGTAGTGCTGCACGAAGAACCAGGCGCCCTGGTTCTGAGGCTCGTCCTGACACCACACCAGATCGGTGAGGTTGGGATACTTCTTGATCTCGGTCGAGAACGCCTTGTGCGGGAAGGGATAGAGCTGCTCGACACGCACGATGACCGTGTCCAGCGCCTTTTTCTCGGCGCGCTTCTTGACCAGGTCGTAGTAAACCTTGCCCGAGCAGCAGATCATGCGCTTGACCTTGCTGTTGTCGATGCTCTCATCGACCTCGCCGATCACGGTGCGGAACTCGCCTCGCGTGAACTCGCTCAAAGGCGAGGTGGCGTCCTTGTTACGCAGCAGCGACTTGGGCGTCATGATGACCAAGGGCTTGCGGAACATGCGCACCATCTGACGACGCAGCACATGGAAGATCTGGCTGGCCGAGGTCGGCTGCACGATCTGCATGTTGTTGTCGGCCGCCAGTTGCATGAAGCGCTCCAGACGCGCCGAGCTGTGCTCCGGGCCCTGCCCTTCGTAGCCGTGCGGCAGCATCAGGGTCAGGCCATTGGCCCGACCCCACTTCACTTCACCAGAGGCAATGAACTGGTCGATCACCACCTGGGCGCCGTTGGCGAAGTCGCCAAACTGGGCTTCCCAGATGACCAGGCTGTTGGGGTCGGATCCGGCGTAGCCATACTCGAAGCCCAGCACAGCCTCTTCGGACAGGATGGAGTCGATGACCACGAACGGCGCCTGATTCTCTGCCACGTGTTGCAGGGGCACGTAGGTGCCGATGTCCCACTTCTCGCGGTTCTGATCGTGCAGCACGGCATGGCGGTGGGTGAAGGTGCCTCGACCACAGTCCTCGCCGGACAGGCGCACCGGGTAGCCCGACGCCACCAGGGAGGCAAAGGCCATGTGCTCGCCCATGCCCCAGTCGACATTGATCTCGCCACGGCCCATGGCGGCGCGGTCATCCACCACCTTCTGCACCAGCGGGTGGGGCTTGAAGTCCTGGGGAATGGTCGTGATGCGCTCGGCCAGACGGCGGAACTCGGCCAGCGGCAAGGCGGTGTCGGCGCTGTCGGTCCACTTCTTGCCCAGGTAAGGTGTCCAGTCGACCGCGTACTTGCTCTTGAAGTTGGTCAGCACCGGATCGACCGTGTGCTTGCCTGCTTCCATGGCGGCGCGATAGGCCTTGACCATGTCGTCCGGACCCGTGGCTGGCAAAGTGCCGCCACCCACCAGTCGGTCTGCATAGACCTTGCGCGTGCCGGGGTGCTGGCCGATCTTCTTGTACATCAGCGGCTGGGTCATGGCAGGCGTGTCCTGCTCGTTGTGGCCCAGCTTGCGGAAGCAGACGATGTCCACGACCACATCCTTGCTGAACTGCTGACGGTAATCCAGGGCCAGTTGCGTGCACAGCACCACGGCCTCGGGATCATCGCCGTTGACGTGCAGAACAGGGGCTTCGATCATCTTGACCACGTCCGAGCAGTACAGCGTGGAGCGGCTGTCGCGCGGGTCGGACGTGGTGAAGCCGATCTGGTTGTTGATGACGATGTGGACCGTGCCGCCCGTGTAGTAACCACGGGTCTGGGCCAGGGCCAGCGTTTCCATCACGACGCCCTGGCCGGCGAAAGCAGCGTCACCGTGCACCTGCACGGGCAGCACTTGCGAGCCCTTGACGTCACCGCGGCGGTCCATGCGGGCCTTGACCGAGCCTTCGATCACCGGGTTGACGATTTCCAGGTGCGAAGGGTTGAAGGACAAGGACAGGTGGACCGGCCCGCCGGCCGTGCTCACATCGCTGGAGAAGCCCTGGTGGTACTTCACGTCACCCGACGGCAGATGCTCGGGAGCCGTGTGTTCGAACTCGGAGAACAGGTCTGCAGGTTGCTTGCCCAGGGTGTTGACCAGCACGTTCAGGCGGCCACGGTGGGCCATGCCGATGATGATCTCCTGCACGCCCGACTCACCACCGCGCTGGATCAGCTCGTCCATGGAGGCGATGAAGCTCTCGCCGCCCTCCAGGGAGAAGCGCTTTTGCCCCACATACTTGGTGTGCAGAAAACGCTCCAGGCCTTCTGCGGCCGTCAGGCGCTCCAGAATGTGCTTTTTCTTCTCGGCACTGAAGGTGGGCTTGGAGCGGATGCTTTCGAGCTTTTCCTGCCACCAGCGCTTTTCACCGGGATCGGTGATGTGCATGAACTCGGCACCGATGCTGCCGCAGTAGGTCTCACGCAGGGCCTGCACGATCTCGCGCAAGGTCATGTGCTCGGCCTTGGTGAAATACGTGTTGGTGGCGCTGAACGTGATGTCCATGTCCGACTCGGTCAGGTCGTAGAAGGACGGTTCGAGTTCGGGGATGCGGGGGCGCTCTTGCCGCTTGAGCGGATCGAGGTCTGCCCAGCGGGAGCCGAGGAAACGATAAGCAGCGATGAGGGACTGAACGTGCACCTGCTTGCGGGCCACGGCCAGATCAGCAGAGCTGGTCTTGACCATGAAGGCATTGGCCTTGGCTCGCTGCGCGAAGGATTCGACCACGGGGGCATGCGCCACATCGCGATGATCGCTGCCGTCGACGGCGGGGACGTTCTGGAGGGCGTCGAAGTAGGAGCGCCAGTTGTCTGGCACGGATCCGGGGTTGTCGAGATAGGCCTCGTACAACTCTTCGACATAAGGGGCATTGCCCCCGAACAGGTACGAGTTCGACCTGAACTGCTGCATCATTTCGCTCACCTCGCTCCCGGGTCTGCCGGGACATTGGCTGGTTGAAAACCTTCCGCGACACGGCTTGACCGGTTGGCGGATTGCGACCCGCCTTGCTGACTGCTTGAAAGCAAAATCCAACAAGGGCGACGGGAAGGGCCGTTGAAAACCACAGCCACTGTACCACTCCCGACACCTTTCGTCTCGCTGTGTCAGCGAATTTCTTGAAAAAGCACCCAGAGATTGAAACGGGATGGGCGATGTCTCAGTCCACGAAAAAGCCGGGCAGTGCCCGGCTTGATCAGGGTGTGCCCGACTCGAGCACAGGGGGCTGAGGTGGATCAGCCGAAGTTCTTGGCGGCGAAGTCCCAGTTCACCAGCGAGTTCAGGAAGGTTTCCACGAACTTGGGACGGGCATTGCGGTAGTCGATGTAGTAGGCATGCTCCCACACGTCGATGGTCAGCAGCGCGGTGTCACCGGTGGTCAGCGGGGTGCCGGCGGGACCCATGTTGACGATGTCGACCGAGCCGTCGGCCTTCTTGACCAGCCAGGTCCAGCCCGAGCCGAAGTTGCCCACGGCGGACTTGGTGAAGGCCTCCTTGAAGGCGGCGTAGCTGCCGAACTTGGCGTTGATGGCTGCAGCCAGGGCGCCGGTCGGCTCACCACCACCCTGGGGCTTCATGCAGCTCCAGAAGAAGGTGTGGTTCCAGATCTGGGCCGCGTTGTTGTAGATGCCGCCGCTGGACTTCTTGACGATGTCTTCCAGGGACAGGCTCTCGAACTCGGTGCCGGGGATCAGGTTGTTCAGGTTGGTGACGTAGGCCTGATGGTGCTTGCCGTAGTGGTACTCGAAAGTCTCGGCGCTCAGGTGAGGCGCCAGAGCATCTTGGGCGTACGGCAGGGGGGGAAGCGTGTGTGCCATGGTTCGTGTGTCCTGTGGTGTGTGAAAGGGTTCGGCGCCGATTGTAGGCAAGCGTGGCGGAGTCGATCGAAGTGAAGGGGCATTCAGTCCTGGGACTCGATGCCATCGACCTCGACCTGCAGGCGGCCATCGGCGAGCTGGATGCCCAGCTTTTGTCCTGTCTGGGCTTGCGAGGCGCGGGTCAGCGGTGCGCCATCGGCCTGGCTGACCCAGGCATAACCGCGCTCGAGCACGCGCTGCGGGTTGAGTGCTTCCAGGCGCTGCCCCAAGTGGGCCTGCTGCTGGCGTGCCCAGGCCAGGCGCTGTGCCAGCGCGCGGTCCAGCCGAGGCGACCAGGGTGCCAGGCTGTGTCGCATGGACACCACGCGCTCACGCAAGCTGGCATGGAGCCGTGCCTCCAGCGACCCCATGCGCTGGCGATGGACATGCAGCACCTGCCCTGGGCGTGACAGGCGCATGCCCAGTTGGTCCAGCCTCTGCGCATGCTGGTCCAGACGTTGTCGCAAACGCCAGCGCAGGGTCGCGGCCCAGGTGTCGAGATCGACCAGGGCTTCGTCGCGAGACTGCGCTACCAGCTCCGCCGCCGCCGTGGGGGTGGGCGCGCGCAGATCGGCCGCCAGGTCGGCCAGGGTGACATCGGTTTCATGCCCCACACCGCAGACCACGGGCACGGGGCAGGCCACCACGGCACGCACCACGCGCTCGTCGTTGAAGGCCCAGAGGTCTTCCAGCGAGCCACCGCCCCGACACAGGATCACGGCGTCCAGGCCCTGCCCTTGGACCTGCCCCTGCCGATGAAGCCATGCCGCACCGGCGAGGGCATCCACAATCTGGGGCGGCGCCTCGGCGCCCTGCACCGCGCAGGGCACGATCAGCACCTCGACATGGGGTGCTCGGCGTCGGAGGGCGGTCACCACGTCACGCAGCGCCGCTGCAGCCAGGGACGTGACCACCGCCACACGACGCGGAAAGGCCGGGATCTCGCGTTTGCGGCCCTCATCGAACAGGCCGGCGGCTTCCAGGCGTGCTTTCAGGCGCAGGAACTGCTCGTACAAGGCGCCGGCACCGGCGCGCTGCAGCCCGTCGACCACCAGTTGCAACTCGCCTCGGGCCTCGTAGACCGACAGCTGCCCGCGCGCCTCGACCAGCTGCCCCTCGCTGACGGGGAAGTCCACCTGCGAGAGCGCCCGGCGGAACATGGCGCAGCGCAGGCTGCCTTGCCCCAGTTCGTCCTTGAGCGTGAAGTAGCCATGTCCACTGGCCGCACGAGTGAAGCCGCTGATCTCCCCCCGCACCACCACCATGCCGTAGCGGGCGGACAAGGTGTCGCCCACCGCCTGCACCAGGGCCGAGACCCCCCAGACGCGACTGGCAGTACTCATGAACCCCTCCTGAGCGTCGATTCAAACACCTCTGATCCGGCGCCAGGCCGCATCGTTGCTGGCTTGTTGTGTCCACAAGCGCGCAGACACAGGGGCGCCAGGAGGATCCCTCTGCTGCAAAGCCTTGATGTCGTCATAAGTTATTGATTTTATTGAATAAAAAACTGCTCAAAAATTAGGCAATCTAGGAAATGGCCCGTTTTTTCGGGGGGCGGCATCGTCGTCCACCAGGTTTCCCACAAAGTTATCCACAGGAACGGTGGATGACTCATCGGTCACAGCCTGGCCATGTCCGGTGATCTCACCGAGAGAAAACCCTAGGTTCATGCTGCGGTGCGTCGAGACCCGGGTGGAGCTGGTTTCGACGTGATAATGCCGTGTTCCGGACGGCGTGCCCATCGCACTGACCGCTCGGCAAGCCCCTTCGATTTCGCCCTTGCTCAGACCCCCGGGAGAGACTGTTGCTGTCGATCTTACAAGCCGCTGGTTGGCCCATTATTCCTTTGCTGGTGTGCTCGGTGATCGCACTGGCCCTGATCATCGAGCGGGCCCTGAGCCTGCGCGCTGCGCGGGTGGCACCGCCCCGACTGGTCGATGAGGTCGTGTCGGTGATGCGCACGTCCATGCCCTCGCAGGACACCATCGCCAAGCTGGCCGACAACTCCACCCTGGGCATGGTGCTGGCCCATGGACTGCAGGCCGCCACCGAAGCCCGCTCCAGCGAGCAGCATCTGCGCGGTGCCCTGGAGTCGGCGGGGCGTCAGGCCGTGTTCGTGCTGGAGCGCAATCTCAACGCCCTGGGCACCATCGCCACGGCAGCGCCGCTGCTGGGCTTGCTGGGCACCGTGATCGGCATGATCGAGATCTTCGGCGCCTCGGGGGCCTCGGGTTCCGGCAGCGCGGGCGCCAGCCCGCAGGATCTGGCCCACGGCATCTCTGTGGCGCTCTACAACACTGCTTTCGGTCTGATGGTAGCCATCCCTTCCCTGGTGGCGCACCGCCATTTCCGCAGCCGGGTCGACGCCTTCATCCTGCAGATGGAGCAGGCCGCTGACCGCATCGTGCCGCACCTGCTGCGCCTGACCAACAACCGGCGTTGAGCCGCCAGGATGCGCCCATGCCGATGAATTTTCGCCACCGCCGCAGCGAAGAGCCCGAGATCAACCTCATCCCCTTCATCGATGTGCTGCTGGTGATCCTGATCTTCGTGATGCTGACCACCAGTTACTCGAAGTTCACCGAACTCAAGATCAACCTGCCCAAGGCCAACGCGCAAGCCGCCAAGGCCCGACCCAAAGAGCTGGTGGTGCTGGTCACCTCCGACGGGCGCTACATGCTCAACCAGCAGATGGTCGATGGCCGCAGCGTGGAGTTGCTGGCGGCGGCCCTGTCGCGCCAGGCCGGTGCGGCCAAGGACTCGGTGGTGGTGGTCAGCGCAGACGCTGCGGCCACGCATCAGAGCGTGATCAATGTGATGGACGCCGCGCGCCGTGTCGGCCTGTCGCAGTTGACCTTTGCCACGCAAGGACAACAGCAGGGCGATGCCGGAGCAGAGGCCAGCGACGGTGGTCCCGCTCAAAGCGCGCCCGCTGGCGATGCGGCCACCCAGCCTTGACCCACGCCTCGCCAGACCGCCATGCCCTCCTCTCGTGCGGCTGACTGGCTGACCCGGCAGTGGCGCCACATCGGCGTGGCGGCGGTGCTACTGTGGCCCCTGCATCTTCTGATGCTCGCCCTGGCCTGGGCCCGGCGTCTGGGGTTTCAGCGAGGGTGCCTGACCTCCCAGGCTGTGCCGGTGCCTGTCGTGGTGGTCGGCAACCGTGTGGTCGGCGGTGCAGGCAAGACCCCCACGGTGCTGGCGCTGATCGAGCATCTGCGCCAGCAAGGCTGGACACCCGGCGTTCTGTCGCGGGGCTATGGCCGCCAGCAGCCCCCTGATGGCCAGCGCGACAAGGCCGCAGCCTTGATTCTTGACGAACATCACCAGTCGGCCCTGAGCGCCCGGGACGTCGGTGACGAGCCCTGGTTGATCTGGCGCCGCACCCGGGCACCCATGGCCGTGGCCTCTCGTCGCGCAGTGGCCGGACGCGCCCTTGTGGCAGCGCACCCGGAGATCGACATCCTGGTCTGTGATGATGGCCTGCAGCACCTCGCACTGGCACGGCAGATCGAGATCGTCGTCTTTGACGAGCGCGGTGCTGGCAATGGCCTGCTCTTGCCGGCAGGCCCCTTGCGAGAGCCCATCAACACCGCCCCCGGCCCTGGCTGCACTGAGCCGGCACTGGTGCTCTACAACGCGGATCGCCCCAGCACCGCCCTGGCCGGTCATGTCGCCCACAAGCTGCTGCTGCCGCCACGGCCGCTGTCCCTCTGGTGGTCAGAGGACCGCCCCGCTCCGGAATCCGCCGCCCCAGACATCCGTGCGCTGCGCGCGGCATCGGCCCAAGACTGCTGGGCCCTGGCCGGCATCGCACAGCCGGAGCGCTTTTTCCAGCCTTTGCGGGCCATGGGTCTGAGCTTCACCCCCTGCCCCCTGCCCGACCATGATGCGCTGGACCCCCTCCCCTGGCCTGAGGGCTTGCGCCATGTCATCATGACCGAGAAGGATGCGGTCAAACTCTCGCCGGACCGGCTGGCTCGGCAGCGCCCGGGCACACAGGTGTGGGTCGCCCCGCTGGCGTTCACCCCTGTCCCAGGTTTCTGGCAGGATCTCGATGCGCGGCTGGCACCGCTGCGCCCTCACACTCATCACCCCAAAGATACCCCCACCCCATGGACACCCGATTGATCGAACTTCTGGTCTGCCCCATCTGCAAAGGCCCGCTGCACCGCAGCGATGAGGGTCATGCCCTGGTGTGCAAGGCCGACAAGCTGGCCTTCCCGATCCGTGACGGCATCCCCATCATGCTGGAGAGCGAGGCCTTGCCCCTGGAGCCCACCGAGCCGCCGCCTTCCCCGCTCGCCGCGGTCTGACCTCAGGGGACATGCGCATGCGCTTTTCCGTGCTGATTCCGGCGCGACTGGCCTCCAGTCGCCTGCCCAACAAGCCACTGGCCGACATCGGCGGGCGTCCCATGATCGTTCGTGTGGCCCGTCAGGCGGCGCTCAGCCAGGCCACACAAGTGGTCGTTGCCGCAGACGATGCCGCCATCGTGCAAGCCTGCGAGGCGCATGGCGTGCAGGCCGTGCTGACACGATCGGACCACGCCACCGGCTCGGATCGTCTGGCCGAAGCCTGCGAACTGCTGGGCCTGGACGGCGATGACCTGGTCGTCAATGTGCAGGGCGACGAGCCGCTGATCGATCCGGTATTGATCGACGAATGCGCCGCCATGCTGGCCCATCATCAGGACTGCGTCATGAGCACCGCAGCCCATTCGATCGAATCCCCCGATGATCTGGCCAACCCCAATGTGGTGAAAGTGGTTCTCGACGCCCGTCAGCGGGCGATGTACTTCTCGCGCGCGCCCATCCCGTGGTGGCGTGATGCGCCACAGCGAGGGGCTCTGCATCCGGACGCCTCGCCCTTGAGGCACATCGGCCTGTATGGCTACCGCGCATCGTTCTTGCGTGCCTTCCCGTCGCTGGCGGCCAGTCCACTGGAAGCCATCGAATCGCTGGAGCAACTGCGTGTGCTGTGGCATGGCCACCGCATTGCCGTGCACATCAGCCCCGAGGCCCCTGGCGTCGGGGTGGATACACCGGAGGATCTGGCGCGGGTGCGTGCACTGTTTGGCGCCTGATGCACCAAGCCGGGGCAACCCTGGTCAGTTGGCTGGACGCGCGTGCTATCCTCACGCGCTTGTTGATGGATGGCACGGCGCCTGCAGGCCCGCCCGAATCCATCGGATACCGAGGAACCACATGAAATTGATCCTGTTGGGCGCACCCGGCGCCGGTAAGGGCACACAAGCCGCCTTCCTGTGTCAGAAGTACGGCATCCCCCAGATTTCCACCGGCGACATGCTGCGCGCCGCCATCAAGGCCGGCACCGAAATGGGCCTGGCTGCCAAGAAGGTGATGGACGCTGGCGCCCTGGTCAGCGATGACATCATCATCGGTCTGGTCAAGGAGCGCATCGCCCAGCCCGATTGCGCCAATGGTTTTCTGTTCGACGGTTTTCCCCGCACCATCCCTCAGGCCGATGCCATGAAGGCTGCCGGCGTCAAGATCGACGTCGTGCTGGAAATCGACGTGCCCGATTCGTCCATCATCGAGCGCATGAGCGGTCGTCGCGTGCACGTGGCCTCGGGCCGCACCTACCACGTCAAGTTCAACCCCCCCAAGGTGGAAGGCAAGGACGACGTCACGGGTGAGGATCTGATCCAGCGCGATGACGACCAGGAAGACACCGTGCGCAAGCGCCTGGAGGTCTACCACCAGCAGACCCGCCCCCTGGTGGACTACTACAGCCAGTGGGCCGCCACCGGCGACGCAGCCGCCCCGGCCTGCCGCAAGATCAGCGGCCTGGGCACCGTGGACGAAATCACCACCCGCGCTCTGCAGGCCCTGGGCCAGTAAGCGCGGACGTCGGCCCATGCCGACCCTGGCCAGGCAGCCCCGCAGCGACGGGGCTGTTTTCTTTTGTATTCTCTGAGCCGTGATCCCTTCGTCGTTCATTCAGGACCTGCTGGCGCGCACCGACGTGGTTGACATCGTCGGTCGCCATGTCACGCTCAAAAAGGCCGGAATCAACTACAAGGGTCTGTGTCCCTTTCACGGCGAAAAATCTCCCAGCTTCGTCGTCAGCCCGAGCCGGCAGACCTATCACTGCTTCGGCTGCGGGGTGCACGGCAATGCGCTGGGCTTCCTGATGGAGCACGCCGGCCTGGGCTTTGTCGAGGCGGTGAAGGATCTGGCCCAGATCCAGGGCATGCAGGTACCCGAAGACGATGCCCGCCCGGAAGACCGGGAAAAGGCCAAGGCGCAGCGCGAGAAGCAGCAATCCATCACCGATGTGCTGGGCAAAGCCACCCAGCACTGGCGTGGCCAGCTCAAGCACAGCCCTCGGGCGGTCAACTACCTCAAGGGGCGCGGACTGAGCGGCGAGATCGCGGCACGTTTTGCGCTGGGCTATGCCCCCGAGGGCTGGAAGGGCCTGGCCAGCGTCTTCCCAAAATACGACGACCCCTTGCTGGTCGAAGCCGGACTGGTGATCGTGCCCGACGACACCCCGGCGGGCAACGAGGCCGAAGCCCGGCGCTACGACCGCTTCCGCGACCGCATCATGTTCCCCATCCGCTCGGTCCAGGGAGAGGTCATCGGCTTTGGCGGCCGGGTGCTGGACAAGGGTGAGCCCAAGTACCTCAACTCGCCCGAGACGCCGGTCTTCATCAAGGGGCGCGAGCTCTACGGCTTGTATGAAGCCCGCACCGCCCTGCGCAACAAGGGCTATGTGATCGTGACCGAGGGCTATATGGACGTCGTGGCCCTGGCGCAATGGGGCTATGCCAACGCCGTGGCCACCTTGGGCACCGCCTGTACAGCGGACCATGTGCACAAGCTGTTCCGCTTCACGGAACAGGTGGTCTTCAGCTTCGACGGCGATGCCGCCGGTCGCCGTGCTGCCGGTCGCGCGCTGGAAGCCTCGCTGCCCCATGCCACCGACACGCGTCGCATCACCTTTCTGTTCCTGCCAGCCGAGCACGATCCGGACAGCTACATCCGCGAGTTTGGCGCCGAGGCCTTTGAAGCCTGCGTCAAGCAGGCCGTGCCCCTGTCAAGGCAGTTGATCCTGCACGCCGCCCATGACTGCGATCTGGAAACTGCCGAAGGCCGCGTCAAGCTGCTGGCGCAGGCGCTCCCCCTGCTGGCGCAGATGCCCGATGGCGCCCTGCGCGATCAGATCGCCGAGGATCTGGCCCAGCAGGCTCGCGCGTCGGTGGACGATGTGCGCCGACGGCTGTCCCAGTGGGGGCAGGATGGTGGCGGACGGGGGGCGCGCCGCACTGGCAGTGCCGGCCATGGCGGTGGGCACGATCACCCTGACGGCGGGCCGCCCGACCTGGATGACGCCAATCAGGCTGCCTATGACAGCTATGCAGCGGCCGACTACGGACACGGCGACAGCCCAGGCCAGTCTGGCGGCGGCTGGCAAGGCGGCGGGGGACGCGGGCCGCGTCGTGATGGCCAAGGTGCCTGGCAAGGCAAAGGGCGCTCTGACTGGGGCGGTGGCAAGGGCCGCTGGCGACGTGATGGGGGTGGCTGGGACCGCCAGGCTCGCCCGCCCCAACGCCCCCTACCCCAGGCCGCACGCCCTCTGGAGCGCGCCGCTTGGCTGCTGCTGCACCGCAGTGACTTATGGGAGCAATTGCCCCCCGAGATCCATGATCTGCTGTGCGAGCAACCCATGCCCCTGGGCGCCTTCTTCAGTTGGCTCGATCGTTTGATCACCGACCAGGGCCCCCTGGCCGCACCGGCTTTGCTGGCCCAGTTGAGCGGCCAAGCCACCGAGGGCAGCGACGAGCACGCCATCGCGCCCTGGGCAGGCGCCGAAGGGGGGCGCGATGAAGCCCTCAGCGCACTGGCGCAACGATTGACCCATTTCCACGACGTGGTGGCCGACACCTTGTCCGTGGACGATCTGGTGGCCCTGATTCGTCCACTGCAGCTGCAGGCGCTGCGGGACGAGCTGGAGCTGCTGCTGCAATCAGGCGAGCTGTCCGAGGCCGCAGAGGCCCGAAAGTTCGAACTGATCCGACTCACCAATGCCCTCAAGCTGGAAATCACGCGATTGCGCCCCATCTCGGGGTGATCGGGTGACATTCAGCGCTCTCCACCTTGGGCCATCGCGTCATTTTTTTGACGCTATGGCCCGCTTGAAGGATAATGGAGAGTTCTATAGAGAACTGCCACTTCTTTCGAAGGATCCGCATGACCGCGAAGAAAACCGCGAAGACTGCTTTGGCCGATGCCGACGTGACTGAAACCAAAACGAAAAAGGCCAGCGCACCGCGTGGGGCCAAGGCGCAAGCCGCTGACACCGAGGCAACCACCGAGCCCAAGAAGCGCGGTCGCAAGCCCAAGGCCGCTGCCACGGCCACCGCGAAAGAAACCAAGAAGGCGTCTTTTGAAGAAGACGACATTGGTGACATCGAGGCCGATCTCGAAGGTGAGGTCGAGGCTGTCGAAGCTGAAGATTCCGGTGAGGACAAGCCCAAAGCCAAGCCTTTGCGCATGAAGGTCTCTCGCGCCAAGGAGCGCGCGCTGATGCGCGAGTTCGGCATCGACGAGACCGCCCTGTCCGAAGAAGAAGTCAACAAGCGCCGCCAGGAGCTCAAGACCCTGATCAAGATGGGCAAGACCCGTGGTTTCCTGACGCATCAGGAAATCAACGACCACTTGCCTGAAAAGCTCGTCGAGGCCGAAATCCTCGAGGCCATCATCTCCATGTTGAACGACATGGGTGTGGCGGTCTACGAGCAGGCTCCCGATGCCGCCACGCTGCTGATCTCCGGCAGCGCGCAGTCGACCGCCACCGAAGAAGAAGCCGAAGAAGCCGCGGAAGCCGCGCTGTCGACGGTGGATTCCGAGTTCGGCCGCACCACCGACCCCGTCCGCATGTACATGCGTGAAATGGGCTCGGTCGAGCTGCTGACCCGTGAGGGCGAAATCGAAATCGCCAAGCGCATCGAAGGCGGCCTGCAGGCCATGATGCTGGCCATCTCGGCCTCGCCCACCACCATCGCCGAGATCCTGTCCCTGGCAGACAAGATCCGTGCTGGTGAGATGACCATCTCCGAAGTGGTCGATGGTTTCGTCTCCGAGAGCGAAGCCGACGACTACGTGGCCGAAGAAGACTTCGACGAATTCGACGAAGAGGACGACGACGACGGCAACGGTGGCTCCAAGGCCCTGACCAAGAAGCTCGAAGAACTCAAGAACGTCGCGCTCGAGAAGTTCGACAACCTACGCACGCACTTCGAGAAGATGGCCAAGTCCTTCGAGAAGGACGGCTACAAGTCGGCCTCCTACAACAAGGCCCAGAGCGCCATCAGCGACGACCTGATGACCATCCGCTTCACGGTCAAGACCATTGAGCGCCTGTGCGATGTGCTGCGTTCGCAGGTGGATGACGTGCGTCGCTACGAGCGCGAACTGCGCAAGATCGTGGTCGACAAGTGCGGCATGCCTCAAGAGCAGTTCATCAAGACCTTCCCGCCCAATGTGCTCAACCGCGAGTGGGCCGTCAAGGAATCTCAGGCCGGCAAGAACTACAGCGCCGTCATGGGTCGCAGCCTGCCCGCCATCCAGGAGTTGCAGCAAAAGCTGATCGACCTGCAGGCCAAGGCCGTCGTGCCCATTGAAGATCTCAAGGAGATCAACAAGCGCATGAACGAGGGCGAAAAGGCCTCGCGCGACGCCAAGAAGGAGATGATCGAGGCCAACCTGCGTCTGGTCATCTCGATCGCCAAGAAGTACACCAACCGCGGTCTGCAGTTCCTGGATCTGATCCAGGAAGGCAACATCGGCCTGATGAAGGCGGTGGACAAGTTTGAATACCGCCGCGGCTACAAGTTCTCGACCTACGCGACCTGGTGGATCCGTCAGGCCATCACGCGCTCGATCGCCGATCAGGCCCGCACCATCCGCATCCCGGTTCACATGATCGAGACGATCAACAAGATGAACCGCATCTCGCGTCAGCACCTGCAGGAATTCGGTTTCGAACCCGATGCCCCCACGCTGGCCGCCAAGATGGAGATGCCCGAGGACAAGATCCGCAAGATCATGAAGATCGCCAAGGAGCCGATCTCGATGGAAACACCCATCGGGGACGACGACGACAGCCACCTGGGCGATTTCATCGAGGACACCAACAACACCGCTCCGATCGAGGCTGCCATGCAGGCCGGTCTGCGCGATGTCGTCAAGGACATCCTCGACAGCCTCACCCCCCGCGAAGCCAAGGTGCTGCGCATGCGTTTCGGCATTGAAATGTCCACGGACCACACGCTGGAAGAAGTCGGCAAGCAGTTCGACGTCACCCGCGAGCGCATCCGCCAGATCGAAGCCAAGGCCATCCGCAAGCTCAAGCACCCCAGCCGGTCGGACAAGCTGCGCACGTATCTGGACAATCTGTGAGGCCTGCTCGCCTCGCGCCTTGACCCCCAGCCCAGCCCTCGTGCTGGGCTTTTTCTTGCCCTCCGATCATGCACACCACCTGGTCCGACCTGCTCCGTCCCGGCGATGCCTCTGATTTTTTCAAGCGCCAGGCCATGCCTGCGTTTGACCCCGGCACAGCCGACTTTATCCCTGGCAATGCCTTGTGGCTGGCAGAACTCAGCCGCATCATCTATCGCCGCGACGTGCAGGAGCAGCGTGTCCCGCCCCATCCGCAGCGCAGCCGCTTTCTGGACGAAGTGGGGTTGAGAACCCTCGGCTTTTACGCCTGCGCACGGGTCGGCGCACAGGCCATGCTGGTTCAGTCTGATGTCCTGCCGACTTACGCCGCACTGGTTTTCAGGGGCACCGAACAGGACCCCAGAGACCTGATCACCGATCTGGACGTGGGCCTGGCCACCCTTTCGCGCCGATCCGTGGGCGTTCATCGCGGTTTCCAGCGCGCGCTGGACTCGATCTGGCCCAACATCGAGGCCCGCCTGCGCACCCTGACCTGTCCGGTGTTCTACACCGGGCACAGCCTGGGCGCCGCCATGGCCATCCTGGCCGCAGTCCGCCGCGCGCCTCGCGCCGTGTACGCCTTCGGCGCCCCCAGGGTCGGCAACGCGCTCTTTGCCGCACAGACCACAGACCTGACCATTCACCGCGTGGTGCACGGAGCAGACCTCGTCACGGCCCTGCCCCCGACGCTCCTGGGCTACCGCCATGTGGGAAGCCGTCACCTCCTGCCCGCCCAGACGATCCCTCAGGCGCCGCTTTCGCTCAGGTGGCGGCAGCCGCCCCGTCGGCTGGCAGACCATGCACCCATCCACTACGTCGACGCCCTGGACAAAAGCCCCTAAATCCAGGCATTTTTTCACGATGCATGGCCACGATTGACGACAAGATAGGCGCATGAGCACGAACAAGCACCGGGCCATCATGTTTGCCGACCTGCGAGGCAGTACGGCCCTGTACCTGCGCCTGGGCAACACCGAAGCCGCGACCGTCGTCACCCACAGCCTGACCATGCTCGGGCAGATCATCGCCCGCGGGGGCGGCACCGTGGTCAAGACCCTGGGTGACGGGCTGATGGCGGTCTTTGACGACCCCGAGCGTGCGGTGGAATCGGCCGCCGGCCTGCATGACTCGCTGGTGCGCATCGCCCCGATCCCCGACCCTCCGGCCAAAGCCCCAGCCCTCAAGCTCAAGGTGGCCCTGGCCTGGGGTGAAACCGTCGATGTCGATGGCGATGTCTTTGGCGATGCCGTGAATGTGGCGGCGCGCGTGCTGGATCTGGCCGGTGACAACGAGACCCTGGCCACCGGCCCTCTGGTCAACGAATTGCCCACCGATCAGCAGGAGCGCTTTCGCAGCCTGGATCGCATGCATCTGCGCGGTCGCGCCGAACCCGTGGCCGTGCTGCGCATGGAGAGCGTGCGCTTCGGCAACACCGTCTCCACCATGGAAATGACCTCGCCGGGCACCGAACTGCCCGATGGCATCCGCCTGCGCAGTGACAACCTGGAGCGCGTGTTCTCATCTTCGCAGATGCCGGTCGTCCTGGGGCGCAGCCCTCAGGCCTCCTTTTGCGTGGGCGACAGCCGTGTCTCGCGCTCGCATGCCCGCATCGAGGGGCACAGCGGACACTTCTACCTGGTCGATCTGAGCTACAACGGATCCTATGTGCAGTTCGAGCACGATGGTCAGGTGCTGGCCCTGCGCCGCAGCACCTGCACCCTGCACGGCAGCGGGGTCATCAGCCTGGGTTCGCCACCGCAGGACCCCCAATCCACCCGCATCCACTTCGAAGTGCTCAATTTCAGTGACACCATGCCTCAGTGGTGACCCCGACAGACCATTCGCCCGGGGTGCGCTAGAGTCTGCAAACCTCTCAGGCGATGTGCCTGCGCCATGAACACCGCCGCTCCCTCTTTCAGCGAAGCTGAACGCCTGGCCCTGCTGACCGCCACCCGGTTGCTGGACGCCGACCCGCCACCGGCGCTGGACGCACTGGTGCGGGCGGCCGCGCGTCAGTCGGGCTGTCCGGCCGCGCAACTCAATCTGATCGATGCCCACCGGGTCTTTGCCCTGGCTCGCCACGGCCAGCCGCAACGCCATTTCAGCCGGGAGGGCTCCTGGTGTGACCAGACCATCCTGAGTCGCAGGCCCATGGTCGTCTCTGGCGAGCCGGTCTATCCCTCCAATGACGAACCGAGCACAGCCGCATCGACATGGCGCTTTTATGCCGGTGTTCCCATCCTCGTGGATGACCTGGCCCTGGGCACGATCTGCGTGCTCGATCAACACCCCAGGGACGATGGCTCCGACATGATCGCCGGGCTGCAGGATCTGGCGGAGGCAGCCGCAGGACTGATCCAGGCCCAACTGAACGAGCACCGCCACCGTCGCCAGGAGGCCCGCATCCGAACGGCCAGCCTGACCGGCTCCGACTGGCTGTGGGAAACCGATCAGCACGGGCGCATTCAATGGGTGTCGGCCAGCCTGATCCAGCACACCGGGCTGGACCCGATGGCCGAAGTCGGCCTGCAGGCCCGTGACATCTACACCCCTCGCAACGACGAGACCCGCGTCAGTTGGGAGCGTTTCCAGCAGGCACGGGAGCGGCGCGAGCCTTTCAGCGATGCCATCGCCGATCGCATGACGCCCAGGGGTCGCATCTCGGTGAGCATCAGCGGCACGCCGGTGTTCAACAGCCGTGGGCAGTTCATGGGCTACCGCGGCTCCAGCCGCAACATCACCCGCCAACTGGCCCTGGAGCGCCAGACGCGCTATCAGGACATGCTGATGCGCCAGGCCTTCGATGCCATCCAGGGCGGCATCATGATTTCAGACCCGGATGGGCGAATCGTGCTGGCCAACCGGCGCTGGAGCGAGCACACCGGCATCCAGGACATCGCCCTGGCGCCCAGTTGGCCCGAACTGGTCAGGCAGTTGATCTGGCAAGGGCTGTACCCCGAGGCTCAGGGACGTGAAGAAGAATTTTTCCAATGGCGCATGCAGCTGGTCGAGCAGGATCACCCCGTGCCCATGCGCCTGCGTGATGCCGTCGTGCTGACCCGCGATCATCGGCTGCCCGATGGCAGCACCCTGCACTTTTCCACCGACATCAGCCGCAGCCAGCACGAGGCGGTCACCTTGCAGGACGCTCTGCAGGCGGACCTGACCCTGGGTCTGCTCGTGCTGGACGCCCGCGCCGAAGGGCACCCCCCCGTGTATCTCAACGCTGGGGCGGAACACATGCTCAAGGCCTCCAGAGAAGAGTTGCTGGGGCAGGCCATGGTGACGGCGCTGGGGAGGCTGCACGCCGACGAGGCAGCCCTGGATCAGATCCGTCAGGCCCTGGATGCCCGCAAACCGGCCGTGGTCCTGCTGGCCACCCACACCCAGCAAGGAGGCGCACGCACGCTGGAGTTGCGCCTGACCCCCTTGCGCAATGCTCAGGACGAACTGGTCCACACCATGGGGCTGCTGCAGGACGTGACCGAACGCGAAGCCGCCGCCGACAAGCTGCGCTTCAGCGAGGAGCTGTATCGCTGCGTGGCCGCCACCATCAGTGATGGCCTGCTGGTGGTCCAGCTCGATGGACGCCTGGTGGCCATGAACCCGGCCGGTGCGCGCATCCTGGACATGTCGCGTGCCCAGGCTCACGATTTATGTGGGCAGGAGCTGCGCATCGAGCTGCTGCAGGATGACCTGAGTGCCCCGCTGCCTCAAGCCCAGTGGCCCTGGTGGCACACCATCCAGAGCGGACAACGCGTGAACAATCAGGTCTACCCGGTGCGACGCGTTGACGGCGATCTGAGCTGGATCCAGCTGTCCTGCCACCCCCTGACCATCAACTCGGAGAGCACCCCATTCGCCGTGGTGGCCACCTTCCGGGACATCACGCAAGAGCGCGCCGCAGCGCAAGCCCTGGCTCGATCCGAAGAACGCTGGAAATTCGCACTGGAAGGCGCCGGTGACGGGGTCTGGGACTGGTCTGCAGGCCAAGGCGTGGTCTTTCACTCCAGCCGCTGGGCCATCATGCTGGGCTATGACGACCAGGCCACCCAGGAAGAGCTGGGCGACTGGATCGAGCGCATCCACCCTGAGGACCGCCGACCGGCGCTGCACACTTTCAACGAATACAGCCATGTGGGCGAAGGCATCCTGCAAGTCGAGATGCGCGTGCGCCATCGCCTGGGACACTACATCTGGGTGCTCGCCCGCGGCAAGGTGGTCCGCCGTGATGAAGAAGGCCGCCCGCTGCGCGTGGTGGGCACGCATTCCGACATCACGCTGCTCAAGGAGGCCGAGCGGGCCCAGCACGACAAGCGCTCGGCCGAGCTGGCCAACAAGGCCAAGACCGACTTTCTGTCGCGCATGAGCCACGAGATCCGCACACCGCTCAATGCCGTGCGTGGTTTTGCGCAACTGCTGGACCAAAGGCTCGACCCCGAGCTGGTCCCGGATGCGGCGGATTACGTCCGCCAGATCCTGATCAGCAGCGAGTTGCTCAGCGATCTGGTCAACGATGTGCTGGACCTGCAGCAGATCGAAAGCGGCGCCATCACCTTGCAACGAGAGACCGTGTTCATTGCTGACATGGTGCGGCAGTGCGCCACCATGCTGGCCCCCTTGTGCTCACGCTACCAGATCACGCTGCAGACGCAGATCGCCACAGGCTGTCGCCTCCTGGGCGACCGGCGTCGTCTCTCGCAGGTCACCTCCAACCTGGTGTCCAACGCCATCAAGTACAACCGTCCGGGCGGCTCGGTGCGGATCTCAGCCCACCATGCCGACGATCAGTCGCTGGTCCTGCGTGTCGAGGACACGGGCATCGGCATGGCACCTGAGCAACTGGCGCGACTCTTTCAACCCTTCGAGAGGCTTGGACGCGACACTTCCTCTATCGAAGGCACCGGACTGGGCCTTATCATCACGAAATCGCTCGTTGAAGCCATGGGAGGGCGTTTGGACATCCACAGTCAGCCTGGCGTTGGAACCCGCATCACGGTCACCTTGCCCGATCACGAGGCATCGTCGGCCATGGCGCGCGCCATGCAGACACAGGACGGACATGCCGGCGCGGTCGTCAACGAGACCCACCATCTCACCCCACCTCACACTGCGGCTGCTGTTTTGCCCACGTCCTCCTCCCTGCCCTCCGCCTCTCCCGAGCCCTGTACCGAGCACGCGCCCTTGCGGGTGATGTATGTCGAAGACAACCGCATCAATGCTTTGCTCTTCGAAGAGGCCCTCCGCCCTTATGCCGAATTGCTGCTCGAAGTGGCCGAGGATGGCCAGACGGCCATGACGGTGGCCCGCAGCCACCAACCCGATGTGCTGGTCATCGACGCCCATCTGCCGGGCATGACCGGCTTCGAGGTGCTTCGAGCCCTGCGCACCGTGCCCGGGCTGGAACAGGTCCCTGCCTACATGTGCTCGGCCGACGCCTTGCCCGAGGACATCAAGCGCGCCAACAACGAAGGCTTCGTCGGCTATTGGACAAAACCCATCGACATTCAGATGATCACCTCTGAACTGTGTCGACTGGCACAACAAGGGCGTGCAGCGAGCTGATTTGAGGGCCACAATGCGGCCCCATGAGCTTTGCCAAAGAACCTGCCTTCGATCACCAGCAACGCCCGCTCACCGGCGTGCTGATCGTCAATCTGGGCACCCCTGATGCCCCGACACCCGCGGCGCTGCGCCGCTATCTGGGGCAATTCCTCAGCGATCCCCGGGTCGTCGAGATCCCCGCCGTGGTCTGGAAGCTCATCCTGCACGGCATCATCCTGCGAGTGCGCCCGGCCAAGTCGGCCCAGAAATACGCCAGCATCTGGACCCCCGAGGGCTCGCCCCTGCGCGTCTGGACCGACAAGCTGGGCACCCTGCTGCAAGGCTATCTGGGCGAGCGTGGCCACCGCCTGAGCGTTCGCTGGGCCATGCGTTACGGCCAACCCTCGATTGCCTCGCAACTCGACGCGCTCAAGGCCGAAGGCGCGACCCGCATCCTGATCGTGCCGCTCTACCCCCAGTACAGCGGAGCCACCACCGCCAGCGTGATGGACGAGGTCTTCGCCTGGGGGCGTCAGGTGCGCAACCTGCCCGAGCTGCGCTATGTGAAGCATTTCCACGATGATGCTCGCTACATCGATGCCCTGGTGGAGAGCGTGCGCAGCTACTGGCAGCGTGAGGGCCGTGGTGATCAGTTGCTCATGAGCTTTCACGGCATGCCCGAGCGCACCCTGCACCTGGGCGACCCCTACCACTGCGAATGCCACAAGACCGCGCGCCTGCTGGCCGAGCGTCTGGGCCTGACGCGTGAGCAGTACCAGGTGAGCTTTCAGAGCCGCTTTGGCAAGGCCAAATGGCTGGAGCCCTACACCGAGCCCACCCTGATCAAGATGGGCCAGTCGGGCGTGGGCCGCGTGGATGTGATCTGCCCGGCATTTGTCTGCGACTGCATCGAGACGCTGGAAGAAATCGCCATGGAGGGCAAACAGGCCTTCCTGAGCCACGGCGGCAAGGAGTTTCACTACATTCCCTGCCTGAACGACCGTCCGCAGTGGGTCAGCGCCCTGGCTGCGCTGTGCGAGCAGCATCTGCAAGGCTGGCCGACGCGGGTCGAGCAACAAGCGACCCAGGATCAATTGCAGGCCACGCAACAGCGGGCCAAAGCCCTGGGCGCCAAACGCTGAGGCCAGTCGACCGTCCTCGTTGACGGTCAGGACATTGCGCCATGTCATCAAACCGTGACATGGCCGGGCGCATCATGGGCTCCTACTCCGGGAGCATCCCTATGTACCATGGTGAACGCCTGAACAGCGTCACCCACCTGCTGGGCCTGGCCCTGGCGGTGGTGGGCTCGGCCGTGCTGATCGCTCAGGCAGTCGAGGGTGGCGACACGCTCAAGATCATCAGTTTTTGCATCTTCAGCCTGACGATGATCGTGCTGTATGCCGCCTCGACGCTGTATCACAGCATCTCCGGAGTCACCAAGGAGCGTTGGGCCAAGGTCGATCACTGCGCGATCTATCTGCTGATTGCCGGCACCTACACCCCCTTCACCCTGGTGACCCTGCACAGCCCGCTGGGCTGGACCTTGTTCGCTTTTGTCTGGGTGCTGGCGGGCATCGGCATCGCCAAGGAGCTGTGGTGGGGGCGTGAGACCGTGCCCTCGGTGCCCCTGTACGTGCTGATGGGCTGGTGCGGCATCGCCGCGGCCACGCCCTTGATGGAGGGCCTGCGGGACTCTGGCTGGATGTGGCTGCTGGGCGGCGGCCTGCTCTACACCGTGGGCATCATCTTCTATGCGCTGGACACCCGCCTGCGCCATGCCCATGGCATCTGGCACCTTTTCGTTCTGGGCGGCACCGCCAGCCACTATGTGACGGTGCTGCGCTTCGTGGCCTGAGTGCCGCTCAGGCCAGGCCTTCGTCGTCGACCTCGCCCACTTCGCCGGGCAACAGGGCCTGGGCCTGGGCGTCCGGCATGGACTCGACCTGCTTGAGCGCACGGCCCATGACACGGGTGCGCGTCTCGACCGACAAGATGGTGTTGCTGGCCTCATCGAGCTTCTTGCGGGTCTTGGCCAGCACGTCGCCGAACTTGGCGAACTCGGTCTTGACGGCACCCAGCACCTGCCAGACCTCGGAGGACCGCTTCTCCAGGGCCAGCGTGCGAAAGCCCATCTGCAGGCTGTTGAGCGTGGCCAGCAAGGTGGTCGGCCCCGCCAGCATGACACGGTGCTCTCGCTGCAGGGATTCCATCAGGCCGGGTCGGCGCAAGGCCTCGGCATAGAGACCCTCGGTGGGCAGGAACAGGATGGCGAAATCCGAGGTGTGAGGCGGCGCCAGGTACTTGTCGGCGATGGTGCGGGCTTCCAGACGCAAGCGCTGCTCGACGGCCTTGGACGCAGCCTCCACGCCCGGCGCATCGGCGCGCTCCTGTGCATCGAGCAGGCGCTCGTAGTCCTCGCGCGGGAACTTGGCATCGATGGGCAACCACAGCGGTGTGTCATCGTTGCCCCCGCGCCCCGGCAGCCGGATGGCAAATTCGACCCGCGCACCGCTGCCAGGCACGGTTTCGACGTTGACGGCGTATTGCTCGGGCGTGAAGACCTGCTCCAGCAGCCCGGCCAGTTGCACTTCCCCAAAGATGCCCCGCGTCTTGACGTTGCTCAGCACGCGATTGAGCGAGCCCACATCGCTGGCCAGCCGCTGCATCTCTCCCAGGCCACGGTGCACCAGTTCCAGCCGGTCAGCCACCTGCTTGAAGCTCTCGCCCAGGCGGGCCTCCAGCGTGGCGTGGAGCTTCTCGTCCACGGTCTGACGCATCTGCTCCAGCTTGGTTTCATTGCCCACCTGAAGCGCCTGCAGGCGTGTTTCCACGGTACTGCGCATCTCGGTCTGCCGCCGGTCATTGGCCTCCGACAGCACGCGCAACTGCTCGGTCACACCATCGCCCAGGCGGCGCAGTGCGGCCTCCTGAGCCTCGTTGAAGCGCGCCAGGGCCGTGGCCTGGGCTTCGCGCAGGCCCGCAGCCTGCAGCCCCTGCTGGTGGGTGGTGTCGCGCAAGGCGTCGCTCAGGCCCTGCTGCATGGCGGCCAGTTGCGTGCGGAAACTGTCAAGCTGCTCGTTCTGGGTCCGGGTGGCGTCTCCCAACTGCGCCACCAGCGTCTGCTGGAAACCCGCCATGGCACTGCCCTGCTCCTGGCGCGTGGCACCCGCACTGCGGGACAGCTCGTCGCGCAGATTGCGCTCGACCTGATCGCTGCGCTGGCGCAGCTCCTGCGTGAGATCGGCACCCAGCTTGAGCAGGGCCTCGTCATTGTTTTGGGCGGGACGGCTCACCAGCCACAGCAAGAGCAGCAGGTTGAGCACCAACAGGGCAATCAGGATCCAGTTCATAAGGTGCATTGTCTCAAAGGCCGGGAACGAAACAGGCCGCCCGGAGGCGGCCTGCTGAGCTGCGCGGAGATGCCCGATCCGGCATCAACCCGTCAGGTGCGACAGATGCACGTGCGCACCGGTCTTGAGGCGGATCTCATCCGGGGTGACCCCCGGCGCGATCTCCACGCACTTGAAGCCTTCGGGCGTCACGTCCAGCACACACAACTCGGTGATGATGCGATCGACCACACCCACGCCGGTCAACGGCAGCGTGCAGTGCTGCAGCAGTTTGTGCTCGCCGTTCTTGGCGGCGTGCTCCATCAGCACGACCACGCGCTTGACGCCTGCCACCAGGTCCATGGCGCCGCCCATGCCCTTGACCATCTTGCCCGGAATCATCCAGTTGGCCAGATCGCCCTTGTCGGACACCTGCATGGCGCCCAGGATGGACAGGTTGATCTTGCCACCACGGATCATGGCAAAGCTCTCGTGCGAGCCGAAGATCGACGAGCCCGGCAGGCAGGTCACGGTCTGCTTGCCCGCGTTGATGATGTCGGCATCGACCTGATCATCGGTCGGGAAGGGGCCGATGCCCAGCATGCCGTTCTCGGACTGCAGCCAGACTTCGATGTCCGAGCGCACATGGTTGGCCACCAGGGTGGGCAAACCGATGCCCAGGTTCACGTAGAAACCGTCCTGGAGTTCTTGTGCGGCACGCGCCGCCATTTCGTCATGCGTCCAGGCCATGGTCAGACTCCTGCCTTTTCGGTGATGGTGCGTTTTTCGATGCGCTTTTCGGGGGTCGGGTTGTGCACGATGCGGTGCACATAGATCCCTGGCAGGTGCACGGCGTCCGGGTCCAGGCTGCCGGTCTCGACAATGTGCTCGACCTCGACCACCGTGATCTTGCCCGCCATGGCCGCGGCCGGATTGAAGTTGCGCGCCGTGCGGCGGAACACCAGATTGCCGGAGCGATCGGCCGTGTGGGCCTTGACCAGGGCCACTTCAGGGCACAGGCCGCGCTCCATCACATAGACCTCGCCGTCGAACTCCCGGGTTTCCTTGCCCTCGGCCACCAGGGTGCCCACCCCCGTCTTGGTGAAGAAGGCCGGGATGCCAGCGCCACCCGCGCGGAGCTTTTCAGCCAGGGTGCCCTGAGGGGTGAACTCCAGCTCCAGTTCGCCCGCCAGGTACTGGCGCTCGAACTCCTTGTTCTCGCCCACATAGCTGGAGATCATCTTCTTGATCTGGCGGGTGTTGAGCAGCTTGCCCAGGCCGAAACCATCGACACCCGCGTTGTTGGAGATAACCGTGAGATCCTTGACGCCGCTGGCCTGCAGGGCGTCGATCAGGGCCTCAGGGATGCCGCAGAGGCCAAAGCCTCCTACAGCCAGCAGTTGTCCGTCTTTGACGATCCCCGCCAGGGCGCTGGCGGCGTCGGGGTAGACCTTGTTCATCCAATCACTCCTTGGTAGTGCACCTGTGCAAGTGCTGCACTGCAACAATGGCAGAGTACACCGGCTTGCCAGATGATTTCCAGTGAATTGGCGGAAAAATCTGCCTTGAATCGCGGGGGTGTCAGGTCGTGGAGACAGCGGCCATGGCTATCTGGATGGGGGCGTCACTTCTCGGGCAAGGCGGGGGGCGTGTCCGCGCCCGGCAGCGCCGGCAGTTTGCCTTCCAGTGCCCGCAGGAAGCTGGGCAGCGGCAGGGGCCTGCCATCCTTCATGCTCACCCACACCAGGGTCGCGCCGCCAGCGGCGTAAGACACGCCCGGCTCATCGCGCTTTTCAATCGACACGAAGGTGTCGATGCTGGTGCGGCCAGGGTGGGCCACATAGAGCTTGACGATCAGGTCTCCGGGGAACACCAGCGGCCGATAGAAATTGCAGAAGGTGTTGGCAATGACCGGACCTTCATCGTCGTCATTGACCTGGCCGCTGATGGCTGCAATCCACGAAACGCGGACCTGCTCCATGTACTTGAAGTACACGGTGTTGTTGACGTGGCCCAGTGCGTCCATGTCGCCCCACAGGATGGGCATGGGCACCTCGTGGACCAGGATCTTGTGGTCAGGAATTTCAAATCGCATGGCAAAGCTCTCTGTCAGGCAGTCTGCCTCGCATGTGAGGCGCAGGGCCCTGATTTCAAGACCCCGCCCGCCTTGGGCTCAAGGCAAGCTCAGCTCACCAGCATGCCGTCATCCGCCGCGATGACCGCGCCATTGATGAAGTCACTTTCAGCGGCACACAGCATCACCACCAAAGCATCCAGGTCCTTGGGTTGTCCCACGCGCTTGCGCGGCAGCATGTTCACCAGTTTCTGGCCGCCATCGGTTCCCCAGTGGTGGTGGTTGATCTCGGTGTCGATGTAACCGGGGCACACCGCATTGCTGGTGATGCCAAAGCGGCCCCACTCCGAGGCCATGGCTTTGGTCATGTGCACGACGGCCGCCTTGCTCATGCTGTAGACGCCGATCTGGGGCAAGCTGCGCAGGCCGGCGGCCGAGGCAATGTTGATGATGCGCCCGCCCGTGAACGTGCCAGGTGCCGAGCCCTTGGCGCGTGCGAGCATGCGCTTGGCCACTTCCTGCGCCACGAAAAAGGCGCCTCGGGTGTTGGTGTCGAAGACAAAGTCATAACTCTCTTCGGTCACGTCCACCAGACGCTCGGTGGTGCTCACCCCCGAGTTGTTGATCAGGATGTCGATGGGGCCGACCTCGGTCTCGGCATGGGCCACGGCCGAGCGGATGCTGTCCACATCGGTCACATCCAGCCCCACCACGTGAGCATCACCGCCACCGGCCTCGATCTCGGAGCGCAGGGTCTTGAGCCGCTCCACCCGACGACCGGCCAAAACGACGGCCGCACCGGCCTTGGACAAGGTACGGGCGAACTGCATCCCCAGGCCGCTGGAAGCACCAGTGATGAAGGCCACGCGGCCAGACAGGTCAAGGTTGTAACTCATGGATGATTCCGTTGTGTTCGATGTCGATCTCAGTGCTCAAACCATAGCACGAACCCCCCTGACCGACCGATCTGAAGAACGCCCTGATCAGCGCCTTGTTGAGCCGCTTGAGGCGTCACACCCGCGGCCCCTGGAGCAATCTCAAGCCATTGGCCACCACCATCAAACTGGCCCCCATATCGGCAAACACCGCCATCCACATCGACGCGCTGCCCAGGACGGCCAGCACCAGAAACACCGCCTTGATCCCCAGTGCCAGGGTGATGTTCTGCCACAGCACGGCATGCGTGCGACGCGACAGGCGGATCAGCTCGGGAATGCGCCGCAGGTCGTCGTTCATGATCAGGACGTCGGCCGCCTCCATCGCCGTGTCGGTCCCGGCGCCCCCCATGGCGATACCGATGTCGGCCCGTGCCAGCGCGGGTGCATCGTTGATCCCGTCACCGGTCATGGCCACCGTGCCATGGCGGCTGCGCAGCGCCTCGATGGCTGCCAGCTTGTCCTGTGGCAGCAGGTGCCCCTGGACCTCGTCGATCCCGGCCTCCAGAGCCATGGCCTGTGCCGTCGCCTGGTTGTCGCCGGTCAACATCACACAATGCACCCCCAGCGCCCGCAACTCGACCATGGCCTCGTGCGCCGACGCCTTGACGGTGTCCGAGACGGCGTACACCCCCAGAACACGCTGCCCGTCGGCCAGCACGGTGACCGTGCAACCCTGCGCTTCGTGCACCTGCAGGCGCGCCTCCAGATCGGCGTGACACAGGCCCAACTCTTCGATCAGCCGGTGATTGCCCAGCACCAGCGTCTGCCCGCCGATCTGACCGCGCATGCCACGGCCGGGCAAGGCTTCGACGTGTGTCACGTCAAGGAACTCCCCCGGCAGGCCCTGCGCAATGGCCTGTGCCACAGGGTGGTCGGAGCGTGCCGCCAGGCTCGCCGCCAGACGATCGACACGGAGCGCATCCCCATCGCCCCACGCTTGCCGGGCGACCAGCCTGGGTTGCCCCTGGGTGATCGTGCCGGTCTTGTCGAACGCCACGACCCGCAGGCTGCGCGCCTGCTCCAGATAGGTTCCCCCCTTGATCAGGATGCCGCGGCGAGCCGCCGATGCCAGGGCACTGACCACGCTCACGGGTGTGGAAATCACCAGGGCGCAGGGGCAGGCGATCACCAGCAGCACCAGGGCCTTGTAGGCGGCCTCCATCCAGGAGGCCATGCCCAGCAGGGGCAGCCCCCCAGCCACCGCCATGGCGATGACAAAAACGGCGGGCGTATAGACCGCCGCAAAGCGGTCCACGAAGCGCTGCGTCGGTGCCCGAGACCCCTGCGCCTCCTCGACCGCATGGATGATGCGTGCCAGCGTGGTGTCGCCCACCAGTGCCGACACGGTGATGCTCAGCTCACCCGATGTGTTGATCGTGCCGGCGTAGACCTCGTCCCCTGGCGCCTTGTCCACCGGGATGCTCTCCCCCGTCACTGGGGCCTGATTGACTGCGCTGTGGCCTTGTAACACCACGCCATCAAGCGCCACGCGCTCTCCGGGGCGGATGCGCACACGCTGCCCCACCCTCACCTCGGCCACCGGCGTCACCCGCCACGACCCATCGGCCTGCTGCACATCGGCCTGTCGCGGTGACAGGTCGAGCAGACCCTGGATGGCGTTGCGAGCGCGGTCCACCGAGCGCGCCTCAATCAACTCTGCCAGGGCATACAAGGCCATCACCATGGCGGCCTCGGGCCACTGCCCGATCACAAAGGCGCCGCTCACGGCCACCGTCATCAAGGCATTGATGTTGAGCTTGCCCATCCGCAAGGCCGCCCAGCCCTTGCGATAGGTCTCCATCCCCGCCAAAGCGATGGCAGCCGCCGCCACGGCCATGCCCAGTCCTTTGAAGACCACGGTGTCCGGGCTGAAAAACCCGATCAGTTCGGCCAGCAGGGCCAGCACCAGCGCCCAGACCAGCCTTGACACCTGCGGAGCCGTCTCGTGATCGTGCTCAGCCCCTGACGCATCAGCCAGCGCAGCCGTCACGGGGCGAGGATCGTATCCAGCGCCTCGGATGGCGTCCAGCGCCAAGGGCAAGGCAGCCTGGCTGGCGCGGATCCCCAGCACCCGTGCACCGAGCTGAAAACGCAGCGCCGCGATGCCGTCGATCTTGTCCAGCGCACGGCGAATATCGGCCTCTTCGGCGGAACAATCCATGGTGGCGATACGGAACTCGCGCCAGCCAGACTCGGCGGCTGGCGTGGACAGGACCATGGGGGTGGACTCCCCCTCGCAGGCGCAACAGCCCGAACTGGCGCAGTGGGCGCCTTCGGGTGGCGGCGGGTTCGATGGTGATGTGCTCATGACCTCCATTTGAAACCCTGTAGCAGATGCAGAGTCAAGCGGCATGAAATTCGGTGATCCGGCCCGCCTGGCAGGCCCAGGTTCCTGCATCCCCCCTGTTCGAGGCTGACTTTTTCGAACGGTCGTGCTTTTTTCTGCCAGAATGGCGCGGCTGACCAGTCCTCACAACGAACTACAATGCCGGGCTTTGCATTTTGCTGTGCGCCCGCGCAGACACCTTTCTTGCCCCGAAGGAAACACGATGACGCCCCAGGAAATCCTTGAGCAGTTCGGCCCCCGCGAATCGATGGAATATGACGTCGTGATCGTGGGCGCTGGCCCCGCTGGCCTGTCCACCGCCATCCGTCTGAAACAACTGGCTGAAAAAGCCGGCAAGGACATCAGCGTCGTCGTGCTCGAGAAGGGTTCCGAGCCTGGTGCCCACATCCTGTCGGGCGCCGTGATGGACCCGATCTCGATGAACGAGCTGTTCCCCAACTGGAAGGAACTGGGCGCCCCGCTGACACAGCCGGTCACCGCCGACGAGGTCCTGGTGCTGACCGAGACCGGCGCCATGGCCACACCGCAAGCCCTGATTCCCAACAACTTCCACAACGAAGGCAACTACGTTATCAGCCTGGGCAATGTGGTGCGTTGGCTGGGTCAGCAGGCCGAAGCTCTGGGCGTCGAGATCTTCCCCGGCTTCGCTGCGGCTGAAGTGCTGTTCAACGACGACGGCTCCGTCAAGGGCGTCGCCACCGGCAACCTGGGCATCGACAAGACGGGCGAACCCACCGGCGACTTCCAGCTGGGCATGGAACTGCACGGCAAGTACACCATCTTCGCTGAAGGCGCTCGCGGCCACCTGGGCAAGCAGTTGATTGCCAAGTTCAAGCTGGACGACGGCAAGGACCCGCAGAGCTACGCCATTGGCATCAAAGAGCTGTGGGAGATCGACCCCGCCAAGGCCAAGCCCGGCCTGGTGGTCCACACGGCTGGCTGGCCCATGGACACGTCCACGTACGGCGGCGGCTTCCTCTATCACCTCGAAGACAACAAGGTCACCTTGGGCTTCGTGACGGGCCTGGACTACCAGAACCCCTGGCTGAGCCCGTTCGAGGAAATGCAGCGCTGGAAGACTCACCCCAGCATCAAGCAGTACCTCGAAGGCGGCAAGCGCATCAGCTACGGTGCCCGTGCCATCACGGCCGGCGGCATCCTGTCTCTGCCCAAGTTTGTGTTCCCTGGCGGCGCGCTGGTGGGCTGCGATGCCGGCTTCCTGAACGCAGCCCGCATCAAGGGCTCGCACGCTGCCATGAAGACCGGCATGCTGTGCGCCGAAGCCTTGTTCGAAGCCATCTCCGCCGGCCGCGAGAGCGATGAGCTGAGCGCCTATGTCACCGGCTTCGAAAACAGCTGGCTCAAGGAAGAACTCAACACGTCCAAGAACTTCAAGCAGTGGTTCAAGAAGGGCATGTACGTCGGCATGGTCATGACCGGCATCGAACACTGGCTGCTGCCCAAGCTGGGCATCAAGGAAGCCCCGTGGACGATCCACCGTGCCGAGGCTGATCACACCCGTCTGCTGCCGGCCGCTCAGTGCGCCAAGATCGATTACCCCAAGCCGGACGGCAAGATCACCTTTGACCGCCTGAGCTCGGTGTTCATCTCCAACACCAACCACAACGAGCACCAGCCGGCCCACCTGACGCTGAAGAACGCATCGGTGCCCGTGCAGACCAACCTGGCCAAGTTCGCCGGCCCCGAGTCGCGCTACTGCCCGGCCGGTGTGTACGAGTTCGTCAAGACCGACGACAACCAGGACAAGCTGGTGATCAACGCCCAGAACTGCGTACACTGCAAGACCTGCGACATCAAGGATCCCACCCAGAACATCGTCTGGATCACGCCCGAAGGCGGCGGCGGTCCGAACTATGCGGGTATGTGATCTGGCAGATCACGCAAAGGCAGCGTAAGCTGCCTTTTTTTGGTCCCTTCGAGAAGTAGATTTTGACTATGCGTCACGCGGCCATCACAGGTTGGGGCAAATGCCTCCCCCCCGCCACCCTGACCAACCACGACCTTGCCACCTTCATGGACACCACCGATGAGTGGATCGTCCAGCGAACCGGCATGAAAGAGCGCCGCATCTCGCACGTCAGCGGCAACGAAATGGCCCATGTGGCGGCCGCCCGCGCCATCGCCTGCGCCGGCCTGCAGCCCGCCGACATCGACCTGATCGTCTACGGCGGCTGCACGGGCGACGAAGGCGTGCCCAATGAAGCGTCCGGCCTGCAGGTCCTGCTGGGCGCCACCAACGCCGCCTGTTTCGACATCAACACCGCCTGCACCAGCTTCATGTACGGCTTGAGCACGGCCACCGCCATGATCCGCACCGGTGTCGTGCGCAATGCCGTGGTGGTGGGGGTCGAGCTGATCTCGCGCTTCATGGACTGGGAAAACCGCGGTGTGGCCGTGCTCTTTGGCGATGGTGCCGGCGCGGTCGTTCTGCAGGCCACCGATGCCGAAGAAGGCGTGATCGGCGAATCCCTGGGGTGCTACGGCGATGCCCGCCAGACCCTGCGTCTGCGTGGCATCGGTGGGCTCTATACCAACCAGGGCGCCTACCTGGGCGACAACTTCTGGGATTTTGAAGGCCAGGACATCTTCAAGCGTGCCGTTCAGGGCATGAGCCAGGCCTCCAGCGCCGTGCTCGACAAGTGCGGCGTCACCATCGGTGATGTGAACCTGGTGGTGCCGCACCAGGCCAATCTGCGCATCATCGAGGCCGTGGCCAAGCGGGCCGGCGCCGACATGGACAAGGTCTTCCTGACCGTGCACAAGTACGGCAACATGTCGGCCGCCACCGTCGTGGTGGCCCTGGTCGAGGCCGCTGAAACCGGCGTGATCAAACCCCACGACCTGATCCTGCTGCCTGCCTTTGGCGCCGGCCTGACCTGGTGCTCCCACCTCATCCGCTGGGGAGCGCGCGTGACGCCCCTGAGCACCACGGATCTAGACCTGCCGCCCTGCGACAAGTCGGCACTGGACATGGTTCAGGAGATCCGCCGTCGCAAGGGCACGGAAGGTCGCTCCATCGAGGCGCTCAAGCGCCCCCTGTTTGCTGAGGATCAACTGGCCCAGCGCTTCGGCGGTGTCGCCAAGGGCAACTGAGCCAGATAGGGCATCAGGGGGTCTTGAAGTCCCCTGAGTCCCCGGGGTCTACCTCGATCGCCTCACCCACGGGGATCGGCCCCGACAGGCCCTCCATCTCAGGCATCAGCCCGGCCGCACGGCGGGCATCCCGCTCTGCACGGATCTGCGCCCGCCGCTCGGCAAAGAAAGCCTTGAGCATGCGGCTGCTGGCCTCTGCCATCACGCCGCCTTGCACCAGGGTGTGATGGTTCAACTGGGTCTGCGCAAAGAGGTCCAGCACCGAGCCCGCCACGCCTGTCTTGGGATCGTGCGCGGCAAACACCACCCGCTTGAAGCGGGCATGCATCAGCGCCATGGCGCACATCGCGCAAGGCTCCAGCGTGACGAAGAGCTCGCATTCCGGCAGACGGTAGTTTTCCAGCAACTGTGCGGCGTGACGCAAAGCCACGATCTCGGCATGGGCTGTCGGATCGTGCGTCGTGATGGGCCGGTTGTAGCCCGTGGCCAACACCTGCCCCTCCCGCATGATCACCGCACCGACAGGCACCTCGCCGGCCAGCCAGGCGTTGTGCGCCTGATCCAGCGCGATGCGCATGGCGTATTCGTCGGAGGACTGGGTCATCAGGTCAAAGGCTCATTCAGAGGGTGGTGGATTTTATCTGCACGCGGCTTGATGTCAGACGGCTTGTGGCTCACACTCCATGACAGCCATCCGTGACGGAGTCCACCCACCTTTGTACATGAATGATGACGACTGCACCGCTCCCCTCTGACGAACACGAGAGACTGGCCGTACTTCATCAGCTCAAGTTGCTGGACTCACCCCCCGAGGCCGCTTTCGACTCCCTGACGCGCCTGGCGTCAACCCTGCTGGGCACGCCCATTGCCGTGGTGTCACTGATCGATGCGAGCCGGCAATGGTTCAAATCCAACATCGGACTCGAGGTTCAGGAGACGCCCCGCGAGGTGGCCTTCTGCGCCCACGCCATTGTGGAAGATGCCCCCATGGTGGTGCCTGATGCGCAGCAGGATGAACGCTTTGTCCACAACCCCCTGGTGATCGATTCACCCCACATCCGGGCATATGCGGGTGTACCGATACGCACCAGCGATGGTCACGCCATCGGCACCTTGTGCGTCATCGACCAGAAGCCCCGCAGTTTCACAGCACAGGAAATCGCCTTGCTGACGGACCTGGCCGATATCGTCAGACGCGAGATCCTCAACCGCGAAACCGCCGTGCGCGCAGGGCAACTCGCCGACGCGAGCTTGAAGGCGGTGTCTGAGCAGGAGAGCCTTTATCGCGCCACCTTCGATCACGCGGCCATCGGCATTGCCATCGTCAGCCTCGACGGCACCTGGCTTCGGATCAATCCGAAGCTCTGCGACATCCTCGCGCGGCCCCAGGATGAGCTTTTGCAGATCACCTTCCAGGACATCACCCACCCGGATGATCTCTCTGCGGACCTGGATCTGGTTCAGCAACTGCTGGCGGGTGACTTTGAACACTATTCACTGGAAAAACGCTATTTGCGCCCGGATGACTCTGTGGTGTGGTGCAACCTGACGGTGACCCTGGTGCGAGATCCCGGGGGCAAGCCGCTCCACTTTGTCGCCATCATCGAAGACATCACCGCCAGACGTGCCGCGGAAGACTCTTTGCGCCAGCTCCAGGTGGAGCTGGAGGAGCGGGTGATCCAGCGCACGGCCGAGTTGCAACGGGTCAACGATTCCCTGGCCGACCGTGAGGCCGATCTGCAGGCCGTGCTGACCTACGCCCATGACGCCTACATCTGCATCGATGAGGCCGGCGTCATCGTCGAATGGAATCGTCAATCCGAAGAGACCTTTGGCTGGTCAAGAAACGAGGCCGTTGGGCGAGCGCTTGAAGACCTCATCATTCCACCGTCCCTGCGCGACAGTCATCGCAAGGGCATGCATCACCTGAGCGAGACGGGGCAAGGACGCGTCCTCAACCAACGGCTCGAACTACCAGCCATCCAGCGTGACGGCACAGGCATCCCCTGTGAGGTGACCATCACCACCTTGACCTCGCGCAGTCGTGGCCGGGTGTATGCAGCCTTCCTGCATGACATCTCTGAGCGCAAGCAGGCCCAGCAACAGCTGGCAGAGGCCAACCAGCAGCAGCACCTGATGCTGGACAACGAATTGTTCGGCATCATCAAGCTCAAGGATCGACAGTGTGTGTGGGCCAACCGCGCGTTCGAGCAGTTGTTTGGCTATGCGTCTGGTGAATTGACCCATCAGCCCAGCCGCCTGTTTTATGCCACGCAGGAGGAACACGATCGCGTCGGCAAGGAGGCCTACCCCGCCATCGTCAAAGGCGATATCTATCGCACCGAGGTGGAAATGGTCAAGAAGTCGGGTGAACACCTGTGGATCGACCTGAACGGTGCCTTGCTGTCGGAAAAGACGGGCGAATCGCTGTGGATGTTCCACGACATCACCCGCATGAAGCACTACCAGCAGCATGTGGAGAGCATGGCCTTCCACGATGCGCTGACCGGGCTGCCCAACAGGATGCTGTTGACTGACCGGCTTCACCAGGCGGTCGCAACGGCCGAACGACGTGGGGATCTGGTGGCCATCTGCTTCGCGGATCTCGATGGATTCAAGGCGGTCAACGACACCTTGGGGCATGAAGCCGGGGATGACCTGTTGCGAGCCATCGCACAGCGCCTGATGGCCTGCGTTCGCGCTCACGACACTGTCGCGAGGCTGGGTGGCGACGAGTTCGTTCTGGTGCTCACACAACTGAAGGCCACCTCAGAAGCGCAAGTCGTTCTGGACCGTGCACGACAGGCCATTGCTCAGCCTGTGGTGGTGACAGGGGGACAGCAGGCCCGTGTGTCTTCCAGTTTTGGCGTTGTGTACGCACCCGCGATGGGGCGGGATCCGGCCACACTGATCGCGCAGGCCGATGCAGAGATGTACGCCGCCAAACGCCTCAGGAAAGCGTCGACTCATGCGGTGGTTGTGCAGACGTCAGGCTAACGCCGATCACCTCAAGTACCCCTGACCACCTTGTTGCGCTGCACACCCAGGTCAATCACGCCGTCCGGGCTTTGAATCCGTGCCTCCACCACATCCCCCACCTGGAGGTACTCCTGGCGACCTTCCTGTACCTTGTTGAAGATCGCCCATTTGGTCGCTTCTGGCAGCAACGCACCCATGCGTTGTTTGAAGGGCGATGGCACGGACAAGGCGCATCCTGCTGGCGTGCCGGTGGACAACAGGTCGCCCGCAAACAGGTCTTGAACGCCTGACAACTCGGTCAAGGTTTCCGCCGGCCCAAACACCATGTTGGCGGTGGTGTCCTTTTGCCTCACCTGGCCGTTGACGGTCAGTGTGAGTTGCAGCTGGCCCAAATGCTTCATGTCTTGTGGCGACAGCAGACACAGGAACGGACCGACGGGGCCAAAGGTGCGAAAACTCTTGCCTTTGTAGAACTGTGTCTCTGGAATCTGGATGTCCCGAGCCGAGTAGTCGTTGACGATGACAAGCCCCGCAACGAACTCATGCAGATGCTCGTCAGTGACCACGGTCTTGGCCAGCACATCGCGCTTGAGGATCAAGCCCAGCTCAATCTCATAGTCCAGAAACCGAACGCGCGCCGGTTTGACGAGATCACTGCCGGCCGGAACGATGCAACTGGTCGCCTTGGTGAAGATCATGTTGTAGGTCTTGGCATCGGGGTCCAAACCTGACTCGATCATGTGCTGGCGGTAGTTGGCGCCTTGGCAAAGAAACTGCTGGTTGCGCGTCACTGGCGAGAGGATCTGGACCTCACCCAGGGCCAGGGTGTTTCGGCTCGCCGCATTGGATGCCGCGAATTCACGCAAGGCGCCGACGTCATGGCCCTGGACGAAATCGGCCGTCGTGGCGAACTCACCGGGCAGTGGCGTGATGCGCTTGCCGGACACCAGACCCCATTGGATGCGGCCTTGGTAGGAAAAGCGAGCCGCGTGAATCGCCATGGCACGTGCCTTTGCAGAAGGTCTGGTGGAGGGCATGTCACCGTTGCCCGAGCGTGCCGTGGCCGCCACAGCAGGTGTGGGCAAGGACAAGGAACCCAGCACGGCAGCACCTGCCTTGAAGGCACTGCGGCGTGATGGTTCGTCGATCTCATGGAGTGATGGACTCATAAGCGGCGGGGGTCAGGCGTGTTGAGGTGATCTGTTCAGCGTTCGCACGAGCAGGGATTCAGGCGGGAGCTCCACCGCCCCGATGGGTTTGTCCACCAACTTGCGGGCGGCCGCGCGACTCATGCCCAGGCCCAGGAGGATGTGAAAAGTGATCTCCTGCGGGTAGGAATCGGTCAGGTCCGGGCGCATCCCCAGTGATGACAGTGCCGCACTGGTGGTGCCGACCACCAGATCCAGGCCCAGCATCGGGTCGGCCAGCTTGAAGCGCCCCGTTGCGGTGGCCTCCAGCAGATCGCGCAGCAGATAGCCCAGCGCTGGCAGATGGTCCAGGCTGCGGGTCACGCCCACCCGAGAGATGAAGCGCCCCGCGTGTGGGAAGTGCTTCGCCGTGTGTAGCACCATGCGCACGCCACAGGCCAGGCGCTCAGCCGGGTCCGCTCGATCGGCAATGGCCAGGTCCACCAGAGACAACAGTTCATTGCCCACCGCCTGCAGCACCGCCGCCATCACCTCTTCGGTGGTGCGGAAGTAGTTGTAGAAGGTGCCACGCGACACCTGCGCCTGCTCGATCAGGTCCTCAATGACCGTGGCGTCAACGCCCTTTGACGAGAAGACCTCCATGGCCGCCTCGATCAGGCGGGTGCGCATGCGCTCGCGTTTTTCTGCCGCCACGCGGGTGCGGAAATCAGGTTCAAGTGTGCTCATGTCGAGAGATTAGCTGATCTCGATCAGGGAAAACGACAAAAACGTCATAATGACATTTGTGTCATTATTAGTTCAATTCTTGAGCGACCACAAGCCCATCCGGCAAGCACCCACACACCTATGAGCCACACCCAGGTCTTGAGGACCCCGCCCGAATACCCCGAAAGCGCCTTGCCCGCGCACGTGCGCAAGCTTGCGCGCCCCCCGGCCATGCAAAAAGCCACCCAACTGGCCTTTCTTCGTTTTGACAAAGTCAACCTGGATGAGGCGCAGCGCTTCTGGACCGACTTCGGATTGATCACCGTCTCGCGCACGAAAGACCTGTTGGTGATGCGCGGCGCCGGCCCTGCACCGGCCGTCCTGATCGCCCGCAGGGCCAAGACCGCCCGCTACGTGGGTGCGGCCTTCACGGTGGCGCCAGACACCGATTTCGAGCGCCTCCAACGCGAATGCGGCGCTCAGTCTTTGCCGGCCCATGCCGTGCCCGGCGGTGGTCGTGGTGTGAGCCTGCTCGATCCGGATGGCAACGAAGTCTGGTTGATCACCGATTGGGGCACGGTGGACCCCTTGCCTCTGCGTGAGCCCATGCACCAGCACATGAATGCCCTGGGCCAGACGCTTCGCGTGAACACCACGGTCCGCACGGACATCGAACCGGCGACCGTGGGGCGCCTGGGACACGTGGTGATGCAAACCACAGACTTCCACACCATGGCGGACTGGTACATGCGCCACCTGGGTGTGATCCCCTCAGATGTCCAGTATCTCGATGACGGCGCCCCCTTCCTGACCTTCTTCCGCCTGGATCTGGGTGACACGCCCGCCGATCACCACACGGTGGTCATCGCCGGAGGGTTGGAAGCCTGCTATGAACACAGCGCCTGGGAGGTCAACGACCTGGATGCCCTGGGTCAGGGCCAGCAAGTGCTGCGCCTCAATGGACACGACCACATGTGGGGCATCGGGCGGCACTTGCTGGGCAGCCAGTTGTTCGACTACTGGCGGGATCCCGATGGCTATGCGTTCGAGCACTACACCGATGGCGACGTCTTCACGGCCGACCGCGAACCTCACTATGGGCCCTTCACCACCAGTGCACTCTGGACTTGGGGCGAGGACGTCCCCGCCAGCATGTTCCCCGCCAAGACACCCGCCATGCTGTGGCGGGTGATCCAGCTGCTGCGTACGGGCCGCGTGAGCTTGAAGCGCCTGCTGATGATGGGCCGGGTGATGGACACCCCGGCCCGCCCCTGGCGATGACCCCCGGTCATCTCATTCATTCCCATTCACATCACAGAGTCAAACATGGCCACTCCACTTGTTCGATACACCCCACCCGATCAGCCAGAGCATGCCCATTGGGGCGTCTTGTTTGACCGTCGCATCGCACCTTTGCCAGGCAGGTACGTCACAACGGCAGACCTCATCCGCCATGGGCAAATCGAGGCCCGCACCATGACGGTTGCGCAGGCCACCGTGCCCATCGATGAGGTTCAGGTCCTGTCACCCATCACGACGAACCAGCAGTTCCTCTGTCAGGGCGTGAACTACGGCAGCCACGTGCGCGAGTCCGGCATGGATCCGGCCGACATGCCCTTCAATACCTTCTTCACCAAGGCATCGTCCTCGCTGACAGGGCCCTACGACGATGTCGTTCGCCCTAACCACGTCAAGCTGCTGGACTATGAGATCGAGCTGGGCCTGGTGCTCGGGCGCGATCTGACTGCCGGCGTCCAGGTCCAGCCCGACCGACTGCATGAGGTGCTGGCGGGCATCACGATCGTCAACGATGTCTCTGCGCGTGATGTGCAATTGCCTCAAGGCCAGTTCTACAAGGGCAAGAGCTACCGCACCTTCGGCCCGACCGGGCCCGTGCTGCTCTTGCTGGAGCCAGCAGAGTGGCAACGCTGGCCCGAGTTGCACATGCAACTGAGCGTCAATGGCCAGGTCCGCCAGGACACCTATTGCCGAGACATGCTGCACCCACCGCACGCCACGGTGAGCGAGTTCTCCGCGCTGCAGAACCTCCATGCTGGTGACCTGATTGCGACGGGAACGCCCGCCGGTTGCGCGGCCAAAGCCCCTGGCAAGCTGTCCATGTTGGTGGCCAACCGTATCTTGTCAGAGCCCACCAAGTGGAAGTTCTTCATCCAGCGCGGCCTGCGCAACCCAAAGTACCTGCAACCGACCGACGTGATGACCTTGAGCATCCGCACGGATGACGGGGCATTGGATCTGGGGAGCCAGCGCAGCAAGGTGATCGCGGCATGACACATGCACAGCAGTTGCTCTGTGAGGCACCGGGCCGCCCGGCTCGATTTCTGTATCTGCCATGCGACCTTCCCGCCCCGGGACGAGGTCAGGTGCTGGTCCGCGTGGAGGCCAGCTCCGTCAATCCCATCGACGCCAAGCGGTCGACCGGCTATGGCAGACGGGTGCTCGCGCTCAAACACGCTGCCAGTTTTCCCCTGGCCCTGGGCAATGACCTGACAGGCATCGTTCAGGCGGTCGGCCCGGGCGAGCCCACATGGCGCCCGGGAGATCGTGTGTTCGGCCTGTTGCCAACGGGCCCTCGGGGTGCGCATGCCAGCCATGTTCTGGCACAGGCCAGGCACCTGCGGGCCGCACCGGCGAACTACAGCTCGCCAGAGCTGGCCGCCCTGCCCTACACCTTCACCACCTGTTGGCTGGCGCTTCAAAGCGTGGGCCTGGATCAACACAACGCCAAAGGCAAGGAAGTGCTGGTTCATGGGGCCTCGGGTGGTCTGGGACAACTGGCGCTGCAGGTCTTGAACCGATGGGGAGCACGGGTCACGGCCATCTGCAGCACACCGCATGTCCAGACCTGCAAAAGCCTGGGCGCAGCCAGCGTCTTGGATCGCACGCGTCAGGCCTTGTCAACCCTGCCAACTTGCCATGACGTCAGCCTCAATTTTGCGGCCTGGCCAGACGATGCGGCCTTGATCAGCCGCCTCAAGCCCGGCGCCATGGGCCACGCCACCACCGTGCACCCCCTGCTGGACAGCATCGACACGCATGGCTGGATCAGAGGCGGATGGCGGGCGTTTCGCGCATGGTCGGCGATGCGCGACCTGGCCTTGGCCACAGGAGGCCGCGGCACACGTTATGCCTGGACCATCTTTCAGCCCAGCGGCCAGGCACTGGACGCCTTGCAGCAACTGCTGGACGCCCAGATGGGCCTGCACTTGCCTCTGGGTTTGATCGTTCCACTTGCGCAGGGCGAGCAGGCCTTTGCGCACGTCGCCCAACAACGCGCGGGTCGCGCGATTCTCACGACTGCTTGAGCGCAGTCCGGAGCACACATGTCTCACATCCCCTCTGAAGTTGATGTCCTCATCGTTGGCATGGGGCCCGTTGGGGCTGCCTTGGCACAACTGCTGAACCGCTATGGCACCAAGACCCTGGTGATCGACAAGGCCCAGGACATCTTCCTGGCACCTCGCGCCATCGCCCTGGACAACGAAGCCCTGCGTGTGCTGCAAATGTGCGGCCTCGAGGACGACGCCTTTGACAAAGTGGCCATCCCCGAGGTGCGCATGCACTCGCCGTTGTTTGGTCAATACAGCCGCGCGGTCACGGCGGGCTCTGTGGATGGGCATCCCAAACTGGTCACGTTCTTCCAGCCGGAGCTGGAGCGTGTGCTGCGCGCTCGCTTGCAGGACAGCCGCCACGTGAGCGTCGCTCTGGGGGTGTCCCTGGCGTCACTGAACCAGCATGCGGACGGTGTCACCGCTGAACTTCAGACCGACGATGGCCAGTCGCGCCAAGTCCGTGCGCGCTACGTGGTGGGTGCCGACGGGGCCAACTCGCTGGTTCGCCGCATCCTGGGGCAGGAATTCAAAGGTAAGACCTTTGCAGAAGACTGGTTGGTGGTCGATGCCAAACAACTGCCAACCCCCATCGACCACGTCGAGTTCATTTGCGATCCACACCGCCCCACCCCTCACATGGTGGCACCAGGCGGGCGTCAGCGCTGGGAGTTCAAGCTCAACCCTGGCGAGACCCGGGAGCAGATGGAGCACCCCGACATGGTCAAGCGCCTGCTGCAGCCATGGACCCAAGGACAGGACATCGAGATCGAGCGCGTGGCGGTGTACCGATTCCATGCGCGAGTGGCCGATCAGTTCAAGGTGGGACGTGTGTTTCTGGTGGGCGACGCCGCGCACATCACCCCGCCGTTTGTGGGGCAAGGCCTGGTCGCCGGTTTGCGCGATGTGGCCAACCTGGCCTGGAAACTGTCCTGGGTCTGCCATGGTCGGGCTCAACCGAGCGTGCTTGACACCTACGACCAGGAGCGGCGCCCACATGCCAAGGCCATGATCAACCTGGCCAAGCTGATGGGGCGACTGGTCATGCCCAGCAACCATGCAGCGGCCTTCATGACCCATGGCCTGATGCGGGTCATGACCCGCATCCCCAGGCTGAGATGCTTGTTTGAAAACCTGGAGATCAAACCGGCCAACCGATTCAAGGCAGGGTGCTTCGTCAAGCCTGTGCGAGGAGCCAAGCTGCGGCGTGGGGAGCAGATGCCGCAAGTCTGGCTCAAACCTCAAGCCGGTGGCGAGGTGATGCTGAGCGACGATGTGCTGGGGACCGGTCTGGTCATGGTGGGCTTTGGGGTGGACCCCTCGGCAGGGATCGCGCCAGCGATCGCGCAGGCATGGGCGGAGCGCGGTGGCAGCTTCATTCAGATCAACCCACGTGGGCACATGGCACGAACATCCTCGCTCAGTCTTTGGGAAGACCTCGGCGGAGGCTTGATACCGTCGGTGGTGCCCGTCGGCTGGCTGGCCATTGTGCGACCGGACAAGGTCGTGATGCACGACGGGCCCGACACACAAGGGCCCTCACTGCTCAAGCACGCGATGAGCTTGTACGGCCACGCCCACGACCAGCGTTTGGCTTTGCGACGCTTAGCCACATAGCCTGCAGCGACGGCGAGTGCGGCACCGGTTGCTGAGGCCATCCGGGCGGACATGATGGGACCTTGCCGGATCATCGCGGAGAGTCCTTGACTGGATGATGTTGACGAGTCAGGCGCGAACCATGTTGATGAGGAACGAGATGACGGCCATGACCAGGAAGACCACAAAGAGAATCTTGGCGATTCCGGCGGCACCAGAGGCAAGGCCCCCGAAACCCAGCACGGCGGCAATCAATGCAATGACAAAGAAAACAACGGCGTAGTGCAACATGGTGAACTCCTGATGTAGAGGGGGGCCTCGAAGGTCGCCACCACGGTGATGGCGATGCATTCACTTTAGGCGCCGCTATCCATGGGCAGCGCCAGTCAGCACCGTGTCCGGAAGTCAGCCGGAAGGTCATCGACCTGTCAGACTGTGCCTACTTGCCGGTAGACTGCAGCGACTGCATCGAAGGAGCGGCAAGATGATTCGAGTTGGGCTGGTGGACGACCACATCCTTGTCCGTGCGGGGCTGAAGCAGTACCTGGTTGAACAGGTCGATCTTCGGGTGGTAGGTGAGGCGGCCAATGGCCTGGAAGCACTGGAGCTGGCCAGAGGCGGTGAGGTGGACGTCCTCATCATGGACCTGTCCATGCCCGACCAGAGTGGCGTGGACGCCCTGTCTGCCATCAAAGCCCGCTTTCCTGACCTGGCCGTTCTGATCCTGAGCGGCTATCCGGAACAGCACTACGCCACCCATCTGCTCAAATTGGGTGCCTCGGGTTACCTCAACAAGGAGTGCGATCCAGCCGAGATCATCCAGGCCATTCGCACCGTTTACAGAGGTCGAAAGTACATCACTGCGGCGGTTGCCGAGTTGCTGGCCAATGGTCTGGGCGAATCACAACGTGACAAGCAACCCCATGAATTGCTGTCCGAGCGAGAGTTTCAGGTGTTCCTCAGGCTGGCCAAAGGTGAAACCGTGGGCGCCATGGCCGATGCCATGGCCTTGAGCGTCAAGACCGTCAGCACCTACCGCACACGTGTCATGGAAAAGCTCAACCTGTCCACCAACAGTGACCTCACGTACTACGCGCTCAAGAATGGCTTGATCCAATGAGAGCCCTGTCGTCCACGTCAACGAGCCATCCGGTTATTTCCTGAGCTGATGGGCTCGTGTGAGGTGTCGTTGCGCTGCTGGCAGACGTCACCTCCGGAGGCAAAGGGCTCATCAGCAGAGACAGCTCCTCGAAGCTCAGAGCCTTGGACTGACGCCAGTCCCCCACCGCGCCATGGCTGCTCAGAGACACATCAGCGCCTTGCGGATGGTTGATGACGATACGGCATCTGAGATAGGCCCTCCGAATCTTGGTGACCATGGCCTCCAGCACCTTCGGATGGGGTTGCGCAAACCCGATCAAGATGACCGCCTCGGGCGGAGGCCATGGTGCGTCATCCTGCTGAAGTGCCGAGAGCTTGGCCTGCCGGGCCTGGAGCCCTTGTTCTGTGAGACTGCGGCACAGCATGCGTGCTGCCAGATCATCGGCGTCGCTTTGCATGCCGATGCACCAGATGGTGGCGTGCACCTCCTTGTTCAAAGACGGCACCTCCAGCGAGTCCAACAGTGAGCTCATCGCAGTGGTGACCGAAATGCGGTGAACGGCATCACAGCGGTCACGCTCCTGGTAGCGGCTCAAGGCCAGCGCTGGCAAGGCCACCTGGTCACAGAAATGGGCCCATCCATGTTCGGTGATGTGGCTCCTGGCGATGTGCTCGCTCTCGCCCTCGTCAGATGCCAGCAGCCTCTGGTACAGCCGAGTGGAGGCAGGCATGGCCGGTGAGTTGCCCAACAGGATGTCGAACGCCGCCAACTGATGAAAGTGACGCCCGAAGGTGCTCAGGCAAATGCTCAGCGGCATGGACAGGATCAGTCCGGCAGGGCCCCAAAGGGCTGTCCAGAATGCCGCTGACAGCAGCACCGACAAGGACCCCATGCCTGTGCTGTTGCCATACAACCAGGGCTCGAGCACATTGTTGGTGACCAGTTCCATCACGACGATGACCGCGATGACACCCAGGAACAAGCCCCAGTCGGGTTGCACTGCGACAGCCACCATCAGCGGGCAAATGGCTGCCACGATGGGGCCCACATACGGAATGAAACGCATGACACCCGAGAGCAGCCCCCACATGAGGGCGCCCGGCAAACCCAGCGCGCTGAAAGCCAGCACTTGTACGACGCCATAGCCCAGGTTCAAGCGCAATTGAGCACCCAGATAGCTCTGCAAGCGCTCGCCGGCCTCCTTGATTGCATCGGTCATGCGGTAGAGGCGTGTGCCAGACAGGCGCAGCAGACGGTCTCGCAGATCGTCCGGGTCGAGCAGCATGAACACCAGCAGAACCAGCACGATGCCGGCCGTGAGCAAAGGATCCAGCAGCGTTCCCACCAAGGTGACACTTTGAGAAGGTTTCTGGACCACCGTGACAGATCCTGCGATCTGACGTGTCGCAGTTGGCACGGACGCCGGTGTGAGCGATCTGGCCAGTGCCGAGAACTCCGTCTCGATGGCCGTGGTCATGCGCCCCAAAGACCGGAATGAGCCATTGGCACTGACGTCCTGCCTGACATGCTTGAGCTTGACTTCCACATTGCGCTGGTACTGCGCCATGTTGCGTCCCATGTCGATCACGTTGCCAGTCATCAAAAAGACACCGCCCGCCAGCAAGCCCGTGACCGTCAACGTCACGGTGGACACGGCCAGGCTGCGCGGCATGCCCAGCCGACGCAGGTAGTTCACTGGCGGATTCAGGCAAAACGCGATCAATGCAGCCAGGCACACAGGGATCAAGATGCTCTCGCCGAAGTGCAGGGCCAAGATGGCCAGTGCACCCGTCAAGGCCTTCAGGGTCAGCTTGAGGCCGGGCGGCAATACCAAGGTGGTTTGACCGTCTGGTGGATAGAGGGACATGCGGCTTCCACTTGTGATGTACAGGATGGCTTGATTGGGACAGCTCTGGCGCCGAGCCGCTGTCGGTGACCTCTAGCCTCGGGTGTAGGAATTCACTGACAACACGCGCGTTGTCGGACTGGTCCTTCAACGGCTTGCGCCCTTGGCTGGCATCCGACGGCGCCATACATCGACACACTGAAGCTGTCTTTCAAGGGAAACAAGCATGAAACATCGAATCCACACACGTCTGACCGCACTCGCCCTCTTCTCAACAGCCATGGCGGCGTATGCCCAGCCTGCGCTGGCGCCTATCAAGATCTCGCCTGATGTGATCAACAGCCCCTATCTCACGGACTCCGATCAGGTGATCGTTCGCAACAGCACAGGGCTGTGCTGGAGAACGGGCTACTGGACGCCCGAGAAGGCCGCCACGACTTCCGTGACAGGTTTGCCCCTGCCAGCAGGCTGCTACTGCGAAGAGTCCATGCAATCCAAACCCGTGTGCATGCCGAGCGCGCCCGTGGTAACGCCATCCGTGACACCTCCTCCTGTCACCGTAGCGCCTGCTCCACCAGCACCGACGTCGGAGAAGGTCACGATCCCGGCCGATGCCTTGTTCGATTTCGACAAGGCCTCATTGACAGCAGAAGGCAAGACCACGCTGGACGGTCTGCTCAAGAAGATGCAGGGCATCAACCTGGAAGCCGTGGTGGCGGTAGGCTATGCCGACCGCATCGGCAGCACCAGCTACAACCTGGATCTGTCCACCCGGCGTGCCGAGTCCATCAAGAACTACCTGGTCGACACGGGTGGCATCGCGGCCAGCCGGGTCTTCAAGGAGGGTCGAGGTGAATCGGCCTCGGTGACCGGAGACACCTGCAAGAACCTGGGCGCCGAGCGCGGCAGCAACAAGAAGTTGGTGGCCTGCCTGGCACCTGATCGCCGCGTGGTGATCGAGGCCGTTGGTGCCCCCAAGCCGTGAAATGACGCATCCCGGTGACAAGCACAACCCTGAAGGAATCATCATGAAAACACTCACCACTCGCACCGCTCAGGTTTTGTCCATGCTCGGACTGTGTGCCCTGATGGGGGCCTGCGCCAACATGAGCAACAGAGACCGCAACACGGCCGCAGGGGCCGCCATCGGCGCCGTCACGGGCGCCGTCCTGACCGGAGGCAGCTCTGTGGGGACCGTCGGAGGCGCCGCTGTGGGTGGCGTCATCGGCAATCAGGTCGGCAAGAAATAAGGAGACCGACATGAAAAGCATGAGCGGCATTCTGGGCGCGGCCTTGCTGGTCGTCGGCGTTCTATCGCTGATCTACGGCGGCATCAATTACACCGACGAGCGCACCGCCTTGAAGGTCGGACCGCTGCAGGTCGACGTTCAGGAGAACAAACGACTGAACGTGCCCGTCTGGGCTGGCGTGGCCTTGCTGGTCACCGGTGGCGGCTTGTTGATGCTGGGCATGAACAACAAGCGCTGAGATCCCCCCGCGCTACACGGCGCCATGACGGCCGTGAGCCACACATACCTCTGAAGGAGAAATCGATGAAGCACTTCCAACACTCACTGATCGCGGCCATGACCGCCGTTCTGGCCCTGCTTGTGATGCCCGGTTGCGCCGTGACACGCGGGCAATCCACTGTCGGCGAGTACATTGACGATGCGGGCATCACCACGCAGATCAAGGCAAAGCTGGTCGAAAGCAAACTGGTAGACGCCGCCGCAGTCAAGGTGGAGACCCTCAATGGCGAAGTGATTCTTTCGGGCTTCGCCAAGAACGAAGAAGAGCGGGCCATCGCAGGCCGACTGGCGTCTGAGACCAAAGGTGTCAGGAGCGTGAAGAACGCGCTGCTTGTCCGTCAGTAGGAATCGTCTGACACTCAGCAGGAGAGAAATCGTGGAACATACGCCATGAGAGGTCAAGCCCTCCCCCATTCCAAACCTGCTGAGCACGATAGGATCCACATGAATTCCGGCGGTCAAGAGCGTCAGGTCCGCTGTCTTCTGGTGGAAGACAGCGGATTGATCCTTCAAGGCTTGATAGACACCTTGCAGGAAATGCTGCCCTTGACCGTGATCGGCAGTGCCGCCGATGAAGCGGCGGCTTGCCAGTGGCTGGATCAGCACGGGCAAGATCTGGATCTGATGGTCGTGGACATCTTCTTGCAGCAAGGAACCGGTCTAGGCGTCCTGCAGCATGCCAATGAGCTCGATCTGAGCTGCCGTAAAGTGGTCCTCACCAACTATGCGACCCGCGAAATGCGAGCCCGGTGTTCCGCGCTGAAGGCCGACCAGGTTTTCGACAAATCCTCCGAGCTTGAAGAACTGGTCCAGTATTGCGCTGACATTGCAGAGCGCTTGAGTGCCCGTCAATGATGCCTTTGTACCTGGGGAGCTGGCTTGACTTCATGGACGGATGACACCTTCGGGAGCCGCATGCGGCAGGTGTTCGCAACCTGGTTCGCCAGGGGGCGCTACAGCAACCTCAGCATCCCCGTGGCCGTCATGGCGGCGGTGCTGCTGATCGGTATCACAGAGGTTTCCTACCAGGCGCAATCACGCGCCCTGGACCAGTTGATCCTGCAAGGACAGGCCAGGCTGCGCATGATCCACGCGTTCCAGCGTCTGTCGGCGGCCGAATCCGGCAAACGGGGCTATCTGCTGATCCAGGACAAGATCTACCTGCAGCCTTACCTCCGGGCGGCAGAGGACGTCATCCACGATCTCGACGAGATCGACAAGCTGGATGCCGATTCGGACGATCCTGCCATCGTGAAGATGCAAAAAAACATCCGCGACAGCATGGAGGACAAGCTGTCGGAGATGCGCGAGGTGATGCGCTTGCATGACGAGGGCCACCGGGAGCGCGCGATGGACATGGTGCGCTCCGGCATCGGGCGGGAAATGATGCAGACGCTGGGCGACGAAGTCCAACGGGTGATGACCCACCGCAATCGGCACATTGCAGAGGGGCTCGACGAGGTCAGGGACGTCTTTCTTCTGGGGCGCATCGGTGTCATCACGATGACCAGCCTGAGCACGATCATCCTCATGGCCTTGATCGTGACCAGCCGGAGGTTCGAGAAGGAAGGCGAGCGCCAACGGGTCGCCTTGCGTGAAGAGCGAGACCGCCTGGAGCAGGAGGTCAACGACCGCATGACGGACCTCCGTGAGTTGACGCTCCATCTGCAAAGCGCACGAGAAGATGAGCGGGCCCGCCTGGCGCGCGAGCTGCACGATGAATTGGGTGCCTTGCTCACATCGGCCAAACTCAACGTCACCTTCATGAAGCCCAAGGTCAACGCCGGGCTGCCAGAGTTGATGCCCAAGCTCAACCAGTTGGTGGAATCACTCAATGCAGGGATCGCACTCAAGCGACGCATCATCGAGGACCTGACGCCCTCCTCTTTGCGGACGCTGGGTCTGGTGCCCGCTTTGGAGATCCTGTGCAGTGAGCGAGCACAGAGTTGCGAGATCGACATCGTGCACCAGTTGGTCAAGGTGTCCTTGAGCGCAGAACGCCAGTTGACCGTGTACCGCTTTGTTCAGGAAGCCCTGACCAATATGGCCAAGTATTCGCGGGCCAAGCGGGCCATGGTGCTCATGAGCATCGAAGATGGCCGCGTGCGCGTTGAGGTCTGGGACAACGGTCAGGGCTTTGATGCCAGCAAGCTGCCTACCGGCAGCCACGGCTTGAGGGGCATGCGCTTCCGTCTGGAAGCGCTGGGCGGGAAGATGACCATTGCGTCCAGCCCCGACGAGGGCACTCGCCTGTCGGCCTGGGTGCCTTTGTCTGAATCGGGTCTGCCCGGCGCTGGACAGGCCGCCAAGGGCTCGGCAGGTATCAGGTGACTGCGCACCTCGCGCTCAACCGCGGCGCTTGGCCAGATTCAAGATGCCACCGGTCGTGAAGCTCACCATGTCCTCGTAATGCGACGCCAAGTCCGCGGACGATTCGATACCCCCAGACATCACATCAATGCGCCGGTTGTCAGAAAAAACTGCCATGGCCGATGACACCATCAACTGGTATGCGTTCATCTGCTGCCGTGGCGTCAACTGAGGCAGGATCTTGCCGATCCTGTCACTGAACATGGTGGCCATCGGGCTGAAGTGCTGCGCGATCAGAAGCAGCACGACCGACCGGCTGTTGGTGAGCTGAGCCAGCAGCCGAAGGTAGTTTCTCCAGCCTTCACTCTCCAGGCCACGAACCAGCAATGGCCTCCCGAAGGCCTCCACCACGGCCCGGATCTCGGCAGCCGGACTTCTGGAGGGCCGCACCGCACTCAACATGGCCAGCCTGTCGGCGTTGATCAGCGGAGCCCGCCGCGCGATGACCTCCTGGAACAACACTTCCTTGCTGCCGAACTGGTCGTTGATGTTGGCCAGCCGCGTGGATGCCATGGCTGTGATGTCTCGCATGGATGCGCCGTGAAAGCCATGCTCGGCGAACAACGCTTCCGCTGCGTCCAGCAAGCGTTCTCGGACACCAGGCGGCGACGGCCGTTTCTCCAGCGATCTTGTGCGTGTCATCACGCCCCTCACAAAATGGAACAATCGTTCCGACTGTGATATTCTAAGACTGGAACAAATGTTCCGAATCGCCGTCTGACATCACACTTTCCTGCCATCCATGCCAGCCCGTCTACTGACCCTGATGATGTGCGCAGCAGCGCTTGCTGTGGTCGTCCGCTGGATCGCCAGAGACTTTGCGCAATGGAAGGCCCTGGGGCCAGGTGGGCTGCCGCACTCACCCGCAGGATGGCTGGCGATGTCATTTTTGAGGTTGCTGAAACGCGATGGCCGAGATCCCAAGCGCCTGGCATCGGCGATGACGACTGAGCCCGTCGGCCATCTGGGCCCCCTGGATCCTCGCCAAGGCCGGCGTCCGGACGTGTCGCCGTACCCTATACCGCACCGCCAACTGAGTGACACGGCCTGCTCGGAGAACCTTGAGCGTCTGCTGCGTCTGTTCGACCAAGAGGTCGAGAAAAACAAGGACACCGTCCATTACGCCAAAAGCTTTTTCGAGAACCACCACGATGCGATCACCCTGAAACATCCGGAGTGCGGCCACGTCCACGCACTGGTGTCTCATGGGGAGATCGCTCACATCCATCCCTCTGATGGATCGATGCACATGATCCTGAGCGCCCGCGATGCCCAAACGGTGCTGGAGAGTCGTTGGGGAGAGCTGCACTCACTGGCCGGCCTGTTCAATCGGCTGCCAAGCTCTTACACCTTGGTGTATGCCCCTCGCAATGAAGCGGACCTTGATGCCATACAACGCATCCTGTCTGCCTCGGTGACCTTCATGACCACGCCACGTCTTCCTCCACATACACAGGAAAGTTCAACATGAAAATGACCTTCAGACCTCTGCATGCGCTGGCTCTCACGGCCGCCGCTGCGACGACACCCCTGGTCGTCAATGCCCAGACCTTGCCGCCCTCGCTGTTCCTGCCAGAAGTGGTGCTGCCGCGCGCTGACATCCCGGCATCGACGCAAGCCGTCACACTGAGCAAGGCCCGCTCGCCCAAGGACATCACCCAGGTCACCTACAGCTTCAATGGACAAGCCCGCACCTTCAACCAGTTCCTGAGCCAGGCCAAGGTCAAGAGCTTCATGGTGCTCAAGAACGGCCAGATCGTTCATGAATACCACCGATTCCCCAATACCCGCACCACCTTGCATCAGTCGTGGTCCATCGGCAAGCAGGTGTTATCCACCCTGGTCGGCATCGCACTGGAGGACGGCGCCATCCAGTCGATCAACGATCGCATGGACCGATACGATCCGCGCCTGGCTGCCAACGGCTTTGCCGGCGTGACCTTCAAGCAGGCACTCCAGATGTCCTCTGGCGTCAAGTACGACGAAGAGGCCGATCGCTACTCGCTGTTTTTCGATGTGATTGGCGACTTCTACAGCTTTGGCCGCAGCGGCAGCACCCTGACCGAAAAGGCGCTGGGGTCTGCATTGACGCCCGCATTCACACCCGGCTCGGCCTATCAATACGCCAGCATCAATTCTGAAGCCATCAAGTTGGCCCTTGAAAAAGCTGTGGGCATGCGCTATCAGGACTACCTCGCCACGAAACTCTGGCAACCCATGGGCATGCCAGACAAGGCCAAGGTCCTGATCGACAGGGAAAAGACGGCGTTCACCTTTTGCTGCCTGTACGCCACGACACGGGATTACGCCATGTTCGGGCAGATGTATGCGCAGGCGGGCTGGTTCAATGGCCGCCAGATTGTGCCCCGCGACTATGTACGCCAAGCCACCACGTTTGCCGGTGATCCCAGCAACTGGCGCGCCACCGATGTGCCCCGCAAGGATGGTTCAACCATTCGAGGGTTTGGTTACCACTGGTGGCCGCTGGAGGGCGAGCGCGAGGATTTCACAGCCGCCGGGGTTTACGGTCAATCGATCCACGTGCTGCCCAAGCAGAACACCGTGGTGGTGCGCTTGAGCAACGACTATGACAACGTGGAAGCCAGCGCCCATGAAGCCGTCATTCTCGGGCGAGCGATTGCCGATTACCTCGAATGAGAAGATGAGACCGTTCTCCTCAGCGTGGGGCCATGCGCAATGCGCCATCCAGCCGGATGACCTCGCCATTGAGGTACTCGTTGCTCACGATGGACTGCACCAGCGCCGCGTACTCGGACGGACGGCCCAGCCGGGCGGGGTGCGGCACTGTGGCGCTCAGTGAATCCTGCACTTCCTGTGGCAGGCCCATCAGCATGGGCGTTTCAAAGATGCCCGGGGCGATGGTGAGCACGCGGATGCGGTCGCGGGCCAGATCTCGGGCTGCCGGCAAGGTCATCGCGACCACGCCACCTTTGGAGGCGGCATAGGCCGTCTGCCCGACCTGACCGTCGAACGCAGCCACCGAGGCGGTGTTGATCACCACGCCTTGTGACGCCGAGGCATCACCCGCATCGCCAGGTGCCTGGCTGGCGATCATGGCGGGCACGGCCAGACGCATCATGTTGAAGGTGCCGATCAGATTCACCTGAACGACCTTGGTGAAGCTGTCCAGGCGGTGCGGACCGTTCTTGCCGTTGAGCTTCTCGGCGGGCCCGATGCCTGCGGCATTGACCAGCACGTCGAGCCGACCGAAGCGATCGACCGCCGTCTGCACAGCCGCGATGCCACTGTCCTCGTTGGAGACGTCCGTGCGCACCCACACCATGTGCTCGTGAGGCGGCAAGACCTCGGGCCGGGGTTCGGCCAGATCGGCCACCACGACGCGGGCACCGGCCTCCAGCGCCATGCGCACGGTGGCCGCACCCAGGCCGGAACTGCCGCCGGTGATCAGAAAAACGCTGCGAGACATGTCCATGTCCTGGTCCTCCATTCGTGTCTGGTCAAATCATCTCGATGGCCACCGCCGTGGCTTCTCCACCGCCAATGCACAAGGTGGCCACGCCACGCTGCGAGCCACGGTGGCGCAACGCCCCGAGCAAGCTGACGATCAGCCGAGCGCCGGTGGCCCCAATCGGATGGCCCAGCGCACAGGCACCGCCATGCACATTGACCCGATCATGCACCAGGTCCAGCTCCTGCATGGCGGCCATCGCCACCACGGCGAATGCTTCATTGATCTCCCACAGGTCCACCTCCGTGGTCTGCCACCCCACCTGCGTGAGCAGCTTGCGCACCGCCCCCACCGGTGCGGTGGTGAAGCGCCTCGGCTCCTGCGCGTGCCCGGCGTGGCCCACCACGCGGGCCAGGGGGCTCAAGCCCAGGGCCTTGGCGGTGGAGGCGCGCATCAGCAGCAGCGCTGCGGCCCCATCGGAGATCGAGCTGGCATTGGCCGCCGTGACCGTGCCATCGGGCCTGAAGGCGGGCTTGAGCGTAGGGATCTTGTCCACCTGAGCCTTCAAAGGCTGCTCGTCCTGCGTGACCACCGTCTCCCGGCCACGCACCACCTCACGTACCGGCGTGACCTCCCAATCGAAAGCACCTTGCTGGACCGCGGCCTGTGCACGGATGGTCGAGGTGACGGCATAGGCATCCTGAGCCTGACGGCTGAAGCCGAACTCGGCGGCGCATTCCTCGGCGAAGTGACCCATCAGTTGGCCTCGGGTCTCGGGCGCGTAAGCGTCTTCCAGGCCATCGAGAAACATGTGGTCCAGCACCTGCCCGTGCCCCAAACGCAGGCCCCCGCGCGCCTTGGGCAGGAGGTAAGGCGCATTGCTCATCGACTCCATCCCGCCCGCCAGCACCACATTCGCGCTGCCGCACAGGAGCGCATCGTGGGCCAGCATGATCGCCTTCATGCCTGAGCCACACACCTTGCTCACCGTGGTGCATACCGTGGCAAATGGCAGCCCGGCAGTGAGTGCGGCCTGGCGGGCAGGCGCCTGCCCCAGACCGGCAGGCAGCACGCACCCCAGGTAGACCTCGTCCACCTGATCTGAGGCAAGACCGGCGCGCTCCAGTGTGGCACGCATGGCGGCCGCCCCCAGCAAGGGCGCCGTGAGTTGCGACAACGAACCCTGAAACCCGCCCAGCGGAGTGCGGGCAGCGGACACGATCACAACGGGGTCTTCACGGCGCATGCAGGTCTCCAAACTTAGACCACACGCAGCTTACTCATCCGATCTGAACGTGTCCAGATGGTTTGATCCACACCAGATACAAAGCCGGAACAAACACCAGGGTCAGCACGGTGGCCGCGATCAGCCCTCCCATGATGGCCATCGCCATCGGCCCCCAGAAGACGCTGGTGGTCAAAGGCACCATGGCCAGCACGGCCGCAGCGGCCGTCAACACCACGGGGCGCGAGCGCCGCACGGTGGCTTCCACCACAGCCTGTGCCTGCGGCATACCCGAGGCGATGTCGCTGTCAATCTGGTCCACCAGAATCACGGCGTTGCGCATGATCATGCCGCCCAGCGCAATCACCCCCAGCAAGGCGACGAAACCGAAGGGTGCATTGAATGCCAACAAGGCAGGCACCACCCCGATAAGACCCAAGGGCGCGGTGAGGAACACCATCCACATGCGCGAGAAGTTCTGCAACTGCACCATCAGGATCAGCAGCATCACCACCAGCATGAGCGGAAACACGGCAAACAGCGCCTTGTTGGATTTGTCACTTTCTTCGATGGCCCCGCCTTGCTCGATGCGGTAGCCCGGCGGCAACTTGTCGATGATGGGCTGAAGGGAGGGCCAGATCTTCATGGTGGCCGAGGGGCCCTGCACGCCATCTTGCACATCACTGCGAACCGTCAGCACCATGTCGCGGTTGCGCCGCCACAGCACCGGCTCTTCAAATGTAGGCACCAGTGTAGCCACCTGCGACAGCGGCACCACGGCGCCGCTGCGCGTGAACAGGCTCACATCCCCCAGTTGCTCCAATGCGAGCCTTTCTCTGGGCGCAGCCCGCACGGTCACGTCGATCAAATCCTCACCACGGCGGATCTGCGTGGCAGGTGCCCCGCTCAGCACCGTCTGCATCATGGCCGAGACATCGGCACTGGTGATGCCCAACAACCTGGCCTTGTCCTGATCGAGTTGAACGCGCACGGTCCGCACTTGCTCGTTCCAGTCGAGCTGTGTGTCCCGCACCCATGGGCTTTGCCGCACGGCGTCGCGCACCTGATAGGCAATCTCACGGACCTTGGCCGTGTCCGGGCCCACCACGCGGAACTGCACCGGGAAGCCGACGGGCGGGCCGAACTCAAATCGCGTCACGCGTCCACGAAGATCGGGGAATGCCTTCTCGGCTGCGAACAGTTCCAGCAGACGACGCCGCACGGCTTCGCGGTCGGCCACATTGGCCGTCTTGATGACGATCTGAGCGTAGCTCGGGTTGGGCAATTCAATGGGCAAGGACAGGAAGAAGCGTGGCGCTCCCGCCCCTGTGTAGGAGCTGACGTGCTGGACTTGGGCATCTCCTTGCAGCAGCTTCTCGAAGCGTTTCACCTGCGCTTCGGTGGCTGTGAACGAGGCACCCTCACGCAGGCGCAGATCAACGATCAGCTCCAACCGCGAGGCCGTCGGGAAGAACTGTTGCTGCACCAGCCCCATGCCCGCCACCGCACTGACAAAGAGAACGCCTGTGGCCACCAGCACCAGTACGCGGTGCGCCATGCACCACTGCAGCAAGCTGCGCAGGCGTTGATAGATGCGCCCCGCATAGGGATCGTGCGCTGCGCCGCCATGCGCCGTCATGGTCTTGGGCAAGAGCACGATGCCCAAGTACGGCGTGAATACCACCGCAACGAACCAGGATGCGATCAGGGCCACGCCCACCACCCAGAAGATACCGCCTGCGTATTCACCGCTGATGGACTTGGCAAAGCCCACCGGCATGAAGCCGGCCACCGTGACCAGGGTGCCGGTCAGCATGGGAAAGGCCGTGGAGGTGTAGGCAAAGGTTGCCGCGCTCACGCGATCCCAACCTTGCTCCATCTTCACCACCATCATCTCGACCGCGATGATGGCATCGTCCACCAACAAGCCCAGGGCGATGATCAAGGCGCCCAGAGAAATTCGATCCAGACTCCAGCCCGCAGCCAACATCACGATGGCCACGATCGCCAGCACCAGGGGCACGGACGCGGCCACGACGATGCCCGTGCGCCACCCCAGGAACAGGAAGCACACCGCCAGCACAATGACCAGCGCCTCCAGGAAAGAGCGCTCGAACTCCCAAACGGACTCTTCCACGATGTTCGGTTGATCAGCCACCTTCTCGACCACCACGCCCAAAGGCAGGCCAGCCTGGATGGCCCTCATGCGGTCCTCCAGGTCGCTCCCCAGCTTCAGGATGTTGCCGTGCTGATCAAAGGTGATCGCCAGCATCAGCACCTGCTTGCCATCGTGGCGCACGGTAAAAGATGGCGGATCTTCCAGCCCTGCGCTGACCTTGGCCACATCACCCAGGCGCAGCAGCTTGCCACCGGCCGTGATGGACACGTTGGCCACGTCGCGCGCATCGCGCAGGGTGCCATCAACCCGCACAAACACCTGGTCACCACGCCCCTCGGTCGCGCCCGAGGGGCTGAGCACGTTCTGGCGCGCCAGAGCCTCGATCAGGGTGTGCACGCTGATGCCAAGAGAAGCCAGACGCTGGCTTGAGAACTCCACATGGACTTTCTCAGCCTGGCGCCCGAAGACATCCACCTTGGTTACCCCGGGCACGGCTTGCACCTGGCGCTTGATGTCCTCGGTCAGCACTTGCAGTTCGGGCCAACTGAGGTCGGCCGCACTGATGGCGTACATCACGCTGTAGACATCGCTGAACTCGTCATTGAAGATCGGGCCGAGCACACCTTCCGGGAACTGGTGGCGCACATCGCCGATTTTTTTGCGGGCCTGATACCAGGCGCGCTCCAGCTCAGCCTTGGGCGTGCCCCCCTTCATCCACAGGTTGACACCGCCATAGCCCTGACGCGAGAAGCTGCGAATGAAGTCCACGCCTTCGATCTTCTGCAGTTCCCGCTCCATTCGGTTGAGCACCTGATCCTGTACCTGCTGCGCCGGAGCGCCAGGCCATGCGACCACGGCGGTCATCGTCGGCACCATGAACTGCGGGTCTTCCAGGCGGCCCAACCGCGTGAACGCGAAGACACCGGTCAGCAGACTGCCAATGATCAGGAACAGGACCATCGCGCGGTGTGTGACGGCCCATTCGGAGAGATTGAACGACTTCATCACAGGCTCCCTGGGCGCATGGCTGTCTGCACCTTCATGCCCGCATCGAGCTTTTGTGCGCCCGCCGACACCACCAGAACGCCATCAGGCAGGCCGGTGACACGCACTCGATCGGTGGACTGCGACAGCAGCGCCACAGGTCGGCGCGTCAAGGTGCCAGTCTGGTCATTGACCACCCACACCGAGGGCTTTTGGTTCGTGCTTAGCAGCGCACCTGCCGGCAGCTCAGCCGATGCAATGGCCCCTTTTTTTGCCAACTGGACATCGGCCGTGACACCCATGCGCAGCCCAGGCGGAGGAGACGCGAGCGCATAGCGGGCCTGAAACGTACGGGTCAGCGGTGACGCGCTGGGCGCCAACTCGCGCAGATGGAGTTTGACCCAGTCAGGGAAGCCCGCAATACGTGCGTGGCTCACCTGATCTCGTGTACCTGCCACGAGCGTCTCAGGGACATCCACCACCACCTCCAGCTCTCCGGGTCTGGCCAGCACGACCACGGGCTGCCCCTCCCCCACCATCTGACCGGCCTCGACGTGCAGCCCGGTGACGACGCCATCAAAGGGCGCCGCCAACACCGCGTAGCTGGCTCGGTTGCGCTGCAGCTCCAGTTGCCGCTCCGCCTGAACCAGGCGTGCCGCCGCAGCATCAGCGCGGGCCTGCTGCCGCTCATGATCGGCTGCGCCCACCGAGCCATCGAGCAGCAGGCGCTTGAAGCGCGCTGCATCGCTGGCCGCTTGTGTGGCATCCACCTGGGCCGCACGCAGTTGCTCGGCGGCGGCGTCTACAGCAAGTTGGTAGTCGGCGGAATCCAGGCGCGCGAGGGGCTGACCCGCGCGCACCGGCTGGCCGACATCCACCAGCCGGGCAGTGACCTTGCCCCCGGTGCGAAACGAAAGCTGGCTCTCGATGCGCGGCCGAACCGCACCGCTCAGGATCCGGACCTCCTCACCTTGGTCGTTGCGCACAGGCGTGACATAGACCGTTGGCAGGGGCGCTGCTTTCTCGACATGGGGCGAGCAGGCACTCAGCGCCGCAAGCACACAGAGAACCAGACTGATCGAAGTGAATGCGCGGGCCTGCTTCGACAGGCGAAAGTGGGTTGGGGCAATCATGGCAAGCTTTCAGGGGAAAGGCTGGGAGATGTCTGGGTGCTGGTGGTGGGCGCGTCCTGCCATCCGCCACCCAAAGCCGACGCGAGCTGGACGGTGTTCAGGGCCATCTGCGTCTGGCCATCGATGGCCGACAGTTCGGCCGCCAGTACGGACCGTTGAGCATCGAGCATTTGCAGCAGATCAATCTGCCCTTCCCGGTAGAGCGACTCCGCATGGCGCAGGCCCTTGAGCCGCTCCTGGGTAGTGGCGTCCAGCGCCGCCGAGCGATCGCGCTCCTGGGCCAGGGCCACAAGGCTGTCGTCCACATCCTTGACGGCACCCAGCACGGCCTTCTCGTACTTCAAAGTGGCCATGCGCTCTTTGGCCGACTGCTGCTCGACCGCCGCGCGCAATCGACCCGCGTTGAACAGTGGCATGGTGAAAGCCAGGGCCGCCGTGCTGTAGCGCACCGGCGTCAGGTCCAGTGCGTTGAGACGCAGATCCTGGCGCCCAAAGGCCGCAGCCAGGAAAAACTTGGGCCATCGGTCCGCCTCGGCCTCGCGCAAACGGGCGGCTTCGGCCATGAACTGCTTTTGCGCCACGCGCAGATCCGGACGGCGCAGCAAGAGTTCGGCAGGTTGTCTGGCAGACAAACGTGGCGGAGTCGGCAGCCAGGGCGCAGCGGCGTGATCCAACTCAGGCAGTGGCCGGTTGGGATTGGCGCCCACAAGCAAGGCCAACTGAGTCTCCGTCACCGCGATCCAGGTTCTCAGGGGCGGCAACTGCGCCTGGATGGATTGCACCTCACCTGCGGCCCGTGCAACGTCAAATCGGCTGGACAGACCCGCGTCCGCCCGACTTCGGGTGAGCCGTTCGGTATCCATCTGTGCCTTGTGCAGAGCCTCGAGCTTGGCCAGGCGCAGACGCGCACTTTGCCAGACGATGTAGTGCCGTGCGACTTCGCTGCTCACCATCCAGCGCGCCACGTCTGCGGCCTCCTCGGTGGTCAGCGCATCCAGCTCGGCAGCATCGGCTCCGGCGCGTGCCGCACCAAACACATCCAGCTCCCATCCCAGATCCACTGCGCCTCGGTAGGCCCGAGTGTCTGGCTTGCCTTGTTTGACCGGGTCGGGAAGGCCACTGCGCTCGTCAGATGCAGAGCCAGTGAGTGACACCGTCGGCCACAGTCTCGATGCCATTGCCGTTTGACCCGCGCGCGCTTGTCGTACACGCTGCACGGCGATGCGAACATCGTGGTTATCCGACTGTGCTCGTTGAACCAGGGCCTCCAGCGCTGGCGCGTCGAAGCGTCGCCACCATGTCGAGTCGATCCCGGGGAGCGGCTCGGAGTCCTGGCGAAACAGTGCGTCTTGTGTGGCAGACACATCGGGCGGCTCAGGGGTCGACGTGGCACAACCCGACAGTAAGGTGATCAGACACACGACCAAAACAGGCCGGATCTGCGTGAGCCGCGATGGCGAAAGAGTCATGATTTCACAGCCATGGTTGACGGTGTCTACCAGTGTGCTCAAAGATGTAGACAATGTCAACCTCGGTTTTGCCAAGTACTACACTGGCGTGTCCATCAACCCGAAGACACCACCGTATGACCAAGAAGAGCTCACCGCCAGCAGCACCTCTCGAACTGCGTGAGGCTTGCGTCATTGCCGCCAGGGACGTCATCGCCGAAAAAGGTGTGGAACACCTGAGTCTTCGCGATGTGGCCCGCAGGCTCGGGGTTTCGCATCAAGCCCCCTATAAGCATTACCCCAGTCGCGACCACTTGCTGGCGGAGGTGATGCGCCGTTGCTTCCAGAAGTTCGCAGCGCACCTTGATGGCCGCGGCCAGTTCGATGATCCCAGGGAAGACCTCGCAGCACTGGGGCGCCAATACCTCAGCTACGCGAGGGATCACGCACTGGAGTACCGCCTGATGTTTGACACGCCGTGGCCAGCCGAGTCCGAGGAGCACCCGGATCTGATCCGGGACGCCATCCACACCTACGACATCCTGCGCAAGGTGCTGCGCCGCCTGCATGGCAACTCCCCGGCCATGGATGACAGAGTGGATCTCGACGCGCTCTACATCTGGTCCACGGTGCATGGCCTGGCTGGCGTGATGAATGGCAATTGCATTGACAAACTGAACCTCAAGCCCACCGTGCTGGAGCAGTCCATCGAACACGTCATCCAGATGGTGGAGCTTGGGCTGATGGCCAAGCAGTGAAGTCACGCTTCATGCCTCATTGAGTCACACTGGAAATGCTTAGTTGACAGCGTCAACCTTGGTGTTGATAATTGTAGACAGTGTCAACTTTTCACAGATGGAGATGTTGAGCAACGCTGGTTTGCAGGCCAGGGTTCAACACCATCCTCATCCAGGAACTCACATGATCAAGAAAGCTTTCGCACTCACCCTGTCGCTGCTCACCTTGTCGGCGCAGGCCCAATCGGACAAACCCCTGTTTTGCGTCTGGGACATCCTGGGCAAGTCAGGCGACATCTACAACCTGATGCTGGACCAGAGCCTCCACATGGCCAAGCTGGGCATGCCCTTCGAGTTGCGGGCCTACACCGACGAGCGTGTTGCCGTGGAAGACTACCGTGCAGGCCAATGTGCTGGCGTGGTATCGACAGGATTTCGGGCTCGGCCCTTCAACGCGATCTCAGGCTCGATGGACAGCATGGGCTCGGCCCTGGTCATCAAAGGAGGCAAGGTCGACATGGCGGGCAGCCTGGATGTCATGCGGCGCGTTATCACTGCCTTCTCCAGCCCTCAGGCTGCAAAGCTGATGCGAGAGGGGCAGCATGAGGTGGGTGGCATCCTGCCCGTTGGCGCGGCCTACCCCATGATCAGAGACCGCACTCACACGCGACTGGACCAACTGGCCGGCAAGCGCATCGGTGTGTTCGATCAGGACAAACCGCAAGCCCTCCTCATCCAGCAACTGGGCGCACAGGCGGTGTCGCTGGACATCTCCAACGTCGGCACCAAATTCAACAATGGGCTGGTGGACATGATCCATCTTCCCGCCATCACCTACAAACCATTTGAACTGGCCAAAGGCATGGGTACGCAGGGGACCGTGGTCCGAGTACCGGCCATGTTCCCTACTGTGCAAATGGTGTTCAACGCCGACAAGCTGCCAACGGGTTTTGGCGAAGCATCCAGACAGTTCTGGTTGGCCAAGTTCGACCGCCAGATACAGGACATCCAGCGGGCCGAGGCTTCGATTCCCACGAAGGTCTGGAGTGACGTCGAGCCCCAGGTCCTGGCGAGCTACGTGGCCTCTTTGAAAGAGGGGCGGCTCATAGGGGCCAAGCAGGGTCTGTATGCCAAACGTACGCTGAACCTCTTCAAGAAAGCCCGTTGTGCAGCCAGCCCGGAGAACGCCGAGTGCGCTGTGGCCTCAGAAGTGGACTGACGCCGCCCTCATCCCATGGCAGCTATGCTGACTCGGCAACATTGGAACTGCCTGGCATGTCCAAGCCCAAACGAGCCTTGACACTCGAGCGAGCCGTGGCCAGAAACTGCTCACCCAGCGCCGAATTCGGCACTGCTCGAGACAAGGCCACGGCACCGACCATCTCGGAAATCGTCGACGTGGCCAGCACATCGGGATGAGGGTGATCCAGGGCCTTCAACACCTCGGTGATCGCGTCGATCAAACGCGTCATGCCCACTGAGAATCGCTTGCGTGCAGCCAGCGGCAAGCGCGCCATGTCACCAGACAGACTGACCAGCGGGCAACCCATGTCACGGCGATCGCGGTGCTGCATGCTGAGGTACAGGTCAATGTACTTGTTCAGCCCCTCAGCCTTCGAGACGCCGTGAAAGCACTGTTGAAAGGTTTCATAGCGCTCATCGAACATGTGCGTGATCGCTTCGGCAATCAGCTCGTCCTTGGATTTGAAGTGCGCGTAAAAGCCGCCATGCGTCAGACCCACCTTGGACATCAGTGCCGCCACCCCGATCCTGTCCGGCCCTTGCAAGCGGATGGCATTGGCCGCGGCCTTGACCACCTTGTCATGGGTGCGTTGTTTGTGCTCTGTGTCGTAGCGCATCA
>NZ_DASUIT010000155.1:0-13266 GCF_036279655.1 Aquabacterium sp. | reverse complement strand
GGCTCAACTGCAGCAGTCCCAGATCTCGGTGGACACAGCCCGCGTGAATCTGGGCTACACCCGCATCACCGCTCCCATGGACGGCGTGGTGGTTGCCGTGATCGCTGAAGAAGGGCGCACCGTCAACGCCAACCAGTCGGCACCGACCATCATCAAGCTGGCCAAGCTCGATACCGTGCAGATCAAGGCCCAGATTTCAGAGGCCGATGTGGTGCGCATCAAGCCTGGGCTGCCGGTGTACTTCACCATCCTGGGCGAACCCAATCGGCGCTACGAAGCCCACCTGCGCGCGGTGGAGCCGGCGCCGGAGTCCGAGCAGAGCGAGAGCACATCGACCACCAGTAGCAGTTCGTCCACGACGGCCATCTACTACAACGGCCTGTTCGATGTACCCAACCCGGACCAGAAGCTGCGCATCGCCATGACGGCGCAGGTGTTCGTGGTGCTGGCCAAGGCCGACAATGCCCTGGTCATTCCGGCCACGGCGCTGGGCGATCGGGTGGGCGGTGGCAAGGGCGCCCGCAACGGCAAGGCTGGCAAGGGCAGCGACTCAGCCGCGCGCGGACAGCTCTACAAGGTGCGTGTCCGTGAAGGCGAGGGTGATCGGCAGACGATCGTCACACGCGAGGTGCGCATTGGCCTGAACAACCGGGTGCAGGCCCAGGTGCTCGACGGCCTCAAGGAAGGTGAACAGGTCGTGGTGGGCGAGGCAGCGGCTGGCGCCAATGGCAGCACCGGCAGCCGCCGCGGCCCGAGCATGTTCTGAGTGCGGAGCGCAGCATGACCCAAGCCCTCCTGGAGGTGAAGGACCTCTGGCGCGAGTTTCCCTCCGGGGATGGCTCCGTGGCCGTGCTCAAGGGGGTGAACCTGAGCATCCAGGCGGGCGAGATGGTGGCCATCATCGGCGCCTCCGGCTCGGGCAAGTCCACCTTGATGAACATTCTGGGCTGCCTGGATCGGCCCACCCGGGGCGTCTACAAGGTGTCGGGGCAGGAAACGCGCGAGCTGTCGCCTGACGAGCTGGCCCGACTGCGGCGTGAGCACTTTGGCTTCATCTTCCAGCGCTATCACCTGCTGGGGGATCTCACGGCCCTGGGCAATGCGGAGATCCCGGCCATCTATGCTGGCTACGGCCGGGCCGAGCGTCATGAGCGTGCGCATGCGCTGCTGACCCGGCTGGGCCTGGGTGATCGCACCGAGCACCGTCCGGGCCAGTTGTCCGGTGGCCAGCAGCAGCGTGTCAGCATTGCCCGGGCCCTGATGAACGGCGGCGATGTCATTCTGGCGGACGAGCCCACGGGCGCGCTCGACAGTGCCAGTGGCGCCGAGGTCATGAACATCCTGCGGGAGCTGCATGCCGAGGGCCACACCATCATCCTGGTCACCCACGATGCCAAGGTGGCCGAGCATGCCCAGCGCATCATCGAGATCGCCGATGGCGAGATCGTGTCCGACAAGCTCAAGGAGGGCGACCCCATGCCCTCGACGGTGCTGCAAGGCCACCGCGCCGACGACCCACACCCCTGGGCCGCCCACTGGGATCGTTTCACCGAGGCCTTCACCATGGCCTTGCGCGCCATGGCAGGCCACCGCTTGCGCACGCTGCTGACCATGCTGGGCATCATCATCGGCATTGCGTCGGTGGTCTCCATGGTGGCGCTGGGCGAGGGGTCACGCCAGCGCGTGCTCAAGGACATCAGCGCCATGGGCACCAACACCATCGACATCTTCTCGGGCAAGAACTTCGGTGACCGTCAGGCCGGACGCATCCGTACCCTGGTGCCGGCCGATGCCGATGCGCTGTCGCAACTGACCTATGTGGACAGCGTCACTCCCAGCGTCAGCACCAGCGTCACCTTGCGCCGTGGCAATGTCGAGGCCACGGCCAACATCACCGGCGTGGGGGATCAGTTCTTCCGCGTCAAGGGCTACGACATGGCCCAGGGACAGGGTTTTGACAGCGACGGGGTGCGGCGCCAGGCCCAGGAGGCCGTGATCGACCCCAACACGCTCAAGGCCTTGTTCAAGGCCGATGAGAATCCGGTGGGGCAGGTGATCTTTCTGGGCAGCGTGCCAGTGCGCGTGATCGGCGTGACCAAGCCCCAGGAGAGCATGTTCACGGCCACCGACAACCTCAATGTCTGGGTGCCCTACACCACGGCCATGCGCCGCCTGCTGGGACAGCGCCACGTGCGCAGCATCACGGTGCGCATCAGCGACAGCGCGCCCTCGGTGGCGGCCGAGCAGGGCATCACCAAATTGCTGACGCAGCGCCATGGGACGCAGGACTTCTTCATGCGCAACAGCGACAGCATCCGCCAGACGATTGAGAGCACCACGCAGACCATGACGTTGCTGATCTCGTCGATCGCGGTGATTTCGCTGATCGTGGGCGGCATCGGGGTGATGAACATCATGCTGGTGTCGGTGACCGAGCGCACCCAGGAGATCGGCGTGCGCATGGCGGTCGGGGCGCGTCAGGGCGATATCCTGCGGCAGTTCCTCATCGAGGCCGTGCTGGTGTGCCTGATCGGCGGGGTGCTTGGCATTGGCCTGGCCTTGGGCATCGGCTACCTGTTCGACACGTTCAGTGATACTTTCAAGATGATCTATTCGACATCCTCCATCGTGCTGGCCTTCGGGGTCTCCAGCCTGATCGGGGTGGTGTTCGGCTTCTGGCCCGCACGCAACGCAGCCCGCCTCGATCCGGTGGATGCGCTGGCACGACAGTGATCGATTTCCAAGATGAACCAAGAAACCATCCTCACTTCCTGGCGCGCCGTGTCGGCCGCAGCCCTCCTGGCGCTGTTGTCTGCTTGTGCCTCGACGCCGGCGGGCATGAATGCGCCGCGCAGCGGTGGCGCCGATGTGCCCTCGCAATGGCAATACGGCGGCGCCCCCACGGGCCGCGATGCCCGAGCCGCGCTCACCCTGGACGAGGCCTGGTGGCAACGCTTCCAGGATCCCCAGCTGGATGCATTGATCGAGCGCGCCTTGTCGCGCAACACCGATCTGGCCGTGGCGGCGCTGAGGGTGCGTCAAGCGCAACTGCGTGCGGACATCGCCGATGCCGCGCGCCTGCCCGAGGTGTCGGCCCGCATCGGTGCCAATGCCAGTCGTCCGCTGGAGAGCGGGGGGGCCACCACCCGCACGTCATCCGCCAGCCTCAATGCCAGCTGGGAGCTGGATCTCTGGGGGCGGGTGAAGTCCCAGAGCGATGCCGCGCAATGGGAGGCCCAGGCCACCGAGGAGGACCGCCGTGCGCTGGCGCTCAGCCTGAGCGGCACCGTGGCACGTCTGTACTGGCAACTGGCCTACCTGGATCAGCGTGTGTCGGCCAGCGAGCAAAGTCTGGCGTATGCCCGCCAGACCGCCCAGTTGGTCATCACCCAGCACAAGGTGGGCAGTGTGTCCGGCCTGGAGGAAGCCCAGGCCCGTCAGGCCGTGTCGACGCAGGAGAGTGCCCTGGCCCAGCTGGTGCAGGCCCGCGTCGAGGCGCGTCAGTCGCTGGCCTTGCTGTTGGACGAGCCGTCGCAGACCAGCAGCCTGCCTGCGCAGCCGCGTTGGCCGCAGGTCGAGCGCCCGGTGATCGAGCCGGGGCTGCCGGCCGACACCCTGGCCCGTCGCCCGGATCTGCGCGCGGCTGAGGCCCGTCTGCGCAAGGCCTATGCCGCGGTGGACACCACCCGCACCAGCTACTACCCCACGCTCAGCCTGACGGGCAGTGTGGGCGGCAGCAGTGAGACGCTGTCGAATGTCTTGAGCAACCCGGTGGGCACCCTCGGGGCCGCGCTGGTGCTGCCCTTCCTGCAGTGGCGTGACATGCAGCGCAATGTGGCGGTGTCGCAGGCCGAGGCCGATGCCGCGGTGCTCGGTTTCCGCCAGACGCTCTACCAGGCGCTGGCCGATGTGGACAAGGCGCTGTCGGCGCAAGTGCAGTTGCAGACCCAGGTCCAGGCCCAGGGTGAGCGGCTGACGCAGGCCCAGAAGGTCGAGCGGCTCAGCGAGTTGCGCTACCGTGCAGGGGCCGAGCCCCTCAAGACCTGGCTGGACGCGCAGGAGTCGCGCCGTCAGGCCGAGCTCGCCCACGCCGAGGTCCGCTACAACCAGTTGAGCAACTGGGTGGCCCTGGTGCAGGCACTGGGTGGCGGCCCCACCCGCTGAAACCCTCGGCGATCCGGTCTCCATTTCCGACGACAATGCCCCCCGATGCGCGCCATCGGGGGCGCTGTGCTGTGGAGACATCGCGATGAGCAAACCTCTTGCCCTGGTCACGGGCGCTTCATCCGGGATTGGTGTGGAACTGGCGCGGGACCTCGCCCGACGTGGACACGATCTGGTGCTGGTGGCGCGCCGGGAGGCCGCCTTGCGTCAACTGGCCGATGAGCTGAGCAGCCGCTGCGGCATCACCTGTCATGTGCTGTCGCAGGACCTCACTGCGCCGGACGGCGTGTCGGCCCTGGTGGCCCAGTTGTCGACGCTGGGCTTGAGCCCCGATGTGCTGATCAACAACGCAGGCCTGGGCCTGATCGGCCACCACGTGCGCAACCGCTGGGAAGACGAGCAGCGCATGCTCGACCTCAACATCACGGCGCTCACCCGCCTGACCCATGCCCTCTTGCCCGCCATGAAGCAGCGTGGCCATGGCCGCATCCTCAATGTGGCCTCCACGGCGGCCTTCCAGCCTGGTCCGGGCATGGCGGTGTACTTTGCCAGCAAGGCCTATGTGCTGTCCTACAGCGAGGGCCTGCATCAGGAGTTGGGCCGCCATGGCGTGACGGTCACGGCCCTGTGCCCCGGGCCTACGCAGAGCGAGTTCGTGCAGGTGGCCTCCCGCTCGCACCGCATCTCGCTGGCCGATCGAGTGCCTTTTGCGTCCGCCGCGTCGGTGGCCCGTTACGGCATCGAGGCCATGATGCGTGGGCAGGCGGTGGCCGTGCCTGGGCTGATCAACAAGCTGGGTGCGTTTTCCACGCGCTTCACACCGCGCTGGATGATGCGACGCATCATCGCGATGGCCTTCAAACCCGTCTGATATTCCATTGTCGATAAGCTGCGCATCCATGATCACCGTTCACCACCTGGAAACCTCCCGCTCGCAACGCGTGCTGTGGCTGCTTGAAGAGCTCGGCGTGCCTTATGAGATCAAGGTCTACAAGCGCGATCCGCGCACCCGCCTGGCCCCGCCGGAGCTCAAGAAGATCCACCCGCTGGGCAAGTCGCCCGTGATCACCGACGGTGAGCTGGTGGTGGCCGAGTCCGGTGCCATCCTGGAATACCTGGCCGAGCGCTACGGCGCGCAAGGGCAGGGCGATGTGGCTCATCTGCTGCCTCAAGCTGGCACGCCCGAGCACATGCAACTGCGCTTCTGGATGCACTATGCCGAAGGCTCGCTGATGAACTGGCTGGTGATGAAGCTGGTCTTCATGACCATTCCCACACAGCCCATGCCCTTTTTCGTGCGTCCCATTGCCCGCGAGCTGTGCAGCCGTGTGCAAAAGCAGTTGATCGACCGCAACCTGGCCGATGCCACCGCCTTCATGGAGTCTCACCTGGGCTGCCACACCTGGTTTGCTGGCGATCAGCTCACGCTGGCGGATTTCCAGATGAGCTTTGCGGTCGAGGCCCTGCTGGCTCGCGGCGAGGAGGCCAGGCGCAGCCCCAGGTTGGCCGCCTACCGTGACCGGATGGTGCAGCGCCCGGCTTATCAGCGCGCCATCGCCAAGGGTGGCCCGGTCGTGATGTCCTGACCGCACGGTTGTGTGCCAGATCTGACACGAATCAAGAAAGGCTGAGTCCCCGCACTCAAGTTCTCGTCACCTTCTGTCGAATGAACGATCAGCGGTGGTTGTCGCCACTCGCGCAGGCCCGGATGTGGCGCTCTGCCATGTCTGGGAGGCAAGTCCATTCATGAAGATCGGAGGCGTGTATGGGTCTGAAGCACAAGTGTCTGGGTCTCGTTCTGGCAACTCTGGCGGCGCATGCGGCGCTCGCACAGACCAGGCCATCATCTTTGCCCTTGCTGGTGGTCGGGGCGTCCTACGCGGAGGGTAAAACACCCTTCAATCAGGGCATCGCCCCGCTGGGGGGCATTGCGGTGGGCTTTGGTTCTTACCTGAGCCTGGGGCAGGCGCTCACCCGCAGCGCGCCCTTGCCTGGCTACGTCATCAACGAGGGACAGGCAGGGGGAACCACCTTTGCCCGCCCCTACTGTGCTCCCGGGGCCTCCACCTGTGGTCCAGCCTCCTGGGACAGCTACATGACCCAGTTGCAGCATGCCCTGGCCCGGGTGGCCATGCCGCCGACCTTCACCCAGTACAACGCGAAGTATGTGGTGATCCTCACGCCCAACGACTGCCTGCATTCGGATGCCTTCGGCATCCCGCAGGCACAGGCGCAGCCCTGCGGACCGGCGCAGATGAATCAGGTGGCAGACCGGCTGATCGCAGTGGGGGCGTACGCGCTGTCCAAAGGCATCACGCCCATCTATGACGTGGCTCCACGCTACAGCAAGCTGGATCTGAATCTGTTTCGCAGCCTCTATGGCCTGGACTGGGTGATCGGCGAGGCCGACTACAACACCTTGCGTCAGCTCACGCACAACCGCATCCGCGCGGAGCTGCCTTCGGCCATCACGCTGGACATCTGGAAGGACTTTGTCCACATGGGCGATGGCATCCATCCAACGCCCGAGGCGGCGCGCCGGGCGGCACTGCAGGTCACGGTCGAACTGCTGCGCCGTGATGTCATGGCGAACTGAGGCGGTTGTCAGGGGCCCGGTGGGGACACCCCCGGGCCTGCGGGAGGAAAGGCCTGAAACAGGGGCAGGGTCTCGGAGGTCTGTGAGAGCGCATGCAACTGCGGAAATGATTCGCCCGGAAGCCCATCGGCGGCCATCGTTTGCACGAACTGCCAGACCACGGCGGCGGTGATGGCGGCCTGGCCTTTGCCGGCCTGAAGCGGTTCGCGCGCCAGTTCTTGTTCAAGCTCGGTGAAGGCAGCACGCATCTGACCCTGCACACGCTCCAGCCAGGGCGCGTGCTGCTTGTCTGGCGGGCGCAGGCGGGTCTCGTAGACATGCTGCACGGCCTTGTCGCAGCCGGCCAGGGCCAGCCCGAGCAGCCTCAGGGTCCTCAGGCGCGCCATCGTGCCTCGGGGCATCTGACGCAGCGGTGGCGGGATCAGGGATTCGGCATGATCGAGGATCAAGGTCGAGTCCATGAGCACCGTGCCATCCGGGCAGATCAAGGTGGGGGCCTTGATCACCGGGTTGATCTGGCGGAACTGCTCCACGGTGGACAGCACCGACAGGGCCTGGTGCTCGAAGGGGATGCCCATGGCGCTCAGCGAGATGGCCACGCGGCGTACATAAGGGGAGTCCAGCATGCCGATCAGTTTCATGGCGGGGCCTATGTTCTGGATGTCTTGTTTTTCTTGCCCGGCTTCTTGCCGGACTTCTTGCCCGAGAGCGGGGCGTCATCGGTGTCCATGCCCATGTCCAGGGCCGCTTCCAGGCGCTCGCACAGGGTGCGCACGATCTTGACGCGGGCATAGCGCTTGTCATTGGCTTCGACCAGCGTCCAGGGGGCCGTACCGGTGCTGGTGCGGTCCACCATGTCACACACAGCCTGCTGATAAGCGTCCCACTTGTCGCGATTGCGCCAGTCTTCTTCGGTGAGTTTGAAGCGCTTGAAGGCAATCTCCGTGCGCTCCTTGAAGCGCCGCAACTGCTCGGCCTGGCTGATCTGCAGCCAGAACTTCACCACGATCACGCCGGCATCGACCATCTCATGCTCGAAGTCGTTGATCTCGGTGTAGGCGCGCAGCCAGTCGTGCTCGGCGCAGAAACCTTCGACCCGCTCCACCAGGACGCGCCCGTACCAGGTGCGGTCGAAGAGGGCCACATGGCCACGGCGAGGCAGATGGCGCCAAAAGCGCCACAGATGGGGTTGAGCGCGTTCTTCCTCGGTGGGGGCAGCCACCGGGATCACCTGGTATTGACGGGCATCCATGGCAGCACAGACGCGCCGGATGGCGCCCCCCTTGCCTGCAGCATCGGCCCCCTCGAAGGCGCACACCAGCGAGCGCCCCTGAAAACGCGGGTCGCGCAGCAGTTCGTGCAATCGCCCCTGCCAGTGGGCCAACTCGATCTCGTAGCGCTTGTCCGTCAGCTTGAGCGTGAGGTCCAGGGCCGACAGCACGCTGCGACCATCGGTGTTGACGCGCACCATGGGCGCCACGGGCGAGGCCTGTCGCTCCGTACTGGACAACTTGGTCTGCATGGCCTCCAGCAGCACCCGCCCCACGGTCAGGGAGCGGTAACGGTCATCGGAGCCATCGATGGTGACCCAGGGAGACCAGGGAGTGTTGGTCATGCGCAGGAAGTGGCCTGCGGTCTCCTGCAGCTTGTCGAAGGTCTTGAGGCGATCCCAATTCCACTGGGTCACACGCCAGGCGGTGCGGGGGTCGCGTTCCAGTGCCTTGAGTCGCTTCTTCTGGGCATCTTTGGTCAGGTGAAACCAGAACTTGAGGATCAGTGCACCCTCATTGACCAGCATGGCCTCGAAGCGGTTGATCTGGTCCGCCTGGGCATCGAGTTCCTTGAGCGAGATCTGCTCGGCAATGCGCTGCCGGATGGGCTCGGAGTACCAGGACCCCGCAAAGATTCCGATGCGCCCCTTGGGGGGCAGGGCCCGCCAGTAACGCCACATCGGTGGGCGCTCGCGCTCTTCGTCAGTCAACTCGCAAAAGGCCAGCGTCGAGATGAAGCGCGGGTCCATCCACTCGTGCAGCAGGTTGATGGTTTCGCCCTTGCCCGCACCGTCCTGCCCACTGATCAACACGATCACCGGGATCTGGCGGTGCTCGTACAGGGCCACCTGCGCTTGCAGCAGCGCCTCGCGCAGTTCCGGCACGGCCTGGCGGTAGGCCGACTTGCTGATGGTGTGCCCGATCTCGGCCGATTCAAACATCAGGCGCTCTCCTGTGGCGGGGGCATGTCTGTGGCAGGAAAGAGCTTGAGCGCCTCTGCACACCAGCGCGCCCAACCTTCCTCGTACATGATGCCGGTCTGAAGGATCAGGTGCTGGATCTGCGCCTCGCGCGTGAGCACCTTGTCCTTGGGAAAGTCCTTTTTCTCGATGGCGCGGTAGGCTGCCAGGCGGGTGCGATGCAGGTGCATGCGCCGCTCGATTTCGCCATGCAGCCCCAGGGGGCCCATGACCGCGTCGGCCCGCAGGCGCACCATCAGCTCATCGCGGGTGTCCATGGGCGGGGAGGGCTCGCACACCCAACGGCGCAACTCCTGTTTGCCGGCATCGAGCACCTGGTAGATGCGCTTGCGGGTCTTGCCGCCATCGGGGGCGGCCTCCGAGCTGATCCAGCCCGTCTGCTCCATGCGGGCCAGTTCACGGTAGATCTGCTGATGGGTGGCATGCCAGAAATAACCGATCGACTTGTCGAAGCGGCGGGCCAGTTCATAGCCGGAGGAGGATTTCTCCAGCAGCGATGTCATCAAGGCATGGGCAAGGGACATGGGTTCAGTGTAAGGGGCGCGCCTGGCGAGCGGCTCACATCCATGCAACCAGTTGCATGAATGCCTCGGTTTGGCATATATTCATGCAACTGGTTGCATAGTTGTGCGATGGGGATGCCTCTGTCGGCCGATATGGCTATGCTCTGGTCCTGCACGACCCCCTTGGCTTTCTCAATCATCTGATATGACCACCTATCCGCATCTCCTGCAGCCTCTGGATCTGGGCTTCACCACCTTGCGTAACCGCGTGCTCATGGGCTCCATGCACGTGGGCCTGGAAGAGGCCAAGGACGGTTTCGAGCGCATGGCCGCCTTCTATGCCGAGCGGGCCCGTGGTGGCGTGGCGCTCATGGTGACCGGGGGCATTGCGCCCAATGACGATGGCCGCCCTTATCCCGGCGGGGCCCGTCTGGCCACCCCTGAAGAAGCCGAGCAGCACAAGATCGTGACCCGTGCCGTGCATGAGGCCGGTGGCAAGATCGCTCTGCAGATCCTGCACTTTGGTCGCTACGCCTATCACCCCGGCCTGGTCGGCCCCAGCCCCATCAAGGCCCCGATCTCGCCCATGCCCCCGCGTGAGCTCAGCTCGGCCGAAGTCGAGCAGACCATCGAAGATTTCGCCAACTGTGCGGCCCTGGCCCAGCAGGCCGGTTATGACGGCGTCGAGGTCATGGGCTCCGAGGGCTACCTGATCAACGAGTTCATCGCTGCGCGCACCAATCACCGCACGGACGAATGGGGCGGCTCCTACGAGAACCGCATGCGCTTCCCCGTCGAGATCGTGCGCCGCGTGCGCGAGCGCGTGGGGCCCAACTTCATCATCATCTACCGTCTGTCCATGCTGGACCTGGTTGATGGCGGCTCCACCTTTGACGAAGTGGTGCAACTGGCCCAGGCCATCGAAGCGGCGGGCGCCACCCTCATCAACACCGGCATCGGCTGGCATGAGGCCCGCATTCCCACCATCGCCACCAGCGTGCCCCGTGGGGCCTTTGCCTGGGTGACCCAGAAGATGAAGGGCAAGGTCAAGATCCCCCTGATCACGACCAACCGCATCAACACCCCGGAGGTGGGCGAAAAGATCCTGGCCGATGGCTGCGCCGACATGGTGTCCATGGCCCGCCCGCTGCTGGCCGATCCCGACTTTGTCAACAAGGCCGCGGCAGGCAAGGCCGACCAGATCAACACCTGCATCGGCTGCAACCAGGCCTGTCTGGACCACACCTTCAGTGGCCGCATCACCTCCTGCCTGGTCAACCCGCGCGCCTGCAACGAGACCCTGCTCAAGATCGAACCTGTCACCAGTGCCAGGCGCATCGCCGTGGTGGGCGCGGGCCCGGCCGGTCTGGCGGCGGCCACCACCGCCGCGCAGCGCGGCCATGACGTGACCCTGTTCGAAGCGGCGGACGATGTGGGCGGTCAGTTCAACATTGCCAAGAAGGTGCCGGGCAAGGAAGAGTTCTACGAGACCTTGCGCTACTTCCGCAATCAGCTCAAGCTCACAGGCGTGAAGGCTCGCTTCAACACCCGCGTGACGGTGGACGAACTGGTGCAGGGCGGCTTCGACGAGATTCTGCTGGCCACGGGTGTGGTGCCGCGCACGCCCGCCATCGAGGGCGTGGATCACCCCAAGGTGCTGAGCTATCTGGACGTGCTGCGCGACAACAAGCCCGTGGGCAAGACCGTGGCCGTGATCGGTGCCGGTGGCATCGGCTTTGACGTGTCGGAGTTCCTCACGCACGAAGGCGAGAGCCCGGCCCTGAACCTGGCCAAGTTCAATGACGAGTGGGGCATCGACAGCAGCTATGCCGACCGTGGCGGCCTCAAGGCGCCGCATCTGGACAAGGCCCCTCGTCAGGTCTATCTGCTGCAGCGCAAGACCAGCAAGGTGGGTGACGGCCTGGGCAAGACGACGGGCTGGATCCACCGCACCTCGCTGAAGAACCGCAACGTCGAGATGATCGCCGGTGCCAGCTATCACAAGATCGACGATGCCGGCCTGCACATCACGGTGGGCGGCAAGGACATCGTGCTGCCGGTCGATAACGTGGTGTTGTGCGCGGGGCAGGAGCCCTTCCGCGAACTGCAGGCGGGCCTGCAAGCCGCCGGCCAGAAGGTGACCCTGATCGGTGGCGCCGACGTGGCCGCCGAACTCGACGCCAAGCGCGCCATTTTGCAAGGCACCGAAGTGGCTGCCGCCCTTTGATCAGCACAAGGATCACCCCATGAGCGAGACCACGACCCAACCCACGCCGCCCGTGCTGGAGGCTCTGCAGATCACCCTGGCCGATCACATCGCCACGGTGCGCCTGAATCGCCCGGACAAGGCCAACGCCATGAACTGGGCGATGTGGCAGGAGATCCGCACGGCCATGCAGTGGGTGGACCGCACCCCCGAGGCCCGTGTGGTCATCATCGAGGGGGAGGGCAAGCACTTCACTTCGGGCATCGACCTGGGCATGATGATGGGCCTGCAAGCCCAGATCAAGGACGACTGCGATGGCCGCTCGCGCGAGAAGTTGCGCCAGCTCGTGCTGGAGCTGCAGGACACCCTGAGCAGCATCGAGCGTTGCCGCAAGCCCGTGCTGGCCGCCATCCATGGTGGCTGTGTGGGCGGCGGTGTGGACCTGATCAGTTGCACCGACATGCGCTATTGCTCGTTGGACGCCTACTTCACGATCAAGGAGATCGACATCGGCATGGTGGCCGATGTGGGCACCCTGCAGCGTCTGCCCAAGATCCTGGGCCACCAGGGCATCGTGCGCGAGATGGCCTTCACTGGCCGCAAGGTCGAGGCTGCCGAGGCCCTGCGCATCGGCCTGGTCAATCAGGTCTTTGAGTCGCGTGAGGCGCTGCAGGCCGGGGTGCGCGAGATGGCGGCCCTGATCGCGGCCAAGTCACCGCTGTCCATCCGCGGCACCAAGGAGATGCTCAATTACAGCCGGGATCACTCGGTGGCCGATGGCCTGAACTACATCGCCACCTGGAACTCGGCCATGCTGATGTCCAGCGACCTGATGACGGCGATGATGGCCAGCATGAGCAAGCAGACGCCTCAGTTCAAGGACTGAGCGGCAGGCGCCTGCTCCGCCTGACCTCAGGCGCGATGGTCCTTGAGCAGGTGCCCTCGGGCCACGCAGTCCTTCTCGTGGCCTGGCTCGATCCAGGGTTCGGCCAGGGCCTGTTCCCGCCAGGCCTGCATGGCGGGCAGATGCAGCAAGCGCTGTACATAGGCCTGGCAGTCGGGCGCCAGGGGCAGGCCATAGGTTTGCACCCTGAAAGCCACGGGACAGAAGAAGGCGTCGACCGCCGTGAACTGGTCACCCGCCAGGAAGGGGCCGCCAAAGCGGGTCAGGCCCTCTTGCCACAACTCTTGCAGCCGATCGAGATCGGCCTGCAAGGCGGCATCGATCCCATAGAGCCCCACCTCGATGCAGCAGTTCATGGAGCATTGCTGGCGCAGGTTCGAGAATCCCGAGTGCATTTCAGCGCTGGCGCAACGCGCCCAGGCCCTGGCCACCGGGTGGGCGGGCCAGACGGCGGGGCGCTCTTCGGCCAGGAATTCGGCGATGGCCAGGGAATCCCACACCGGGCCGTGTTCGGTGACCAGGCAGGGCACCTTGCCCGTGGGCGAGAAGGCCCGGTAGGCGCCCCAGTTGGAGCCTTCGCCAAAGGGCACCAGTTTTTCGGTGAAGTTGATGCCCAGCTGCTGCATCAGCACCCAGGGCCGC
>NZ_DASUIT010000154.1:0-28944 GCF_036279655.1 Aquabacterium sp. | reverse complement strand
ATGGAGAAAAGTTCATGATGAAATGGGCTGCCCTAATGCCCTGAGCAGATCCCGCACGTATTGCGCCCGGTCCTTGGGATCTGTCAGAGCTTTTTCGACTCTGAGTTTGTCGTTGCCCGCCAGCTTGATGTGCTTGTTCTTTTGCACCAGCTCGATGATGCGCATCGGCTCGACGGGGGGATTGGGTCGGAAGGTGATGTTGATGATGCCGGGGGCGGCGTCGATCTTGATCACCCCATAAGGTTTGGATTGCACACGCAGCTTGTGCGTGTCGAACAGGGCCTGAGCCTGCGGAGGCAACTTGCCGAAGCGGTCCACGATCTCTTCGAGCATGGTCTCGATCTTGTCGAGTGAGTCGGCCGTGGCCAGGCGCTTGTACAGGCTCAGACGCACGTGCACGTCGCCGCAGTAGGCGTCGGGCAGCAAAGCGGGGGCGTGCAGGTTGACGTCGGTGTTGCTGCCAAACAGGCCCAGGGGCGAGAGCAGGTCCGGCTCCTTGCCGGCCTTGAGCGAGCGCACGGCCTCGCCCAGCATCTCGTTGTAGAGCTGGAAGCCCACTTCCATCATGTTGCCGCTCTGGTTGTCGCCCAGTACCTCGCCGGCGCCACGGATCTCCAGATCGTGCATGGCCAGGTAAAAGCCTGAGCCCAGCTCTTCCATGCTCTGGATGGCGTCCAGGCGCTGGGCCGCCTGCTTGGTCAGGCCTTCGACATCGGGCACCAGCAGGTAGGCATAGGCCTGGTGGTGCGAGCGGCCCACACGGCCACGCAACTGGTGCAACTGCGCCAGGCCGAACTTGTCGGCGCGCGCCATGATGATGGTGTTGGCCGAGGGCACGTCGATGCCGGTCTCGATGATGGTCGAGCACAGCAGCACGTTGTGGCGCTGGGCCACGAAGTCGCGCATCACGCGCTCGAGCTCGCGCTCGGGCATCTGGCCGTGGGCGATGCCGATGCGGGCCTCGGGCACCAGCTCGGCCAGCTTGTCGCGCCGGTTCTCGATGGTCTCGACCTCGTTGTGCAGGAAGTAGACCTGGCCGCCGCGCTTGAGCTCGCGCAAGATGGCCTCGCGGATCACGTTGGAGCCCTCGGTGCGCACAAAGGTCTTGATGGCCAGGCGGCGCTGCGGAGCGGTGGCGATCACACTCAGATCACGCAGGCCTTCCATGGCCATGCCCAGGGTGCGGGGGATGGGGGTGGCCGTCAGGGTGAGCACGTCGATGTCGGCGCGCATGGCCTTGATGGCCTCCTTGTGGCGCACGCCAAAGCGGTGTTCTTCATCGATGATCAAGAGGCCCAGGCGCTTGAACTTGACGCTGTCGCTCAGCAGCTTGTGGGTGCCGATGACGATGTCGATGGTGCCGTCTTCCAGGCCCTGCATGGCGGCCTTGATTTCCTTGGGCGAGCGAAAGCGCGACATCTCTGCCACCTTCACGGGCCACTGCGCGAAGCGGTCGGCGATGTTCTGGTAGTGCTGCTCGGCCAGCAGCGTGGTGGGCGCCAGCAGCACGACCTGCTTGCCACCGGTCACCGCCACGAAGGCGGCACGCAGTGCGACCTCGGTCTTGCCGAAACCCACATCGCCGCAGACCAGGCGGTCCATGGGGCGCGGGCTGATCATGTCCTGGATCACGGCATGGATGGCGGCGCGCTGGTCGGCGGTTTCCTCGAAACCGAAGCTGGCGGCAAAGGCCTCGTAATCTTGCGCGCTGAAGCGGAAGGCAAAGCCCTCGCGTGCGGCTCGGCGGGCGTACAGATTGAGCAGCTCGGCCGCTGTGTCGCGCACCTGCTCGGCGGCCTTGCGCTTGGCCTTGTCCCACTGCGGCGAGCCCAGCTTGTGCAGCGGGGCTTCCTCGGCGCTGACGCCGGTGTAGCGGCTGATCAGGTGCAACTGCGATACCGGCACATACAGCAAGGCCTTGTCGGCGTACTCCAGGTGCAGGAACTCGGAGGGCCCCTCGCCCAGGTCCAGATTGACCAGGCCCGGGTAGCGGCCGATGCCGTGGTTGCTGTGCACGACCGGGTCGCCCACGTTCAGCTCGGAGAGGTCCTTGATGAGCGAGTCGACATCGGTGGTCTGGTCGGCCTTGCGGCGACGGCGCGTGGCGGGCGTGGCGTCGAACAGTTCGGTCTCGGTGACGAACTGCAGGCTGCGCGCGGGGTGGGCCGCATCGTGCCAGATGAAGCCCCCGGCCAGCGGGGCCGCTGTGATGGCATGGCGGTGATCGCAGACCACGAAGGACGACAGCGTGTCCACGCTGGGCAGATCGATGCGGTGGTCGCGCAGCAGCTCCATCAGGCTCTCGCGGCGGCCGGCACTTTCTGCCACCACCAGCACGCGGCCGGTGGTCTGGGCGATGTGCTGCTCGAGCTTGCGCAGCGGATCCTGCCCGCCGCGCTCGACGCTCAGGCTGGGCAGAGGGCGGGCCCAGTCCACCGGCTCATGGCCGCGCACCGCCAGTTGGGCGTGCCCATTGGCCAGGGTGAAGAAGTCTTCGGGCTTGAGGTAGATGTCCTCTGGCGGCAGCAGGGGGCGCTCGGGATCATGCTGCAGGAAGCGATGACGCTCGCGCGTGTCCACCCAGAAGCGGCGCAGGGCCTCGTCGATGTCGCCATGCAGCACCACCGTGGCCTGCTCTCCCAGGTGGGCAAACAGGGTCGAGGTGTCGTCGAAGAACAGGGGCAGGTAGTACTCGATGCCTGCCGTGGCCACGCCGTTGCCGATGTCCTTGTAGATGCGCGAGCGGGTGGGGTCCCCTTCGATGCGTTCGCGCCAGCGCTTGCGGAAAGCGCTGCGGGCATCCTCATCCATGGGGAACTCGCGGCCCGGCAGCAGACGCACCTCGGGCACGGGGTAGAGGCTGCGCTGGCTGTCAGGGTCGAAGGTGCGGATGGAGTCGACTTCGTCACCGAACAGATCGACCCGGTAGGGCACGGGCGAGCCCATGGGGAAGAGGTCGATCAGACCGCCGCGCACGGCGTATTCGCCCGGCGAGACCACCTGGCTGACGTGGGTGTAGCCCGCCAGCGTGAGCTGCGACTTGAGCGCCGCCTCGTTGAGCTTTTGCTTTTGTTTGAAGTGAAAGGTGTAGGCCGCCAGGAAGGACGGCGGCGACAGGCGTGTGAGTGCGGTGGTGGCGGGCAGCAACACGACATCGACACCGGTCTCGGCGCCCACGCCCTGCTGCATGCGCCACAGCGTGGCCAGGCGCTCGGAGATCAGGTCCTGGTGCGGCGAGAAAGTGTCGTAAGGCAGCGTCTCCCAGTCGGGGAAGATGGCGCAGCGCAGTCCGGGGGCAAAGAAGGCGATCTCGTCGAGCAGACGCTGGGCATCGGCGGGGTCGGCGGTGATGATGGCCGTGAGTTGGCCCAGGGCCTTGCGCGCTTGTGCGAACTGTCCCAGCAAGAGGGCATCGGCCGAGCCCGCGGGCCGGGGCACGGTAAAGCGTTTGCCTGGGGCGATCGAGGGCAGGGGCAGGGCAGGAAACATGGCGCGTAGAAATGACAAAGCGCCTGGGCACGAGCGTGGCCAGGCGTTGAAATGGGGTCAACGCAGCCATTGTAGAAGGCCGGTAATACCAGCGCAGGGCACTGCCATCTGCGCGTTTCGGATTGTAGGATGATCGCCCCTCGATCGTGTTGGATGGAGGCCTGATCCGGGCATGCATGTGAGGGGGTTTGGGGTGCGGTATCCCTCATCCCGGGGACAATGCGAGTCATGTCACTGACCTACGCATCTCACGATTTTCAGCCCCGCTGCTTCGCCCTGGTGCCCTGCGCGGGGGTTGGCGAGCGGGCCGGTGTGGGCGGCCCCAAGCAATACCATCCGGTGGCTGGCCGCGCCGTGGTGGCCCACACCCTGGCGGCCCTGGCGGCCGTGGCCCGCATCGAGGCCACGCTGGTGGTGCTCTCGCCCACGGATACACAGTTCGAACAATGGGTGCCCGGCTTCGAGGGGGCGCGTGGCTGGGTGGCGCGTGTCGGTGGCGCGAGCCGTGCCGAGAGCGTGGTCAATGGCCTGCAGGAGTTGCTGGCGCGTGGTGCCCAGCCGCATGACTGGGTGATGGTGCACGACGCCGCGCGTTGCCTGCTGCGGCCCCAGTGGGTGGACCGCCTGATCGACGTTTGCGAGGACGACGAGGTCGGTGGTCTGCTGGCCTTGCCGGTGCCGGATACCTTGAAAGCCGCATGCGTGGGCACTCAGGGCGAGGCCCGCGTGGATGCCACGGTGGACCGTGCCGCCAAATGGGCGGCGCAGACCCCGCAAATGTTCCGTCTGGGCTTGCTGCGTCCGGCCTTGATGGCCGCGCTGGCCGACCCGGATCAGGCCGCCCTGATCACCGATGAGGCCAGTGCCATTGAGGCCCTGGGGCATCAGCCCCGGCTGGTGCCGGGCGACTTCGAGAACTTCAAGCTCACGTGGCCGGGCGATTTCGCTTTGGCCGAGCGCCTGATGTCGACGATCGCCCAGGTCCCTTGACGGCGGGTGCCTTGAGGGCCGCCATCACCACGGGCTTGGCCCATTCGGGGGTGCGGGCCAGGTCGGCAGGATCTTGCGGGTGTCGCACCTGAGCGGTGCCACCCGGCTCACGTTGCCAGTGCAGCAGCAACTGTGGCCGAGGGGCGAGGCCCTGGTGTGGGTCAGCCTCTGCCGTGTTGTCGTACACGCGCAGCTCGGTCAGGTGGGGCAGCAACTGGATCAATTGCAACCGGCTCTGATCGAAGCGACGACGGATGTCGACCTCGGGGATGTTGTGGCCCCCCTTGATCACGCGCGCCTTGACGCGAGCCAGATGGTGCTCGGGGCTGGCCAGCCCCACATACCAGATGCGCACCTCGAAGCCCCGCTGGGCGGCATCTTCCAGCAGCCTGGCAAAGCTGCGCCCGCCCAGGGTGGTCTCGAAGTTGTAGTCCAGGCGCTGGGCAATGGCGTGTTGCAGCAGGCGCTTGCCTTCATGCCAGGCGGCGCTGTTGGCCTGGGTGGCGCTCAAGTGGGGCTGTGCCTGGCGGATCGCGGCCGCAGCTTCATCCGGGTTGAAGTAATGCCCGCCCCGAGCGCGGATGGTGGCGCCGCCAATGCTGCTCTTGCCCGCGCCATTGGTGCCGGCCAGAACGAACAGGCGGGGAGTGTGGGCGATCGTGGCCACGGTCGTGTCTCTTCTGTTTTTTTAAGATGAACGGATGTCAGGCCACCTGTCGGGTGACGTGTCATCGGGGCTTGTTCAAGCCCGGGGTGTGATGGCTGGCGGGTCAGCGTCGGGCGGCAGCCACGGCAGCCACGGCCGCCAGGCCCAACTCGTCTGGCGAGGCATCGAAGGCGTCCAGCATGGCGTCGCGCGCAGCGGGGGCCTGCATGCGCTGCAAGAGCGCGTCGAACTCATGACTGAGGGTGTCCAGAGGTTGGGTCTGGGCATCCAGCAAGGCCTGATAGGCATCCAGGGACAGCACCACGGCGGTGGGGCGGTCGCGCTTGGTGATGGCGACCATGCCTTGACTGAAGGCCGTGTCGAGCACCCTGCCAAAACTGTTCTTGGCTTCGGTGGCTGAGAATTCAGCCACCGGCACTTCTTCGCCTCGGTGGTTGCGCAGGGTCAGAGCGGTCATGATGGGGTGTCCGTCGGCAGTGGTTGGGGCCATTTTAGCCATTTCGGCCAGAATGTCCAGTTCATGAGCGCAAGAATCGGGTGGCCACGTGGTGAAGGGCCCGCCATACTGCGCGCCATGAGTCATCTGATCACTGCAATCGCTGTGGGCGAGGGCCCCTCACAGGACCTGGAGGAGGCCGCTCGCCACTATGACACCGTGGCCCGCGCCATTGCCTATCTGCGCCAGCATGCCCGTGAGCAGCCTTCGCTGGAGCATCTGGCGGCGGAGGTGGGTTTGAGCCCCCACCACCTGCAGCGGGTGTTCACGCGTTGGGCGGGCGTGTCGCCCAAGCGCTTTGTGCAGGTGCTGACCCGGGCGCACGCGCGCGAGGCCCTGAAGCAGTCCGCATCGGTGCTGGAGGCCGCCCTGGCCAGCGGCCTGTCGGGGCCGGGGCGTCTGCATGACCTGATGGTGGTCTGCGAAGCCATGAGTCCGGGCGAGGTGCAGTCCGGCGGCCAGGGGGTGATGCTGCAGTGGGGCAGGGCACCCACGCCCTTCGGCATGGCGATGCTGGGATGGACGCCGCGTGGGCTGTGCCACCTGATGTTCTGCGATACATCTCCCGGGCAGGACCTGATGGCCTTGAGGGCCGAGTGGCCCGCCGCCGAACTGCAGGAGAACCCGGCGGGAGCGCTCGACTGGTCGCGGCGCATTTTCAGGGCGATGGCCGATGGTCTGGTGGGCACTGAGGGGCCCTTGCCTCTGCTGCTCAAAGGCAGCAATTTCCAGATCAAGGTCTGGGAGGCCTTGCTGCGGTCCCATCCAGGCCAGGTGCTCAGCTACGGTCAACTGGCGCGCCAACTGGACATGCCCGGTGCCGCGCGCGCGGTGGGATCGGCCGTGGCCGCCAACACCCTGGGCTGGCTGATTCCCTGCCACCGCGTCTTGCGCGAGGGCGGGGACTGGGGTCAGTACCGCTGGGGCACTGACCGCAAGGCCGCGGTGCTGGCCTGGGAGGCCTCGCTGCTTACCAGGAGACTTCCTGCTCCGGAGTGGCCTTGATACGGTGGATGGAGAGATCGGCACCGTCGAACTCTTCCTCTTGCGACAGGCGTATGCCGAGTGTCTTGTTGAGCAGGCCGTAGACCAGTACGCTGGTCAGCAGGGCAAAGCCCACGACAGCCAGGGTGCCCACGATCTGGGTGCTCAACTGCACGCCGCCCATGCCGCCGAGCATGGGTTGACCGAAGATGCCGGCGGCGATCCCGCCCCAGGCGCCGCACAGGCCGTGCAGGGGCCACACGCCCAGCACATCGTCGATCTTCCATTTGTTCTGCGTGAGCGTGAACATCCACACGAAGATGGCGCCAGCGATTCCGCCCACCACCAGCGCCCCGGCGGGGTGCATGATGTCCGAGCCCGCACACACGGCCACCAGGCCGGCCAGCGGGCCGTTGTAGGCAAAGCCTGGGTCATTGCGCCCCATCAGCACGGCCACGAGGGTGCCGCCCACCAGTGCCATCAGCGAGTTGACAGCCACCAGGCCAGAGATTTTGTCGATGGTCTGCGCGCTCATGACATTGAAGCCGAACCAGCCCACCACGAGGATCCACGAGCCCAGGGCCAGAAAGGGGATGCTTGAGGGCGGGTGGGCCGACATGGCGCCGTCCTTGCGATAGCGGTTGCGGCGGGCGCCCAGGATCAGCACGGCGGGCAGGGCGATCCAGCCACCGAAGGCGTGCACGACCACCGAGCCGGCGAAGTCATGCAACTGCCCCCCGGTCAGGGATTGCAGGGCGTCTTCGAAGCCGAACTTGTTGGCCCACACGGCACCTTCGCACAGAGGGTAGGCCACCCCCACGATGATGGCCGTGGCCAGCAACTGGGGGCCGAACTTGGCACGCTCGGCGATGCCGCCGGAGATGATGGCGGGAATGGCTGCCGCAAAGGTCAGCAGGAAGAAGAACTTGACCAGTGCATAGCCGTTGTTCTGCACCAGCGTGCCGGCGCCCGACATGAAGTCCACGCCATAGGCGATCGTGTAGCCCACGAAGAAATACATCACCGTGGAAACGCAGAAATCCACCAGGATCTTGACCAGGGCGTTGACCTGATTCTTGCCTCGGACGGTGCCGAGTTCCAGGAAAGCGAAGCCCGCGTGCATCGCCAGCACCATCATGGCGCCCAGAAGGATGAAGAGCGCGTCCGCGCTTTGTTTGAGTTGTTCCATGGTTCGTTGTTTGCGAAAAAGAGCAATGAATGGCACCGAGCTGGAGCGTTGCGCTGCACTTTGGGTGGTGGCGCACCAATGACGAGCAAGAGTTGTGCCTGATATTGGGGCGCTTTGTCGCCCCCGGGTGATGCGAGCGCGCTTATTTTTGGTGCGAAACCATCGTGCGCGCACCAGTTTGGTTCTTTGTGCCGGTGCGTCGACGTTGATGCGCATCAGTCTCTGGCAGCGCAGGGTGTCGTAGCGTGGTGGCCGGGGTTTCAGATGGCACACTCGGGGTTAAACGACATTTATTTTTGACAGGTAGTGAGCATGAGAGCTGATTCGGGTGCCGTGGCGGACGAAGGGGGGATGACCCTGCCGCTGAATTACTCCGAGCATGGGTACATCGCCCTGGACGGGCTCATCGGGGCCACGATGCAGCCCTACATGGTGCGCCTGAGTGAGCCTGTGGAACCCGACGCCATGCGTGCCGTGCTGCGCGAGCTGATCACCGCTTATCCACGTCTGCGGGGCGTGGCCGATCCCGGCTGGCACATGTACCGCTTGCGCATCCTGCCCGATGACACCATCACCGACCAGTTGTTCGAGGCGGCCTGGTGTGTCGATGCGCACCTGGATGCCGCCGACGGTGCCGCCATGGAGGCGTTGCAGACCCGGATGGTCAACGAGGTGGTGCCACTGGAGCGCGGCTTGTTGTGCCGCTTTCGTTATGTGCCCCACGCGCAAACGCCGGCACTGTTCCTGTCGGTCCACCATCTGCTGGCCGACGGTCGCACGATGATCCGGCTGCTGACGGAGGTGCTTCACCGGCTCAACGGTGGGCCCGCCATGACGGTGCAGTCCCTGGAGGCCCCGTCGATGCTGCATGCCGTTCGTCCGGCCCACTGGTGGCAATGGCCCCGGCAGATGTGGCGCTCACGTCAGCATGCCCGCGATCTGGCGGCTCAACTCAAGCCCCTGCATGTGCAGCGCAAGGCCTCGCCCTGGCGCACGCTGCCGACCTATCACCTGGTCAAGCACCACACCCTGCCCGTGTCGGCCAGCGCCTTGCGTGCCAAGGCCCGTGAACTGGGGGTGTCGCTCAATGGGTTCATCACCCTGTGCCTGATGGAAACCTATCTGGCCCAGGCGCCCGATGATCCTGCCGCGGCTGCCGTGATCCGCACCGCCATCGACCTGCGCCGCTTCTATCCCAAAGAGGTGGCGACCGGCCCCATGTGGGGCAACCATGTGGCCTCCTTCCTGATCATCGAATCCGGGCGCAAGACCTTGCAGGAGCGGGCCGCCTCGATCAAGGCGCAGGTGGACGAGGCCATGCGCCGCTTCGAGCAGCGCGAAGCCTTCTGGATGTATCTGTTCTACGAGATCACCCCCTGGCTGGGGCGCACGGCGGTCACACGCATCCTGCGCAATGTGCGCGCCAAGGGCTATGTGCCCCAGAGCTGTCATGCGACCAACATCGGCAACGCCGCCAGCATCATGCCCGCCGATGCCCGTGTGCGCCTGATCGAGTTCGTGCCTGCCGTTGCCACGCTGGACATGCTGCACGTGGTGGTGGAGCTCGATGACCGCATCACCATGCCCTTGATGTGGGAGCGTTGCGAGGCGTCGGTGGAAGAGATGGAGGAGTATCTCCAGCGCCTGAACGCCACCTTCCTGCGCCTGGCGAGTTGAGCGCTCCGCGCGGGAGCCGCATGCCACAATCGCGCTCCATGAACGGCATGCAATTGAGAATCGGCGAAGGCTGGGACACCCACGCCCTCGTCACGGGTCGCCCCCTGGTCCTCGGCGGGGTGACCATTCCCCATACCCATGGCCTGCAGGGGCACTCCGATGCCGATGCCTTGCTGCATGCCATCACGGACGCGATCCTCGGGGCGGCGGCCCTGGGCGACATCGGTCGCCATTTCCCGGACACCGATACAGCCTTCAAGGGCGCGGATTCCATCGTGTTGCTCAAGGAAGCCTGCGCACGCGTGCGCGCGGCCGGCTGGCAGGTGGTCAATGTGGATGCCACCATCGTGGCCCAGGCACCCAAGATGGCGCCTCACATCCCCGGCATGTGCGCGTGCATTGCGCAGGCGCTGGGTGTGGGGCTGCAGCAGGTCAACGTCAAGGCCAAGACGGCCGAGAAGATGGGGCCGGTGGGTGAAGGGCGCGCCATCGAGGCGCGCGCCGTCTGCCTGCTCATGGCCGTCTGAGTCGCTGGGGCAACACGCCCCGGTGTCAGGGCGCCCGTTTGAGGCGGATGTGGGCCACCAGCCCGCCGCCCGGTGCGTTGGCCAGCTCCAGGGCCCCGCCCATGCGCTGCAGGGCCTTGTCCACGATGGCCAGGCCCAGGCCGGCCCCCGAGGCCGCCGTGCGAGCCGCATCGCCCCGGAAGAAGGGCGTGGTCAGCTGCACCAGTTTTTCCACAGCCACACCGGGCCCGTGGTCGCGCACGCTCAGGATCACCCATGAGCCCGAGCGTGTGTAGCTCACATCCACATTGGTCACGCCGGTGTAGGTGTTGCGCCCGTAGCGGCGCGCGTTCTCGAACAGATTGGTCAGCACGCGTCCCAGTTCGGTCTCGTCGGCCATGACCTTGGTGTCGATGGGCAACTTGGCCGAGATGCGGATGCGTTTGGTGTCACGGAACTGGCTGATGGCTTTGTCCACCACGCTGGACACGTGCACCGGCACCAGTCGCACCTCGCCCGGCCGGGCGTAATCCATGAACTTGTCGATGATGGCGTCGAGCTGATCGATGTCGGCCGCGATGTTGCGGCGAGCTTCTTCGTCGGCCACGCTCATCTCGGCCTCCAGGCGCACGCGTGCCAGGGGGGTGCGCAGATCATGGGAGATGCCCGCCAGCATCACGGCGCGGTCCTCGTCGACCTTGGCCAGCTCGCGGGCCATGCGGTTGAAGCCCTGGTTGACCTCGCGGATTTCCCGCGTCAGCATGGACTCGTCCAGCACCGAATCGAATTCGCCCTCGCGGATGCGGCTGGCGGCAAACGACAGCTCCTTGAGCGGGCGGTTGATCAGGCTGGCGATCGCGGCCGAGCCCAGCAAGGTGGCAATGAAGGCGATGCCCACCCAGATGAACCAGGTGCGCCCCGTCATGGGCTCGACCCGGGTGGGGTCCGCCTGTAGCCAGTAGCGGTCCTGGTCGATGTTGAAGCCCACCCACAGCCCGGGTGTGCCATTGACCGTGCGGGCAACGATGGTCTCGGGCCCCAGGCGGCCGCGCAACTCGCTGGAGATGGCCTCGCTGAAGCGACCCACCTCGAAGGGTTCGAACTGATCCGAGGGCTCACGCGGCTTGAGCATGATCGACTCCTGATCAAAGATGGTCTTGATCAGGGTGACGCGGTTGATGCGGTCAGCGTACTGCAGTGCTGTGCGCGACAGGTTCACCAGCGAGGCGATCTGCTGGGCCGCCTGGATGGAGCGCGGCTCGAACTCCAGGGCCCGGAAGGTCTGCACCCAGGCCATGATGCCCGCGGTCAGCAACAGAGCCAGCAGGATGAAGGTGCGCCAGAAGAGGCTGAGGGCAAACCGGTTACGGGACATGTACAGCGATGAAAATGAGTGCGCGCACCATACCTCAGAGATCAGTTGCCACCATCAGGCACGAACACATAACCCACGCCCCACACCGTCTGGATGTAGCGCGGCTGGGCCGGATCGGGCTCGATCATCTTGCGCAGGCGCGAGATCTGCACGTCCAGGCTGCGGTCAAAGGGCTCGAATTCACGGCCACGGGCCAGTTGGGCCAGCTTGTCGCGCGACAGGGGCTGGCGCGGGTGACGCACCAGGGCCTTGAGCATCGAAAACTCGCCAGTGGTCAGGGCGATGGGCTCGCCTTCCTTGCTCAGGCGGCGCAGGGCCAGATCGAACTCGAAGGGGCCGAAGACCACGGTCTGGGCTTCCTTGGCAGGCGCGCCGGGGGCCTCGGGGGCCGGACGGCGACGCAGCACGGCGTGGATGCGGGCCAGCAACTCCCGCGGGTTGAAAGGCTTGGGCAGGTAGTCGTCTGCGCCGACTTCCAGGCCCACGATGCGGTCCACGTCCTCGACCTTGGCGGTCAGCATGATGATGGGCGTCACATCATTGGCCGCACGCAGACGGCGGCAGATGGACAGACCATCCTCGCCGGGCAGCATGAGGTCCAGCACGATCAGATCCACGGTTTCGCGGGTCAGCAGCCGGTTGAGGGCCTTGGCGTCTTCGGCCAGCAAAACCTCGAAACCTTCCTGGCTCAGATAGCGGCGCAGCAGATCGCGGATGCGGGCGTCGTCATCGACGACCAGGACGCGGTCCGGGCGCTGATTGCTGGCGGTGGTATTCATCTTGGGGCCTCAGCGAATTTGTAACAAGGCCGGATTGTGACCACTTTGCGGACAGCGAAACCGGCGTTCTGACCCCTTGTTACAAATCTTGCGTGGCTGCGCATGTTCTCTGGTGTCCCCTTGTGCACTCGTTCTCACGTTAAGGTGGAGTCCCCACTTCAGGAACACCGCCATGACCTTGTCGCCCCTTTCGATCCGCCCGATCCATCCGTTGTCGCGCCGTGCCACTCTGGCGCTGGCGGTGGCCGTGCTGGGTGCAGCCAGTCCGCTGGTGCAGGCCGATCAGGCGCCCGAGCGGCGCAATGTGGTCTCCTTCTCGACCTCGGCCACCCAGGAGATCACACAGGATCTGCTGGTGGTGACCCTGCAGGCGCAGCGCGACGGTTCTGTGGCCGCCGAGGTGCAGGCTGACCTCAAGAAACAGCTCGATGCCGCTTTGAGCGAGGCCCGCAAGGCCGCGCAGCCCGAGGGCATGGAAGTGCGCACGGGCGCTTTTTCCATCCAGCCGCGCTACAACAACCAAGGGCGGATCACGGGCTGGCAAGGGCGGGCCCAACTGGTGCTGCAGGGCACGGACATGAGTCGCATCGCCCAGACGGCGGGGCGCATCAATGAGCTCAACATCATCCAGGTGGGCTATGGCCTGTCGCGCAAGGTGCGCGAGCACAATGAAGCCGAGTTGACCGCGCAGGCCATTGCCTCCTTCCGCGGCAAGGCGCAGGACATGGCCAAGGCCTTCGGCTTCAACCATTACGCTCTGGGCGAGGTTGCCATCCAGTCGGGAGAGCCGGGTTTCGAGATGCGGCCGCAATTGGCCATGATGAAGTCCGCCATGGCCGATTCAGCCGCAGCCCCTTTGCCGGTCGAACCCGGCAAGGGTGTGGTCACGGTGACGGTGTCGGGCCATGTGATCCTGACGCCGTGATCCGTGCGGGCGGAGGGGGTCAGCCCTCTCGCCACTGCCCGTTGCGCAGGATCTCGTGCGGGTTGAACAGGGCCTTGTAGGCCATCTTGGGGCTCTGTTCGATCCAGTAACCCAGGTAGACATGACTCAGGCCCAGTTCGCGGGCCTGATTGATCTGCCACAGCACGTTGTAGGTGCCATAGCTGGCGGCAGCGTCCGGGTCATAGAAGGTGTAGACCGCCGACAGGCCGTCGTTGAGCACGTCCAGGATGGACACCATGCGCAGGGTGCCCTGTTTCTGCCCCGGCTCCACCGGGTCGCGAAACTCCACCAGGCGTGAGTTCACCCGGCTTTGCAGCAGGAACTGCGTGTACTGGTCCACCGAGTCCTGGTCCATGCCACCACCGCTGTGGCGTGCGGCCTGGTAGGTTTGATAGAGCTGGTAGTGTTCGGGCACGAAGTTCAGGCCCATCACGCGATCTTCGAGGTGTTGGTGGGCCTTCCAGGCGCGGCGCTGGCTGCGGTTGGGCTGGAATCGATCCACGGGAATGCGCAGCGGCACACAGGCCTGGCAGCCATCGCAATAGGGGCGGTAGGTGAACAGACCACTGCGCCGAAAACCATTGGCCACCAGCCCGGAGTACACATCGGCATTGATCATGTGGCTGGGGGTGGCCACCTGCGAGCGAGCCACCTTGTCGTCCAGGTAGCTGCAGGGGTAGGGCGCCGTTGCATAGAACTGCAGGGCCGCCAGAGGGAGGTCTTGGAGGTGCGTCACTCGGTGGGGATCAAGCCGGACCACATGTCGTCATCATAGGTCCAATCGAGCGGAGGTGGCAGGTCGACCGTCTGTTGCAGATGGGCCTCGAAGCGCTCCCTGGACCAGGGCTGAGCCCCCATGGAGGCCAGATGTCCGGTCTGCTGCTGGCAGTCGATGGCGGTGATGCCATGGGCCTTGCAGAAGCACACCAGGGCGGCCAGGGCGATCTTGGAGGCATCGGTGCGGTGCGCGAACATCGACTCCCCGAAGAACATGCGGCCCAGGTTGACGCCATACAGCCCCCCGACCAGTTCACCATCCATCCAGGTTTCAAAGGAGTGCACTTGCCCGGCGGCATGCCATTGGCGGTAGGCGGTCTGGATCTCGGGCACGATCCAGGTGCCATCCTGACCGTCACGAGGGGTGTTGGCGCAGGCGCCGATGACGCGCTCGAAGGCCAGATCGATGCCGATGGCGCTGTCCGGGGTGCGGCGGAACTTGCTGATTGTCTTGCGCAAGGATCGAGACAACTTGAAGTGCTCGACCTCCAGCACCATGCGGGGCGCCGTGGACCACCACATCACTGGCTGGCCAGGGCCAAACCAGGGAAAGATGCCTTGGCGGTAGGCCATGCGCAGGCGCTCGACCGTCAACGCCCCCCCTGCGGCCAGCAGGCCGGGCGCATCACTGTCGGGCCCCAGAGCTCGCCTTGTGTCGGGGAAGGGCGCGTCGGCGTGGATCCAGTCGATCATGTGTGCTGTTTATCGGCGACCCATAAAAAAAGCCCGATGGCGAGCCACCGGGCTTAAGGGTACCTTGAATGAGGTTCAAGAGGTACCGAGGAGACAACCTTTCAAGGAGTGCCGCTTGTCCAGAGCGGCAACTCTCTGATCCGGTTCAGCGCCGAGAGGTTCCTGTCATTACGTTTCTTGACAATCGCCTCATCAGCGGCGCTGCTGATCGGTGATCAGGCAGACTTGCGAGCCTTGGTGGCGGCTTGCGAAGCCTTCACGGCCGTGTTGGTCATGGCCTGGAAGTTGGCTTCGGCGACGTCAGCGGCTTGCTTGGCGGCCTTCTGGACCGAGTCAAAAGCGTTGTTGGCGGCGGCCACGGCAGACTTCACCAGCACGACGGCGTTTTCGGTGCCGGCGGGAGCGTTCTTGACGGCGTTGTCGACCACAGACATGACCTTCTTCTGGGCATCGGCCAGTTGGCCTTCGGCCAGCTTGGTGACTTCGCTGCCGGTGCTGGTGGCGATGTCATAGATGTGACGGCTGTAGGCAGCGGCCTTTTCGGCGACGGGCTGCAGCAGGCTCGATTGCAGGGCAACCAGCTCTTGAGCATCCTTGACGGCCATCATGGCCTTGGTGTGCTCGGCCACTTCGTCCATCGTGGTCTTGGCGGTCTGCAAGTTCAGTTCAACCAGCTTTTCAACGCCTTCGAAAGCCTTCTGGCCCAGGCTGAACATGGTTTCCAGGTTGGCTTTTTGAGCGGCCAGCAGTTGTTCGGCAGTCAGCATCTTGATCTCCATCATCTTGGGTTGGTAGATTGCTTGGCGACATACACGGTTGGAACTTCTGAAACCGTTATGCTGCGCTGCAACATGATTCGAAGTATAGGCATCCGTCACCGCAATGCAAGCATTTTTGTGCGCTGCAACATAGATTAGATCAAATAGTCTAAACATGGATCCCCTACACTGTCGCACCAACGCAATCGCAACCCCCCTTTGAAGCATCATGAGCCTGCTGAACGTCACCCCTGGTTCCAAAGCCCCTGACGTGTTCAACGTCATCATTGAAATCTCCGCCAACTCCGATCCCGTCAAGTACGAAGTGGACGAGAGCGGCGCCGTCTTCGTGGACCGTTTCATGGGCACCGCGATGCACTACCCCTGTAACTACGGTTATGTGCCTCAGACCCTGGCCGCCGATGGTGACCCGGTCGACGTGCTGGTGGTGACGCCCTTCGCGTTGCCCCCCGGTGTGGTGATCAGCGTGCGTCCCCTGGGCATCCTGCACATGGATGACGAAGCCGGCGGCGACTCCAAGATCGTGGCCGTGCCCACCGAGAAGATCTGCCCGATGTACAAGAACATCCAGAAGCTGGAAGACCTGCCCGAACTGCTGACCAAGCAGATCCAGCACTTCTTCGAGCACTACAAGGACCTGGAGCCCGGCAAGTGGGTCAAGGTCAAGGGCTGGGGGGGCATCGACGAGGCCAAGCAGGAAGTGGTCACGGGCCTGGCCAACGTCAAGAAGGACTGATTGTCCTGCTGCAGTGAGATCTTTGGCTCGCACTGCACACATAAAAAAGCCGCTCGGTTTGAGCGGCTTTTTTTATTCCTCACACATTTCAGGGGTGTGTGGGGCCACTGGACGCGCGTTTTGTCGATGCAACGCGGGACGCGGGCTGAGCCAGCCCGGCCGCGTGCCCCTTCACCCCGCGCCCCGCGCTGCACCGAAAAACACAAGATGCGCTGCACATGGAAAGCGGCCCCGGTAGCCCGCGAAGAACCTTTTATGGTCTCATCGGACAAAGGACGGCTCAGAGCAGCTTGAAGGCCAGCAAGGCCACCAGGGTCGGTCCCAGTGCGGCCAGGAAGAGACCACCGGCGTGGATGGCCTCGTCGTCGAAGTGGCCCTTGAGGATCGAGGCTCCCGCCGGGTTGGGGGCATTGGCAATGATGGTCAGACCACCACCCGTGACGGCGCCAGCCACCAGGGCATATTTGAACTCGTCACTCAGACCCGGTACGAGCGAGCCCAGGTAGGTCAAGGCCGCGTTGTCGGTGATGGCGGTCAGCGCCGTGGCGCCAAAGAACACGGCGTTGGCGTCCATGCTCAGCAACAAGGGTTCGAGCCACCAGCTCTGCTGCCCGCCCAGCACCACCAGCCCGGCCAGGAAAAAGGCCACCAGCAGACCTTCACGCAGGATCAAGGGCGATTGGTAGCGTTCATAGGCGGCGGTGAAGCCCAGGAAGAAAAGGAACATGCCCAGGAACACCGCCGGGTGGTGGGCAAAGATCACGATGCCCGACAGGAAGGCCAGGTGGATCACGGTCACCAGCAGGGGCGGGTAGGCCTCCTGGGTGGCAGCGGCTGGCGGCAGCGCCTTGAGTTCACGTGCGAACAGCAGAGTGATGGTGCCTGCATTGATCACGACCGCCAGGGCGGCCTTCCAGCCGAAGTGGCTGAACATGAAGCCCAGGTCCCAGCCCCAGGCGCTGGCCACCATCAACACGGGGGGCGCCGCATATGGGGTCAGCGTGCCGCCAATCGACACGTTCACGAACAGCACCCCCAGCACGGCGTACTTGAGCCGGGTCGAGATGGTGCGCTGGTACAGGCCATCGCGCAGCAACAGGGCGGCCAGGGTCATGGCGGCAGGCTCGGTGATGAAGGAGCCCATCATGGGCACCGCCGCCAGGGCTACGAAGACAAAGCCCATGGCCGAGGGCAGGGGGATCAGTCGAGCCAGCATCCGGGTGAGCCGCGCCGCCAACTGCGTGATCGGCTTGCTGGCCGCTGTCACCATGATGGCGAACACAAACAGCGGCTCAGTGAAATTGCGGGTGTCCAGATACTCGGTGGCAGCTTCCTTGCCCTGCACGCCGAACATGAACAGCACCAGCACGAGAGCCCAGAAACCGAAGACAACCTCGACTTCGCCGAGCAGGTGCCACAGTCCGGCATGGGCTGGGCGGGTGTGCGCCAGGTGTTCGAAGAATTTGGTGGAGAAGGTGTGCAGCAGGGCGATGGCAAACAGGGCCGCGCCGATCATCTGGATGGTGCTCGGATTCATGCCCCGATGGTATCAGCGTGAGTGTGCCGATCTCGCTCGCTCAGGGCAGTGAGTACGTGCTCTTGAGTTATCGTTCGCCCCATGCTGATCCATCCACACATTGACCCGATCGCCCTGCAGTTGGGCCCGCTGCAGGTGCACTGGTATGGCCTGACCTACCTGGCCGCGTTCACGATGTTCTACCTGCTGGCCATGCGACGCGTGGCCAGGCCGCCGTTTTCAACCTCAGGCTGGCAGCGCCAGGAGATCGAGGACATGCTCTTTGCGGGCGTGCTGGGTGTGGTGCTGGGGGGGCGCTTGGGCTATGTGCTGTTCTACAAGCCCGACTACTACTTCTCCCACCCCATGGAGATCCTGGCGGTCTGGCAGGGGGGCATGGCCTTCCATGGTGGCCTGCTGGGTGTGATCGTGGCCATGGGGTACTACGCCTGGCGCACGCGGCGGCACTTTTTCGAAGTGGCCGATCTGGTGGCGCCCTGTGTGCCCGTGGGGCTGGCGGCGGGCCGCATCGGCAACTTCATCAATGGCGAGTTGTGGGGGCGTCTGGCCGATCCCACCTTGCCCTGGGGCATGGTGTTCCGTGGCGCGGGTGATCTGCCGCGCCATCCCTCGCAGCTCTATCAATTCGCGCTGGAAGGTGTGTTGCTTTTCGCACTTTTGTGGTGGTATGGACGCAAGCCTCGCCCTCTGGGGGCCGTGTCGGCGTGGTTCCTGATCGGCTATGGCAGCTTCCGCTTCATCGCCGAGTACTTCCGTGAACCGGACAACTTCCTGGGCCTGCTGGCGCTGAACATGAGCATGGGCCAGTGGCTGTGCGTGCCCATGATTGGTGCTGGTGCACTGTTCCTGGTGCTGGCTCGCCGCGGCGTCTGGCGGGTCTGAAAAAAAAGACGCCCTCGGGCCTGAGACCCGAGGGCGCTAAAGAGGTCTGTGGAGTTTCGCGGTTCCACTGACCCCCGCTGAGGAGGACCCGACGGTCTGGCGAACATCGGATCCCGCTTTGAATCTAGCAATCAGCGTGCCAGATCCTGCGGGGCGTCGGGGCCGTGATCAGGCCGCTTGCTTGTCCGCCACGCCATGGCGGGTGTAGAGGAAGTCCAGCACCGCCTTGCGACAGTGGATGTAGGTGGGGTCCTCCGCCAGGGCGACGCGGTTGCGTGGGCGGGCCAGGGGCACGCTCAGGATCTCGCCGATGGTGGCTGCCGGGCCATTGGTCATCATCACGATCCGGTCGGACAGCAGCACGGCCTCGTCCACGTCGTGGGTCACCATGACCACGGTGCTCTTGGTACGGGCCACGATCTTGAGCAACTCGTCCTGCAGGTGGGCGCGGGTGAGTGCATCCAGGGCGCCAAAGGGCTCATCCATCAACAGCACCTTGGGCTCCATGGCCAGCGCCCGGGCAATGCCCACGCGCTGCTTCATGCCGCCGGAGATCTCGTTGGGGCGCTTGTAGACGGCGTGGCTCATGCCCACCAGGTCCAGTGCGTCCAGGGTGCGCTTCTTGAGTTGCTCCTTGGTCTCCTTGCCGCCAAACACCCGCTCGACGGCCAGGTAGACGTTCTGGTAGCAAGTCAGCCAGGGCAGCAGCGAGTGGTTCTGGAACACCACGGCGCGCTCGGGGCCGGGGGCGGCGATCTCCTTGTTGTCACAGATCAGACCACCGCTGGTGGGGGTGAGCAGGCCGGCGATCAGGTTCAGCAAGGTGGACTTGCCACAGCCGGAGTGCCCGATCAAGGCGATGAACTCGCCCTTGTCGATGCCCAGATTGATCTCGCGCAGGGCATGGAAACGCCCCTTCTTGGTGTCGAACACCATCTCGGCGCCGTGGATGTCGATGAACTGGCTCATGACGGAACTCCTTGAAAGGGTGCGGGTTATTCGAAGCTGAAGCGCTTGGCGACGGCCACCAGGGCGTTTTCCAGCAGCAGGCCGACGATGCCGATCACGAAGATGGCGATGATGATGTGCTGCACGTTCAGGTTGTTCCACTCGTCCCAGACCCAGAAGCCAATGCCCACACCGCCGGTCAGCATTTCAGCCGCGACGATCACCAGCCAGGCCGTGCCCACCGACAGGCGCACGCCGGTCAGCATGTAGGGCAGCACCGAGGGAAACAAGATCTTGGTGACGATCTTCCACTCGCTGAGGTTGAGCACCTTGGCCACGTTGAGGTAGTCCTCGGGCACGCGCTGCACGCCCACGGCGGTGTTGATGATCATGGGCCAGATCGAGCAGATGAAGATGGTCCAGATGGCGGCCGGGTCGGCCGACTTGAACACCAGCAGGCCGATGGGCAGCCAGGCCAGGGGCGAGACCGGGCGCAGCAGGCTGATGATGGGGTTGAGCATGCTGCTGATCACCTGGAAGCGACCGATGATGAAGCCCATGGGGATGCCCACCAGTGCGGCCAGACCAAATCCCATGGCCACGCGCTGCAGCGAGAACAGGATGTTCCAGCCGATGCCTTGGTCATTGGGGCCATTGCTGTAGAAGGGGTCGGAGAACAGCACGACGGCGGCATCCCAGGTCACCTTGGGTGTGGGGAAGGCGCCATCGCCCTTGATGGTCAGCAGCGCCCAGATGCCTACCAGCAGGGCCAGGCCGGCCATCGGGGACAGGATCTTGAACGCCAACCCCGACCAGTCCACAGGGGCTTTGGGCGGAGCGGTGGGGGCGGGTGCCGAACTCTTGGGCGCAACTGCGGTGGCGGATGTCATGGGGGAGGAAACAGCGATGGGGGTAGCGGCAGCCTGGCTGGCCTTGAGGGCGTCGCGGGCATCCAGGGGGCTGTGAAAGACGGCACTGACCATGGTGGACTCCTGAAGTCGGGGTCAAACAATGTGAGCAAAGCGCAGGGCCTGCCCGATTCGATGTCTGCAAAAAGTTGACCAGCGGGGCCATCCATTCGAGGGATGACCTGGGTCGGAGCGGGGGCTCCGTCCGGTGCCTTCAAGGGCGCCCCGGGGTCGGGTCTCAGCGGGACTCAGTGGTTTTTTTGGCGAAAACGTCGAATCGGGCAGGGTGCACAAACGGTGCGTGGGCGTCAGGCCTTGACCTTGAAGCCGTCGGCGTACTTCTTGGGATCCTTGCCATCCCAGGTCACGCCGTCGATCATCTTGGTGGTGCGCATGACATCCTTGGGGATGTTCACTTTCAGTGCACTGGCGGCCTGCTTGTACAGGTCCACCTTGTTGACCTGCTTGGCCACGGCCAGGTAGTCGGGGTGGTCCTTGAGCAGGCCCCAGCGCTTGTGCTGCGTCAGGAACCACATGCCATCGCTCAGGTACGGGAAGTTGACCGTGCCGTCGTTGAAGAACTTCATGTGGTTGGGATCGTCCCAGGTCTTGCCCAGGCCGTTCTGGTAGCGGCCCAGGATGCGCTGGTTGATGGCGTCCACGCCGGTGTTGACGTAGGACTTGGCCGAGATGGTCTCGGCCATCTTGAGCTTGTTCTGCAGGCCCGAATCGATCCAGCGGCCGGCCTCGAGGATGGCCATGATCACGGCACGCGCCGTGTTGGGGTACTTGGTGACGAACTCGTCGGTGCAGCCCAGCACCTTTTCGGGGTGGTCTTTCCAGATTTCCTGGGTGGTGGTGGCGGTGATGCCGATGCCGTCCATGATGGCGCGGTGGTTCCAGGGCTCGCCCACGCAGAATCCATCCATGTTGCCCACGCGCATATTGGCCACCATCTGCGGCGGCGGCACGGTGATGACCTTGGCATCCTTCATCGGGTTGACGCCGTAGCTGGCCAGCCAGTAGTACAGCCACATGGCATGCGTGCCGGTGGGGAAAGTCTGCGCAAAGGTGTAATCGCGCTTGTCCGTGGCCATCAGCTTGGCCAGGGATGCACCGTCCTTGCCGCCTGCATCGGCCACCTTCTTGGACAGGGTGATGGCCTGACCGTTGTGGTTCAGGTTCATCAGCACGGCCATGTCCTTCTTGGGGCCGCCGATGCCCATCTGCACGCCATAGATCAGGCCGTACAGCACATGGGCCATGTGCAGGTCGCCATTCACCAGTTTGTCTCGCACGCCCGCCCAGGAGGCTTCCTTGGTGGGGATGATCTTGATGCCGTACTTCTTGTCGAAGCCCAGCACGGAGGCCATCACGACCGAGGCGCAATCGGTCAGGGGGATGAAACCGATCTTGACTTCTTCCAGCTCGGGCTTGTCTGAGCCGGCGGCCCAGACTGCGGACTGGAGTCCAGGCACAGCGCCGGCGGCGGTGGCGGCGGCTGCGGTCTTCAAGATGGTGCGGCGGGTCATTTTCAGATCCTGCGAGTTCATGGTGCAAGCTTTCCTGTTTGCGAAAACAAAAAAGGTGTCGTCGAAGGAGCATCGCGCTGGTGGGCGCAATACCTCATTCGATGACACCTTTGTCGGAAGCTCGGGACCCATCGTTGGGTACCCAAGACACGCAAAGTCGCCGTTGACTTTGCTTGCATGTACCAATGCAAACGGTGTGCCAGGTCTGATCGCGTCGTTGTGGTGCGCGAGCGCGCTGCCGGTTCAGCCCAGCAAGTCGGCCGCGTCGATCAGTCGCTGCGCCACATCGGCCAGCTTGATGCCCTTGTCCATGGCGGCCTTGCGCAGCCGGGCATAGGCTTCTTGTTCGCTCAGGCCCTGGCGGGTCATGAGCAGACCCTTGGCGCGGTCGATGACCTTGCGCTCTTCGAGCTGGTTGCGGGCATCGGCCAGCTCACGCCGCAATTGCTCTTCGTGCTCGAAGCGTGCCATGGCCACATCGATCACAGGCTTGACGTGGTCCGTGGGCACCCCGGTGGCCACATAGGCCGATACGCCGGCCGCGATCGCGCGACGCAGGTAGCTGGTGTCCTCGTCGTCCGAGAACATCACGATGGGGCGGCGTTCATCGCGTGTGGCCATGACCACATGCTCCAGGATGTCCCGGCCTTGTGACTCGGCGTCGACCACGATCAGATCGGGCTGGATCTGAGACAGGCGATCGGGCAGGAAGGCATCGCCTGGCAAGGTGGCCACAACGTTGTAGCCGGACTCCAGCAGCGCCAGGCGCAGGATGCGCGAGCGCTCCACCTCGGCCACCTCGTCATCGTCGGGTTCGACGGACAAGGTGACAGGCAGAACAATCACCAGGCGAAGTTTGCGCGCGTCCTCAGTCATGGGGCGCATCATGCAACAAGTGCGCCGGGCCTACACTGGCGGCATGAGTGAATTTGCAACTTCCGTGAGCCCCGAAGGAGGGCGTGTGGGTCTGGCCCCACTGATTCTGGGGGTGGAGTCCTCGTGTGATGAAACCGGTGTTGCGCTGGTCGAGCTGACGCCTGGCGGCGGGACGCCCCGTTTGCTGGCCCACGCGCTGCACAGCCAGATCGACATGCACCAGGCCTACGGCGGCGTGGTGCCCGAGCTGGCCTCGCGCGATCACATTCGCCGTGTGGTGCCGCTGGCCCGGCAGGTGTTGCAAGAAGCGGGCAAGACCATGCGGGATGTGGACCTGGTGGCCTACACCCGTGGCCCTGGCCTGGCGGGTGCGCTGCTGGTGGGGGCGGGCGTGGCGTGTGCACTGGGCACGGCGCTGGGCAAGCCTTTGCTGGGAGTGCACCACCTGGAGGGGCATCTGCTGTCGCCCTTCCTGTCGGCGGATCCGCCCGAGTTTCCCTTTGTGGCCTTGCTGGTGTCCGGCGGACACACCCAGTTGATGCGGGTCGACGGGGTGGGGTGCTACGAGATGCTGGGCGAGACCGTGGACGATGCCGCTGGCGAGGCCTTTGACAAGTCGGCCAAGCTGATGGGGTTGCCTTACCCGGGCGGCCCGCACCTCTCCCGGTTGGCGGAGGGGGGGCGTGCCGACGCCTTCGATCTGCCTCGCCCCATGCTGCACAGCGGCAATCTGGACTTTTCTTTTGCGGGGCTGAAGACGGCGGTGCGCACCCATTTGGTGCGCTTGAGTCTGCTGGACAACGCCGAAGGGCTGGCGGCTGCGGATGCCCAGGCCACGCTGGCGGACCTGGCAGCATCCACCCAGGCGGCGATCGTGGAGGTGCTGGTCAAGAAGTCGCTGGCTGCCTTGAAGAGCACGGGCCTCAAGCGCATGGTGGTGGCCGGTGGGGTTGGCGCCAACAAGTCACTGCGCGAGCAACTGGACAAGGCGTGTGCGCGCCGTGGCGTGCGCGTGCATTACCCGGAGCTGCACCTGTGCACAGACAACGGCGCCATGATCGCCCTGGCCGCCGCCATGCGCCTGCAGACCGGGCTGGCTGCCTTGAGCACCGAGCCAGTCTTTGATGTCAGGCCACGCTGGGATCTCAGTGAGGCTTGAAGGGGGCTGCGGTCAATGCGCCGTGGTGGCCTGGTTTACGACGCGCTGGAAAGGCTGCTAGAATAGTCAGTTGTTCGAAACGACATGAGGCCGGGTTGCCCCGGTGGCAGGCATTTCGAGCATTTTTCGCACGGCCCGAGTCGGTTTCACCCGGTGCCGCAAGTTCAACGCAGAAACCAAGGTGCCCGGCTGTTTGTGGTGGGCGCTGCGGTCTGCATCCCTAGGAAACAACATGTCTGTTGCAGATCTGAAAACCGCCGAGATCGTCAAGTCGAACGCTCGTTCCGCCAATGACACCGGCTCTCCTGAAGTGCAAGTGGCCCTGCTGACCGCTCGCATCAATGAGCTGACCCCCCACTTCAAGACCCACAAGAAGGACCACCACGGTCGTCGCGGTCTGCTGCGCATGGTCAGCCGTCGCCGCAAGCTGCTGGACTACCTCAAGGATCGCGACTACGATCGTTACGCCGCTCTGATCCAGAAGCTGGGCCTGCGCAAGTAATTGCCTCATGATGACAAAAAGCCTGTCTGGTCGTCTCCAGCACAGGCTTTTTGTCTTTTCACGCCAGCCACTCCATTCAGCGAACGCTGTGTCATTCCAACGGGCCTGAGCTTGTCAGCCCCGCTGGAATGGCATCGCGACAGAGTGACGGCATCACATGGGCGCCATGAGCGCGCCCGTCAAAAACGGAGAACTCTTCCATGACCATGTTCAACAAAGTCACCAAGACCTTCCAGTGGGGCGGCCGTACCGTCACCATGGAAACCGGCGAAATTGCGCGTCAATCGACGGGCGCCGTGCTGGTCGACATCGAAGGTACCGTGGTGCTGGCCACCGTGGTGTGCGCCAAGACCGCCAAGGCCGGCCAGGATTTCTTCCCCCTGACCGTCGACTACATCGAGAAGACCTACGCCGCAGGCAAGATCCCTGGCAGCTTCTTCAAGCGTGAAGCCAAGCCCTCCGAGCACGAGACCCTGACCTCGCGCCTGATCGATCGCCCCATCCGTCCGCTGTTCCCCGAAGGCTTCTACAACGAAGTGCAGCTGGTCATCCATGTGGTGTCGCTCAACCCCGAGGTGTCCTCCGACATCGCCGCCATGATCGCCTCCAGCGCCGCGCTGTCGATCTCGGGCATCCCCTTCAACGGCCCCATCGGCGCCGCACGTGTGGGCTACATCAACGGCGAGTACGTGCTGAACCCCAGCCCGGCCCAGATGCCCGAGTCCAAGATGGACCTGATCGTGGCCGGTACCGAAACCGCCGTGCTGATGGTCGAGTCCGAAGCTGACCAGTTGTCCGAAGACGTGATGCTGGGTGGTGTGGTCTTTGGTCACGAGCAAGGCAATATCGCCATCAACGCCATTCACGATCTGGTGCGTGACGCTGGCAAGCCGGCCTGGGACTGGCTGCCGCCCGCCAAGGACGAAGCGTTCATCAACAAGGTCAACGCTCTGGCTGAAGAAAAGCTGCGCGCTGCCTACCAGATCCGCTCCAAGCAGGCGCGCACGCACGCTTGCCGTCTGGCCTACGCCGAAGTCAAGACCGCACTGACCGAAGAGGGCATCGCCTTTGATGCTGTCAAGGTCGAGAACATGCTGTTCGACATCGAAGCCAAGATCGTGCGCAGCCAGATCCTGGCTGGCGAGCCTCGCATCGACGGTCGCGACACCCGCACCGTGCGTCCCATCGAGATCCGCACGGGCGTGCTGCCCCGCGTGCACGGTTCGGCCCTGTTCACCCGTGGTGAAACCCAGGCGCTGGTCGTGGCCACGCTCGGCACCGAGCAGGATGCTCAGCGCATTGACGCCCTGACGGGTGACTTCCGTGACACCTTCCTGTTCCACTACAACATGCCTCCGTTCGCCACCGGCGAGACGGGGCGTGTCGGCACCCCCAAGCGCCGCGAAATCGGCCACGGCCGCTTGGCCAAGCGTTCGCTGGTGCCGCTGCTGCCCCCGAAGGACGAGTTCGCCTACACCGTGCGCGTGGTCTCCGAGATCACTGAATCCAACGGCTCCTCGTCGATGGCTTCCGTGTGCGGCGGCTGCCTGGCCCTGATGGACGCCGGCGTGCCCATGAAGGCCCACGTGGCCGGCATCGCCATGGGTCTGATCAAGGAAGGCAACAAGTTCGCCGTCCTGACCGACATCCTGGGCGATGAAGATCACCTGGGCGACATGGACTTCAAGGTGGCCGGCACCACGGGCGGCATCACCGCTCTGCAGATGGACATCAAGATCCAGGGCATCACCAAGGAAATCATGCAGGTCGCCCTGGCTCAGGCCAAGGAAGCCCGCCTGCACATCCTGGGCAAGATGACCGAAGCCATGGCCGGTGCCAACACCGAGGTCTCCGAGTTCGCGCCTCGCCTGTACACCCTCAAGATCAACCCCGAGAAGATCCGTGATGTGATCGGCAAGGGCGGCGCGACCATCCGTGGTCTGTGCGAGGAAACCGGTTGCCAGATCAACATCGCGGAAGACGGCGTCATCACCATCGCCTCCACCGATGCCGAGAAGGCCGACTTCGCCATCAAGCGCATCAACGAGATCACGGCCGAAGTCGAGATCGGCAAGACCTACGAAGGCGCCGTCACCAAGCTGTTCGACTTTGGTGCCCTGGTCAATCTGCTGCCCGGCAAGGATGGTCTGCTGCACATCAGCCAGATCGCCCACGAGCGTGTCGAAAATGTGGCCGACTATCTCAAGGAAGGTCAAATCGTCAAGGTCAAGGTTCTCGAGACCGACGAGAAGGGCCGCGTCAAGCTGTCCATGAAGGCCTTGCTGGAGCGCCCTGAGGGCATGCCCGAGCGTGAAGAGCGTGGCGATCGCGGCCCCCGCGGTGATCGTGGCCCCCGTGGCGACCGCGGTGATCGCGGCGACCGAGGTGAGCGTCGCGAGCGCGCCCCCCGTGCCGAACAGCAGCCTGCCGAATCGGTGCAGGCCGGTGGTGCGGATGACCAGGCTCAACAGCAACAGCAGTGATCGTCATGAAGAAGCTGGTTGTTGGTAACTGGAAGCTGCACGGCAGCCGCGCCTTCAATGCCGAACTGATCCAGGGCCTCCTGGCTGCCGATCTGGCGGCCACGGCGCCGCGGGCCGATGTGGCGGTGTGTCCGCCCTTTGTGTTCCTGTCGGACGTGGCTGCCGCCCTGCAGGGCTCGGCCATCGCCGTGGGGACGCAGGACCTCTCCGTGCAGGCGCAGGGCGCCTTCACGGGTGAGGTCTCCGGTCCGATGGTTCGCGAGTTCGGTGCGAAGTACGCCATCGTCGGGCACTCCGAGCGTCGCAGCTACCACGCTGAGAGTGATCAGTTGGTGGCCGACAAGGCCAAGGCTGCGCTGTCGCATGGTCTGATTCCCATCGTCTGCGTGGGGGAGACCCTGGCGGAGCGTGAGGCGGGTCAGACCGAGGCGGTGGTGGGGCGTCAGCTCAAAGCTGTCATTGACACGCTGGGTGAACAGCTCAGTCAGATCGTGGTGGCTTATGAGCCGGTGTGGGCCATCGGTACCGGCAAGACGGCTTCGCCCGAGCAGGCTCAGGCTGTGCACGCTTTCCTGCGTGCGCAGCTCCGGTCCGCCCAGGCCCAGGCGGCTGGCGTTCCTTTGCTCTATGGCGGTTCGGTCAAGCCCGACAACGCTGCCGAACTGTTCGCGCAAGCGGACATCGACGGTGGTCTGATCGGCGGTGCGGCCTTGAAGGCGGCCGACTTTGCGGCCATCGCCCGCGCGGCCTGAGTGGCGGCGTGATTCATTGGTTCAGGAGTTCGATTTCATGCAACAACTTTTTTTGACGCTGGCCCTGGTCATCCAGGTGCTGTCGGCGTTGGCCATCATCGGCCTGGTGCTGGTGCAGCATGGCAAGGGCGCCGACATGGGTGCTTCCTTCGGCAGTGGTGCTTCGGGTAGCCTCTTTGGCGCGACCGGCAGTGCCAATGTGCTGTCCAAGTCCACCGCTGTGGCGGCCACCTTCTTCTTTGCTAGCACCCTGGCGCTGGCCTACATGGGCAACAGCCGCCCTCAGGCACCCAAGGGCAGCGTGCTGGATCAGGCGGCGAGTGCGGCCCTGCTGGCGCCGTCCTCACCTGTGGCGGCCTCTGCGGCATCGGCTGTGGCTTCTGGTGCGGCGCTGATCCCCAAGCAGTGATCCGAGGGTAGGGTGGGCGTGCTTTGAGGCGCCCCCCGCAGCCCTGACCTGTGCTGTTTTGCTGTTCCTTGAACTGTTTCAAACAGAATGGCCCGAAATTCGGGTTACAATCTAAGTCTTCAGTGAGCGAGACCTCATGCAAGCTGAAGCGAACAACAAGCAGGCTTAACGGCCTGTTTTGCCGACGTGGTGAAATTGGTAGACACGCTATCTTGAGGGGGTAGTGGCGAAAGCTGTGCGAGTTCGAGTCTCGCCGTCGGCACCAGAGAATTCAACAGAGTCTTCGTGCCACCATGATCAGCCTGTTTTGCATGCATTTGGTTGGTCAGGTCGATGTTCAGTCGTTTGGGTCGGGTGTTGCACCCCGCTTGCGTTCTGGCAAAGGTCGTTGTACGCAAGACTCAAGTGGGCGCGTTGAGGGTTTGGCCCGAACTGTCATGTTCGGCACGCTAGACTCCCAGCGCGCTTTTTTGTTGCGTGTTTTTCCTTGATCTTGGGCAGCAAAGGGATCTGATCCATGTTCAGCCTTGAGCAATACCTTCCCGTCATCCTCTTCGTGTTGGTGGGCATTGGCGTCGGTGTGGCGCCCCAACTGCTGGGCTTCCTGCTCGGCCCTCGTCGTCCCGACGAGGCCAAGAACTCCCCTTACGAGTGCGGCTTCGAAGCTTTCGAAGACGCCCGCATGAAGTTCGATGTGCGCTATTACCTGGTGGCCATCCTCTTCATCCTCTTCGACCTGGAAATCGCGTTCCTGTTCCCCTGGGCGGTGTCCCTGCGTGAGATCGGTGCCGTGGGCTTCTGGGCCATCATGCTGTTCCTGGGCATTCTGGTCGTAGGTTTCATCTACGAGTGGAAAAAAGGCGCCCTGGACTG
>NZ_DASUIT010000153.1:0-30612 GCF_036279655.1 Aquabacterium sp. | reverse complement strand
CAGCCACATTCCGGTGGCGGCCAACTGCATCAGTTGCCACACCGTCAATGCCTGGCGACCCAGCACCTGGAACCATACGCAGACGACGGTGGCCGGGCAGTGCTCGAACTGCCACTCCGGGGCCTTCCCGCCGGCCGATGGCCGACCCAGCAGCCACATCCCGTATCAGAGCCTGACGGGCGTGGCGGTGAGCAACTGCGACAGTTGCCACAAGGCGGGCTACGCATCGTGGACGTCTGGGCGCTTCCATGCCAATGTCAGCATCAGCAACCAGTGCGCGACCTGCCACCTGAGTGCGGCCTATGGACTGACGGCCAAGCCGAACAATGCCATTCACAGTGGCATTGTCAGCAACTGCGAGTCATGCCATCGATCCACGACGGCGTGGACATCGGTGGTCTACGCGCATGCGCCGTCCAATGCGGTGGGCACGGGCACCTGCGACAACTGTCACAACGGCTCGACAGCCACAGGCAAGCCGGGGACGCACATTCCCATTCAGGTCAGCGGGGTGAAGTGCGACAGTTGCCACAAGTCCCAGCAGGCCTGGGCGAGCAGCGTCACCATGAATCACTCCGGGGTGGTGGCGCAGGCCTGCAAGACCTGTCATGTCCCGACCTATGCCGGATCGGGCGCGCTGGCCAAGCCCAACAACCATGTTCCTGAAGCGCAGTTGCTCAACGGCGCGTCGATGGACTGCAAGGCCTGCCACACCAGCACCAACGCGGGCGGATTCGGCACGGTCGCCATGAATCACAACAACAGCCAGGGCAATGGCTCTGGATGGTGCTATGCCTGCCACAACGCCGGAACGGCCTATCTGGGCAATATGGAGCGCAAGAGCCTGACCCATGAGAAGCGCTCGGTCACCGACTGTTCGCAGTCAGGTTGCCATCGGCCTCTGGGCACCAAGGGCTCTACGTATCGGGCCTGGGACTGAGCATCCCCCGCCTTCTTGCATTGATTGCTCACCCATCGATTCACCGACTGCTCCCATGAAGATGAACCTGTCGAAAACTTTTGCTCTGCTGATGTCTTGCATGACGCTGCTGTCCTGGGAGGCCCGTGCAGAAATCATGGATGACATGGATGTCCGGCGCGAGGGCAACAACGCGGTCGTCCAGATTCGATTGACAGCTCCGGTCACCCTGGTGAGGTCGACCGTGTCGCGCAGTCGTGACATGACGCAGGCCTACTACAAGGTCAGTCGCACCGTTGAATCACCCGTTTTTGTGCAGGGTGAGCGACGCATCTTCAAGGTCGAGGGCTTGCCAACCATCACGGTGGCAGACGAACCGGTGCGCGCGGATCTGCTGACCGACACGGACCGGCGCCTGGTGATCTCCTTCAGTCAAGGGACGCGTTTCAAGATCCGAGCGGGCAAAGGTGAGCGCGTGATCGAGATCGTGCTTCAGGGTCTGGGTGCTGCGTTCAAGCCTGGCGCGGCCCTCAAGCCCCGGGCGACGGATGTGGCGGAGGCGGGTACGGGGCTGACTTTGTCCGGGGCACTGGAGGATCACAAGCCAGGGGCGATGGAGGAGCAGGCCAAGGCCTTGCTGGCCTCATCCCGACTGGCGTACGAGCAGCAGCGACTGGATGCAGCTGCAGCCGATCTCCATCAACTGCTGGCCTTGCCTGCCAACGCATCCACGCAGGACGCACAGGAACTGCTGGGTCAGGTTCGGCTGGCGCAGGGGGACAAAGAACGGGCCAGAGCAGAGTTCGAGTCCTACCTCAAACAGTACCCGACCGGGCCCGGGGCTGACCGCGTGAGCGCGGCGCTGGCGTCCTTGCAACAGACACCTGCACAGGCGCCTGCGCCGGTCGATGTGCCCAAGCCCCCCGATGGCACGCCCACGGTCACGGGATCGATCTCGCAGTTCTACTATGGTGGGCAGTCGACCGTTGAAACACAGACCATCCGGGACACAGATGGGACATTGCTGTCACCCGACCAGATCGATCTGGTCAGCCAGCCTCCCATCAGCGGTGTGGATCAGCAGATGTTGACCACCAACGCGGATGCGACCTGGCGCTCACGTGACAGCCAGCGGGACATCAAGTTCGTCGTGCGGGATCAGTACGACTACAACATGATCGGTGAGGACAAGCTCAACGGCAAGAGTCGGCACCGCAATCGGCTGAGCGCTGCGTATCTTGACTACCATTGGCTCACCCAGGGCGTGGCGACCCGTGTGGGGCGTCAGTCCGCCATGTGGGGTGGCGAGGGTCGCTATGACGGCGCATCTGCCAGCTATGTGTTCAAGCCCAAGTGGAAGGCCTCCGTGGCGGCGGGTGTTCCGACCGACAAGGTGGCGGCATCCAATCGCTACTTCATCGGCGCGGCGCTGGACGCCGATGCGCTGACACCCAATATCGGCGCTTCGCTGTTCACGGTGCAACGCATGATCGATGGCGAAGTCGACCGCCGATCCGTGGGGATGGATGTGCGCTACTTCACCCAGAATGGGTCCTTGATGCTGTCGACAGACTATGACGTACTGTTCAAGAAGCTCAACGTGGCCAGCGTGCAGGGCATGTATCTCGGGGAGGGCAACACGACGGTGAACGTGCTGTATGAGCGTCGAAGCCTGATCCAGACCTCGTTGGGGCAGGCGCTGTTCTTCCAGTTCCCCGATCTGCAACTCGAAGGTTTCCTGCCGCAATCCATCGATGACCTCAAGGCGCGCGGCTACACCGCCGCCCAACTGCGTGAACTGATCCGGGTCAATACGTCCTATACGACCCATGCCATGGCATCGGTGACCAAGTCCATTTCGGCGCAGTGGCAGTTGGGGGTGGATGTCCACCTGAACCGCATTGGCTCGATTGCACCCAATGCGGTGCTGCCGTCAGGGCAGGCCGACAGCGGGACTCAGCGGACCCTGGGCTTGCAGGCCATCGGCACGAATCTGTATTCCGACCGTGACACGAGCGTGTTGGCGGGCTCCGTGATGAACAGCAGCCTGGTGAAGGTCAGACAGTTCTCCTACAACAACATGACGGCCTTGGGCGATGCATGGCAGCTCGAACCGTCAGTGCGCTGGTTGCGCAGCGTGGTCAAGGACACGACCTCCGGGCTGGACATTGTCACCACGGCCTGGGGGCCAGGGTTGAAAGTGGCCTACAAGGTTCGCTCCTCGATCACGCTGGAGTCCAACCTGAACGTGGACTACACGCGCACCAACGGTGTGAGCACCAACGACAACAGCACCCGATACACCTATTTCCTTGGCTACCGATACACCTATTGAGTCTGGCTGTGAGCACCTTCGTGCGCAGGCGCTGGCCTGTCGGCGGGGAGGGCGCGTGCTGTTTCGTCACCTGAGTCTGACGGTCACTTCGGGGCAACTGCTCTGGGTGCGCGGCCCCAATGGACAGGGCAAGTCCAGCCTGCTGCGCTTGCTGGCGGGGCTGTCCCATCCGGACGATGGGCAGATCTCGCGAACGACGCCCATCGTTTACCTGGGGCACCAGCACGCCCTGAAGGACGACCTGACGGCACAGGAGGCCTTGGGCTTTCTGGTGCGCCTGCATGGCGGCGATGCCGATGAGTCTGCCTTGCTGACGGCCCTGGCGCGTCTGGGTGTCCAGAACCGCCGCGGGGCGCTGGTCAGAACCCTGTCTCAAGGGCAGCGGCGTCGCGTGGCCCTGGCCCGTTTGCTGTTGTCTCAACCCGGGGCGCTGTGGATTCTGGATGAGCCCTTCGATGCGCTGGATGACGAAGGCATCGAGGTGGTGAATGCACTGATCCAGTCGCATCGAGCTTCGGGTGGGGCGGTGCTGCTGACCAGTCACCAGGCGCTGTCGCTGCCTGCGATCACGGTGCTGGACCTGGCCCATGAGGTGGCCTCATGAACGCCATGTGGGCCCTGATGCGGCGGGACTGGCGCCTGGCGGCCCGCCGGCGTACGGAGGCTTTGCTGCCTCTGGTGTTCTTCGTGGTCGCGGCCAGCTTGTTTCCGCTGGGCGTGGGGCCTGAGGCGCACATGCTGAGAGCCATGGCGCCAGGCGTGGTCTGGGTGTGTGCCTTGCTGGCCTCTTTGCTGTCATTGGGCGGCCTGTATGCTTCAGATCATGCGGACGGCAGCCTGGAGCAGATGGCGCTGTCGGGGCAGTCGCTGGCGGCCCTGGCCCTGGGCAAGGCGCTCGCCCATTGGGTGGTCAACGGCTTGCCCCTGGTGCTGGCATCGCCGGTGCTTGGATTGCTGTTCGACATGCCCGCTGGTGCGCTGGGTGTCCTGATGCTGAGCTTGCTGCTGGGCACTCCCGTCCTGAGTTTGCTGGGTGGCGTCGGTGCGGCGTTGACCCTGGGCTTGCGCAGCGGGGGCATGCTCATCGTGCTGCTGGTGTTGCCATTGACCATGCCGGTCCTGATCTTCGGGGCTGGTGCGGTCGGGGCCTGGTCGGCGGGCTTGTCGCCCGAAGGGCACCTGTCCCTGCTGGGGGCCCTGCTGCTGCTGGCCTTGCTGGGGGCGCCATGGGCCACGGCGGCGGCACTGAACATTGCGCTGGATTGAATGATGACTCGACTGAGCTGGACCACCTTTGCCGCACCGTCGCGGTTCGAATCCCTGGCATCGGCCCTCGTGCCCTGGTGCTGGGTGGTGTGCGTGTTGACGACCATGGCCGGGCTGTATGTGGGCTTCATGGTGGCGCCCACGGACTTTCAGCAGGGGCAGGCTTACCGGATCATCTTCATCCATGTGCCGGCCGCCTGGATGTCCATGGTGCTGTACCTGGCCATGGCCTTCTGGGCCGGCGTGGGCTGGGCCTTCAGGATCCGGCTGGCGTCCATGCTGGCGCGAGCGATCGCGCCCACGGGGGCCATGTTCACCTTCATCGCCTTGTGGACCGGGGCCCTGTGGGGCAAGCCCACCTGGGGCACCTGGTGGGTCTGGGATGCACGCCTGACATCCGAGCTCATCTTGCTGTTCCTCTATCTGGGCTACATCGCCCTGGTCGAGGCCATTGACGACCCTCAGCGGGGCGATCATGCCGGTGCCTTGCTGGCCCTGGTGGGGGCCGTGAACATCCCCATCATCTATTTTTCCGTGCGCTGGTGGAACACCCTGCACCAGGGTGCGACCATCAACATGAGCGCGGCGCCTTCGATGGCTTCGACCATGTTGGTGGCCATGCTGCTCATGACCGCGGCCTTCTGGGCCTATGCCTTTGCCGTGGTGTTCACCCGCACGCGGGCGATCGTGATCGAGCGTGAGCGTGATGCGCAGTGGGTGGCCGTGTTGACCCGTGCGGTCAAGGAGTCTTGAATGCAGTGGCAAAGTGTGTCCGAGTTTGTGGCCATGGACGGTTATGGCCTCTACATCTGGGGGGCCTATGGCGTCACCCTGGTGTGCATGGTGGTGGAGCCGTGGCTGGTGGGCCGTCGGCGGCGTGCTGCCTGGCGGGATGCGGCGCAGAGCCAGGAGGTGTCCTGACATGACCCCACGCAAGAAGCGCCTGGCTTTGATCCTGGGGGGGCTGGCCCTGCTGGGGGGTGCTGTGGCCCTGGTTCTCAACGCGTTCCAGAGCAATCTGGTGTTCTTTTTCACACCCTCGCAGATCGCGGCCAAGGAGGCACCTGTGGATCGCACCTTCCGTCTGGGGGGGCTGGTTGAAAAGGGATCGGTCCGACGCGAGGGCGTGACCGTGCATTTCATCGTGACCGACACTTTCCGGTCGGTGCCCGTGCGTTACGAGGGCATCCTGCCAGACCTGTTCAAGGAGGGCAAAGGCGTGGTGGCCCAGGGGCAACTGGGCGATCACGGCGTGTTCGAGGCCCGGGAGGTGCTGGCCAAGCACGATGAGAACTACATGCCGCCCGAAGCCGCCGAGGCGCTTCAGCGGGCATCGGCAGCCAATGCCCGTCTCAATGCCGCCCAGCTCAAGGAGGCACCATGATTCCCGAACTCGGTCAGATGGCCTTGATCCTGGCGCTGGCAGTGGCGATGCTGCTGTCGGTGGTGCCTCTGTGGGGGGCCTACAAGGCAGAGCCAGGCCTGATGGCTCTGGCTCGTCCACTGGCGCGCGTGCTGGTGGCCCTGGTGAGTGCCGCGTTTGCGGCCCTCGTGGCCTCGTTCGTGCGCAACGACTTTTCGGTGCTGTACGTGGTGTCCAACTCCAACAGTGCCTTGCCGCTGGCCTATCGCGTGGCGGGTGTCTGGGGTGGGCATGAAGGCTCGCTGCTGCTGTGGGTGATGATGTTGTGCGGGTGGATGCTGGCCGTGGCGCAGTTCAGCCGTCATCTGCCGGAGGCCGTGCTGGCTCGCATCCTGTCGGTGATGGGCATGATCGCGGTCGGTTTCCTGCTGTTCATGCTGGCCACGTCCAACCCCTTCGATCGCCTGTTGCCCATGGCGCTGGACGGGCAGGATCTCAATCCCTTGCTGCAGGATCCGGGCATGGTTGCGCACCCACCCATGCTGTACATGGGCTATGTCGGCTTCTCGGTGGCATTTGCCTTCTCGATCGCGGCCTTGCTGGGCGGTGATCTGGATGCCCGCTGGGCACGTTGGACCCGCCCCTGGACCACCGCTGCCTGGGTCTGCCTGACGATCGGCATCATGCTGGGCAGTTGCTGGGCCTATTACGAACTGGGTTGGGGGGGCTGGTGGTTCTGGGACCCGGTCGAGAACGCGTCCTTCATGCCATGGCTGGCGGGCACGGCGTTGATGCACTCCCTGGCCGTGACGGAAAAGCGCGGCAGCTTCAAGTCTTGGACCGTGCTGCTGGCCATCACCGCTTTTTCGCTCTCGCTGCTGGGAACCTTCCTGGTGCGCTCGGGAGTCTTGTCGTCGGTGCATGCCTTTGCATCGGATCCCCGTCGGGGCCTCTTCATCCTGGGATTTCTGGTGGTGGTGGTGGGCGCCTCGCTGGCTCTGTACGCCTGGCGTGCGCCCACCGTGGGGCTGGGGCAGCGCTTTGCCATCCTTTCCAAGGAGTCCATGCTGCTGGCCAACAACGTGCTGCTGATCGTGGCGACAGGATCCGTGCTGCTGGGCACGCTCTATCCCCTGTTTCTGGATGCCTTGGGCCTGGGCAAGATCTCGGTGGGGGCGCCATACTTTGATGCGGTCTTCGTGCCGCTCATGGCGCCCTTGATCTTCCTGATGGGGGTGGGGCCGCTGGCGCGATGGAAACAGGCGCAACTGCCCGAGCTGGCCGTGCGTCTGCGCTGGGCCCTGGTGGTGTCCGTGCTGGCTGCACTGTTGACGGGCTGGCTGGCGGGCCGCATCGCCCTGGGCACGACCGTGGGCTTGTGGATGAGCTTCTGGATTGTCAGCACCATGGCGCTGGACCTGTGGGAGAAGATGCGTCCAGCCCAGGGCTTGCGTCGACTTCCCCGTGCCATGGTGGGGATGATGGTGGCCCATCTTGGCGTGGCCGTGTTCGCCTTTGGGGTCAGCATGGTGCGCACCTACGAGACCGAGCGCGATGTGCAGATGAACATTGGCGACACCACCAGCGTCGGCGGCTATGTCTTCACCCTGCGTGCCGTCAACGAGGTGCAGGGCCCCAACTATGTGGCCGCTCGTGCAGACATGGAGATCAGCCGGGATGGACAGCCCATCCGCACGCTGCACCCCGAAAAGCGGGTCTATCGGGTGCAGAGCAATCCCATGACCGAAGCGGCCATCGACACGGGCTTGACGCGCGATCTCTATGTGTCGATGGGCGAGCAACTGGATTCCGGTGCCTGGATCATCCGGGTGTATCACAAGCCCTTCGTGGATTGGATCTGGGGCGGGTGTCTCATCATGGCGCTGGGCGGGGTGCTGGCGGCCACGGACAGACGGTATCGGGTGCGCAAGGTGGCCGATGAAGAGGCCCGTGACGCGAGCGGAGTGCCGGCATGAAGCGTTTCCTCCTGCCTCTGGGGCTGTTCCTGGTCCTGGCGATCTTTCTGGGTGTGGGGCTCCGTCTGGATCCGCGTGAGGTGCCATCTCCCTTGATTGACAAGCCCGCGCCAGCCTTTGTCTTGCCAACCCTGCATCAGCCCGAGCGCAGCTTGCGCAAGGAGGATCTGCTGGGTCGCGTGTGGATGCTCAATGTGTGGGCCTCCTGGTGTGGCGCCTGCCGTCAGGAGCATCCGGTGCTGGTGGAGTTCGCCCGTCGGCAGGTGGTGCCGATCTATGGTTTGAACTACAAGGATGAACGGGTTGACGGCATGGCCTGGTTGCAGTCGGGTGGCAACCCCTATGTGGATTCGCTGTTTGATCACGATGGACGCACAGGCATCGACTTCGGTGTCTACGGGGTGCCTGAAACCTTCATCATCGATCGCGCCGGCGTGGTCCGCTACAAGCACATTGGCCCCATCACGCCGGATGTGCTGGCGCAGAAGATCGAACCCCTCTTGAGGCAACTGCAATGAGTGCACATTGGATGATGTCTGGCATGGGCGTGTGGCGCGCCTGCATGCGCACGCTGATCGTGTCCATGGTGCTGTGGAGCGGGATGCAGGGTGTGCTGGCTGGCGAGGCGGCCCCGCTGGCCGCAGACCCTGCCCTGGAAGCACGCATGATGGCCATTGCCAGCGAGCTGCGCTGCCTGGTGTGCCAGAACCAGACGGTGGCCGACTCTCACTCGGGCCTGGCCACCGACCTGCGCCAGGAAATCCGGGGTCTGCTCCAGCAGGGACAGACCGATCAACAGGTGCGTGATTACATGACGGCCCGCTACGGCGACTTCATTTTGTACCGACCGCCAGTCAATGCCAGCACGGCCTTGCTGTGGTTTGGCCCGGCGCTGCTGGCCGTGGTGGGCCTGCTGGTCTTGTGGCGGGTGTTGCGCCAGCGTGCCCGCATGAACCCCCAGGACTTTGAACCCGACCAGCCCGAGTCGGCCGACATTGGATGATGGACACCATGACCGCCTCTATCGAACAGATCAAGAAACAGATCCAGCAGCTCCAGGAGCTGGCCGACAGCGGCGTGCTGTCTCCCGAGTCCTGCCAGGAGGCCAGGGCGCGCCTGGAGCGGCAACTGGTGGACGCGGTCATGGCCGGTGCGCCGGTGGTGGCCGAGCCTGTTGCTGCGGTGAGCACGCCTGTGCATGACGCCAAGCCGGCATCTCCGCCGGTCTCGCGCACCTGGTTCTGGGGCATGGTGGCCTTTGTGGCCGTGGTGGGGGTGGCGGGCTATGTCTGGCTGGGGCAGCCCGATGCCTGGCATGTCGGGCCAGAGAGCGCGTCAACGATGACAGGCAGCGCGGTCAATGCGGGCCAGCCGCCCGGTGTGGCTGCCAGTGCGCCACATGCCACCGATTCGGCGCAGATCACGGCCATGACGGAGAGCCTGGCGGCCAAGCTCAAGACGAATCCCCAGAACGCCGAAGGCTGGGCGATGCTGGGGCGCTCGTATGCCGTCCTGGGGCGCTACGAGGACGCCATCGCTGCCTACAAGCAGGTGATTGCCTTGCGACCTGATGATGCTCAGGTCCACGCCGACTACGCCGACGCGCTGGCGGTGATGCAGGGGCGCAAGCTGGAGGGGGAGCCGGCCCGGCTGGTGAGCAAGGCCCTGGGCCTGGATCCCAACAATTTCAAGGCGCTGTCCCTGTCGGGCACCATCGCTTTTGACAAGAAGGACTACAAGGCAGCTGCGGACCTGTGGGAGCGCGCACTCCAGCATGCGCCCACGGACAACCCCGAGCTGGTCAAACAGATCAGCGGCGCGCGCGATGATGCGCGTCAGCGTGCCGGTCTGCCTCCCGTGGCTGCCGCGCCGACGCCCCAGGCCAGCGGGCCCGCGATGGGCCCTCTGGCGAAGGTCTCGGGCCGGGTCAGCCTGGCGAGCGCGGTTCTGGGCAAGGTGTCGCCAGAGGACACAGTCTTCATCTTCGCGCGCGCCGCTCAGGGCGGCAAGATGCCACTGGCGATCCTGCGCAAGCAGGTCAAGGACCTGCCGTTGAGCTTCACGCTCGATGACGCACTGGCCATGTCACCCCAGATGGCCTTGTCGTCCGCCACGGAGGTGGTGGTGGGGGCCCGTGTCTCCCGGTCCGGTCAGGCTATGCCCCAGCCAGGGGACTGGCAAGGTGTGTCGATGCCGGTCAAGGTGGGCGCCCAGGATGTGAAGATCGAGATCGCCGAGCAGGTTCGCTGAATCTTCATCCTGGGGTGTGGACGTGGTGCTGCGGCAAGGCCGCCGCCGCACGCGCCAGGGCCTCGATCCGATCCCAGTGGCTCTTGAGCACGTCCTCGCGCGGGGCCAGCCAGGAGCCGCCCACACAGGCCACATTGGGCAGGGCCAGATAGTGCGGCGCCGCCTCGTAGGAGATCCCGCCCGTCGGGCAGAACAGGATGTGCGGGAAGGGGCCGTAGAACGACTTGAGCAGTGCCACGCCCCCGACGGCCTCGGCCGGGAACAGCTTGAAGGAGGCAAAGCCCGCCTCCTGCCCCAGCATCAGCTCGGTGGCGGTCGAAGCACCGGGCAGCAAGGGCAGGGTGCCCGCGCCTTGGGAGGCTTCGGCCAGCGCGGGGGTCAAGCCGGGAGAGACGGCCATCTGTGCACCCGCCTCGCGCGCCGCGCGCAACTGCCCCGGTCGGGTCACGGTGCCGGCGACCACCAGGGCCTCGGGCACGTAGCGGGCAATGGCCTCGATCACCTCCAGCGCATTGGGGGTGCGCAAGGTGATCTCCAGCACCTTCAGGCCCCCGCGCACCAGGGCCTGGGCCAGCGGCACGGCCAGGCCCACATCATCGACCACCAGCACCGGGATCACCGGGCTCATGCGCATCGTCTGCACGATCATCGGGTTGTGGTTCATGCCTGGGTCTCCTGGATGTCATGAGAGGGTGTGTCCAGCCAGTCCTCGCCGAAACTGACGGCACCTTGTTCTGCGCCGCTGACGCTGTGGCGCATGGCCCCGAAAAGCTGACGCCCCAGGTCGTGATGATGCTGTCGGCGCTCAGGGCACTCGGGTACACGGCGCGCCCACTCGTCCGGGGGCACCAGGGCATCGAGGGTGCCTGCCAGCGCATCCAGCCGGATCAGGTCGCCGTTGCGCACACGGGCCAGCGGGCCACCGGCCACCACTTCCGGGGTGACATGGATGGCGGCGGGCACCTTGCCCGAGGCGCCGGACATGCGGCCATCGGTCACCAGGGCCACCTTGAAGCCCTGGTCCTGCAGGTTGGTCAAGGTGGGAGTGAGGGCGTGCAGCTCGGGCATGCCGTTGGCACGCGGGCCCTGGCCTCTGACCACGGCGACAAAATCGCGGGCCAGCTCGCCGCGTTGATAGGCGGCCAGCAGATCCTCCTGCTCATCGAACACCAGCGCGGGGGCCTGCACGGTCTGGTGCTCCGGCTTGACGGACGACACCTTGATGATGGCACGCCCCAGGTTGCCCCGCAGACAACGCAGCCCGCCGTGATTGGAAAACGGCTGGGATGCCGGGGCCACAATGCTCAGATCACCACTGCTGGGCCCCACGTCCTGCCAATGCAGCAAATGGGGGTGATCGCCCTGCGCGACCAGGGTGGGTTGGCGTGTGTAGGCGCGCAGGCCCTCGCTGCCGGCCACGGTCATCACATCGCCATGCAGCAGGCCGGCATCGAGCAACTCGCGGATCACGAAGGCCAGGCCGCCTGCGGCATGGAACTGGTTCACATCGGCCCGGCCATTGGGATAGACCCGGGCCAGGGCAGGGGTGATACGGGAGAGCTCGTCAAAGTCCCCCCAGTCGATGAGGATGCCGGCCGCGCGGGCCATGGCCACCAGATGCAGGGTGTGGTTGGTCGATCCGCCCGTGGCCAGCAGGCCGACGATGCCGTTGACGATGGCGCGTTCGTCCACCAGGTGACCGATGGGGGTGTATTCCTGGCCCTGGGCGGTCAGTTGCAACACGCGGTGGGCCGCCTGGCGGGTCAGGGCTTCACGCAGGGGGGTGCCCGGCGGAATGAAGGCGGCCCCCGGCAGGTGCAGGCCCATCACTTCCATCAGCATCTGGTTGCTGTTGGCGGTGCCATAGAAGGTGCAGGTGCCGGGCGCATGGTAGGCCTGCTCCTCGGCCGCCAGCAGGGCATCCTGGCCGATCTGGCCCGCAGCAAAGCGCTGGCGCACATGGGCCTTGTCGTCGTTGGACAGTCCGGTGGGCATGGGCCCGGCCGGCACGAAGATGGTGGGCAGGTGGCCAAAGCTCAACGCACCGATCAGCAGGCCAGGCACGATCTTGTCGCACACACCCAGGCAGAGCACCGCGTCGAACATCTGGTGCGACAGCGCGATGGCCGTGCTCATGGCGATGACATCGCGTGAGAACAGCGACAGCTCCATGCCGGGCTGGCCTTGCGTCACGCCATCGCACATGGCGGGAACCCCGCCGGCAAACTGCGCCGTGCCGCCGGCTTCGCGGGCCGCCTGCTTGATCCAGGCGGGGAACTCGGCCAGCGGCTGGTGGGCCGACAGCATGTCGTTGTAGCTGGAGACGATGCCGATGTTGGGCGAGCGCTGGGCCCGCAGCCAGATTTTGTCCTGAGCGGGTGAGGCGGCGTAGCCGTGGGCCAGGTTGGTGCAGCCCAGCGTGGCGCGCTGTACGGCCTGGGCATGGTGGCGCCCCAGGCGGTCCACACGGGCCAGGTAGCGCTGGCGCGTGTCAGCACTGCGGGCGCGGATGCGCTGCGTGATGTCGATCAGACGGGGATGCAGGCTCACGTGTTCTCACCTTGTGGGTTGTCCTGGACAGGATAACGCCAGCTTGCGGGGAAGACCAGTTCCCGGGCCTAAACTGAGGCCATGAACACCCAGACTGTGAGTTCCCCGAGCGGCCCCGTGGTGCACCTGTCACACGATGTCGACAGCCAGGCCCGGGATGTGGCCGACATGGTGGCCGAGGGCCTGCGCACGGCCCTGGCCGAGCGGCCCCGGGCCACCCTGGTGGTGTCGGGGGGCAAGACCCCGGTGGGCATGTGGCAGATCCTGCGGCGCTGCCCGCTGGACTGGTCTCGTGTGGATGTCACCCTGGCCGATGAGCGCTGGGTGCCTCCCGATGATCCGGCCAGCAATGAAGGCCTCGTGCGCCAGCATTTGCTGCAAGATGAGGCGGCCCAGGCCCGCTGGGTGCCGCTCTACATGCCGGCGGAGCAGAGCGGTGGCACGGTGGATGCCGCGCCCACCCTGCTGGAGCCGCGTCTGGCGTCTTTGCTCCAGTGGCCGGCCGACGTGGTCCTGCTGGGCATGGGCGCCGATGGGCACACGGCCTCGTGGTTCCCCGGTGATCCGCTGCCCGACGATGGGCGCCTCTGCTTTGCGGTGCCGGCGCCCCGGGCCCCCAATGTGCCGGTGCCTCGTCTCAGCCTCAGCCCGGCGGCGCTGCTCTCTGCCCGGTGCCTGATCGTGCAGTTGCAGGGGCGGGACAAGGAAGCCGTGTTGATGCAGGCCCTGAAGCCGCCGCAAAACACCGATGGGCAGTCCCTCGACGAGAGACTGCCCATCCGTCGGGCCTTGTGGGCCCCGGGTGTCACCTGCCACGTGTTCTACGCGGCAGGTTGATCACCTCATTCAACTGCTCTGCGCAATGCGGCGACCCGATCCCGGCGGGGTGCAGGTGTAGGTCACTTCCTGGCCGGGCACGCTGGCCAGGCCACGCAGGGCGCTGTCGCTGCGCACGCTGCCATCGGCCGCCACGAAGTTGCTGCCGTCAAAGACGTAGCCACGACGCACGCCGGCTTCGGCCACTTGCGCGATCAGGTCGCATTCGGTCACATTGCCACCCAGCACCTTGGACACGAAGGGTGCACGGGCACGCTGGATCAGCAGATCAATGCGCGGGTTGGCGGCGGCCGCGTTGGTCGAGCTCAAAGTGACCTGCTGGCCCACGATGGGCGCCAGATCACTGTCTGCCGCGTGCATGAAGTCCGACACATCGCGACGGGTGGCGTCCGGATCAATGATGGGGAAGCCCGAGTTCAGCGTCGGCTGGAAGACACGCACCGTGAAGAAGTGTGCCAGCGTGTCGGCGGTGCCGTCATGCACAAACCCGAAGCCGCGCACCTGGTCGCCCATGTGGGGCGTGGCCGGGGCCGTGGCGAAGGGGATGGCGGGCGAGCCGAAGCGACCGACCTTCTGGTACATGTTGCGCAGGTGCGGGACCTTGACGATCTGCGAGATGCCCTCGAAGCTCTGACCCAGGTTGGTGCCATACAGCCCGCGTGCCGGATCGATCGTGTGGCAGCCGTTGCAGTTGTTGTTCGGCGTGATCGATTGGCCGTTCACGATGATCTTGAAGCCGTCGGACGGACGGGTGCCAAAGTAGAAGTCCGAGCCGCGCTTCTGTGCCGGCGTCAGCGAGTTGTCAAGGTTGCGGATGGGGTTGGGTGGCAGGTGCACATCCAGCTGGAAGTTCGAGAACACCTGCATGTCTGCTTCGCTCATGGGCTCAGGATTGCCCAGCAGGCCCGCGAACGCCGGAGAGAAGTTCTTGAACGACAGATTGCTGTCCGTGGCGCTCGTGCCGAATGCCCCGACCGAGCGGTCGCCGCGCCAGTGCATGGCACCCGAGTTGACCATGCCCTTCAGGGTCTGGGTCGTCATCGGGCCCTTCATCGGGTGGAAGTCCTTGGGGTCGTCACTGCCGTTGATCTTGGTGTTGACGCCAAAGATGGTCTTGGCGATCGGGAACTGGATCGGGTCCGTGAACTTGCTGGCCATCGGGCTCTTGGTCACGCTGCCATCCGGATCGCCCAGATCCCAGGCCAGATCGTCGGTGTCACCGAAGATGTGGCAGGCGGCGCAGGAGGCTTCACCATTGGCCGACGAACGCTGGGCGTCGTACAGCATGGGGCGCCCGGCCACGATGTGAGCCGGTTCGGGATTGGGCAGGATGGCCTTGGCCACTTCGGTGCGTGAGGCCAGGTTGATCACCTTGACCGCGTTGTCGAAGCGTGTCATGACATACATGCGGCCACGGGCCTCGTCGAGCACCAGACCGCTGGGGCCACCGCCCGTCACGTTGATGTAGCGCGAGCTGGCCGTGCGGGGGTTGAAAGTGTCGGCCTCAAGCTCGGCCGTGTCGAACACGCCGATGCGGCTGGATCCGTAGGCCGTCACGTACAGGGTGCGCCCATCACGGGTCACGGCCATGTCCAGCGGCGTGGCCAGGCTGTGGGCCTTGGCGGTGGAGTCAAAGCCCGGGTCGTTGGCCAGTTTGGTGTAGTCGATGTGCTTGTTGAGGTGGCGGGGTGAGACGGTCGAGTTGGCAATCACCGTCACACGGGCCTGGGCGATCTTGCCCTGAACGGTCGATCCGCCGTACTTGCCCGAGCCCTCGAAGCGCGTCATGTTGTTGGATTCGGTGTTGGAGACGTACAGGGCGCCGGACACCGGGTTGACCGCCATGTTGAAGAGCACCGTGCCCACATTCGGGAAGGCGACCTTCTCGGTCAAGGTGTTGGCATCGACCGCGAACACGTCCTTGTCCGGCAGGTTGAACAGCACGGCGTTGTTCCAATTGCGGCCGACGATGTCTTCCCAGCGCTTCTTGTCGCGGTTGTACTTGACGATCAGACCGGTCTTGGGGGCAGGCATGCCGTCGGCATTGGTCTTGGGTCCCAGACGTCCGCCAGGCATCAGCTTGGACTTCACGAAGCAGGGCGTGTTCAGATAGAAGTGGTTGCAGACCAGTTCCTCGTTGATGGACGAGGTCTGGTTGCCGGACTTGAAGGCCGCCACATACAGCGTGTTGCGATCCGGGCTGACCGCCAGCGCGCGGGGCGTGTCGGCAAAGAAGCTCATGATGCGCTGAGGCAGGCCACCGACGGCCGTGCCCAGATTGCTGGGGTTGAACACCCAGACGTCGGCGCGCCCGATGCTGGCGGTGGTCAGGCCTGGATCCCCTGCGCCAGGCACATTGGCCAGCGAAGGGTGCGTGCGATGCTGACCACGGTGGGCCGTGGTGATGAAGGCCTTGGCGGGCGAGCCGGCAAAGACCACGTCGCGCGGCTCATCGCCCACCAGCAGGGTGCGGGTGACGCGGGGCACGCCGTCCAGGCTCACGACGCTGACGCTGTCGGAGAGGTGATTGACCACCCAGACCTCGTTGTCCGTGCGTGCGGCCACGGCCACGGGCTCCAGGCCCACGGGCACGCGAGCCTGCAGCTCCAGCCCGGTGCTGGTGACCCGGAAGATGTCCAGCGTGTTGTTGGGGGTGTTGACTGCGAAGATCCGTGTGCCGTCTGGCGACGATGCCAGAGGGCGCACATGACCGCTTTCGAACGCCATGAAGGATGGCGAGGCGGCGTGGGCGCCCGTGCCGAGGCACAGGGAGAGGGCGGACAGTTGGGCGGCTTTGCGCAGGGTGTGCAAGGCCGACCAGCCGAGCGTGCGGCTGTGCGATGTGGTTCTCATGTCAGTGTGCTCCTAGGCCCAGGATTCATCTGCACATGACCACGATCGCTTGCCAGCTCAAGTGGGGCACTGCGACGGACCATCGCAACGACATTGATTGCACAGACTTGATGTTGTGCATTCAATGTATTGATGGCTATCAATAAATGCCATGCGTAAACCCCCTAGGTGCTCAGGGGCGTGGCCCCCATGCCTGAGGGGCGGGTAAGTCAGGAGTGACGCTCGGCGCCTGGGTCGTAGGAGGCCAGCACCTTGTCGATGCGCTTGCCGTCCATGTCGACGACCTCAAAGCGCCAGCCATCCCACTCGACGTGGTCGGTGGTCTGGGGCAGGCGACCCAGCAGCATCATGACCAGACCGGCCAGGGTGTTGTAGCGGCCACGGTCTTCGTCAGGCAGGGCCTTGAGCTCCAGCCGGTCCTTGAGTTCAGGCACGGGGATCAGGCCATCGATCAGCCAGGATCCGTCTTCACGCTGGACCGCCCAGGCGTCTTCGGGCTCGGAGGTGGTGAACTCACCCGTGATGGCTTCCAGCACATCGCGCAGGGTGATCACGCCCTGCACTTCGCCGTACTCGTCCACCACGAACACCATCTGCGAGCTCGAGGCACGGAAGTGCTCCAGCAGCTCCATGCCCGACAGCGTCTCGGGCACGAACACGGCGTACTGCAGCCCATCGCTCAGATCGGCCGTCTGCGTCGTGGCGAACTGCTGCAGCAGTTGCTGGGCCGTGGCCACGCCCACCACGTCATCGAGCCCTCCGCGACACACCGGGTAGCGCGAGTGACCATGCTCCTTGATGACGGCCAGGTTCTCTTCGAGCGGGGCGTCCTGATCGAGCCAGGCGATGTCGCTGCGCGGGATCATCATCGAGCCGATCTGACGGTCATCGAGGCGGAACACATTGCGCACCATCTGGTGCTCATGCGCCTCGATCACGCCGGCGTCCAGGCCTTCTTCCAGACTGGCCGCGATCTCTTCTTCGGTCACGCTGCGGTTGCCGTTGTCCTTGATGCCCAGCAGCTTGAGCGTGGCGTTGGTGCAAAAGGACAGCAGGCTCACGAAGGGGCGGGTCAGACGCGACAGCCAGGCCATGGGACGGGCCACCACGCGGGCCACGGCCTCGGGCGACATCTGCCCCACGCGCTTGGGTACCAGCTCACCAAAGATGATGGTGGCGAAGGTGATGATCACCACGACCAGAGCGGTGGCCGTGATGGCCGCGACCTTGTCCGTGAGTGGAAACTGTTGCACCAGCCACTGCGCCAGCGGGGCAGAGAAAGCCGCTTCACCGACGATGCCGTTGAGCACCCCGATGGAGGTGATGCCGATCTGCACGGTGGACAGGTACTGCGTGGGGTTGTCGTGCAGGTCCATGGCCACTCGGGCACCATCGTCGCCGGCCTCGGACATCACCTGCAGGCGGGCTTTTCGGCTGGCGGCCAGGGCCATCTCGGACATGGCAAAGAGGCCGTTGATCAGAATCAGAAAGATCAGTAGAGCAAGATCCATGGCTGGCGCCGGGCTCGGCCGGGCCATCTGTCGCAACGCCGCAAGGGTATCAGAATCCTTCACAATGCCCGGATGATCTATCTGATGGGTGACTTGCAGGGCTGTGGCGATCCGCTGGCGCGCCTGCTCGATGAGGTGGGGTTTTCGCCGTCGCGCGATACCGTGTATGTGCTGGGTGACCTGGTCAACCGGGGGCCCGATTCCCTGGGGGTGCTGCGGCGCCTGCGGGCCCTGGAGGGCGCAGCCGTGTGCCTGCTGGGCAACCACGATCTGCACCTGCTGGCGGTGGCCCACGGGGTGCGACGCGCCCACCGCAGCGACACGCTGGACTCCATCTTGAACGCCGATGACCGCGACGACTGGCTGGACTGGCTGCGTCGACAGCACCTGGCGGTGCAGGCCCACGGCTGGCTGATGGTGCACGCGGGCGTGCTGCCCCAATGGGATGCCGCTCAGACCCTGTCCCTGGCCCGTGAGGTCGAGGCCATGTTGCAAGGGCCTGATCTGGCGGAGTTCCTACCTCAGATGTACGGCAACGAGCCTGCGCGCTGGGACGAAGGCTTGCAGGGCGCCGACCGCTGGCGCTGCGTGATCAACTGCCTGACCCGGCTGCGCTTTTGCGCAGCGGACGGCACCATGGAGTTCGCCACGAAGGAAGGGGCGGGTGGTGCCCCCGAGGGCTTCCTGCCCTGGTTCGAGGTGCCGGGGCGCCGCACGGCGGGCACGCCCGTGGCGTTCGGGCATTGGTCGACATTGGGGCTGATCAACCGCGACGATCTGCTGGCGCTGGACACCGGTTGTGTTTGGGGCGGGCACCTGACGGCCGTGCGCTTGAGCGACACCGGGCGCGATGTGATCCAGATTCCCTGCCCGCAGGCCCAGAAACCCGGTTGAGCCTGATCTACAATGGCGGGCTCCAAGGGTGTGTGGCCGAGCGGTTTAAGGCACCGGTCTTGAAAACCGGCGAGGGTTTGCGCCCTCCGTGAGTTCGAATCTCACCGCACCCGCCAATCCAAGTTGGCGTCAGGCAAGGGCCTGAGTGTGACGTTAGCCATAAAGTGGCCGAAAAGGCACTTTGTGGCTTTTTCGTCGATAGGCCACTTTTTGCTTTCACGCTGAGGTGTGCAAGCCCGAATCGACGTGCTCGCTGACGATCGCTCAGGGAAGCATTTTCTGCAGCGCCGGCGTAGAGACATCATCCATGTGCCGGAACGCAGGCGCAATCTTTTCGATTTCGGCTGCAGGGACGCCGAAGCTCTCGAAATACACGCGCCACTCGCGGACGATGCGCCAGACATCTGCAATCAACTCGCAGGCTTTGGCGCGCGACAGCGTGAACATCTCGTGTGCTTCCAACGCATTGTCGAGTGTGGCCAAGCGGCCTTGAGGTCCGACGTTCAGATGCAGGTACCTCTCTGTCGCCAGGCTTGCTCTGGGCAGCACGTCATAGAGCGGGCTCAACCGCCAGCCGCCCAGTCGTGGTTCGTAGACGAAGCCGTGGTTGCGCAGATGGTCGTCATCGTTGGTGACCAGGATGTTGTAGACCATGCGCTTGAAGAGCTCTGCGTTGTCTGCTCGGATGGCGGTGGGGTGGCAGTATCTGCGTATGGCTTGTGCGAGGTCGGTGTACGCCTTTGTTCGTGATTCGGTTTCATCGCATCCGACAAGGGTGAGGCCACTGACGAAGCCGAGCCGGTGTTCTGCCTTGCCTTGACCCGGTTGCGTTGCAAGCAGGTTGACGGCTGCATCGAGTGTCGCACCTGGCTCAGCCCAGTACCTGTCGAAACGGCGGATGAGCATGACCCTCCGTTCACCCATCGTGCGCACCTCCACCGGCGGCACGTTTAGTCCTGCTGCAGCGGCCAAACGCAGTGCCGCGTATTCGATGGATGGGATGTCAAAGCCGTCTTTCCGGCTTGAGAACTTCGCCAGCCACAGCACGCCATGCTCGTCACGTACCGATGCCTTTGGCCGTGCGCCACCTAGAGCCGTGCCGTCAAGGAATATGGCTTCAAGATGAGTCGGTATGGGTAGACCTTCCTCGATGCGCTCGGCGGCATCCATGAGGTATTCAAGCGAGTGGGTAGTACTTTGACCCGGCGTCGGTCCGTCTTGGATTGTCGGTCGAATGTCCAGTGCGCCAACCCTGTCACTGCCTGCGTGGAGCAGGTATTGCGATTCAGGAAGAGAGTTGGCAGGAACTTTGAGCTTGGCCTCGATAACGCGTCGGCCCCATGCATCAGGCGCTGCGTCACGGATGCCACCGAACAGGGGGAGGCCATTGGCCGGTAGCAGCCGTTTGCCCAAGACTTGGGCTCTGTCCTGAAGGCTCAGACTCACTGGGTCCACTTCCAGCGCATCCGGGCGGCGGGCGTAGTTCAGCCCGTAGGCGAAGTTGGACGCGAGCACGCCGGGGCCTTCTTCGGTCATCTGGAGCTGACCACACGGCGCCCAGTCCTGCCCAAGGTGAGCGAAGACCATCAGCGTGGTTTCTTTTGTCATGCCTGACCCCTCAGAAGTCCAGCGCTTTGAGCTCTGCTGATGTCAGGTCGCGTACACGCTGGGTTTGCTCTCGTGACGCGAGCGTGCGCAAGGCGGGGTCCTTTTCCAAGAGCAAGTCAAGCAGTGTGCTGCCCGGGGCAATGGCCTCCAAGTAACGGAGGACCTGGCCGATGGCCAAGCCGGGGTCGCCTTTTTCAAGACGGTAGGCTGTGTTGCGGGACAGGCCAGCGCGCAAGGCGGCGTCGGTTTGCTTGACCTTGCGAGCAACGCGCAGGCGAGCGAGCAGCGCCCCTAAGCGAGCGCATTCATCCAGTTGCTTGGCGGAGAGCGTGGCGGATTGACTGACTTTCATGCTCGTTAAATCGCTTATTCAGTCGTTAAGGATTGATTTAACGAACATCTTATATGAGATTCGTCCGTTGAGGTGCAAGCTCGTTAAATCGAGCTTAGTTTCTTTTGTGCTCGATTTAACGAGTATTTTGCTTGGCGTGCCGGCATCCTTGCCATGGCTTCACAACAAGCGGCGCGGGCGTTCACGTTATCGGTAGCGGCACAACAAATGTCAAAGCCAGGTGGGCTTGATGCTTTGCACTTGAGCGGCTGCCATGCGGTGTCTGTCGCACGCGCTCCTGACATGCTGGGTGATCGCTTCGATCGTGTCTTGACTGACGCCGCCCTGGTGGGCTGCCTGACTGGCAGCCGTGAGTGCCTCGGTCACCTTGTCGATCAAACCCGTCATCTGCTTGGCCATGGCTGCAGGCCGCAAGCCTGCTTCTTGACCCAACTGCGCCCAGTCGAACGGCGTGATCTCGCCAACAGTGAAGGCATTGCCCACCGCCATGGCCAGTGTGCTCGACAACTGCGCATCCTGGAGTGCAGGCATGCACACCATGTCGTAGGCCGGGGCCAGGCTCAAGCCTGAGGGCTGGACGAAGAACGACAGGTTCTTGCCGTGTGCATCCGTATTGCCGATCAGGACCTGAAAGATGGCCCAGCGCAACAGGGCCAGGCGATCCACAGCGGGCTGCAGGCTGTGCTGGTTGATGGCCTGAAAGAGCGCGCGCAGGCTGGCACCGTCGCGGATGTTGCGCACATCAGGCCCATCGCCATAGGGGCGTTCGTACTTCATCCCGACGGACAGGCCCAGCAACTGGCAACCATCGATCAGGTGCAGGCGCTCGACGCCCGTGGGCGTGACCCTGCGGTCAAATCGTTTCACGAACAGCACGGGCTCAGGCACATGCTCCAGCCACGTGTCCGCCACCGGTAACTTCGCCGCGCGGGCCAGTTGCATGCACATGAACTCGTTGCCTGGCAATGAGGCGAGGGCAGGGCGTGTGGGCACAGGCTTGACGATCACGGTGGAGGCCTTGGGGCCGCCATTCACCAGGAACAGCCTGCCGCCTTGCTCGTAGACCGCAATCTTGTCCTGGTAGCCCGCGATCGACAGCCGCACCTGTTGATCCCAGACCGAGAAGGGCCGTTGCGCGCGCTCGCGAATGCGTTGCGAAAGCTCTTCGCGGGTGACCTCGCGCAACTGCTCTGGCTCTTCGGTGAGTGGCGCCACATCATCGCCAGCCGTCAGGCGTATGGCGCCTGCAGTCTCTCGCCCCAACGCATGGATGAGGCCCAGCAGGTTTGACTTGGACACACCATGCGCCTGCGCAGCGTGGTCGAGCGCGTCGCCTTCGGGCAGGAGGTTCTCGAAGAACTGGCGCACGATGGCGCTGTGCTGGTCTGGTGACGGATCGTCTGGTGCCTTGAGCGGCAGCTGCGGGCCCAAGGCGAATGCGCCACGGGCCTTGCGCCAAGCATCTGCATAGGCAAATGCAAATCGGTTGGTGGTGGGGTGGTGGTGGAGGTGGCCAGCCACCTGATTCCCAATCCAGACAGTGAGCGCGTGGCCGGGCTCGCTCATGTGTCGTCCTTGGATGACGGCGCTTGGCTCAGCAAGGCCTGGCGTGCCGCTTCCCGCTGGGTGGGCTGCACCGCAAAGACCCCGACGCCCAATTCACGCGCCACGCGCAGGGCGTTGGCCAGGCCCACCGAGCCTGTGGCCTTCTCCAGGTCACTGAGCGTTTGTTTGGACACGCCCATCATCGCTGCGGCATCGACCAGGGTCATGCCTGCTGCCGTGCGAGCAGCCCGGATCGCTTGACCAAAGGATTGAGGGTCCAAGGTCAAGGGATCAGTGGGGGGAGGCGATGGGACAACGCGCTTCATAAAGTCTATTATGACAGGATTTATGAATGTTGACGAGTTATTTTTCACATAAAGTATGTAAAAACATGATTAAATAATCGATTCAATCAGAAGCTTATTAAAAGGATGCTTTACTGGGAAATTACGTTGGCAATAGAAGGCGAGGCGCCGCTTGAGCGTCACGCCAGAGCTCGGCGTTTTGACGGAAACGCATGCCGAGGCGCTTGCAGGCATCCGCGACTGGCGGCTATAGCAACAAGGATGTCGACGCGGCTATCTCCCCCCAGGACACCTCTCGCGAAGTCCTCGTGCCAAACTAAAGGCAACACAGCCCTCAATTTGCAGGCACCCAAATGAGTGGCTATGTGAAAGGTGCGCTTTGCTATAGTTCAAGCATCAACAAGACGTTTGAGTCAACGTATGCACAAGAAATTTCTTTTGGGAGTGGCCTCATTGGTCTGGGCAATTGCTCAGCCCGTTCAGGCAGCAGCGGTTTATGGAAGTGTGCAGAGCATTGAATTTGCTGTCACCTCCTTAAGTAGCGATCCTGCATTTCAGCCGTATTTCAATGTGACGGGTGGATATTCTTATGCTGCCGCAGGTGTTTCCGGCAATCAGGTAACGTCATCATCCCCCTTACCCACCACAGCAGACGGGTGGTTTACTCCGGTTCACGCGGAATCTGCGTCCGATCGAGGGTTTGCGGTTTCCGAGGTCGTGGGCAATTCGATGCGCGGTTATGGGCAGGTGAACGGTATCGATCAACAGACGGGCGGCAACGCCGAGGCACCTTACTTTGATGGGATAGCCAGCATCGTTGTATCGCCGCATTCGCAACTGGCCATCTCTGCAGATTTGTATGCCAGCGGCGCCATCGCAAACACTTGTGCACCAACAGGCAGCAGGACAGCGAACCAATGCGAATATGCAGATGTGTTTGCATCCTTGTCGCTGTATTCGACAGATTTTCAATTCTTTGACGGCAAGGTGGCTCATGTCCTGCTTCATGCGACGGGTATTGGCGCCGCTGTCCTGACTGATACCCAGTCGTTGAAAGGTGCCACTGTGACGTTCAGCAATACTTCGGACCTGGAGCAATCGCTGCTGTTTTACGCGAACACACAGTACTTCACCTACAGCCTAACCAACAACGGCCCCGTGTTTTCTGTTCCTGAACCGTCTTCGTCACTGCTGATGACCATTGGTCTCGTAGGTCTCTGCATGATGATGCGGTTCAAAGGTGAACAGTCAATCGACCGTGCCTGACGCTTGAATTGATTTGTCGTGAGGCGACAGTTGGCCGTTGCTTTGTTTGCGCGTTCGCGTTCTTGGATCGGCCAGTGCGGCACGCTAATGTAGCCAGGTGTTCTACGCATCGAAGTCTGTGACGAAGGTTGCCGCCAACTTGGCTTGTCCCACTAGCAGGAAGTTCAGTCCGTCAATGATTGCTTTTGGCTTCGACTCTGGTGGCGCGAAAGGCGACTCCGGGTCGGGAGCCGATTGTGGCGCGCCGCTGCCGAAAGGCCGCAACAGCTGCCAAGCTGGCCTCGACCTCGGATCGAATGCCAGCAAGGAATCCAGGACCAACCGCTTGACCTCCACTAGTGCGCGGTCCTGCAGACTCAGACTGTCAGGGGACACGTCCCTTCGTGCCTCGGGGTGGCAGCCATTATTCAAGCCGTAGGCAACGTTGGATGTGAGCGCAGGCCATCCGCGTGGCGTGAGCGCCTTGAGCGCAGCGGCCGTCAGGTCGCGCATGGTGGCGTGTCGGTTTGCATGGCCTGACGAACAACGCGCAGACAGGCCAGCCACCTCCCTGCGCATTACAACCACCGGCTGAAGCGGCCACCCCCTCAGAACAGCGTCATGCTGATCCAGTAAGCCACCGCCGCCACGAAGGCCGATGCGGGAATGGTGAGGATCCAGGCCCACACGATGTTGCCCGCCACACCCCAGCGCACGGCGCTGGCGCGCTGCACCGAACCCACGCCGACGATGGCGCCGGTGATGGTGTGCGTGGTCGACACCGGCACGCCCAGGGCCGTGGCGATGAACAGGGTCAGCGCACCGCCTGTTTCAGCGCAGAAGCCTCCGACGGGCTTGAGCTTGGTGATCTTCTGGCCCATGGTCTTGACGATGCGCCAGCCACCGAACATGGTGCCCAGGCCGATCGCGGCATAGCAGCTGATGATGGTCCAGGTGGGCGGAGACTTGTCACCCGTGGCCGCGTAGCCCGTTGAGATCAGCAGCATCCAGATGATGCCGATGGTCTTTTGCGCGTCGTTGCCGCCATGGCCCAGGCTGTAGGCACCGGCCGAGACCAGTTGCAGCCGGCGGAACCAGCGGTCGACGCGCGAGGGCGTGGTGCGCCGGCAGATCCAGGCCACCAGCACCATCATCAGCGAGCCAAAGACAAAGCCCAGCAGCGGTGACACGAAGATGAAAGTCACCGTGCGCAGGATGCCAGTGGCCACCAGGGCACTGGCCCCGGCCTTGGCGATCACCGCGCCCACAATGCCGCCGATCAGGGCGTGCGAGGAGCTGCTGGGGATGCCATAGAGCCAGGTGATGACGTTCCAGGTGATGGCGCCCGTCAAGGCGCCGAACACCACGTGCACGTCCACCACCCCCGGCTGAGCAATGCCCTTGCCCACCGTGGCCGCCACACTCAAGTGGAAGACAAAGATCGCCACAAAGTTGAAGAAGGCCGCGAACACCACGGCCTGGGCCGGGCGCAGCACCCCGGTGGAGACCACCGTGGCAATGGAGTTGGCCGCATCATGGAAGCCGTTCATGAAGTCGAACAGCAGCGCGAGCACGACCAGGAAGACGATGACCCAAAGGGCCACCTGCATGGTTGCCATGGTCAGACCTTCCGGATCAGGAGTTCTCGAGGATCACGCCCTCGATGAGCTTGGCCACGTCTTCGCACTTGTCGGTGACGGTTTCCAGCAATTCGTAGATGGCCTTGAGCTTGATGACTTCGCGCACATCGGGCTCTTCGCGGAACAGCTTGCTCATGGCCGCGCGCAGCACGCGGTCGGCATCGGACTCCAGGCGGTCGATTTCTTCACAGGTCTTGAGTGCCGCGGCTGCCGTGGGGGCTTTGCCGATGTCGTGCAGCAGGGCCACGGCGGCCTTGAGGCGTTCGCAGCACTTCACGCACAGATCGGTCAGGCGGACGATCTCGTCCGTCATGCGACGCACGTCGTAAAGGGCCATGGTTTCAGCGGCGTCCTGCAGCAGGTCGGCCACGTCGTCCATGGTGTTGATCAGCGTGTGGATCTGCTCACGGTCGATCGGCGTGATGAAGGTCATGTGGAGAAGCCGATTGACTTCCCGGTTCACGCCGTCCGCCGCGCTTTCGGCGGCGTCCACGGCCTGGTTGTGTTTCTCGCGCAGGAGAGGATCGTTGTAGTTCTTGACCAGCTCGGCAAAGGCGTGAACGGCCTCGACGATGTGGTTGGCGTGCTGGTTGAACAGCTCAAAAAAATTGCCCTCGCGGGGCAGCAGTTTTCCGAAGATCATGGATTCTTCTCGCGCGTCATCAAGGTGACATGTGCTTGGGGTAGTCAGGGATTTTACCCGGGCTGAGGCAAGGGGTCACCTGCTTTCTCAAGATGCGGGCCGCGCGGAGCTGCCTTGCAGCCAGGGCATCAGGCCAAAGCCGATCTGGGCGAGCAGGCCCAGCGCGGTCGGCAGGTCGCGGAAGGCGTTGACGTGCTCCTGCACGGACAAGCCGAACAGCAGCACGGACAGGCTCAGTTCGGCCAGCATCACCCAGCCAAAGGCCAGGGCGCCCATGAGCAGCCGGGTGGTCGGGTCTGCGGGCACGGCGTGCCGACGGATGACCCAGCGGCAGATGAACCAGGATGCGGCCAGGATGATGGGCAGCTCGATCAGGGTGGCCACCAGTTCGCCCACGCGGGGGGCCAGCATCAGCACCCGGGGAATGCCCAGAGCGAAACCCAGGGCGAACACGGCCAGAAAGTAGATGCCGCTGGCTTTGAGAGTGGTGGTGATGATGGGCTCCAGAAAATGACAACGGACCCCGCAGGGTCCGTTGATTGTCGGGCATCAGCCGATCACTGGGGTGACAGCAGCTTGTTGAGGTTGTCGAGATCCTCGGGCTTGAGCGAGCCACTGGCCTGACGCAGCTTCATGGTGGCCACGATCACGTCGTAGCGTGCCTTGTACAGGTCTTTCTGGGTGCTGCTCAGGGCCGTCTGGGCGTCCAGCACGTCCTTGTTCACGCGCACGCCCACGCGGTAGCCCAGTTGGGTGGCTTCCAGGGCGAGCTTGGCCGAGGCTTCCGCCGCTTCCAGGGCCTTGACCTGGGCCATGCCCGATTGCACGCCAAAGAAGGCCTGGCGGGTGGCCAGGGTCACCGAGCGCTTGGCATTGTCCAGATCACGCTCGCTCTTGTCCTGCAGAGACAGCGTTTCCTTGATCTTGTTTTGCGTGGCAAAGCCTGTGAAGATGGGCACATTCACCTCGACCCCCAGGGAGGCCGTGGTGCCGCTGGTGGCCGTGACCGTGACGGGACCACTGCCTTCCACCTCATTCCTGCTGAGCGAGGCCACCAGATCGGCCGTCGGCAGGTGCTCGGCGCGGGCCTTCTTGGTTTCCAGCTTGGCGAACTCCAGACCGACTTCGGCCTTGCGGATGGCCGGGGAGGATGGCGTCAGGGTGACCCAGTCTTCGGCGTTGCTGGGCACCAGGGCAGGCAAGGCCACGGGGGTCATCAGAGGGCGGGGTTTGACATCCTGCTGACCAACCAGTTGGTCCAGCGCAATGCTCTTGACCTTGACATCGTTCTCGGCAGCGATTTCCTGGGCGGTGGCCAGGTCATGGCGGGCCTGGGCTTCACGCGTGTCGGTGATGGTGGCGTTGCCCACCTCGAAGTTGCGCTTGGCCGAGGCCAGTTGCTCGGCCAGGGCTTTCTTGTTGGCCTGGGCGGTGACCAGCACGTCCTTGGCGGCCAGCACGTCGAAGTAGGCCTGGCTCAGGCGCACGATGAGATCGTCCTCGGCGGCCTTCATGTCAGCTTCGGCGGCAACCAGGGATTGATCTGCCTGCTCGATGGAAGCGCTGATGCTGCGGTTGTACAGCGACTGGCGACCCTGCAGTGCGAGCTGTTTGCTGGTGATGGAGTAGTTGGTCGATGACAGCCCGGCCTGCGAGGCGGCGGCACGTGCAGCATCGTTGTCGGACGAGTCAAAGTGCTGACGTGTCAGGGTGCCCTTGAGGTTGACCAGGGGCATGCGCTGGGCATAGGCCTGAGCCGCCTTGTACTGGGCCGAGTCGGCCTGGGACTTGGCCGACAGGTAGGCCGCGTCATAGCTCTTGGCCGCCTGATAGAGATCGACCAGGCTCTGCGCCTGGACACCGGCCGACAGGCCGCTCAAGGCCAGGGCCACGGCCAGCGAGAGCCGGGCGGGGGCGCTCAAGGGAGAGCCGGAGCGGCGGGCAGTGCGAATTTCGCGGGTCGACGACATGGATCGGTCCTTCTCGGTGCGGCTGAATGTGGATCAGAGGATGAACGGGCGAGGGCTGGCCATGCCGTCCAGAGGGGCGGCCAGGGTGTCGAACAGGGCCGTCTGGGTCACCTGTCCCTGGTCCGACTTGATGAACAGGGTGGCCTGCATGACCGGCTCACGCCCCACGATGGCCAGCAAGCGACCGCCGGGCTTGAGCTGATCCAGCAGGATCTGCGGAACGGCGGTGACGGAGCCCGTCAGCAAGATGGCGTTGTAGGGGGCCTGGGCCGAGTAGCCCTGGGCGCCATCGCCCTCCACCACTTCGGCGTTGTTGATGCCGGCCTTGCGCAGGTTGTGGCGGGCCAGGGCGACCAGCTCCGGCTTGTTCTCGATGGCAATGACGCGTTTGGCCTTGTGGGCGATCAGGGCTGTGACATAGCCAGAGCCTGCGCCGACCTGCAGCACGTTGTCGTACTTGCTCAGGTCCAGATCCTGCACCAGGCGGGCTTCGACCTTGGGGTTGAGCATGCACTGACCGGCTGGCAGGGGGATCTCGATGTCCATGAAGGCCAGGGCACGGTGGGCCTCGGGCACGAAGTCTTCGCGGCGCACGGCCGACAGCAGGTCCAGCACGGACGTGTCCAGCACGTCCCAGGGACGGATCTGCTGTTCGATCATGTTGAATCGGGCTTGTTCGACGTTCATGCAAAAAATCCTAGAGTCTGTCTGCGATCGGGCTGGTGCTGGAATGGACACCAAACCGCCATTTTAAGAACTGCCGCGCGTCGGCGCGTCGGAAATTGTGGGGCAAGCGCCTTCCTGTCGGTGCCATTGGCGCTTGATCCAGGTCGATAAACGGTCGGTGTAGCCGTAAATCACTGGGACAACCACCAGGGTCAGTACCGAGGAGGCCAGCACCCCGCCGATCACGGCCTGACCCATGGGCCCCCGTTGTTCGGCACCTTCGCTGACCCCGAAGGCCAGGGGCACCATGCCGAAAATCATCGCCAGGGTGGTCATCAGGATGGGGCGCAAGCGCACGCGGGCGGCCAGCAGCAGGGCTTCGCGGCGCGGCAGGGGCTCATGCACCCCATGTTCGCCCTCCAGCCCGGTGCGGGCCCGGTTGGCAAAATCGACCAGCAAGATGGCGTTCTTGGTGACCAGGCCCATCAGCATGATGACGCCGATCACCGAGAACATGCTCATCGACGAGCCGAACACCAGCAGCGCCACCACGACCCCGATGAGGGTCAGGGGCAGGGAGCTCATCAGCGCCAGCGGCTGCAGGAAGCTGCGGAACTGCGAGGCCAGGATCATGTAGATGAAGACGATGGCCAGGCCCAGCGCCGACAGGGCATAGCCAAAGGATTCCTTCATGTCCTTGGTCGATCCGCCGAAGCGGCTGCGGTAGCCCGGTGGCCAGGGCGTGTCGGCCAGGATGCGGCTGATGTCGGCCGAGACCTCGCCCACGGTGCGCCCGGTGACGTTGGCGGTGAACTCGATCTCGCGGTTGAGATCGCGCCGGTTGATCTGCGAGGGGCCCACGCCGTCACTCAGGCTGGCCACCTGGGACAGGCGCACGCTGCGGGTGCTGCCGTCGACGTTCTGGCCGATGGTCAGGGGCGTGCTGGCGATGTCCTGGCCGTGTTGGCGCGATGCCGGTGCCACGGACACCCGGATGTCGTAGTTCTGGTCGTCGTCGGCGCGCCAACTGCCCGCCACCCGCCCGCTCACCAGCACATCGAGCGAGCGGCTGATCGAGGCCACGCTCAGACCGCGGTCGGCAGCGGCTTCCCGGTCGATGGTGACGTCGATGGTGGGCTTGTCGGGCTTGAGGCTGGTGTCGATGTCGACCAGGCCGGGCACCTGGCGCAGGCGTTCGAGCAAAGTGTCGCTCAAACGCGACAGTGTGCGCAGATCACTGCCCTGGATGGAGAGCTGGATGGGTTTCTGGTTGCCCATGGCGTCCAGCATGCCCACATGGGTGACCGTGATGCCGGCCACGCGGTTGAGCACCTGGCGCAGGGGCACGGACATCTGGTCGACCGAGCGCTGGCGCAGGTGCCGGTCCTTGAGCTTGATGTAGACCGAGACCTGGTTGCGCCCCAGGGCGATGCCGGTGTTGATGGTGCTCAGCGTTGTGCTGACCTCGGGCATGGCGCGCACGATGCGGTCCACCTCGCGGGCGCGTGCCTCGGTGGTCTCGATGGCCGTGCCCGGGGGCGTGTAGAAGGTGACGAAGGTCTCGGAGTAGTCGGCCTTGGGCACGAACTCGGTGCCCAGCAGCGGGGTGAGCATCAGGCTGAGCACCAGGGTGCTGCCGGCGCCCAGCAAGGTCTTGCCCGGGTGGTCCAGCGCCCAGCCCAGCATCTGCTGGTAGAGCCCGGCCAGGGATTCCGTCAAGCGGTCGAACCAGGCCGTGACCCGGCCGATGCTGCGCTCGTACCAGGTGCGGGGCGCGCCGTCCGGGCGGGCCTCCAGTGCCGGGTCATGCCAGATGCTCGACAGCATGGGGTCGAGCGTGAAGCTCACGAACATCGAGATCAGCACCGCCACCACGATGGTCAG
>NZ_DASUIT010000152.1:0-45945 GCF_036279655.1 Aquabacterium sp. | reverse complement strand
TGCGCGACACGACCCCTTGAACGGCGGCACCGAACATCCCCTCGGCAAAGCCGGGGCCGATCGGGATGCGTCCACGCCCCGCCTTCAGCCCGAACAGGCCGCAGGCCGCGGCCGGGATGCGGATCGAGCCGCCACCGTCGTTGGCGCCGGCCACGGGCACCACGCCTGCGGCGACGAGCGCGGCCGATCCGCCGGACGATCCCCCCGGCGTGCGGGTGGTGTCCCAGGGGTTGCGCGCGGGCCCGAAGGCGGTGGGTTCGGTCACGTTGCGGGCGCCGAACTCCGGCGTCTTGCTCTTGCCGAAGATGACCAGACCGGCAGCCTGCCAGCGGCGCACCACGTCGCTGGTGTCTGTGATCGAGACGTCGGCCATGGCCGCGCTGCCGCAGGTCGACGGCACGCCCTGGATGTCCTGGAACAGGTCCTTGATGATGAAGGGCACGCCCATGAAGGGGCTGGCGTGGTCAAAGGGCTGTTCGCAGCGCGTTCTGGCCATGTCGTCCAGGCGCCGCGTCAGGGCCGTGATCTGCGGATCGGTCTGGTTTGCACGGTCGATGGCCAGTTGCAGCAGCTCGCGCGGGTGCACCTGCTTGCTGCGCACCAGTTGGGCCAGACCCAGGGCATCGTGCTGGCGGTAGTCGGCAAACTTCATCGAAACTTCCTTGGTCAGTGTGCTGGCTTGGATAATGTCGGATTCTCTGTCTGCCACCCCGCTGGTCATCGCCCCCGTGTCGTCATTGCCCCCTATCACTTTCCCTGAGTCGCTGCCGGTGTCCGGTAAACGCGATGAGATCGAAGCCGCCCTGCGTGAGCACCAGGTCATCATCGTGTGCGGCGAAACAGGCTCGGGCAAGACCACGCAGTTGCCCAAGATCGCCTTGACGATGGGACGCGGGGGCTGGGGCGCCGTGCGGGATCCCCAGGCGCCCCGGCACCTGCGGCCCAAGCTGATCGGCCACACGCAGCCGCGCCGGATCGCGGCCTCCAGTGTGGCCAAGCGCATCGCCGAGGAGCTCAACACGCCCTTGGGCGAGGTGGTGGGCTACAAGGTGCGCTTCCAGGACCGGCTGCAGCCAGGCGCCTCCGTCAAGCTGATGACCGACGGCATCTTGCTGGCCGAGACTCAGGGCGACCCGGATCTGCGCGCCTACGACACCATCATCATCGACGAGGCGCACGAGCGCAGCCTCAACATCGACTTCCTGCTGGGCTATCTGCGCCAGTTGCTGCCGCGCCGGCCGGACCTCAAGATCATCGTGACCTCGGCCACGATCGATGCGGACCGCTTTGCGCAGCACTTCGCCAGTGCCAAGGGGCCGGCGCCGGTCATCATGGTGTCGGGCCGCCTGTTCCCGGTCGAGCAGCGTTACCGCCCTTTTGAAGAAAGCCGCGAATACGGCCTCAACGAGGCCATCACCGATGCGGCCGACGAACTCTGGCGTGAGGGCAGTGGCGACATCCTGGTCTTTCTGCCTGGCGAGCGCGAGATCCGCGAGGCGGCCGACCACCTGCGCAAGCACTTCGCCCACCACCGCGTCACGGCCACCATCCTGCCGCTGTTCGCGCGCCTGAGCCAGCAAGAGCAGGACGAGGTCTTCAAGACCGGGGGCGGGCGGCGCATTGTGCTGGCCACCAACGTGGCTGAAACCTCGCTGACGGTGCCGGGCATCCGCTATGTGATCGACTCCGGTCAGGCGCGGGTCAAGCGCTACAGTTTCCGCAACAAGGTCGAGCAGTTGCAGATCGAGCCGATCAGCCAGGCGGCGGCCAACCAGCGGGCCGGGCGATGCGGCCGGGTGGCCAACGGCATCTGCATCCGGCTCTATGACGAGAAGGATTTCAACGCCCGCCCGCGCTTCACGGATCCGGAAATCCTGCGCTCGTCCCTGGCCGGGGTGATCCTGCGCATGAAGTCACTGCATCTGGGGCTGGTCGATGACTTTCCCTTCATCGAACCGCCGCTGCGCAAGGCCATTGCCGACGGCTACCAGTTGCTCAACGAGCTGGGCGCGGTGGACGACAACAACGAGATCACCAAGCTGGGCATGGACCTGGCCCGCTTGCCGCTGGACCCGCGCGTGGGCCGCATGATCCTGGAGGCCAAGGACCGCGAGGCCCTGGCCGAGGTGCTGGTGATCGCGGCCTCCTTGAGCGTGCAGGATGTGCGCGACCGGCCCATCGACCAGCAACAGCAGGCCGACACCAAGCACAAGCAGTTCGATGACGAGCGCTCGGAGTTCATGGGCACGCTCAAGCTGTGGAAGTGGCTGGACGACTCGCGTGGCGGTCATGGACACCACGAACCCGGGCAGCCCGAGAAGCACAAGCTCAGCCACCGCAAGTACGAGCAACTGCTGCGCGACCACTTCATCAACCCTCGCCGCGTGCGCGAATGGCGGGATGTCTACACCCAACTGCACACGGTGGTGGCTGAACACAGCTGGCGCCTCAATGGCAGCCCGGCCACCTACGAGCAGGTGCATCTGTCGCTGTTGTCGGGCCTGCTGGGCAACATCGGCTGCAAGAGTGACGATGAGGACTGGTACCTGGGCGCGCGCGGCATCAAGTTCTACAAGCACCCCGGCGCCAACCTCAGCAAGAAGCCCGGGCGCTGGATCCTGGCGGCCGAGCTGGTTGAAACCACCCGCCTGTTCGGGCGAGGCATTGCCAACATCGAGCAGCCCTGGCTGGTGCAGATGGGCGGCCACCTGCTCAAGAAGCAGTTGCTGGAACCCCATTGGGAAAAGAAGGCCGCGGAGGTCGTGGCCCTGGAGCGCGCCACCTTGTACGGCCTGGTGGTCTACAGCAACAAGCGGGTCAACTTCGGCCTGGTCGATCCCAAGGAGGCCCGCGAGATCTTCATCCGCGAGGCCCTGGTCGGCCAGGAGTGGGAGACGCGCCTGCCCTTCCTGGCGCACAACCGCAAGCTGATTGCCCAGGTCGAGCAACTGGAGCACAAGTCTCGGCGCCAGGATGTGCTGGTCGACGACGAGTTGATCCACGCCTTCTATGACGCCCAGATCCCGCCCGAGGTGATGAGCGGCTACAGCTTCGAGCGCTGGTACAAGCATGCCAGCCGCGAGAACCCCAAGCTGCTCTACCTCAGCCGTGAAGAGCTGATGCGCCACGAGGCGGCCGGCATCACCAGTGCGGCCTTTCCCAAGTTCATCCGCCTGGGCGGCGTGGACTGCGCGGCCACCTACCTGCACTCACCGGGTGATCCGCGCGACGGTGTCACCGTGACCGTGCCCATCTTTGCCCTCAACCAGGTGGGCGACGAGCGCGGTGAATGGCTGGTGCCCGGCATGCTCAAGGACAAAGTGCTGGCCCTGGTCAAGAGCCTGCACCAGAAGCCGCGCGCCCGCCTGGTGCCCCTGCCGGACTATGTCGAATCCTTTGTCGAGACGGCCCCCTTTGCGCAGGGCGGGCTGATGGACGTGCTGCTCAAGGCGGTGCGTGACCGCACGCAACTCGATGTCAAACGGGCCGACTTCAAGCTCGATACCCTGCAGCCCCATCTGTTCATGAACTACCGCGTGGTGGATGAGCATGGACGCCAGTTGGGCATGGGGCGCAACCTGCCCGCGCTCAAGGCCGAACTGGGCTCATTGGCGCGGGGGGCCTTCCAGGCCCTGGCAGCGCTCAAGGCGCAGCAGGTGGTCGAGGGCGGGCCCGCCCAGGTCGGCGACAGGGCAGCACCTCAGGCGCAGGCTGCCGATGGCGGGGCGCAAGGGCGCTCAGATGGGGCTGCCTCGCAGCGCAGCGGCCCGCAGCGCGTGCCCAAGGAGGCGCCGCCCTCCCGCATCACGGCGGTGCAGCTCCTGACCGACTGGACCTTCGGTGAGTTGCCAGAATTGATGGAGATCCAGCGTGGTGGCCACACCCTGATCGGCTTCCCGGCGCTGGTCGACAAGGGCAGCCATGTCGAGATCGAGGTGTTCGACGAGCCCGATGTGGCCGCCAGCAAGCACCGCGTGGGCCTACGCCGCCTGATCGCGCTGCAGATCCGCGAGCCGCTCAAGTACCTTGAGAAGAACATCCCCGATCTGCAGAAGATGGCCATGGCCTACATGAGCCTGGGTACGGCCGACGAGTTGCGCGATCAGATCATCGATGTGGCCCTGGACCGCGCCTACCTGTCCGACCCGCTGCCCACCGATGCCGCCACCTTCAAGGCGCGGGTGGAAGAGGGGCGCACCCGCCTGAACCTGATTGCGCAGGAGGTGGCTCGCCTGGCCGCGGGCATCCTGATCGATTACGCCGCAGCCATCCGCAAGCTCAAGGACGCTCGCCCGCCCAAGGACGTGGCCGATGACATCGCGGCGCAGTTGCAGCGCCTGATGCCCAAGCGTTTCGTGGTGCAGACACCTTACGCCCAACTGCAGCACTTCTCGCGCTACCTCAAGGCCATCACCCTGCGGCTGGACAAGCTCAAGGGCGATCCGGCGCGCGATGCCCAGCGCCTGAGCGAGCTGCGCCCGCTGGATCAGCGCTACACCCGCCGTCTGGCCGAGCTCAAGGGCACGCACGATGCCCGACTGGATGAGTTCCGCTGGCTGCTGGAAGAGCTGCGGGTCAGCTTGTTTGCACAGGAACTGCGCACGCCGCAGCCCGTCAGCATCAAGCGGCTGGAGAAGGTCTGGACCCAGATGGCGTCTTGATCGGCCGCGCGCCGATCAAGACGCGGGGGCGCCATCCGTCTGAGCCTGGCGGCTGTGCTGGCGGAAGGTCGATGGTGTCTGGCCTGTCCAGCGCTTGAAAGCGTGCGCGAAGGCTGCCGTTTCGCTGTAACCCAGGCGCTCGGCGATCACCTCGATGGGCAGGTGGGTGTGGCGCAGGTGGTGGATGGCGCGCTGCTGCTGGATCTGCGAAACCAGATCCTGAAAGGTGCATGACTCGGCCTGCAGGCGCCGCCGCAGGGTGCGCTCCGCGCAATGCAGGCGCTCTGCCACCGTGCGCAAATCCGGCATGGGATGGCTGCTCAGAAGCAGGTTCTCTACCTGTCGTGACCAGGGGTTGTGCTGGCGCTTGAGCAACTGGGTGTCGCATTGCTCCTGCATGATCCTCAGCGTGATGGGGTTGGCCAGCCGCAGTGGCCGCAGGAGGGCGGCCTTGCGAGCGATGATGCGCGTGTCCGCAGCGTCAAAGTGCAGGGGCCAACCAAAGAAGGCCTCTACGGTGCCCAGATCGGCGGGGGCGGGCATGGCGATCTCCATGGCATCCACCAGCGTGGCCCAGTCGTCGGCACCCGCCTCCTTGCTGAGGTTGCGGATGAAGGCCAGATCCCGCATCAGGTAGAACTCCCGGCAATCGCCCAGGTCGATGCAGTCGATGTAGCGGGCGTTCACCTGCTCGCCGGCTTCCTCCATCAGCACCCGAAAGGGCGTGAAGGTCAGCTCCACATAGCGGGCCAGGAAGCGGCAGGCCTCCAGCATATCGGGGTGGCTCACCAGGGCTGCCCCCAGCGTGCCAAAGCTGTTGTAGTGATAGAAGGCACTGGCCCGCAGGCCCGGGACGCTCTCGCGCGTCAGGCGCAGGTAGTTGCGCACCACGATCAGCTCCTGGCTGAAGGGCATGTCCCGGTTCGGATCGCGCAGCGTGGCTTCGGTCTGGGTGGTGCCCGCCAGCAGCGGCTCGAGGGGCAGGCCTTCGTCCTGCGCGCATTGCAGCAGAGGGTAGACCGACATGGTGGACACGCGAAGCAAGTGGGCGTTCATGACATCTTGATAGCCAGAGACAACAAAGCGGCGAAATGGCCAGATCGATCAGTAGCTTGACCGCTCACAGCATGCCCATCTGATCCCGGGCCACCTAGCATGGGTTTGTTCATGACCACAAGGAGCAAGCATGCCACTGAGCGATGACGACATCGTCATGATCGACGACAGTTTGCAGCACCTGTGCCGAGATCTGGCTGAGGGAATGTTCGCACGCCCGGAGCGTGTCTGCGGGCCCGATCAGTTCATGCAGGCACTGAAGCTGTTGGTAGATCAAGGATTTGTCGGTCTCGCCGATGAGTCGGGTTGCGGCCTGTGGGAAGGATGCGAAGAAGCGTCCCATCTGGCCTTGACCTTGCGCAATATCGGCTCGCTGGCCAGGGTCAGCGCTTCTCTGGCGCTGAGCGTGCATCGATCGGCGCTGGCGCTCCATCTGCTGAGGCAGTTGGGCGAGCCCGTGTCAGACGATGCGCATCTCTGCCTGAGCCTGCATGGGCGCCACGGCATAGGCCGGGGCGAGTTGGCCAACTGGTGGAGCGGTCGCCCTGTGGACGACACCTTGCTCGGCGATGTCTTTGATCCGCAGCGAACCTGCAGCGGCGTCATGCATGCGCAGGCACGTGTGTTGCTGGTGCCTGTGTTCACTCAGGGCGTGCTGGGCTGGCAGTGGCTGGAGGGCGCGGTGCAGGCCGTCTCGCCAGGACACGGCCTCGATGAACTGCATGACGGGGCGTTTGCGGTCCGCCACGCCCGACGCCTGGCCGTGTCGGCCGATCGCGCCCGTGTCTTGTCGCGTGAGATCTGGCATCGCGAATGGTTGGGCCTGCTGGCCATCCAGCAAGGCTGTGTCCAGCAGATGATGGACATGGCCGGACAGTTCAGCGCCATGCGTCATCAAGGTGGGGGCCTCATTGCGGGCCATCCTGCCGTACAGATCATGCAGGCCGACATGCAGTCGGCCCTGACGGATGTGCGCACCGTGCTGGCGGCCCAATCGCTGACGGAGGCGGGTTTTGTCGATCTGCTCAGGGCGCGCAACCGCCTGCATGAGGGACTGGGCGTGGCGGCCAACGCGGCCATGCAGACCTTCGGGGGCCTGGGCTATATGCGTGACACCGGGATCGAAAAGCGATGGCGGGATGTGAACCACCTGCGTCAGCAAAGTGGCAGTGCCCTGGACATGCCTTTGATGTCGGCTGCATGGGAGGGCACGGCATGAGCACCCTGGAGCACCTCGAAGGGCATGTGTCGCCGCTGCACGCGCTCAACCCCCTGCTGCGGATCGGGGAGCTCAACGCCCTGGGACGCACGCTGACGCACTATCGCCCAGCCGATCTCTGGGACATGGACACGGCCAGCCTGCCCGCCGCACTGGGGCATCTGCGCCGACGCGTGCGCCACTTTGCGCAAACCCACATGGCGCCCCATGTGCGCCTGCTCGATGAGACAGAGCACCCGGCGCCGGGCACCTTGCATCCGGTGGCGCGGCAGTTGCTGATCGAGGCCGGGCGGGAGGGGCTCATGGCCAATACCGTTCCGGCGCCGATGGGCTCGGCATCGCTGTGGGACCTGCGCTTTTCGCCGGCCTACCGCATGGCCATCCAGGTCGAAGAGATGGCCGCGGTCTGTGCGGGGCAGATGCTGCTGTTGAGCGCACACCATCTGGGCCTGGCGCCCGTGTTGCTGAGTGGCGATGTGAAAGCCATGTGGCGCTTCATCCGCCCCATGCATCTGGATTTTCAGCAAGGGCGCCCGCATCTGTTTGCGTATGCCATCACCGAGCCCACGGCAGGCAGCGATGTGGAGGATGGCCATGGCGCCATGACCAACCGCCCCCGCGTGGTGGCCAAGGCCGTGCCCGGTGGCTTTCGAATCTCCGGCCAGAAGTGCTACATCAGTGGCGGGGATGTGGCGCGCAAGGTGGCCGTGTTCGCCGCACTGGAAGGGGAGGGCTTCGAATCCTGGACCTGTTTCATGGTCGACGCCAGCAACCCGGGCATGCATGCCCGCCGCACCGAACTGAAGATGGGCATGCGTGCCAGCAGCGCTGCCGAACTGACCTTGGACGATGCCTTTGTCCCCGACGCGGACGTGATCGGTGGCTTGCGCAAGGGCTGGGCCCTCAACCGCGCCACCCTCAATGCCTCGCGCTATCCGGTGGCCGCCATGGCCGTGGGCATCGCCCGCCGGGCCTGCGAGCTGGCGCTGGTGCATGCCATGGACACCCGCCTGGGCGGCAGGCACCTCCTGTCCTATCAAGAGGTGCAACTGCAACTGGCGCAGATGGTGGCAGAAACGCGGGCGATCCGCTCGCTGCTCTGGCAGCACGCCAGTGGGGGCATGCAGCCCCGGCAATCCGGTGCCTGCATCAGCAAGTTCCTGGCCACGGACCGTGCTCAGGCGATCTGCGAGATGGGCATGAACCTCATGGCCGAGCAGGGCGCTCGTCAGGGCGCCGGCATGGAAAAGCTGCTGCGTGACATCCGCCTGACCCGCATCTTCGAAGGCACCAACCAGATCAACCGCCTTGGCCTCATCGAGGACATGCAACCCTTGCTGCTGGCCCGCATGGCCGGCGAGCCCATCCACATCAGTGTGTAAGGACACCCTCCTATGAGCAGTTATTTCGACATGGCCAGGCAGACATGGCCGACACGCGTCGGTCCGGTCGAGTTGCCCATCCTCTACTACAACGCGGGCGCCGTGTTCGCCTCCTTCCTGGTGGACGAGGCCAAGGCTCAGGCCGTGCTGCCGCCCGAGCTGCAGGCGGTGACCCTGCGCCCTGGCCAGGGCCTGGTGACCGTGGCGTTCTTCGGCTACGTGGACACGTCGGTGGGGCCTTACAACGAGATGGGTGTGGCGGTGGCCGCCCACCCTGTGAAGGGGCGCTTCCGGGACACGGCGGCCTGGCATTGGCGCCGTTCGGCCTTGCCCGGCATGTATGTGGCGGATCTGCCCGTCACCACGGCCGCAGCGCATGCCGCAGGGCATGACTGCTGGGGCTACCCCAAGATCATCGTGCCCATTGACTTCCAGTTGCGGGATCGGGATCTGGATTGCGCCGTGCGCAGCGAGGACGGTCGTGAGTTGCTGTGCCGGCTCTCCGGTCGCGCGGGGCCGGGGGTGCCCTGGTGCGCACCCAACCTGATGACCTACACCCTGTTCAAGGGGCAACTGTGGCGCACGGTGATCAACACGCGTGGCCGGATGAGGCACGCGCTGGGTGGCCAGGTCACGCTGCAATGCGATGGCGGGGGCGATCATCCCTTGAGTGCGCGCTTGCGTGCCCTGGGTCTGCACGGCGCCAAGCCCCTGATGGTGCAGAGCATTTTGGGGATGCAGGCCATCCTGCCTGTGGGCTCGCCGGTGATTTGATGGCGGTGTGGTGCGCTTTGCACGGTTTCGCATCGTATAATCGATGCTTCGTCGGGGCGTAGCGCAGCCTGGTAGCGCATCTGCTTTGGGAGCAGAGGGTCGTGAGTTCGAATCCCACCGCCCCGACCATCATTCTTTGACAGCCTGTGGCAAGGCGCCTGATGCCCCTGCTTTGAGCTGTCGTCGACGATGCCAGCTCAACGACCATCCAAAGCCAAACCGGAGATCTACTTGCCACCGGCTCCTGAAGGGCACTTCAACCCGAAGGTGCCAGGCATTGATTACGGTGTGCTCGATGGTCTGATCGGCTACACGGTGCGTCGTGCGCAGATCGTCCAGTACGAGCATTTCGTCGAATCGCTGGCCTCCTGGAACATCACCCCGCCGCGTTTTTCTGCGCTGGTGATCATCTCTCGCAACCCCAGCCTCAAGCTCACCGAGCTGGCCAATGTGCTGGGCATCGCCCGCTCGGGGGCGGTGGCACTGATCAATTCCCTTGAAGACCTGGGCTATGTCGTGCGCGTGCCGTCGCCCACGGATCGCCGTGCCCTGGGGCTGGAGCTGACCCCCAAGGGCGAACAAGACCTGCCGGCCATCATCCAGGCCGTGGTGGCGCAGGACCAGCGCGTGGCGCAGTGTCTGAGCCCGCAGGAGCAGCAGCAACTGGTCTCGCTGCTGGCGCGCGTGGCAGGTTTCCAGCCGCCACAGCTCTGATCAGGGCGGCCCAGATCTGGGCGGTCTCAAGCCGTCATTTCTGATTCTCATTGTCACAACTGCCGTTGCATGATGCATGCATTGCGTGCCTTGATGTTTCTCAAGTGGTGCAGGACACGCCCCTCTTGAACGATGTGCGAGGCATGGCCGATTGGTCGTGTTGTTCGGAAGTTGCAGTTGATGACCCTCAGTACTCGCACCCTGATGGCTGTGTTTGCCATCTCCAATGTGTCCCTGATCTGGTTGCTGGCCCTCTCCGGGCTCCATGGGGTCAATGCCGTCGATGATGAGGTGCACAACAGCGCCTCGGCCGCTGCGGCGCTGCACCTGAGCATGAACGCGGACATGATGCACGAGGGCATCCAGGCCCAGGTGTACCGCGCGGTGCTACATGCCCGCGAAGGACGTCAGGCGGATGTGGCCGATGCGCGCCAGTTGCTGGCGCAGGCGGTGAGCCGCCTGGAGCAGGATTTGGCGGGGGTTCGCGAGCAGGTGTTGCCCGAGGACGTGCGGCAGCGCGCGAGGGCGGTCGAGCCTGTGGCCAAGGCCTACAGCGAAGAGGCCCGAACCCTGGTGCAACTGGCCAGCACCGATGCCGCGCAGGCCCATGCCCGTCTGCCCAGCTTCGAGCAACGCTTTGAAGCCCTGGAGAGATCCCTGGGAGATCTGGGTGATGCCATCGGGCAGCAGACCCAGATGGCCCGGCAGCGCAGCGATCAGGCCGTGGTACAGGTTCGTCAGCGCGTGCTGTGGATGTCGCTGGCCGTCACCCTGGCCTTGACGTCCGGTCTGATCCTCTTTGCGCGTTACCTCTGGCGAACGCTGGGCGGCGAGCCCATGGAAGCCGTCAGGATCGCTCAGGCCATCGCCGAGGGTGACCTGAGCGCAACGCCCTCGATGGCGCCGTCCTTGCGCCACAGTGTGCTGGGCGAGATGGCGCAGATGAGCCATCAGCTGCGGCAGTTGGTCGACGAGGTGCGCAGCCAGGCGGAGGAGGTGTCTGCGGCCTCCAGCCAGATCGCGCAGGGCAATATCGACCTCTCCGAGCGCACGGAGTCACAGGCCTCATCGCTGCAACAGACATCGGCCTCCATGCAGGATCTGGGGGGAACCTTGCACCAGACCACCACCGACGCACGGCAGGCCACCCAGGTCGCGCGCCATGCCTGCGACGTGGCACACCGCGGGGGCGAGGCCATGACAGGGGTGGTCCAGACCATGAACGGCATCCGAGAGAGCGCCAGCCGCATTGCCGACATCATCTCTGTCATCGATGGCATTGCCTTCCAGACCAACATCCTGGCACTCAATGCCGCCGTCGAAGCGGCCCGGGCCGGGGAGGAGGGCAAAGGCTTTGCGGTGGTGGCCAGTGAGGTGCGCTCGCTGGCCCAGCGCACCTCGCAGGCCGCCCGCGAGATCAAGACCCTGATTGGCGACTCCGTCACACGGGTGGCCGTGGGGGCGGATCAGGTGGAGAGCGCCCGCAGCACCATGCATGACATTGTGGAATGCATCGGCCAGGTCAGCGGCCTGGTGGAGCAGATCACCCGGGCGTCTGAGTTGCAGTCCTCGGGGCTGGTGGACGCCACGCAGGCCGTCCACACCATGGACAGCGCCACGCAGCAAAACGCCACCCTGGTGGAAGAAACGGCGGCAGCCGCCGAGAGCTTGCGCTCACAGGCCCAGCGCCTGGTTCAGGTGGTGTCGCGTTTCAGGTTGACCCCGGCCTGAGGCCTGGGCGTCAGAAGAACAGCGCCCAGATCAGCAGGCCGATCAGGGCCCACTTGCCCACGTAGTACGCGGTTTTGTTGCGTGCCTTGAGGGCCTTGCCCTTGAGGCGCACCTGGTAGGCGTAGTAGAAGAACTTGTTGAGCCCGCCCACCGGCTCACCCTCGACGTTCTGCGTGGCGGCGGCCGTCATCACCAGCGAGGCAAAGATCTTGTTGATCCAGCGCACCACCGGGGTATAGACCGGGCGCTCCACATCGGCGAACAGGATGATGCGGGGCTGGTCGGTGGTGTTCTCGGCGTAGTGGATGTAGGTCTCGTCGAACATCACGACCTCGCCATCGCGCCAGTGGTAGCGCTGACCATCCACGTCGATGAAGCAGGCCGGATCGTTGGGCGTGATCAGGCCCATGTGGTAGCGCAGCGAGCCAGCATAGGGGTCGCGGTGACGCACCAGGCGGGCGCCCGGTGGCAGCGAGGCAAACATGGCCGCCTTGATGCCGGGGATCTGGTTGAGCAACTCCACCGTGCGTGGGCACATCTGCTTGGCAGAAGGCAGATCACCGCCATACCACTTGAGGTAAAAGCGCTTCCAGCCTGTGCGGAAGAAGGAGTTGAAGCCGATGTCGTTGTAGGTGCTGGCAGCCTTGATGCTGCCCTGGTCGTCCAGGCGCAGGGCCTCTTCGCGGATCTCTTGCCAATGGGCCTGCAGCACCTTGAGTTCGGGGAACTTAGCCGGGTCCACGTAGGGCTGGGTGCCCACCTTGGAAAACAGCACCATCAGCGAATTGAACGGGGCGATCAGCACCGTGAAGTCCGTCAGCGCACGCAGCAAGCCAAAGCGCACCTTGCCCCGAAAGTGCGCGTGCAGGGCGGCGGCGATGAAGGTCAGGAGCACCCAGTGGCGAGGCGCCAGGGGCCAGATGTGGTCCAGCAGGTTCATGGTGGTGGCTTGGGCGGAATCAACCGCGTATTGTCTCCCAGGTCGCCCGGCCCGCGATTCGCGGGATTGCTCGCGCAGGTCTTGCCAGAGTAGAGTCGATGGTTTGTGCTTGGGCGCCCGAGTGGCGGTGTGTGGACTGTGTTGAGGCTTGTTGCGCTGGTGTTGTGGTTGGGGGGCTGGCTGATGCCGGCCCGTGCGGCGCCGGACGAGGTGTTTCAGGCCCTGGGCCGTGCCGGCATCGCCGCGCAGGGCGTCAGCCTGATGGCGCAGAACGTGGACGACGGCGAGGCGCCGCTGTTTTCCCACAATGAAAGCCGGGCTCTGACCCTGGCGTCGACCACCAAGTTGGTCACCAGCCTGGCCGCACTGGACGTGCTGGGGCCGCGCTATCGCTGGCAGACCAAGGCCTATCTGCTGGGCCCCTTGCGTGATGGGGTCTTGCAGGGCGATCTGCTCATCGTGGGCGGTGGCGATGCGCGGCTGTCGAGCAAGGATCTGCAGCGCTGGTTCACCAAGATGCAGTCCAAGGGCCTGCGCGAGATCCGCGGCAACATCCTCGTCAATCGGGCCTTGTTCAAGACCCAGGCGTCCGACCATGTCAACACACCCGTGCCCACGCCGGAGAACCCTCACCATGCCTGGCCGGATGCCCTGACCGTGGATGAGGGGGTGATCACGGTGGAGATCGCCAGCAGCCCGCTGGGCCCGGTCCTGTCTTACCGGCCGCGTCTGGAAGGGGTGAGCATCTTCAATCAGTTGCAGGTCAGCCGGCGCAAATGCAGTGCCCTGCGTGCACCGGTGTCGGTGGCATTTGAAGAGTTCAACCCGCCGGCCCGTTTGCTGGTGCAAGGAGAGTGGGCGCCGGGCTGCGGCCCCGCCAGGATCGTGGTGGCCACCTTGCCAGGCAGCCGCTTCACGCCGCTGGCCCTGGCGGCGGCCTGGCGCGACGCGGGTGGCTTGCTCTCCGGAGAGGTGATCCAGGGCGCCCATGCCTACGTCATGCCCGAGTTGCCCAGAGGGCTCAAGCCCTTTGCCGCGCACGACTCGGCACCGCTGAACTCCCTGCTGCGCGACATGAACAAGTGGAGCAACAACCTGCTGGCGCGCCACATGATGCTGTCGATGGCCAAGGGCTTCCCATCCCGGCCTGCCACCCTGGCCGAGGCCCGCAAGCGCATGAATCAGTGGCTGGTGCGGCAAGGCCTGGCGCAGGACGATCTGGTGATCGACAACGGCTCCGGGCTGTCACATGCCGAGCGAGGTCGGGCCGATGTGCTGGTGCAATTGCTGCGCAAGGCCTGGCATGGGCCCCATGCGCAAGACGTGTTTCAGTCCCTGCCCGTGGCGGGCGAGGACGGCACCTTGAGCACCCGATTCAAGGCCCCCGATGTCCGTGGCCAAGCCCATCTCAAGACGGGCACGCTGGTGGGCGCCCGTTCCCTGGCCGGTTATGTCAAGGGGCGCAGCGGCCGCACCTATGCGGTCGCGGCCATCATCAACGACCCCAAGGCGGACAAGGGGCTGGGCGCACTCGACGCGTTCATCGAGTGGGTCATGCTCAACGGGTGATCCTTATTTGTCCAGGCCACCCAGGCAGAGGTACTTCACTTCGAGGTAGTCCTCGATGCCATGGCGGGCGCCTTCGCGGCCCAGACCGGACTGCTTGACGCCGCCAAAGGGCACCTCGCAGGTCGAGATCAGGCCGGTGTTGACCCCCACCATGCCGTATTCCAGCGCTTCGCCCACACGGAAGATGCGGCCCACGTCACGGCTGTAGAAGTAACTGGCCAGGCCGAACTCGGTGTCATTGGCCATGGCAATGGCCTCGTCTTCGGTCTTGAACGAGAAGACCGGCGCCACCGGACCGAAGATCTCTTCGCGGGCCACGCGCATGTCGCGCGTCACATGGGCCAGCACGGTGGGCTCGTAAAAGGCGCCGCCTGCCACCTGGGCGCGCCGGCCGCCGGTCACCACCCTGGCACCCTTGGCCAGGGCATCGCCCATCAGTTCTTCGACCTTGGCCAGGGCGTCGCTGTCAATCAGTGGGCCTTGCGTCACACCGGCCTCAAAGCCGTTGCCCACCTTCATGGCGGCCACCTTGGCCGACAGTTTCTCGACAAAGGCGTCGTACACACCCTCTTGCACCAGCAGGCGGTTGGCGCACACGCAGGTCTGCCCGGCGTTGCGGTACTTGCTGATCATGGCGCCTTCGACGGCGGCGTCCAGGTCGGCATCGTCGAAGACGATGAAGGGCGCATTGCCACCCAACTCCAGCCCCAGCTTCTTGACCGTGGGCGCGCATTGCTTCATGAGGATGCGGCCGACCTCGGTGGAGCCCGTGAAGGACAGGTGGCGCACCGTGTCGCTGGCGCACAGCACCTGGCCGACCTCGATGGAGCGCTGGCCATCGGCGGTGATGATGTTGAGCACGCCGGCCGGCATGCCGGCCCGCTGGGCCAGTTCGGCCACGGCCAGGGCCGACAGGGGCGTGGCTTCGGCCGGTTTGATCACGACCGGACAGCCGGCCGCCAGGGCCGGGGCCACCTTGCGGGTGATCATGGCGATGGGGAAGTTCCAGGGCGTGATGGCCGCGCACACGCCGATGGCCTGCTGGATCACCAGGAAACGCTTGCTCGGGTCGGTGGTGGGCACGGTCTCGCCGTACACGCGGCGCGATTCTTCGGCGAACCACTCGATGAAGCTGGCACCGTAGCCCACCTCGCCCTTGGCCTCGGCCAGGGGCTTGCCTTGCTCGGCTGTCATGATGCGGGCCAGGTCATCGGCGTGCTGGTGCAGCAGATGGAACCACTTCATCATGATGGCCGCGCGGGCCTTGGCAGGCAGGCTCTTCCAGGCGGGCCAGGCGGCATTGGCGGCGGCAATGGCGGCCTCGGTCTGGGTGGCGCCCAGGTTGGGCACCTGGGCCAGCACGGCGCCGGTGGCCGGGTCCGTCACATCGAAGCGATCCGCGGCGTCCACCCATTGCCCGTTGATCAGGGCCTGGGTCTTGAGCAGGGTGGGATCTTGCAGGGTGGCCAGTGGCGACGTCAGTGCGTTCATGGTGTCCTCGGCGTGGCGCCCGTGGGGTCCGCCCGACGGGCTGTTCGGGGAGTGCCATCATAGGCCACCTCGAAACCTATAATCGAGGGCTATGCCCTCAGCGAGGTGGGTGCACTGCGCCCCGCTGACAGCGTCACACAGAGAACCGGAATACCCCCATGAAAGCCGCCGACATCCGCAAGACCTTCCTGGAATTCTTCCAGTCCAAGGGCCACACCATCGTGGCGTCCAGCCCTGTGGTGCCCGGTGACGACCCGACCCTGCTGTTCACCAACGCGGGCATGAACCAGTTCAAGGACGTGTTCCTGGGCTTTGACAAGCGCCCATACAGCCGCGCCACCACCTCGCAGAAGTGCATCCGCGCCGGCGGCAAGCACAACGATCTGGACAATGTCGGCTACACCGCGCGCCACCACACCTTCTTCGAGATGCTGGGCAATTTCAGCTTCGGGGACTATTTCAAGCATGACGCCATCCAGTACGCCTGGGAGTTGCTGACCACGCAGTTCAAGCTGCCCAAGGAAAAGCTGTGGGTCACCGTCTACCAGGAGGACGACGAGGCCTACGAGATCTGGAACAAGATCGTCGGCGTGCCCGCCGAGCGCATCGTGCGCATCGGTGACAACAAGGGCGGCCGCTACATGTCCGACAACTTCTGGATGATGGGCGACACCGGCCCCTGCGGCCCCTGCACCGAGATCTTCTACGACCACGGCCCCGAGATCGCGGGCGGCCCTCCGGGCAGCCCCGATGAAGACGGTGACCGCTACATCGAGATCTGGAACAACGTGTTCATGCAGTTCAACCGGTCTGAGGATGGCGTGATGCACCCGCTGCCCAAGCCTTCGGTGGACACCGGCATGGGCCTGGAGCGCATTGCCACCGTGCTGCAGGGCAAGCACAGCAACTACGAGATCGACCTGTTCCAGGCGCTGCTGGCGGCGGCCAAGGGTGCGGTGGATGCAGCCGGTGGCGCTTCGGTCGCCACGGGCGTCGAGGGCGTGGGCTGCGATGCCACCAGCCCAAGCCTCAAGGTCATCGCCGATCACATCCGCGCCTGCTCCTTCACGGTGGCCGATGGCGTCATCCCCAGCAATGAAGGCCGTGGCTATGTGCTGCGCCGCATCACCCGCCGCGCCATCCGCCACGGCTACAAGCTGGGCGCCCGCACCCCCTTCTTCCACAAGCTGGTTGCCGCTCTGGTGGCCCAGATGGGCGAGGCCTACCCCGAACTGCGCCAGAACGAAAAGCGCATCACCGATGTGCTCAAGACCGAAGAAGAGCGCTTCTTCCAGACCATTGCCCATGGCATGGAGATCCTGGAAGGCGCCCTGGCCACGGGGGCCCGTCAGATCGATGGCGAGACCGCGTTCAAGCTGCATGACACCTATGGCTTCCCGGTCGACCTGACGGCCGACGTCTGCCGCGAGCGCGATGTGACCGTGGACCAGGCAGGCTTTGACGCCGCCATGGCCCACCAGCGTGAGCAGGCCCGTGCCGCCGGCAAGTTCAAGATGGCGGCCGGCCTGGAATACAGCGGCGTGCCCACCGGCTTCCACGGCTACGAGCACCTGACGGTCGACGCGGCCAATGTGACGGCCATCTATGTCGATGGCGCGGCCGTGCAGCAGGCCAACGCCGGCGACGACGCCGTCATCGTGCTGGACCACACCCCCTTCTACGCCGAATCCGGCGGCCAGTGTGGCGACAGTGGTGACCTGCGCAATGGCACCAGTCGCTTTGTGGTCGAAGACACCCAAAAGATCCAGGCCGATGTGTTCGGCCACCACGGCCGCGTGGTCGAAGGCAGCATCTCGGTGGGCGACAAGCTCAATGCCAAGGTCGATGCCGAGGTGCGCGCCCGCACCGTGCGCAACCACAGCGCCACCCACCTGATGCACAAGGCCCTGCGCGAAGTGCTGGGCGACCACGTGCAGCAAAAGGGCTCGCAGGTCACGGCCGACCGCACCCGCTTCGACTTTGCGCACAACGCGCCGATGACCGACGAGCAGATCCGCGAGGTCGAAGAACTGGTCAACGCCGAGATCCTGGCCAATGCCGATGCGCAAGCCCAGGTCATGGCCCTGGAAGACGCCCAGAAGTCCGGCGCCATGATGTTGTTTGGCGAGAAGTACGGCGAGACCGTGCGCGTGCTGAGCATCGGCTCGTCCAAGGAACTGTGCGGCGGCACCCACGTCCAGCGCACCGGTGACATCGGTCTGTTCAAGATCGTCGCCGAAGGCGGTGTGGCCGCCGGCGTGCGCCGTGTCGAAGCCATCACCGGTGCCAACGCACTGGCCTACACCCAGAACCTGGAAACCACGCTCAAGGGCGTGGCGGCTTTGCTCAAGGCCACGCCGCACGATGTGCCCGCCCGCGTGGCCGCTGCACAGGACCAGATCCGCGCGCTGGAAAAAGAGATCGCCGCCCTCAAGGGCAAGCTGGCCTCCAGCCAGGGCGATGAGCTGATGGCCCAGGCCGTGGACGTCAAGGGACTCAAGGTGCTGGCCGCCGTGCTGGAAGGCGCGGACGCCAAGACCCTGCGCGAGACCATGGACAAGCTCAAGGACAAGCTCAAGACGGCGGCCATCGTGCTGGCGGCGGTGGAGGGCGGCAAGGTCCAGATCGCCGCCGGCGTGACCGCCGACAGCGTGGGCAAGGTCAAGGCCGGTGAGCTGGTCAACTTTGTCGCTCAGCAAGTGGGCGGCAAGGGCGGCGGCAAGCCCGACATGGCCATGGCCGGCGGCACCGAGCCCGCCGGGCTGCCCCAGGCCCTGGCCAGCGTGCAGGGCTGGGTGGCCGAGCGCCTCTGATGCGTCAGGCGGCTACGGACCACTCGGGGCCCGGGGCACGCAGCTGCCAGCTCAGCAGATCCTGCCGACGCTGAGCTGCGGGCCCCAGCAGCCCTTGCAACTGCCAGGCATCGCGCATCCGCGCCTCCTGGCCATAGTCCTGCATATACCCATTGCCCCCAAGCAACTGCACGCCATCGGTGCTCAGGGCGGTGGCGAGTTGGCCAGTCTGCAAGAGCAGCGCCCGCAACTGGATGGCTTGGCGCAGGCTGTCGCTGGGGCCGGCCAGGGCCCTCAGCCCGGCAGACAGCGCGGCCTGCGCAATCGACAGCCGTTCGATTTGCACGGCCAGCAGGCGGCGCACTTCTCCCCAACCCAGCAAGGGGCCGCCACCCTGGTGTCGCTCCTGGGCATAGCGCTGGGCCGTCTCTAGGCTGCCCTGCATCAGTCCACACTGCATGGCCATGATGGGCAGGCTCAACTGGGCATTCAGGGCCCATACGGTGGATTCAGGCAAAGGGTCGGACACGATCGCGCAGACGTCGCGCAGGGTCATGGCACCGATGCGCGCGGCACGCAGCCCCATGAAGCGAGGGGCCTCGCCCCGCTCGACGCCGGGCTGGTCCGTGCGCAAGCGTGCGCAGGCCAGGCGTCCGTCGGACAAACGGACGGGCGTCACCACCTCGCTGGCCGCCTGGCTCAGTAGGCAGGCGCTGAGCGTGCCGGACACGCGCTGGTGGGGTTGTAGCCGTGGCCAGTCATGGCGCTCCAGGTCATGAAAGCCGGGCCAGGCACACCAGCCCGAGGTGGCGACGGTGTCGGGCACCGCACCGCCAGCGCTGCGCCACACCAGTTGGGCTGCACTGTGGGCGAACAGCAGGGCGGCATGGCCTGCATCGTGTCGTGCCAGGCGCGCCAGCACGCGGGCCAGGGCTTCGGCGCCCAGGCCCATGCCGCCGCTCGACTCCGGTTCGCACAGCCCGGGCAGGCCCATCTCGGCCATGCAGGCCATGGCCTGTGGGCGCTGCGCCGGGTCTTGCAAGGCCACCGAGCACAGCCGGTCGGCCACGTCTTCGATGTCGCTCAGGCTGGGGTCGGTCCAGTCGATCATGGGGTCTCCTCCCGCACAAAGACACGCACGCGCTCATCGGGTCTGAGCAGGCACTTGAAGTGGTTGATGCGGTTGAGCTGGTTGGTGCCTTCGTAGATCTGTAGCAGCTTGGCGTCGCGCAGGCGCTTTTCGATGCCGCTGTCATGGGTGAGGCCATCGATCCCCAGCAGCTCCAGCGCCAGACCGCAGTTGTGCATGGCCAGATCGCTGCAGGCCACTTTGGCCATCGAGGCCTGGCCCGAGGTCAGGTGCTGCCAGGTGGCAGGGTAGCGTTGCAGCAGGCGCCGCTGCATCCATCGCACCAAGGTGGCGTTGTCCAGCCAGGGGGCGCTCAGGCGCGCCATCCATGCGCGGGGCACCCAGCGCTCCAGGTGGTAGATCGGCGCTGTGAACAGAAGCGCGAACAGGCCCCCCAGGCAGTTGGCCAGCGCTGACTCCATGTAGGCCAGGCGGGCCAGGGCGGCCTGCCGACCCATGTCGGCCAGCGTGGTCTGCACCCACTGCTGCTCGATGAGGCGCCCCTCTCGGCAGCTTTGCGCCGCCAGTTGCGCGCGGGTGGCTTCGAACACGCCTCGGGCCACCCCGGTGGCGAAGGCGCCCACGCCGGCCCGGGTCGACGAGACCACATAGTCGATCATGGTCTGCGCCACGTCGCGGTGGGCTCGGCCCAGGTGGCGCGATTGTGCCGCGCTCAAGGCGACCTGATCGGCCGGGACCGGGCAGTCGTCAAAGACCAGCTCGGACGCCACGCAGGCCCTTTGCCCCACCTTGTGCTCCTGCGCCCCGAACGTGAAACCCGGGGCGCCCGTGCGGACCGCCAGGGCCACCATGGTGTCGGCGGGGTGTCGCCGGTCCTCGTAGGCGATGACCATGTGCCATGTCGACACATGGCCGTTGGAGATGAACACCTTGCGTCCTCGCAGGAGGTAGCCGCCTTCGGCCCGTGGGGTGGCCACGGTGCCCAGGCGGGCCCGATCGACCAGTTCCGTCTCTTCGACATCGGTGCCTGCGTTGGGCTCGGTGATGGCCAGGGACACCAGGCAAGGGTGGCCCGAGCGCTCTCCCTCACATACCTCGGCAAACACCCGGCGCGCCAAGCGGAGGTTCCAGGTGGCCATCAGGGTGGCGACACCCAGGTAGTGCACGCCCACCACATTGGCCAGGCCCACGCATTGGGTGGACACCTCCTCGACGAAGGCATACATCGACGCCAGGTTCCAGCCATGTCCGCCGAACATTTTGGGCAGCCAGCGAGTGAACAGGCCCCAGCGGTTGGCCTCAGCGATGAATTCCCAGGGCAGATGCTGGGGGTCATCCTGGATGCGGGCGTCCAGCGTGAGCGCCAGGGGGGCCACCACCTCGCGGTTGAAGCGCTGGCCCAGCTCGATGGCCAGGGCCATGTCCCGACGCACACCTGCGGGCAACTCGGTGAGGGCGGCGATGCCTGCGGACCAGTCGGCGAGGCTGTCATGGGTGCCGTGGTGGAAGATGCGGGCATCCAGGAAGGACGTCGGGTGGGCGCTGACGTTACCGTCCAGAGGGGCTGTCGCAGTGGGTGCCATGGCGTTCCCCTCAGCGGGTGCGCAAGGCAGCCAGCCGCATGATGTGTGCCCAGCTCACCGGCCAGATGCGCATGGGCGGTGGGAACAGTCCGCCGCCCACATCGCAGGTGCGAATCGTGGCCTGTTCGGCCGGGCCGCTCTGGATGCCGATGGGGTCCAGCGGCGAGTCGTGCAACTGGACCCGCAGGTCCATGCGGTTCGCATCGTGGATGGTTTCCTTGGGGCGCACGGTCAGCAGGTGCCCGGGCAGGAATGCCAGGTGGCCGCGCATGTTCACCTGCATGCGCCCGATGCCCGCTGGCGGATGGGGCAGGGCCTCGCGCACGTGCCCCTCGAACGTCATCAAGTGGTGTCCGCGCCGATCCACCGTGCCGCTGAAGGATCCGTCGGGCTTCTCGTCGAAGGTGATCCGGGCCATTTTCTTGGGGTAGCCCAGCATCTCGCGTCCCCAGATCATGGCCTGATCGCAATCGACCACCATCCACGGGCAGTGCAGAACCGGGAACAGCCCGAACAGCCGGGCATGCACCAGGATGGCAGCCTCCTTGTAGACGCAACCGAAGGTGGTGGTCGGGTAGTCCGCGATGAACAGCGTGGCCTTGTAGGGGCGGGCCAGGCGCAGCGGGAAGGGCAGCCAGTCCTTGATCTTGTCGGGGTCGATGGGGATGTCGCAAAACACCATCCGCGCGTGATCCCACAGGTTGGATTTGCCCAGACCCATGCCGCGCATGATGCGCAAGCTTTCAAGGTAGCGATTGCCCATGATCGTCCTTTCGACAATTGATCTATCAGTGAAATCATTGTTGAGATCATGGGCATGCATTGCCTTGTTGCAGGTCAATTTTCTGGAAATATCCCTCTGAACTGCCGTGCCGATCCCTGCATGGGCTGTGGGCATTCCTTGATAATGGGGCTGATATTTGCCAATGACTCTATTGCTGAAATGAGCCCATCCAGTCGCCCCCTCAGTCGGGCGGAAGCCAAGCTTCTGACACGACATCGCCTGATGCGGGGAGCGTTGTCCTTGCTGGTGCAAGACGGGCTGGCGGGTTTGAGCACGGCCCGGGTGGCGCAGGCCGCCGGGGTGGCGCAACCCACCTTCTATGTTCATTTCGAATCCATGAACGCCCTGTTGCGCAGCCTGGCCACGGAAACCGTTTTGTCGGTGCGCGCCGACCTGCATGCGGCCCGAGCCCCCTTGCGCCAGAGTGGTGATCTGATGCTGGCGTCGCGTGAGGCCTATCGCTTGTCACTGCGGGCTGTGCGCGAGCATGCGGATCTGTTGACGGTGTTTCTCTCCGAGCGCTACAAGCCTGCCTCGGAACTGGGGCGGCATGCCCGCGAACTGCTCGATACCTTGCAAGCTGATTTGCTGAGCGACGCGTGGTTCATCCCCATGGCGCAGAGCATTCCGCCCGCACGTCAGCGCCTGATTGCCGCGGGTCTGGTCATGCTGACCATCGAATATGGCCTGAGCCAGGCATCGCCTTCCTCGGCCTCTGAGGACGACATGGTGGACATGCTCTGCTTGACCACCCAGAGCCTGCTGATGGCCGGCATGGCGTGACATTTGTCCCAGATCAAGGGTTTTTACTGGCGTGAAGGTGTCGGGTTCTCGCCCTTCTTGTCACGTAGCATCCTGTTGCAGTCAGGCGGGACACCCTACAGTGGTGTCATTCCACAACCGAACTGAGGTACTGACGATGTCACAGAACCATTCTGCGAACACCGCCAACGATGCCGGCAAGCCTGCAGCCGTTCACCCGATCGTGCCCCGCATGCATCTGCAATTCCAGCTGGATGGCGACATCCCGAAGTACTGGATGGACGGCGATGCCTTCAAGACCCGTTTCTGGGATGCCTTGTCCATCATCTTCCCGCCCGGCGAGAAATACTTCATGAACTGCGTTCGTGAGTACCGTGATCGCATCAGCGATCCCAAGCTGCTGCAGGACATCAAGGATTTCAACCTGCAGGAGGCCCAGCACAGCATGGTCCACCGTCAGGACAACGACCGCCTGCGCCGCCAGGGCGTGGATGTCGACTCGCTGACCAAGTACGTCGACCAGATGCTCAACACTGAGTACCGCAAGAACTACAGCGCGGGCTACAACCTGGCCATCACGTCGGCCCTGGAGCACTTCACCTCCATCATTGCCCACAGCCTGTTCGACAAGCGTGACGTGATGAAGGGTGCCGATCCCCGCGTGCGTGCCATGTACTCCTGGCATGCCATTGAAGAGGTCGAGCACAAGGGTGTCGCCTACGACGTGATGGAAGACTATGCCAAGGTGGGCTACTTCAAGCGCGTGTGGGCTCTGGTGCACTCGACCTACATGTTCCCGCGCACCATCTTCGTGGTGCAACGTCGCCTGATGATCCATGACGGCTTCTCGTTCACGCAGCGCATGGGCCTGATGGCCAAGGGGCTGTGGTGGATGTTCAAACCCGGTGGCCTGCTGCAGCCCATGCTCAAGCACTATTGGACCTACTACAAGCCCGGTTATCACCCCTGGCAGGAAGTTGATCAGCCTGGCTACGATCAGTGGCTGGCGGCTTTCAATGCCAGTGGCGATCCCGTCAAGGCCAGCGAGCAGACCCGCACGGCGCTGGCACTCTGATCACGTTTTGTCTGCCCTCTCCTCACAGGCCCTTCGGGGCCTTTTTTCATGGTGTCGGAATGGCCTAGGGAAACTACTGACTCGACCCTGTCGTGCCAGAACCCTTGCTGTCATCCCTCATCCTGTTGAAAGCAGGGTTATTTTTCTACATTGGAGTCATTGGACAACGACGTGCCGAGAGACAAGATGAGCCAACAACATACTGCACAGCATCCCATCGTTCCCCGTGAGCGCCTTAACTTCCACCTGGATGACCGTGACATTCCCAAGTACTGGTTCGGTGGTGATCCCTTCAAGACCCGCCTGTTCGATGCGCTGTCGCTGATCTTCCCGCCGGGCGAGAAGTTCTTCATGACCACGGTGCGCGATTTCCGCAGCAAGATCTCCGACAAGAAGCTGATCGATGACATCATGGGCTTCAACCGCCAGGAGGCACAGCACACCCTGGTGCACAACCAGTACAACGACCGCCTGCGTGCGCAGGGCATGGACGTGGACCGCCTGATCAAGGAACTCGACCACCTGCTGTTCTCTGTGTACCGCAACAAGTTCAGCCGCGATTACACGCTGGCCATCACCTGCGCGCTGGAGCACTTCACCGCCATTGGCGCGGCCACCCTGTTCGACGCGCGTGACGTCATGAAAGAGGCGGACCACCGCGTGCGTGCCATGTACTCCTGGCATGCCATTGAAGAGGTCGAGCACAAGGGCGTGGCCTATGACGTGATGTGCGATTACGCCAAGGTGAGCTATTTCAAGCGCATTGGCGCCATGCTGCACATGTGCTACACCTTCCCGGCCACCATCCACTATTTCACCGACGAGCTGCTCAAGATGGATGGTTTCAACTGGTGGCAGCGCCGCAAGATCATGATCAAGGGCATTGCCTGGGTGCTGCGCCCCGGCAAGGGCTTGCTGGCCCCCCTGATCAAACCCTTCTTCCCGTATTTCAAGCCTGGCTACCACCCCTGGCAGGACGCGGAGCAGCGCGGCTACGAGCAGTGGCTGAACGCCTTCAACCGCCATCGCGACCCGGTGGAGGCGAGCGAACTCATGCGTGAAGCCCTGGCCTTGCGTTGATCCTTCGCTTTTCTCTTGCCCTTAGGGCGGCAATGCTCGCCATAGTTGGTTAGACTTCGGCACACTCACTGAGGGTGTGCCGATTTCGTTTATGCGTATTCCTCTTCCTCCAGCCATGCTGGAAGCCTTGGGCATCAAGCCCATCCCGATGTTCATGCTCTCGAGCTGGATCAAGGCGGCCGCCAAGTGCGGCTTCAATGTCCAGCCCCTGTTCAAAGAGGCCGGGATCACCATCGATCTGATCCGGCTGGAAGAGGCGCGCGTGTCGCCGCTGCAACTGGTCTCCGTGCTGGAGCAGTGCGTGGCGATGTCGCCCAACAAGTATTTTCCGCTGGTGCTGGGCGATACCTTTGCCTTCGAATCCCTGCCCGAGTTCGAAACCCTGCTGACCACCAGCCCCACGCTGCGCGATGCCATCAATGTGGCCAAGATGGCCCGAAAGGTGGTCTTGCCCTGGATCACGATCGATCTGACCGAGGTGGGGGATCGGGGTCTGGTCACCATGGGTTTTGACGTGCCGATCCCCAATCTGGAGGCCTTCGGCCTGCCGCTGCACCTGGTGTCGCACGCCATCATGGCCTGTGTGCGCAAGTTTGGCCGCTCTCTGCAAGGCAGTGACCAGGGCATCCTGGAGGTTCACCTCAAGGCCGCGTCGGACTCGCCGTTCGCCGACCAGTTCGAACCCTTCTTCGGTGTGCCGGTGAAGTTCGGGCAAGCCCACGATGCGCTGGTGTTCGAGCGCACGATCCTGGATCAACCTCTGGAAGGCGCCTTCCCTGCCTTGCATGAGCAGGCCCAGTTCCTGGCCGAGCAACGGCTGGACAAGGAAGTGCGCCGTCAGGGCATTGCCGCCGAGATTGAAGAGCTCATCTCGCGCGAACCCTCCCTGCTGGCCCTGGGCATCGAGGACATGGCCGAGCGCCTGAACCTGCACGCCCGTACCCTGCAGCGTCGTCTGAAGGAAGAGGGGGGCACCTACCTGCTGGTGCAGGCACGTATGCGCCATCGCCTGGCCTGCCAGTGGTTGCGGCAGGGCAATGTGCCCATCGATGACATCAGCGCGCGCCTGGGCTTTTCAGACCGCCGCGCCTTCACGGCCGCGTTCAAACGCTGGGAAGGCACCACGCCCAAGGCCTGGCGCGAGCAGCAGGGCTGATCAATGACTGACCGCCCGCTGCGCGGCGGTGGGTTCAGGTCGAGTAACTGGCATCGTCGACCATGACATCGTGCTCCAGAATGACGGCCCCCAGGTGCCCTTCGGGCGGGCGGCCGAAGAAGGGGGCGCCGGGTTCAGCAAACAGATAGACGTCCGACTGCATGGCGCCACAGTGCGAGCAGTGGTTGGTCAGGCGCAGCACGCCGTCGTCGCTGGGTTGGTCCACACGCAGATTGGGTGCCAGGAAATGCAGGGCCTGCGTCAGTTCAGGCGAGGGGTTGGAGATGCCATGCACGTAGGTGCGACATTGACCCGATTCACCCAGATCCACGACATCGGAGGCCACCACGGCATGCACTTGCGTCAGGTTCGAGCACTTCCAGCAGGTCGAGGTCGATGTGCGCAGATGGATGGGGGCCACCAGGCGCATGCGGTCGTCCGCATCCGGCGCGGGGGCGCTGCCCTGACCGATGTTCTTCTGGCTGTACGGATTGGTCATGCGGTCGGTCCTTGAGTGTGTGGTGTCTGGAACGATACTGCATTTCCGTGGATTTGCGCAAAGCCCGGACGGTGGTTCTGCGCCGCAGAAACGGTGCACTGATGCCGATCAAGAGGCTGGCCTTGTGCTTGGATTCCTATAATCCTTTGGTGCCTGCATCGGGCATGACCGTTCAGGAGACCGCCCATGTCGGAGAGCAGGTTCGCCCGCACACCAGAGCCACCGTATTACGCGGTGATTTTTTCGTCGCAACGCACGGAGGGTGACCAGGGCTATGGCGCCATGGCGGATCACATGGTGGCGCTGGCCTCGGAGCAGCCGGGTTTCCTGGGCGTCGAGAGCGCGCGGGATGCCTCGGGCTTCGGCATCACCGTGTCCTACTGGGACAGCCTGGAGGCCATCGCCCACTGGAAGGCTCACGCCCATCACCAGCAAGCGCAGTCCCTGGGCAAGAGCGCCTGGTACGAGCACTTCGAGACCCGCATTTCCAAGGTGGAGCGGGCCTACGGCAGCGACCTCAAGGCTTGAGCAGGCCCTTGGTCTCGATGAAGGCAATGACCTCGTCGAGCCCTTGCAGGGTCTTCAGATTGGTCATGACGAAGGGACGCGTCGGGCGCATGCGCTGGGTGTCAGCGGCCATGATGTCCAGATTGGCGCCCACATGCGGGGCCAGATCGACCTTGTTGATCACGAACAGATCGCTCTTGGTGATGCCGGGGCCGCCTTTGCGCGGGATCTTCTCGCCGGCGGCCACATCGATCACATAGATTGTCAGATCGCTCAGCTCGGGGCTGAAGGTGGCCGCCAGATTGTCGCCACCCGATTCGATGAAGACGATGTCGGCGTTGGGGTACTTGGCCAGCATTCGGTCGACCGCTTCCAGATTGATGGAGGCGTCTTCGCGGATGGCCGTGTGCGGGCAGCCGCCGGTTTCCACGCCCATGATGCGGTCCGGGTCCAGGGCACCGGCCACGGTGAGCAGGCGCTGGTCTTCCTTGGTGTAGATGTCATTGGTGATGACCACCAGGTCGTAGCGCTCGCGCATGGTCTTGCAGAGCATCTCCAGCAAGGTGGTCTTGCCGGAGCCAACGGGGCCTCCCACGCCCACGCGCAGGGGGGGCAGGGTCTTGGTGCGGCCGGGGATGTGGTGCAGTGCGCTCATGATCGGAACAGGCGGGAGTATTGGGTTTCATGCCGGGCGCTCAGGATGGCCAGCATGGGGGTGAAGGCCTGGCGCTGGCTGTCGGGCAGCGTCAGGGCGTGGTCGATGGCGGCCGGGATCTCGTCGATCAGGGCCTGGAGGATGCGTTGGCCCGCACTCTGGCCCAGGGGGATGGCCTTGATGGCAGCCTGCACCATGTTCTCTGCCCAACCGAAGGCATAGCTCAGCAAGGCCTCGCGGACACCCTCCGTGCTGGATTGCCCGGGTGCGGGCGCAGGCAGGCACTGGGCCACGGCCAAGGCAAAGGCGATCGGCCAGTTGGGCGCGGGGGTGAGGGCGGCGCACTGGGCCAGGCGGTCGTCGTGCCCGTCAGCGCGGGCCTCGCCGCTGCGGTTGCGCAGCCACTCCACCAGCGAGCGCCCCATCTGCTCGGTCTGCAGACGCAACTCGCTGGTCTCGCGGGTGAGGGTGATCCATTGGTTGAGCTCCTGCACCCGGGCCATGTCGCCGCGCTGCCAGGCGGGGACCGCTCGGGCCACCACGGCCAGATCGGCGCGCGCCAGGCTGAGGTGCAACTGGTCGCGCAGCCAGGCGGCGGCCTGGGCTTCCTGCGTGATGTGCCCGGCATCGATGGCGGCTTCCAGGCCTTCGGAGTAGCTGAAGCCGCCCACCGGCAGGGCCGGGGACGCCAGCCACATCAGGTGGAGGCGGGCGGCGGTGTTCAGCGCGGCAGGGCGAGGGGCGACACGGGGCATGCAGCTTCAGTGATCGTGACCGCAGCCCGGGCCATGGACATGAGGGACGGGGGCCGAGGTCACAGCGATGCCGATGGGCTTGCCGCGGGAGGCGGGCGTGGCGGCGGCGGGCGCATGGCTGTGGTCATGACCGCAGCCGGGGCCGTGCACATGGCCGTGTTCCTGGGCCTGTGCTTGAGCATGCGTGTGTCCGTGCCCGTGCCCGTGCCCTCCGGCGGCATAGGCGCCCCCCTCGGGCTCGAACGCGGCCTCGGCCTCAACCACGGTCAGATGCATGGCCCGCAGCATGTCGGCCAGCACATGGTCCGGTTCGATCTTGAGGTGATCGGGCTTGAGCTCGATCTGCACATGCCGGTTGCCCAGGTGGTAGGCGGCACGGACCAGATCGAAGGTGCTGCCATGCTCTGCGCAAGGCTTGATCACCAGCACCTTCTGGGGTGCGGCCTGCACGCGGATCATGGAGCCGTCTTCGGCCACCAGCACGTCGCCACCGCGCACGACCGTGCCGCGCGGCAGGAAGATGCCCAGATGGCGGCCGCTGCTGTCGGTGGCATCGAAGCGGCTTTTCTGGCGCACATCCCAGTCGAGTTCGACCACGGAGGCACGTTTGAGCAAGACGGGGGCCAGACCCTGGCCTTGGGGGAGGAGTTTGTTGACGGTCAGCATGCCGACAGTGTCCGTCAGAACAGAAAGTAGCGCTGCGCCATGGGCAATGCGGCCGCAGGCTCGCAGGTGAGCAGCAGGCCGTCGGCGCGCACCTGGTAGGTCTGGGCGTCGATCTCCATGCGGGGCAGGTAGTGGTTGTGGATCATGTCCTGCTTCTTCACGCTGCGGCATCCCCGAACGGCCACCACATGTTTTTTCAGGCCATAGTGCACGGCCATGCCTTCGTGGATGGACTGCTGGCTCATGAAGGTCAGCGAAGTGCGGGCCACGGCACCTCCGTGGGCGCCGAACATGGGGCGGTAGTGCACAGGCTGGGGCGTGGGGATGGAGGCATTGGGGTCACCCATGGCCGCGGCCACGATGAAGCCGCCCTTGATGATGGTGCTGGGCTTGACGCCAAAGAAGCCAGGGCGCCACAGAACCAGGTCGGCCCATTTGCCTTCTTCGATGCTGCCGACCTCGTGGGCCACGCCATGCGAGAGGGCGGGGTTGATGGTGTACTTGGCCACATAGCGCTTGACGCGGGCGTTGTCATGGCGGTCGCTGTCTTCGGGCAGCTTGCCGCGCTGGGCCTTCATCTTGTGGGCGGTCTGCCAGGTGCGCAGGATGACCTCGCCCACGCGGCCCATGGCCTGTGAGTCGGAGCTGAACATGCTGATGGCACCCAGGTCGTGCAGGATGTCTTCGGCGGCGATGGTTTCGCGGCGGATGCGGCTTTCGGCAAAGGCCAGGTCCTCGGCGATGGACGCATCGAGGTGGTGGCAGACCATGAGCATGTCGAGATGCTCGTCCACAGTGTTGACCGTGAAGGGCATGGTCGGGTTGGTGGACGAGGGCAGGAAGTTGGCTTCGCCGACCACACGCATGATGTCCGGCGCATGGCCACCGCCCGCGCCCTCGGTGTGGAAGGCGCACAGGGTGCGTCCCTTGGTGGCCGCGACGGTGTTTTCAACGAAACCGGATTCATTGAGCGTGTCGCTGTGGATGGACACCTGGACGTCGCCTTCTTCCGCGACCGTGAGGCAGCAGTCGATGGCCGAGGGGGTGGTGCCCCAGTCTTCATGCAGCTTGAGGCCGATGACACCGGCCTGGACCTGCTGGCGCAAGGCCTCGGGCTGGCTGGCATTGCCCTTGCCCAGAAAGCCCAGGTTCATGGGGAAGGCTTCGGCGGCCTGGAGCATCATGGCGATGTTCTCGGGCCCTGGCGTGCAGGTGGTGGCAAAGGTGCCCGTGGCGGGCCCCGTGCCGCCGCCGAGCATGGTGGTCACGCCACTGTAGAGTGCCTCGTCGATCTGCTGCGGGCAGATGAAGTGGATGTGGGTGTCGATGCCCCCGGCCGTCACGATCATGCCTTCTGCGGCGATGATCTCGGTGCCCGGGCCGATGACGATGTCCACGCCGGATTGCACATCGGGGTTGCCCGCCTTGCCGATCTTGACGATGCGGCCGGCCTTGATGCCGATGTCGGCCTTGACGATGCCCCAGTGGTCCACGATCAGGGCGTTGGTCAGCACACAGTCGGCGGCATCCATGGCGCCGGGGCCGTTGGAGCGCTGGCTCTGGCCCATGCCGTCGCGGATGGTCTTGCCGCCGCCGAACTTGACTTCTTCACCGTAGCCGCCGGCCTGCAGGGTGAGGTCACGCTCGACCTCGATGATCAGGTTGGTGTCGGCCAGGCGGACGCGGTCACCCACGGTGGGGCCGAACATCTCGGCGTAGGCGCGGCGCGGGATCGTTGCCATCTTGTCAGGTCCTGTGTGCGTGTGGGGTGGGGCGCGTGTCGGCGCGAGGTCAGAGCGGGCCCTGGGTCAGGCCGCGAAAGCCGTAGACCTTGCGCTCGCCAGCGTAGTCGACCAGCTCGATCGTGCGCTGCTGGCCGGGCTCGAAACGCACGGCCGTGCCCGAGGCGATGTTCAGGCGCATGCCCTGGGCTGCCTGCCGGTCAAAGCTCAGGGCGCCATTGGTTTCGGCGAAGTGGTAGTGCGAGCCGACCTGGATGGGTCGATCGCCCGCGTTCTCGACCACCAGGGTGAGCGTGCGGCGCCCGGGGTTGAGGTCGATGTCGGGACCGTCGGTGAGCAACTCGCCAGGGATCATTTGCGGCCTCCCAGCCAATAGGCCAGGGCGGCAAGCCCGCCCACGGCGACGAAGCCCCAGACATCACTGCCATGCCAGTGGCTGATGCCAGGCAGACCATGGCCTTCGTGGGCCAGAGCATGGGTGCCCAGCGTCAAGGCGGCGGTGCTCAGTGAGGCCAAGATGGTGCGGAGAATCTGACGGTGTGGCATGGGCTGTGATCCGAAGTGGTGATGAAGGCGATGATTCGGGCACCAAAATTGTGCCGATTGGCGCTGTCAGGCAATAGGTTGGTGCACGGTCACCAGTTTGGTGCCATCCGGGAAGGTGGCCTCGACCTGGATGTCCGGGATCATCTCGGCGATGCCGTCCATCACATCCGCTCGTGTCAGGATGGTCTTGCCCTCGCTCATGAGGGCAGCGACGCTTTTGCCGTCGCGGGCGCCTTCCATGATGGCCGCGGTGATCAGGGCCACGGCCTCGGGGTGGTTGAGCTTGAGCCCGCGGGCCTTGCGGCGTTCTGCCAGCAGGGCGGCCGTGAAGATCAGCAGCTTGTCTTTTTCGCGTGGGGTCAGTTCCATGGTGCTCTGGGGCGTGGTGGACAGCGCTCGGCCATGTCGGCACTGAAATTGCGACGTCTGGTGCAGTCTACGACCTCACCATGCAAATCCCAGACCAGAACCCCGGCTCAACGATCCCCCCTGCTCAGGAGGGCGGGGCGCAGGCGTTGCAGCGCGTGGTCAAGGTGCGCCGGGACTACAACACCTGGGTCGCCAGCGAAACGCTGGAGGACTACGCCCTGCGTTTCACGCCGCGCTCGGCCCGCCGCTGGAGCGAATGGCGGGTGGCCAACACGGCCTTCGGGGTGGCGTCGTTTCTGGTGCTCGAAGCGGTGGGCGCCACTTTGCTGGTCGAACATGGCTTCGTCAATGCCTTCTGGGCCATCCTGGCCACGGGCCTGATCATCTTGCTGGCGGGCTGGCCCATCAGCGTGTACGCCGCGCGCCATGGCGTGGACATGGACCTGCTGTCACGCGGTGCGGGTTTTGGCTACATCGGCTCGACCATCACCTCCCTGATCTACGCCAGCTTCACGTTCATCTTCTTTGAGCTGGAGGCGGCGGTGATGGCCTACGCGCTGGACCTGGCCTTCGACATCCCGCCTGCCTGGGGTTATCTGATCTGTGCGGTGGTGGTCATCCCCCTGGTCACCCATGGGGTGACGATCATCAGCCAGTTGCAGTTGATCACGCAGCCGATCTGGCTGGGCATGCTGATCCTGCCCTACATCTATGTGTTCAGGGAGCATCCGACCCTCTGGCAGGACCTGCAAGGCTATGCGGGGGCCTCGGGGGATCGCACCGGCTTTGATCTGCTGGGTTTTGGCTCGGCCATGACGGTGGGCATTGCCCTGATCACGCAGATGGGTGAGCAGGCTGATTACCTGCGCTTCATGCCCGAGCAGCAGGCCGGGCGGCGGGCTCGCTGGTGGGCCGCGGTGTTCGCAGGGGGGCCAGGCTGGGTGATCCCCGGGGTGCTCAAGATGCTGGGGGGCGCCTTGCTGGCCTTCCTGGCACTGAGCTTTTCCATGCCGGTCGAGCGCGCGCTGGATCCCAACCAGATGTATCTGGTGGCCTGGGAGAAGATCTTCCCGCACCAGGGCTGGGCCATCGCGGCCGTGGCCCTGTTCGTGGTGATCTCGCAGATCAAGATCAATGTCACCAATGCCTACGCGGGCTCGCTGGCCTGGTCCAACTTCTTTGCGCGTGTCACGCACAGCCACCCCGGGCGGGTGGTCTGGGTGGTGTTCAACACCCTGATCGCTTTGCTGCTGATGGAGCTCAATGTGTTCCAGGCGTTGGGCAAGGTGCTGGGGCTGTACTCCAACATTGCCATTGCCTGGATGATGGCCGTGGTGGCCGATCTGGTCATCAACAAGCCCATGGGCTGGTCTCCCCCGGGGGTCGAGTTCAAGCGGGCGTATCTGTACGACATCAACCCGGTGGGGGTGGGGGCCATGGGCCTGGCATCCTTGCTGTCGGTGATGGCCCATGTGGGCTGGCTGGGCGAGGTGGCTCAGGCGTTTTCGGCGCTGATCGCCCTGGTGACGGCGCTGATCACCTCGCCGGTGATCGCCTGGGCCACGCAGGGGCGCTACTACCTGGCACGTTCGCCCTTGCCGGCTGCGTCGGCTGCGAGCGCCACGCTGCCGCCATTGGAAGAAGGGCGTCCGCTGGGGCGGGTCATCCGCCTGCAGGCCTTGCACCGCTGCACGGTCTGCGAGCGTGAATACGAGGCGGACGACACCGCGCACTGCCCGGCCTATCAGGGCTTCATCTGCTCCTTGTGCTGCTCGCTCGATGCGCGCTGCCAGGATCTGTGCAAACCGCAGGCACGCTGGTCCGAGCAATGGCGTGCGCTGGGTCGGCGCTTGTTGCCGCAAGGCGCCTGGCGCCATGTCGACACCGAGTTGGGGCACTTCCTGCTGGTGATGCTGGTGCTGACACCTTTGCTGGCGGGGGTGTTTGGCATGGTCTTTCAGCAGCAGGTGCGTGATCTGGATGTGCTGGATCTGACCTCCACCGAAGCGGCGGCCGAGATGCTGCAGGCGGCCTTCGTCAAGGTGTTCGCAGCCTTGCTGCTGGTGGCCGGCGTCGTGGGCTGGTGGCTGGTGCTGGCACACAAGAGCCGACAAGTGGCTCAGGAGGAATCCAACCGCCAGACCCATCTGCTGGTGCGAGAGATCGATCTGCATCGCATCACCGACGAAAAGCTCCAGCAGGCCAAACAGACGGCCGAGCAGGCCAACCAGGCCAAGAGCCGCTATATCTCCACCATCAGCCATGAGCTGCGCACGCCGCTCAACAGCATCCTGGGCTATGCCCAACTGCTCGACGAGGACCAGCGCCTGCCCGAGCACGTCAAGCATGGTGTGGGGGTGATCAAGCGCGGCGGCGACCACCTGCTCTCGCTCATCGAGGGCACGCTGGATCTGGCGCGCATCGAAAGCGGCAAGCTCACACTGGATGTCAAACCGGTGCGTCTGAAGGATCTGTTGCAGCAGATCATGACCCTGATCGAGCACGAGGCTCGGGCCAAGGGCTTGCAGTTCGAGGTCGATCTGGACCCGGCCTTGCCCGAGGCGGTGAGGGCCGACGAGCGTCGTGTTCGTCAGATCCTGATCAATGTGCTGGGCAACGCTGTCAAGTTCACCAGCACCGGCCGCGTGAGTCTGAAGGTGCGCTATGCCCGCGAGATCGCGCAGGTCGACATCTCCGACACGGGGCCTGGCATCGCGCAGGCTGAGCTGGACAAGATCTTCGAGCCCTTTGCGCGGGGCTCCTCGGCGGCGGGCACCTCGGCCGGGGGCACCGGCCTGGGCCTGACCATCAGCAAGATGCTCACGGACCTGATGGGGGGGGAGATGAGCGTGAGCAGCACCCTGGGACAGGGCACGACCTTCCACATCCGGCTGTTCCTGCCGCAGGTGCGGGTGGCCCCGGGTGAGCGTGTGGTGCCCAGGGGGCAGCGCACAGGCTATGTGGGTGAGCGCAGGCGCATCTGGGTGGTCGACAACGAGGAGGCCGACCGAGGGCTGCTCTTGCGCATCCTGGAGCCGCTGGGCTTCGAGGTGACGCCGCTGGCCTCGGGTGTCGAGTGCCTGGCCTTGCTGCGCCGCTGCCCGCCGGCGCAAGCACCACAGGCCATGTTCATGGACCTGGCCATGCCGGGGCTGGATGGCTGGGCCACCTTGCGGGTCATCCGTGACGAGGGCTTGAGCGAGGCTCCCGTGGCCATCGTGTCGGCCAATGCCTTTGACAAGGGCCTGGACAATGATGTGGGCATCCGGGCCGAGGACTTCATCGTCAAGCCGGTGCGAGTGAGCGAGTTGCTCGACTGGCTGGGGCGGCGCCTGTCGCTGCAATGGATCGAGACCGAGCGCTCACCTGCGGCAAGCAGCACGCCGGCAGGGGGCTCTGCCATGTCGGCCGAAGCTCAGGCCTTGCCCAGCCTGCACGCCCTGCGCGAGCTGGAAGACCAGGTCCATGCGGGCTACATCCGTGGGGTCCACAAGGCGCTGGATCAGATTGCCAGCAGCGAACCCGGCTGTGAGGATTTCGTCCAGCGTCTGCGTGCGCTGGCACGGCAGTTCCAGCTCGACACCCTGGCCAATGTGGTTCGTGATGCCGTGAAGCGCCAGGCAGCCCCAGGTGCCACCCCTGAATCAACGTGAATGTGTCGACCATGCTAGACCATCTGGACCGCAGCCGTACCGACGTGGTGCTCATCGTCGACGACGTGCCCGACAACCTGTCCTTGCTGCACGACGCCCTGGACGAGGCAGGCTATACCGTGCTCGTGGCCACCCATGGGGAGGCCGCCTTGCTGCGGGCCAGCCAGGCCGTGCCTGACGTCATCTTGCTCGACGCGATCATGCCGGGCATGGATGGCTTTGAAGTGGCGCGCCGCCTCAAGGCCCAGAGCGAGACCAGCCACATCCCCATCGTGTTCATGACGGGGCTGACCGAGACCGAGCACGTGGTGGCGGCCTTCGATGCCGGTGGGGTGGACTATGTCGTCAAGCCCTTGCGTCCGCGTGAGGTGCTGGCGCGCATTCAGGCCCATGTCCAGAGTGCGCGCCGTGCGCATCAGGCACGCAATGCGCTGGATGCTTTCGGGCATGCCTCCTTGACGGTGCGGGTGAGTGACGGGCGTGTGTCATGGCAGACACCGCTGGCGCGCCAGTTGTTGCAGCGCTACTTTGATACGCCGGAGGCCGTGGCGCCGGTGGAGCTGATCGACTGGTTGCAGCACGCAGTGCCAGCCGCACGCGCTGCGGTGGAGGCGGCCGAGCGGGGGGCGGCGCCACCCAGTCCGGCGCCGACCTGGATGGTGAACCAGGGCGCGCGTCGCCTGAGCTTTGCGCTGCACGAGCCAACCGGGGATGACGAGTGGCTGCTGGTCATGCGCGAGACCTCCGATCAGGCCGCCATGGACGCCCTCAGCCAGGAGTTCAAGCTCACCGCCCGTGAGGGAGAAGTGCTTTACTGGGTGGTGCGCGGCAAGACCAACCGAGACATCGGTGACATCCTGGGCAGCAGCCCGGCCACGGTCAAGAAGCAGCTGGAGCACATTTTTGCGAAGCTGGGTGTCGAGACACGCACCGCGGCAGCGGGTCTGGCCATGAGCCGCGTGGCGCAACTCAAGATGCGCTGAGAGGCTGTTTGTCCTGCACGGCCATGGTGGCCTGCTGCTGATCCAAGATGAGCTCGGGCTCCTGAGATGCTTCCAGGCTCGGGGCCTCCAGGCCTGCCTGCAAGCGCTGCATGTCCAGATCACCGGTCCACTTGGCCACCACCAGCGTGGCCACGCCATTGCCCACCAGATTGGTCAGGGCGCGGGCCTCTGACATGAAGCGGTCAATGCCCAGGATGAGTGCCAGGCCGGCCACTGGCACGCCACCCACGGCAGACAGCGTGGCCGCCAGCACGATGAAGCCACTGCCGGTGATGCCCGCAGCGCCCTTGGAGGTCAGCAGCAGCACGGCCAGCAAGGTCAACTGCTGCGTCAGCGTCATGGGGGTGTCCGTGGCCTGGGCGATGAACACCGCGGCCATGGTCAGGTAGATGGAGGTGCCATCCAGATTGAAGGAGTAACCCGTGGGGATCACCAGGCCGACCACGGACTTGCGCGCGCCGAGGTTCTCCAGCTTTTCCATCATGCGCGGCAGCACCGATTCGGATGAGGAAGTGCCCAGCACGATCAGCAATTCTTCCTTGATGTAGCGGATGAACTTGACAATGCTGAAGCCGTGCAGTCGGCTGATGAGGCCCAGCACGATGAAGACGAAGAGCAGACAGGTCAGGTAGAACGCCCCCATCAGCTTGCCCAGCGAGAACAGGGAGTCCACGCCGTACTTGCCGATGGTGAAGGCCATGGCCCCGAAGGCGCCGATGGGGGCCACCTTCATGATGATGCCGACGATGTCGAACAGCACGTGCGACAGGCGCTCGATGAAATCGAACACCAGGGTGCCACGTCCGCCAAACTTGTGCAGGGCAAAGCCAAACAGCACCGAGAACAGCAGCACCTGCAGGATGTCGCCCTTGGCGAAGGCATCCACCACCGAGGTCGGGATCACATTGAGCAGGAAGTCCACCGTGCCCTTCATCTTGCCCGGTTCGGTGTAGGCGGCGATGCCCTTGGTGTCCAGCGTGCTGGGGTCGACGTGCATGCCCGCGCCGGGCTGCAGCAGGTTCACCACCACCAGGCCGATGATCAGGGCCACCGTGGACACCACCTCGAAGTACAGCAGCGCCAGGCCACCCGTCTTGCCGACCTTCTTCATGTCCTCCATGCCGGCGATGCCGATCACGACCGTACAGAAGATGATCGGGGCGATGATCATCTTGATCAGCTTGATGAAACCATCGCCCAGAGGCTTCATGGTGGTGCCGACCTCCGGGTAGACATGCCCCAGGAAGATGCCGATGGCGACGGCGATCAGCACCTGGGCATACAGGGACCGGTAGATCGGTGGGCGTGCAGTGGGAGTGGACATGGCGGGTGGCTTGCGTGAGACGTGAGCCCGTGCGGGCGAGATGCGTCGCACGATACGCATCCCGGCCGTGGCCGCCAATTGTGGGACTTAACTACAGGGTTAACCCTCGGCGTGATCTTCGCGCGATCAGGCGGGTTTGGGCACCTCGATGGCCTGCGGGCTGTGCCCCTGCGCGACCAGCCAGTCCCGCAATGCCAGGCCGGTGGCCACGGGCCAGTAGCGTGCTTTCTCTGGCGGCACCCGTTTGAAGTCCGCCAGTTCGTCGCCCAGCACGATGGTGCCGGTAGCGGGCACGTGGTAGGCGATGATGATCTGGTTCTGGCGCTCGAAGCGGTAGTGACCGATGAAGTTCGCGGCCTGTCCCTGCAGGCCCAGTTCTTCTTCGACCTCGCGGAGGATGGCCTGCTCGGGGCTGGGGTCGGCCTTTTCCAGGAAGCCGGTGATCAGGGCGTAGAACGCCGTGGGCCAGGCCTTGTTGCGTGCCAGGATGATGGCGCCTTCATGCTCGACCACGGCAGCGACCACGGGCGTGGGGTTGTCCCAGTGCACATAGCCACAGCGTGTATCCGGGCAGGCCTGGCGCAGGGCTTCGCCCTCTTCGCGGGCCTGCAGGGGCTGGGCGCAGTGGGGGCAGAACTTGAAACTCATGGGGGCCTCACACGGTGTGGGTGACGGGGTAGCCCTTGCGCAAGGCCCGCTCGATGCGGCTGGAACTGGCGCCCAGGGTGGCTTGGTGGATGGGGGCGAGCGCTTCCCACCGAGCGCTGAACTCGCGCTGGCAGGCTTGAAAGACGTCGGGCGGGCCGGCGATCACGACCTGGTTGTCGCCATCGTCCACGGCCACGGCGATCACCGATGAGCGAAACACCTTGCTCACCCGCCGCACCATCAAGGACAGGTTGGGCTGCTGCCCATGCATATTGATCACCAGCAGGCCCTGCGGCGTCAGTGCCTGGGCGCAGTGGCGATAGAAGGCGGGTGTGCACAGGGCCATGGGCTGGCCCTCGGCATGGAAGCCATCGACCAGGATCACGTCGAAGCGCTGCTCGGTCAGGCTCACGAAGCGCGCGCCGTCGTCGCAGATCACCTGCAGGTGCGCGTCGTCGCGCGGCACGGCGAACTCATCCCGCAGGTCGATCACCCCCTGCTCGATCTCCACCACGGTCAGGTGGCTGTCGGGCAGGTGCTTGTGGACATATTTGACGATGGAGCCGCCCCCCAGACCCACCATCAGGATGGCCTCGGGGCGGGGGTTGAACAGCACAAAACCCATCATGGCCCGGGTGTACTCCAGCAGCAATTCGTCCGGGGCATCGAGCTTCATGCTGCTTTGCACGAGATCCGAATCGAAACTCAGGGAGCGTGTCTGGCTGTTGACGTGCAGACGGGGCGGTGACGAGGGCGTGTTCATGGCGGGCAGTCTCTCATATGAGACGGTGGGCATGGCTCATACGCCATGTGGCGTATTTCGCATCCGGGGGGCGCTGGGCACACTGAATGCACTGATTCATTCCACCCACCGCCTCCTAGGAGCAAATTCACATGAGCATCTCTCGTCGCCACGCCGTTCAATCCCTGTCCGCCGTCGCCCTGGGCGTCGCCGGTCTGGCCTTCAGCTCCATGGCTGCGGCCGCCGACACCATCAAGGTCGGTGTGCTGCACTCTCTGTCGGGCACCATGGCCATCTCGGAAACGGTGCTCAAGGACACCGTGCTGATGGCCATCGACGAGATCAACGCCAAGGGCGGCCTGCTGGGCAAGAAGCTCGAGCCCGTGGTGGTCGACCCCGCCTCCAACTGGCCCCTGTTCGCCGAAAAGGCCAAGCAACTCCTGACCCAGGACAAGGTGGCCGTGACCTTCGGTTGCTGGACCTCGGTGTCGCGCAAGTCGGTGCTGCCGGTCTACAAGGAAAACAACGGCCTGCTGTTCTACCCCGTGCAGTACGAGGGTGAAGAGCTCGAAAAGAACGTGTTCTACACCGGCGCGGCCCCCAACCAGCAGGCCATCCCCGCCGTGGAATACCTGATGAGCAAGGATGGCGGTTCGGCCAAGCGCTTCGTGCTGCTGGGCACCGACTACGTCTATCCCCGCACCACCAACAAGATCCTGCGCGCCTTCCTGAAGTCCAAGGGCGTGGCCGATGCCGACATCATGGAGGAGTACACCCCCTTCGGTCACTCCGACTACCAGACCATCATCGCCAACATCAAGAAGTTCGCGTCTGAAGGCAAGAAGACCGCCGTGGTGTCCACCATCAACGGTGACTCCAACGTGCCCTTCTACAAGGAGCTGGGCAACCAGGGCCTGAAGGCCAAGGACGTGCCGGTCGTGGCCTTCTCGGTGGGTGAAGAAGAGCTGCGTGGCGTGGACACCAAGCCTCTGGTGGGTCACCTGGCGGCCTGGAACTACTTCATGTCGGTCAAGAACCCGACCAATGCCGAGTTCATCAAGAAGTGGTCTGCCTATGCCAAGGCCAAGAACATTGCCGGCCACAAGGACAAGCCTCTGACCAACGACCCGATGGAGGCCACCTACATCGGCATCAATATGTGGGCCCAGGCCGTCAAGAAGGCGGGCACCACCGACGTGAACAAGGTGATCGCCGCCATGGCTGGTCAGACTTTCAAGGCACCCGGTGGCTTCATGTCCAAGATGGACGAGAAGAACCACCACCTGCACAAGCCCGTGTTCATTGGCGAAGTGAAGGCGGACGGTCAGTTCAAGGTGGTGTGGAAGACCCCGGGCCCCGTCAAGGCTCAGCCCTGGAGCCCCTACATCCCCGGCAACGACAAGAAGAAGGACGAGCCGGAAGGCAAGTGATTCTTCTGGTTTGAAGATTGAAGAGCAGAGCGCTTCGCCCCGTTGGGCGTCACCAACGGGGCGTTTTTTTTGCTGCTGAACACATGAGACAGGACATGCCTGTGAAACGACACGACGCCAAGACCACACGCTGGTCGGCCGCTTTGCAGCGGGCCAGGTCGCTGGCTGCGGGGGTGCTGATCGCCGCGCTGGGTTTGCAAAGCGCACATGCGCTGACGGCCGAGGAGGCCTACGCCATTTCTGCCGGTGACAACGACGCCCGCATCGCCGCCTTGCAAAAGCTGATGCTCAAGGCCGATCCGGCACTGCCGCCCCTGCTCGAAGCCCTGTTGGCCGATTCCGTGAAGGTGGCTGAGCAGCGCGTTTACATCTATGACGGCGAGGTGGCGCGCGACGCCGTGACCGGTCAGGTCGTGCCCTTGCCCGAAACGGCCGAGGACGTCGTCAACAACAACCGCATGGGCAGCGAGATCGAGGCCGCTCTGGCCGCTGGCAAACTCTCGTCGACCGATGTGGCAGAACGCACCGAGGCTGTGGATGCCCTGGGCAAGGTCGCCGACGAATCCAAGCTGGTCGTGATCGACCAGGCCCTGGCCAAGGAGACCGATCCGGCGCTGAAGGCTCAACTCAAGGGCATCCGCGCCAAAGCCTTGCTGCTGTCTCAGGATGTCTCCAAGCGCATCGAGGCCGTCAAGGCCCTGGCCGCCGACGCCAACCCCGAAGCCCGTGCCTTGCTGATGGAGCGTTTGCAGGACGACGCTGAAGCCGATCCGGCGGTGCGCCGCCTGCTGCAGAACTCGCTGGACGATGTCAATGACAAGCTGGCCTGGGGCGAGCGTGCCGGTGTGGTCTTCACGGGCATCAGCCTGGGCTCCATCTTGCTGCTGGCCGCACTGGGACTGGCCATCACCTATGGCCTCATGGGTGTGATCAACATGGCCCATGGCGAGTTGATGATGATCGGCGCTTACGCCACCTTCGTGGTGCAGAACCTCTTTCGCCAGTACGCGCCCGGGTGGTTCGACTGGTACATCGTGCTGGCCATCCCGGCAGCCTTCATGGCCTCGGCCCTGGTGGGTGCGGCACTGGAGCGCAGCGTGTTTCGTTTCCTCTATGGCCGACCGCTGGAGACCTTGCTGGCCTCCTGGGGCATCAGCCTGGTGCTGATGCAGGCCGTGCGCACCGTCTTCGGGGCGCAGAACGTGCAGGTCGAGAACCCAGCCTGGCTGTCGGGCGGGCTGGACGTGCTGAGCAACCTGACCTTGCCCTATAACCGCCTGGCCATCATCGCCTTTGCCGTGCTGGTGCTGGTGGGCATGACCTTGCTGATCACCCGCACACGCATGGGTCTGTTCGTGCGCAGCGTGACGCAGAACCGTCCCATGGCCTCGTGCATGGGGGTCAACACGGCGCGCGTCGACACCATGGCATTCTCCCTGGGGGCGGGCATCGCGGGCCTGGCGGGCTGTGCCCTGTCGCAGATCGGCAATGTGGGGCCAGACCTGGGCCAGAACTACATCGTCGACTCCTTCATGGTGGTCGTGCTGGGTGGTGTCGGGCAGATCGCCGGCACCGTCTATGCCGCCCTGGGCCTGGGCATCGTCAACAAGTTCCTGGAGGGGTGGACCGGCGCCGTGCTGGCCAAGATCTTCGTGCTGGTCATCGTGGTCATCTTCATCCAGAAGCGTCCGCAAGGCCTGTTCGCCATGAAGGGCCGCAGTGCAGAAGCCTGAAGGAAACAACATGAGTGCTGTCTTGAATACTCCCTTGCCGCTGGCGGTGCCACGCAGCGCACTGGGCCCCAGGGGATGGTCGGCCCTGATGGCCGCCGTGATCACCGTGTTGGTGCTGGTGCCCTTGCTCAACCTGGTCGTGCCTGAAGGCTCGGTGTTCCACCTGTCGGACTTTGCCGTGGCCCTGATCGCCAAGATCATGTGCTACGCCATCTGTGCCCTGGCCATGGACCTGATCTGGGGCTACACCGGCATCCTGTCGCTGGGGCATGGCCTGTTCTTCGCGCTGGGCGGTTATGCCATGGGCATGTACCTGATGCGCCAGATCGGCCGCGACGGCAGCTACAAGAGCGATCTGCCCGATTTCATGGTCTTTCTGGACTGGAAGGAGGTGCCATGGCACTGGACCTTCAGTGAGTCGTTCATCGCCCAGATGATCCTGGTAGTGCTGGTGCCCGGCCTGATCGCCTTCGTGTTCGGCTTCTTTGCCTTCCGTTCGCGCATCAAGGGGGTGTACTTCTCCATCATCACCCAGGCCATGACCTTTGCGGCCATGCTGCTGTTCTTCCGCAATGAAACGGGCTTTGGCGGCAACAACGGCTTCACCGATTTCAAGCGCATCCTGGACATCCCCATTGCCCAGCCGTCGACCCGCATGGTGCTGTTCGTGATCACGGGCATGACCCTGATCGGCTTCTATCTGATGGCCCGCTGGCTGGTGAACACCAAGTTCGGCCGTGTGCTGCAGGCCATCCGCGACGCCGAGAGCCGGGTCATGTTCTGCGGCTATAACCCGCTGGCCTACAAGCTGGCCATCTGGACGCTGTCGGCCGTGATGTGCGGCATCGCCGGTGCCCTGTACGTGCCGCAGGTCGGCATCATCAACCCCAGCGAGATGTCGGCAGCTGCCGGGATCGAGATCGCCATCTGGGCGGCCGTGGGGGGGCGTGCCACCCTGATCGGCCCCATCATTGGCGCCTTCTTTGTCAACGGTGCCAAGAGCTGGTTCACGGTGTCCTTCCCCGAGTACTGGCTGTACTTCCTGGGCCTGCTCTTCATTGCGGTGACCCTGTTCCTGCCACATGGCATCGTGGGCGGAGTCAAATCCCTGCTCAATAAGAACAAGACGGAGGTGAAGGCATGACCCCGGATCTCATGGAAGCGGGCACACAGGCCCTGGACAAAGCCAAGGGCCGTGTCAGCACGGCGGGTGAGTCGGGCGGGCGCGAGGCCAGCTACAGCCGTGTGGTGCAGCCCGGCCAGCTGGATGTGGCCCACGGCTCCATCCTGTATCTCGACGACATCTCGGTCAGCTTCGACGGCTTCAAGGCCCTCAACAAGCTCAGCCTGAACATTGCGGTGGGGGAGATGCGCTGCATCATCGGCCCCAACGGTGCGGGCAAGACCACCATGATGGACGTCATCACTGGCAAGACCCGGCCTGATGAGGGCAGTGCCTTCTTCGGCTCGACCATCGACCTGCTGGCCATGCGCGAGAACGAGATCGCCCAGATCGGCATCGGCCGCAAGTTCCAGAAGCCCACGGTCTTCGAGCACCTCAGTGTGTTCGAGAACCTGGAGCTGGCACTCAAGGCCGATCGGCGCGCACGCGCCTCGGTGTTCTTCAAGCTGGGCAGCGCACAACTCGACCGCATTGCCGACATGCTCCAGCTGATCCACCTGCGCGACCAGGCGCAGCGCACCGCCGGCCTGCTGTCGCACGGGCAGAAGCAGTGGCTGGAGATCGGCATGTTGCTGATGCAGGATCCCAAGCTGCTGCTGCTCGACGAGCCGGTGGCCGGCATGACCGACGAGGAAACCGAGCGCACCGCCGAACTCTTCCTGTCGCTGGAAGGGGCGCATTCCCTGGTGGTGGTCGAGCACGACATGAAGTTCATCCATGAACTGACAACCCAGGGCGCGACCGCGGACAAGAAGAAGGTCACCGTGCTGCACGAAGGCTCGGTCCTCGCCGAAGGCACCCTGGCCGATGTGCAGGCCAACGACAAGGTCGTCGAGGTCTACCTGGGCCGATGAGGCCGGCACCTTCCATGGGGCAGCCCGGCGAAGGTGGATCAAGCGAAGGAATGAAGATGCTTCACGTCGACACAGTCAATCAGTATTACGGTGGTTCGCACATCCTGCGCGGCCTGGGGTTCGAGGCCAAGGTGGGAGAGGTCTCCGTCATCCTGGGCCGCAATGGCGTGGGCAAGACCACCTTGCTCAAGAGCCTGATGGGTCTGGTGCCCATCAAATCCGGCAGCATCCGTCTGGACGGGCAGGCCATCCACCAGCTCAAGCCCTACGAGCGCGTGCGTCTGGGTGTGGGGTATGTGCCCCAGGGTCGCGAGATCTTCGGTCGCCTGACCGTGGCCGAGAATCTGCAGATGGGCCTGGCCTCCAAGCCTGGCAGTGCCAAGGTGCCCGAGCAGTTGTTCGAGCTCTTTCCCGTGCTCAAGCAGATGATGCACCGCCGGGGGGGCGACCTCTCGGGTGGGCAGCAGCAACAACTGGCCATCGCCCGGGCCCTGGCGGCGGGACCCAAGCTGCTGATCCTGGACGAGCCCACCGAAGGCATCCAGCCCAGCATCATCAAGGACATCGGCCGCGCCATCCGCAAGCTGGCCGACGAAGGGCTCAACGGCCAGAAGATGGCCGTGGTGCTGGTCGAGCAGTTCTATGACTTCGCGGCCGAGCTCGCGGATCAGTACCTGGTCATGGAGCGCGGCGAGATCATCCGGCGTGGTCGCGGTCAGGACATGGAGGCCGATGGCGTGAGGGCCTTGATGTCCATCTGAAGCTCGGGGTGGGGCGCTGTGGCTAAAATCTCGCCTTTCCTTAATGGGTGACCCTCATGAGCACGACGACCGCTTCCGGATTGCAATACGACGACACCACCGAAGGTGCAGGCGAGGTCGCCAAGGCCGGCGCTTACGTGACGGTGCACTACACCGGCTGGCTCTACGACAACGGCGTCAAGGGCGCCAAGTTCGATTCCAGCAAGGACCGCAACGATCCTTTCGTCTTCCCCCTGGGGGCCGGTCATGTGATCCGCGGCTGGGATGAAGGTGTGCAGGGCATGAAGGTTGGCGGCACCCGCGTGCTGGTGATTCCGCCCGAGCTGGGCTATGGCGCCCGTGGCGCGGGTGGTGTGATCCCCCCCAATGCCACCCTGATGTTCGAAGTTGAACTGCTGGGCGTTTGACGCCTGATGTTTGCCCCTAGCCAGGAGCAGGTCCGACGCTTCTTCTGTGAAGCGTGGGCCAAGCACCGCGATGGCCTGCCGGTGACCCCGCTGGAGGCCCTGGCCAACGACTGGATCGTCCAGCATCCCGAATACCACGAGGATCTGGCCGATGTCGATGCCGCCATCGCGGCCATCTACGAGGTCGAGCAGGGGCGAACCAATCCTTTCCTGCATCTGTCGATGCACCTGTCGATCACCGAGCAGGTCAGCATCGACCAGCCCCGCGGCATCCAGGTCGCGGTCGAGCGTCTGGCGCAACGCCGGAGCTCATTGCACGAGGCCCATCACGAGGTGATGGAAGCTCTCGGCGAAATGGTCTGGGCCTCGCAGCGCTCAGGCCTGCCATTTGACGGCGAAGCGTACATCGCGGCCGTCATGGTGCGTGCGACGCGCTGATTCTCGCTAACCCTCTCGCGGCCCCTGATTCCAGCCACCGAAACCCCCCTGACTTGAGGGGGTGTCGATTTGCGCTCTCATGATCCGTGATGTTTTGCCGAAAAACCGTCTATCGCCGCGTTCCGGTGTGATGCCCATCACAGTCTGAGGTGCCCTTAAGGGGGCATATG
>NZ_DASUIT010000151.1:0-3099 GCF_036279655.1 Aquabacterium sp. | reverse complement strand
AGACTACCAAGGGCAAAACCGCGTCCCATACAGATCTCGGCAAAAGCCAACTCTGATCGCCAGTGCAGATGGACTCCGTGATGCCCCTAATGGGACCTACTGGCGCAACTGCCCCGCAACAAAGGCGCAACAGGCCCTGTGCCCCGATGGCCAGTCCAAATTCCCCCACCTGTGGCCACCCCAAATTCCCCCAGGCAAGACTGGCCGGATTATGACGACTCGGTGCTGATGGCGATGCGGGAGGCGGCCTCTTTGAGGCGGTAGCTCTTGCCTTCGAACTCCAGCATCGTGCAGCGGTGCATGAGGCGGTCCAGGATGGTGGTGGCCATGGTGGCGTCGCCCAGGTAGCGGCCCCAGTCCTGCACGACCCGGTTGGAGGTCACCACGATGGCGCGGCGCAGCTTGTAGCGCTGATGCACGATGGCCTGCAGCACCTCGGCGGCGTGCTCGCTGATGCGCCGCGCCAGAAACAGATCGTCCAGCACCAGCAAGTCCGGCTCCACCCACGCCTTGAGCAGCGCTGCGCGCTCGGCGGCACTGCCCAGCGCGTAGCGGGCAAACTCGGTGTCGGCCTCCAGGTAAATCACATCGTGGCCGCCCAGCGTGGCCTGGTAGGCAACGGCCTTGGCGATGTGGGACTTGCCGGTGCCGGGCTTGCCCACGATCAACGCATTGGCGCCCTCGGCAATGAGTTTCAGGGTGTGCAGCTCAAAGCACGCTGAGCGGGGCAGCTTGGGGTTGAAGCGCCAGTCAAAGTCGGCCAGGGTGACCCGCTCGTCCAGCCCCGAGCGCTTGTAGCGGCGCTCCATCAGGCGCGAACGGCGTCGGTCCAGCTCGTCCTGGAGCATGGCGGCGAAGGTTTCCAGAAAGGGCTCCTGGGCGGCCTGGGCCTGCATCACGCGGGTCGACAGGGTCTCGGCAATGCCAGAGAGGCGCAACTCGCGCAGCGCGCGTTCGATCTCGACCATGTTCATGCCCGGCCCCCTTGTGTGGACGTTAGCGTGGTGGCCGTTGGTGTGGTGGCGGCCGTGGCCGTTGTCATGGCCGAGGCGGCAGCGTGAGCAAACAAATCGCCGTACTCGTGGGCATCGCGGATCAGCCCGTGCTGCTGGGTCAGCGTGGCCGGGGTGGGCGCCACATCGCCGCCGGCATGGGCCTCGATGGCTTCAAGCGCGTCGGCAAAGAGCGATTCGCTCAATGCCTGAACGCGCTTGTAGCTGTAGATGCCTTGCTCCAGCGCCTGGGCACAGGCCGTCTCGATACAGTGCGCCGGGTAGCGGCGTGCCAGCCCGACGATGCCCCAGAGCTTACGCTGACCCACCCGGCCTTCGATGGCAAACAGCAACTGGCACAGGCGGGCGGCGTGTTCGCCGATCTGGGCGGCCTGGCGCAGAATCAGGCGTGTCTCACGCGAGGGGTTGAAGACCCGCTCATCCTGGGGCAGCACCACGGTGCCGGGGCGCTGCGCCTTGGGGTGGCTGCGCAGCAAGGTGCCGGTTTGCAGATCAAAGAGCTGGATGCGCTGGGCGAAGATGCGCACCCTCACCTTCGATCCGATGGCCGCCGGGCGAGCAGCGTAGCTGCTGTGATCCACCCGCACGCAACTGTCGTCGCACACCGTGCGCTGGACCTCTTCGAAATACTGCATGCCCAACAGCGGCAAGGCCTTGAGGTGCGGGCGTTCTTCTTCAAACATGGCTTGCACCTGGCGCCGCTCGGTGCCGTGGATGCGCTTGGCCGCCCAGTTGCGCTCCCAATGCGCCAGAAACTCGTTCTGGGTCTCGATGGACTCAAAGCGTCGGCCCTTCAAGGCCGTGGCCTGGGTGTGACCAATGGCATTCTCCACCGTGCCTTTGCGGTTGGGGTCACGCACCCGGGCCGGGTCGGCCACCACACCGTAGTGCGCCAGGGTGGCCGCAAAGACCGGGTTGAGCTCGGGCTCGTACAGGTCGGGCTTGATGACGCCCTCCTTGAGGTTGTCCAGCACCACGTACTGCGGGCAGCCACCGAAGTGTCGGAACGCGCGCTCGTGCAACTCGGCCCAGACCTGCTGGCTGGACTTCCAGACCACGCAGCGAAAGCTCGCCCGCGAGTAGCGCAGCGTGGCCACGAACAGGCGTGGCTTGCGGTACCGGTCACTGCCTGGCACCCGGGTGGGCGCGCCTTCGCCGTAGTCCACCTGCATCTCTTCGCCAGGCAGGAAGGACAGGCGATCGAATTGTTCGGGTTCCTTGTGGCGCAGCCGGGCCACAAAGCGCTTGACCGAGTTGTACTGGCCGGCAAAGCCATGGCTGTCGACCAGGTCCTGGTAGATGGCCGTGGCGTTGCGACGCAGGCGCAACTGGGCTTCGATGAAGGCTCGGTGTGGCTCGCATAGGGAGGTGGCCGCCGGGTTTGAAGCAGATGAGGGAGCCGGTGGCCAGGGTGGAGGAGTTTGAGCGGCCACGGCATCTGAGCCGGTGGCCACCCTGGGGGAATTTGATTGTTCAGCCTGCCAGCGGCGCTGGTAGCTCCTGACCGTCTTACGGTCGATGCCAGTGATGCGCGCGATCTCGCGCTGGGTGCTGCCGCGCTCGAGCAGCGTGTAGACGGTGGTCCGTTGGTTGGGTTTCAAGACATTCACTCCTTGGCCTTCCCTCGGGGAAGACCAGAACTGCTGTCCTGCCAACAGGTGCCGGCGGCGCCAGCTTTGACCCCCTGTCCCCGATCAACTCAGGTGGGGGAGTTTGGGTTGGCCATCAGTGGGGGAGTTTGGGTGGCCGCCGGGGTCGAAGATGTCGCGCACCTCGGGGCTGAAGCCCTGGATGTAGGTGGTGAGGTTCAGTGCCACGTAGTCCGGGTCGCCCAGCAGCTTCTTCAGGTCCATGGGGCTCTGGTTGAAGAAGTTCACCCCGGCCTTGCGGCGCAGAAAGGGTTCGGGGTTGATGCCCTGCTTGGTCTTCTCAGCCAGTTCGGCTAGCACGGCCGCCTTGGTCGGCTCCAACACACAGTCCAACCGGCGGAGCACGGTGAAGGGGAGGATGACTTTGCCGTAGTCGTGTTGTCGGTAGTCGCCCCGCAGCAGATCGGCGACGGACTAGATGAAGGCGGAAAGGGTTT
>NZ_DASUIT010000150.1:0-19791 GCF_036279655.1 Aquabacterium sp. | reverse complement strand
AAGATTGCCGCGGTGGACATGAAGGAAGGCAAGCTCGCGGCGCTGATCGATGTGGGCAAGATCCCCCACCCGGGTCGGGGTGCCAACTTCGTGCACCCCCAATACGGCCCGGTGTGGTCCACGGGTCACCTGGGTGACGAGAGCATTTCGCTGATCGGCACCGACCCCAAGGGACACAAGGGCCAGGCCTTCAAGGTGGTGGAAACCATCAAGAGTCAGGGCGGCGGATCGCTCTTCATCAAGAGCCATCCCAAGTCGAACCACCTGTATGTGGACAACCCGCTGAACCCGGATCCGGCGATCTCGCGCTCGGTGGCGGTGTACGACATCCAGAACCTGGCCAAGGGCTACACGGTGCTGCCGATCGCGCAATGGGCCGGCATCAGCGACGGCGGAGCCCAACGCGTGGTGCAGCCCGAATACAACCGCGCCGGCGACGAGGTCTGGTTCGCCGTCTGGTCGGCCAAGGACAAGCAGTCCGCGCTGGTCGTTGTCGACGACAAGACCCTCCAGCTCAAGGCCGTGATCAAGGACCCGCGCCTGATCACCCCGACCGGCCACTTCAACGTGCACAACACCCAGCACGACGTCTATTGACCCACAGGAGATCACCATGCGTATCGACGCGATTGCATTGAGCGCCCTGCTCGCCTTCGGGCTGGCGGGCACCGCCCAGGCCAGCACTGAAGAAGCCATGACCAAGGCGGGCTGCATGGCCTGCCACGCCAAGGACAAGAAGGTGCTGGGGCCGGCCTTCAAGGACATTGCAGCCAAGTACAAGGGGCAGGACGTCAGTGCCAAGCTGATGGACAAGGTCCGCAAGGGCGGCGCTGGCGTGTGGGGGCCCATCCCCATGTCACCCATCGCCGCCGACAAGATCAGCGATGCCGATCTGAAGGCGGCCATCACCCTCATCCTCAAGTCCTGAGGACGGGAGCCGCGCATGCCCTGGCCACACTCCCTCCGCCGCGCCGCCCTGGCGCTGGCGCTGGCCCACATGGCCATGGGCAGTGATGCCGAGACCGCCGAGAGGGTCACCCCCTCGGTTTCTCGGCAGCAGGCCCTGGTGCACATCGTGCGCCAGGACTGCGGCTCCTGCCATGGCATGCGCCTCACCGGCGGGCTGGGCCCGCCACTCACTGCCACAGCGCTGAGCGAACGCCCTCTGCTGGCGGTGGTGTCCACCATCCTCCACGGACGCCCGGGCACCCCCATGCCCGGCTGGCACCCCCTGCTCAGCGAAGAAGACGCGCAGTGGATCGCACGGCAACTGCAAGCCGGCTTTCCTGAGGAGTCCACCCCTTGATCCCCCTCTCCACATCCTGGCGCGCCCTGCGCCATGGCGGCACCACGCTGCTGTGCACCTTGGCCTTGCTGCTGAGCGCCTGTGCGCATGCCCCCACCGAATCGCGTGCTGTCCCGACTGGCACGGGCGATCTGGGTGTGGTGGTCGAGCGGGCCAGCGGCTCGCTGTCGGTCGTCAACACCAGCGAGCGCCGACTGCTGGGGCGCATCGAGGGGCTGGGAGATCTCTCTCACGCTTCCGTGGTGTTCTCGCGCGACGGCGCCCTGGCCTATGTCTTTGGCCGCGACGGCGCCCTCACCCGCGTCAATCTGCTGAGCCGCCGCATCGAGGCCCGCGTCGCCCAGGCTGGCAACAGCATCGGCGGAGCCATCTCGCAGGACGGCACCCTGGTGGCCGCCCAGAACTACGAACCCGGTGGCATCAAGGTTTTCGATGCCCGCACCCTGGCCCTGCTGGCCGACATCCCGGCCGAACACGCGCCGGGCCAGCGCTCGCGCGTGGTCGGTCTGGCCGATCTGCCCGGGCATCGCTTCATCTTTTCCCTCTTCGACGCCGATCAGATCTGGATCGCCGATGTCAGCCAGCCAGGCACCCCGCGCATCACCCGCTTCGAGCAGATCGGCCATCAGCCCTACGATGCCCTGCTGACCCCCAACGGCCGCTACTACATCGCCGGTCTGTTCGGAGAAGATGGCCTGGCCCTGATCGACCTGTGGGCACCACAGCCCCGCTCCCGCAAGATCCTGCAAGGCTATGGCCGTGGCCAGCAGCCCCTGCCCGTCTACAAGATGCCCCATCTGCGCGGCTGGGCCGTGGCCGGTCGACAGGCCTGGCTGCCGGCCATCGGTCGCCACGAGGTGCTGGTGGTCGACACGGAGACCTGGACCGAGGTGGGCCGCGTCCCCGTGGCTGGGCAACCTGTGTTCGTCATGGCGCGTCCCGACGGGCGCCAGGTGTGGGTCAACTTCGCCGTGCCCGACTACCACCGGGTTCAGGTCATCGACACCCCGAGCCAGCAGATCGTGCGCACGATCGAGCCCGGCAAGGCCGTGCTGCACATGGAGTTCACGCCCCGGGGCGAGGCCGGGTGGATCTCATCGCGCGATGACAACCGGGTCTCCGTGATCGACACCGGCAGTCTGCAGACCCTCGACACCCTGAGCGTGCCGGCGCCCAGCGGCATCTTCTTCACCAGCCGCGCCATGCGCATGGGGTTCTGACATGCACCTGAACGACGCCACCGATCGCCCGGCCCTGCAGCAGGCCCTGCTCAACGACTGGCAGCGGGACTTCCCCCTGCGTGTTCAGCCCTTTGATGAACTGGCACGGACCTTGAAGGTCAGCCCCGAGGAGGTGATCGACACCTACCGGCAGCTGCAGCAGGAAGGCGCCATCAGCCGCATTGGCGGCATCTGGAGCGCTGGCGCGGGGGGTGCCGCCATGCTGTGCGCCCTGGCCGTGCCCCCCGATCAACTCTCGCACGTGGCCCTGCAGGTCAACCACACCCCCGGGGTCAACCACAACTACGAGCGCGAGCACCGCTTCAACCTCTGGTTCGTGATCACGGGTCAGGACCGGGCCACCGTGCACCACCATGTCGATGACATCGAGCGCCGCAGCGGCCTGAGCGCCCTGCGCCTGCCCATGCGTCGCGCCTACCGCATCGATCTGGGCTTTGATCTGTCCAGACCCGCGTCATCACCCGCGCATGAGGCCCGCCCCGCGCCACGCCATGTCGTGCCCGTGGCACCGCAGGACGCGCACCTGGCCTCCCTCATCGAAGAAGGTCTGCCCCTGGCCCACCGTCCTTACGACGTCTGGGCCCAGGCCCTGGACATGAGCACCGGCGCCGTGCTGGGCACGCTGCAGCGCTGGCTGCTGCAACACACCCTGAGGCGCTTCGGCGTGGTCGTGCGCCACCACAACGTGGGCTTTGCGGCCAACGCCATGACGGTCTTCGATGTACCGGACGACCAGGTGGACGACCTGGGCCGGCGCCTGGCGGGCCAGAGCGGCATCACGCTGTGCTACCGGCGTGAACGGGCTCCCGGCTGGCCCTACAACCTGTACTGCATGGTCCACGGACGCGACCGCCACAGCGCCACGCAGATGATCCAGGATGCCATCGATGCCGCCGGCCTGCGCGCCTGGCCGCACGAGGTGCTCTTCAGCGTCAGGCGCTTCAAGCAGACCGGCGGGCGCTACTTCAGCCCACCGCGATCGACACACGCCCCGCTCCCTCACTCATCGCCACAGGAGGCTCCCGCATGGACCTGATCGACGCCCGACTGATCGACCGCCTGCATGGCGGCATGCCCTTGTCCGAGCGCCCCTATGCCGAGGTCGCGGCCGAGCTGGGCCTGAGCGAATCGGAGGTGCTGGCCCGCCTGCACCTGCTGCTGGCCGACGGCACCCTGACCCGCTTCGGGCCGCTGTTCCAGATCGAGCGCGCGGGCGGACAGTTCGTGCTGGCTGCCATGGGCGTGCCCGAGGCTGATTTCGACCGCGTGGCCGCCCAGGTGAACGCCCTGCCCGAGATCGCCCACAACTACCGCCGCGACCACGCCCTGAACATGTGGTTCGTGGTGGCGGCCGAATCACCCGATCTGGCTCGCCAGGTGTGCACCCGCATTGAGGCAGACACCGGACTGAAGGTCTACGCCTTCCCCAAGGAGCGGGAGTTCTTTGTGGAGCTCCGGCTCAGCGCGCTGGACGCCCTGCGCACCGCCCATGACGCGCCAGCCCAGGAGGTGTCCCATGCCGCTCACTGAGTTCGACCGCCGGCTGATCGCCGCCACCCAATCCGGCCTGCCCCTGCTGCCGCGCCCCTATGCCGCCCTGGCGGACCAGTTGGGCGTGAGCGAGGCGGCCGTGCGAGATCGCCTGGCCCGCATGCTCGACGAGGGGCTGATCCGGCGCATTGGCGCCATCCCCAACCACTACCGCCTGGGCTACACCGCCAACGGCATGACGGTGTGGGATGTGGATGACGCTCGGGTCGATGCCCTGGGCGAACAGGTGGGCGCGCTGAGCGCGGTCTCGCACTGCTATCGCCGACCGCGCGCGCGCCCGGCCTGGCCCTACAACCTGTTTGCCATGGTGCACGGTCGCAGCCGCGACGAGGTCGAAGCCCTCGCCCGTCAGATCCGTGATCTGCTGGGCGATGCCTGCCAGGGCAGCGACATCCTCTACAGCACGGCCATCCTCAAGAAGACCGGCCTGCGCCTGAACGCTGCGCCCTGATGCGCATGAAGGAAGGACATCCACCATGTTCCGCGTCTCCCAATACCTGCACGAGCTCATCGAGGCCGAACGCACGGGCCGCTACCCGCTGCCCCGGCGCCAGGGTCCGCCGCGTGGACCGGTGGTCATCTGGAACCTCACCCGACGCTGCAACCTGACCTGCAAACACTGCTATGCGCTGTCGGCCGACCATGCCTACCCCGGCGAGCTGAGCACGCAGGAGGTGTTCACGGTGATGGCCGATCTGCGCGGCCACGGCGTGCCCGCTCTGATCCTCTCAGGGGGCGAGCCCCTGCTGCGGCCGGACCTGTTCGAGATCGCGCAGCACGCCAAAGCCCTGGGCTTTTACGTGGCCCTGTCGACCAATGGCACCCTGATCGATCAGGCCATGGCCGACCGCATCGCCAACATGGGTTTTGACTACGTGGGCATCAGCATCGACGGCTTGCGCGAGACACATGACCGCTTCCGCCGCCTGGAGGGTGCCTTCGATGCCTCGATGCAGGCCCTGCGCCTGCTGCGCCAGCGCGATGTGAAGCTGGGGTTGCGCTACACCCTCACCGCCCTCAATGCCCATGACCTGCCTCACCTGCTGATGCTCATGCAGGACGAAGGCATCGACAAGTTCTACTTCTCGCACCTGAACTACGCGGGCCGGGGCAACATCCACCGCGCCAAGGATGCGCACTTTGAAGCCACACGCCACGCCCTCGACCTGCTGTTCGAGACCGCCTGGGAGGCCGCACGGCATGGCAGCACGGCCGAGTTCGTGACCGGCAACAACGACGCCGATGCCGCCTACCTGCTGCACTGGCTGCACGGTCGCCTGCCCCAATGGGAGCGCGCCCTGAGCGAGCGCCTGCGCGCCTGGGGTGGCAATGCCTCGGGCCTGCACATCGCCAACATCGACAACCTGGGTGATGTCCACCCCGACACCATGTGGTGGCATCACCGCCTGGGCAATGTGCGGGAGCGCCCCTTCTCCGAGATCTGGGAGGACCTGAGCGATCCGCTGATGGCCGGCCTCAAGCAGCAACCCCGTGCGGTGCAGGGGCGTTGCGCCGGCTGCGCCCACCTGGGCCTCTGCGGCGGCAACACCCGGGTGCGGGCCCAGCAGGTCACCGGCAACCCCTGGGCCGAAGACCCGGGCTGCTACCTGAGCGACGAGGAGATCGGCCTGAGCGCACCGCAGCCACGCGTGATGCTCACCCCCTTTGCCCATGAACCCCATTGAGAGGCCCGCATGTTCGATCTGATCTGGCGTGTCGCCCTGACCGTGGGCCTGATGTTCATGGGCTACGACCTCAGCCGCGCCCAAAGTGCGTCCCCGCCCCCGCAGGAGCTGTTTGCCCGGCACTGCGCAGCCTGCCATGGCGTGCAACGCCAGGGCCAGATGGGCCCGGCCCTGCTGCCCGAAAGCCTGGAGCGACTGCGCCGGGGCGATGCCCGTGATGTCATCCTCAAGGGGCGTACCGCCACCCAGATGCCGGCCTTTGGCGAGCAACTGTCCCCCACCGAGGTGGACTCACTGGTGCAATGGATCTACACCCCGTCCAGCCCGCGCCCCACCTGGAGCGAGTCCGACATCCGCGCCTCACGCACCGAACTGGTCGACGTTCGCAAGCTACCCTCTCGCCCCCAATGGAAGGCCGACCCGCTCAACCTCTTCGTCGTCGTGGAAGGTGGGGACCACCACGTCTCGATCGTCGATGGCGACCGCTTCGATGTCATCCACCGTTTTGCCTCGCGCTTTGCCCTGCACGGTGGGCCGAAGTTCTCGCCCGACGGACGCTTTGTGTACTTTGGCTCCCGCGATGGCTGGATCACCAAATACGATCTCTACAACCTGCGCGTGGTGGCGGAAGTGCGTGCCGGCCTGAACATGCGCAATGTGGCCGTCTCCGGAGACGGCCGCTGGGTGCTGGCGGGCAACTACCTGCCCCACACCGTCGCCCTGTTCGACAGCGATCTCCAACTGGTGCGCACCCTCACCGCCGGGCTGCTTGATGGGCGTGCCACCTCGCGGGTGTCGGCGGTCTACGATGCCGCCCCGCGCCAGAGCTTCATCGTCGCGCTCAAGGACATCCCCGAGCTGTGGGAAATCTCGTACAACCCCCGGGCCGAGCCCATCCATGACGGCTATGTGCACGACTTCCGCATGGGCGAAGCCATCGCCAGCCCGGGCTTCCTGGGGGTGCGCCGCACGCCGCTGTCCGAGCCCCTGGACGACTTCTTTTTTGACCCACCCTACCGCCATGTGATCGGCGCCACCCGCCCCCGCACGAGCCAGGAGGGCGAGTCCGCACCCACCGCCCAGGTGATCAACCTCGATGCCCGCCAGCGCATCGCCACCTTGCCCCTGCCAGGCATGCCGCACCTGGGATCGGGCATCACCTTCAGCCACCAGGGGCGTTCCGTGCTGGCCACACCCAATCTGCAGCAAGGCCTGATCAGCGTCATCGACCTCCAGAACTGGCGGCTGATCAAGCAGATCCCCACGCCGGGCCCAGGCTTTTTCATGCGCAGCCACGAGCACAGCCCGTACGCCTGGACCGACGCCATGATGTCGCCTCAGGCCCGGAACATCCTGAGCGTGATCGACAAGAACACCCTGGAGGTGGTGGCCCAGCTCAAGGCGCCCGAAGGGCAGACCCTGGCGCACATCGAGTTCACCCGTGATGGCCGCTACGCCCTGGCCAGCCTGTGGGAAAAGGACGGCGCCCTCATCGTCTACGACGCCCGCAGCCTCAAGGAGGTCAAGCGCCTGCCCATGAGCAAACCCGTGGGCAAGTACAACGTGTGGAACAAGATCAGCCGCTCGGAAGGCACCTCGCATTGAGCGCCATGGGCATCCCTCACACCTGCGCGGGCACCACGACGCTGGCGTTCAGGCGCTCCGCATATCGCTCATTGAGCACCTGCACACGCAAGGTCAGATCCGAGAGCAGCTCCTGCGCCTGCTCTGGGCTGAAATCCCCATGCTGAACCTTGCGCACGCCATGGGCGGCCAGTTGAAGATGCACGGTCGGTTTGACCTCGTGCAGGGCCAGCGAACTGCTCACGCAACTCAAGGGGCAGCCGTCAATGGCCAGGATGGGCCGATGACGCCGGACCGACTCCCGGAGCTTGTGCACCAGCGGCCGCACCTGACCGCCCACGCCCGCGATGCAGGACATTTCGGCATGCCCCTCCCGGTCCAGTCGGACGGCCAGATGGTTGGCCAGTTGCGCCGCGCTGGAGCAGCCCGAGCAGGCATACACCAGGGTCAGTTGATCGTTGGCTTGGGTCATGGCGGGCACCTCGAAACGACAGGAGTGTCGCGAAAGTACCGCCCTGCGCCCTTCATTGCCTTGCCATGGATCAAGTCCGCACACGGCGCCCGATCGATGGCGACTGCCCTACACTCCCCTCCAGCCCTTTTCCCGAGTCCTGCACCATGAACATCACCACCTTTGACGAACTGCTCCAGGCCGCTCGCTCGCAACCCGATGCCCAGCGCCTGCTGATGGTGTTCGTGGGCGCCAGCATCCCGGAAGACGCCACCCCTGAACAGCGCGCCCGTTTCGAGGCCGGTGAAGGCGGCGAGATCACGCCCCTGATGGGTGTGGACAAGACCCCGGACGAGATCAGCAGCTTTGCCGAGCTGTACGCTGAATCACGCCAGATGGGCCCCGAATGGTCACTGGTCTTCGTGGCCGGTCTGGCGGGCCAGGGTGGTCGCGCGCCGACCAGCGAAGAAGCCGACGGCCCTCTGCAAGGCATGGTCCAGGCCATCAAGGATGGCATGTTCGATCGTTTCATCCCCTTCAACACCGAAGGCCAGGCGGTCTTTTTGGAGAACGGCGCCTGAACTCAGGCCCGGCCCCACCAGCGGGCATGGCGCCAGGCCCAGGCGCCCACCACCCCCAGCCACAGGCTGGCCGCCGCCACCCACAAAGACTGCTGCATCGTTGGCAGCAAGGCCGCCGCCACCCTCAGCCCGGTGGCCAGTTGCATGGCCCAGAACAGGCCCCAGGTGATCTGATCCGCCGCGATGGAGCGCCCCGCGTGCGTGCTGCTCACACGCGACACCATGGCCAGCCACACGCTGCCCATGAACCCCATGGTCAAGGCGTGCACCGATGCCAGGCTGCCCGAGGGCAGCATCAGGGCCAGCCCCAGCCAGAGCACCCCGACATTGAGCATGGCCAGCATGCGCAAGCGCATGTTCTGCACCTCGCTCCAGTGCCAGGCCATGCCCAACACGACCACCCCCGCCAGACTGGACAGCCAGGACTGAGTCATCGTGAGCACGGGGCCACCGTCCATCCCCACCGCCCGCGTGGCGGCATGCCCCCCCTGGATCAGGCACACACCCAGCAGGGCCAGCACGACACCACGGTCTCCCAGCCAGCGCAGGCGCACCAGCGAAAACACCGGCATCATGCGATCGGCTGCGATCACGAACACCGGCATCAGAAAGCCCCACAAGCCCCACCCCAACGCCGCGCGTACCCAGGTCGGTTCGCACTGCCAGAGCCCGGCGGCCACGAGCGCCCAGGCCAAGGTGCCCGAGGCGCAGGCCCAGGTGATCAACCGCACATGGAAGCGGTCGCGCTCCTCGCTGGAGCGCAGCAGTTGCGCCAGGCGCCAGGTGATCCAGCCCCAGCTCAGCGCCCCGGCCATTACCGCCAGCGCCGCGATGTCTGTGCGGACATGCGCGCCCCACAGAAAGAGTGCCCAGGACAGCACCAGGGTGGACACGGGCCACAGCAGCATCCGGGCGGGCACCGCCGGCACATGCAGCCATCGGGGTCCCGCCGTGAACAGAAAGCCCGCGAAGAACAGCGGCAGAAAGCCAAAGCCCATCACCACGGCATGGATCAGGGATGCCGGCCACGTCAAAGGCGCCAAACCGGGCTCCCACAAACACCACGCCCACCACAGCGAGGCCATGCACAGCACCGCCGCACCGCCCAGAAAACCCAGTCGGTGCGGCGAGCGCAACACGGCCGCCCAGCGCCAGGCTCCAGCCGGACGCCGGGAGGCGCTCATCGTCGGTCGGCCCGGCGTCGCCAGAGCTCGATCGGGCCCACGGCATCGAGCGTGTTCTTGAGGAAGAGACCGAACTCCGTGTCCCCCTCCATCACCAGCGCCCGCTCGAAGAACAGGGTGTCGGGGTCGTCCTGTCCCTGCAGCAAACGCCAGTAGGTGGCGGCGGCGGCACGCAGACGCACGCTCGGCGCCTGGGATCCCCTGGCGGCATGCAGGCCCGAGCGATCGGCCACCAGCCGACACGACAGGCCCAGGTCATCGACATGCAGCTCGACCACCCGCCCCGCCAGGCCACGGCGAGCCGATTCGTCCAGCAGCGGCCACCACAGCCGGTTGAGCGCCAGCGCCAACAGGGCGGACGGCGGCCGCACGGGTAGACGCGACACCACGGCGCGCACACGCTCGGGCACCGGGGGCAGCGTGAAAGTCATGGAAGGACGACTCGGATTCATGGCGAGACCCAGGACATGCCCGGGCGCTGGAGCCCGGCGTAACCGTTGGACAAGGGCCCCGGCAAAGCCAGGGCCGCCAGTTCGGCCAAGCCATCATCGACAGCATGGCCTTGATTCATGACCGCATCAAAGGTCTGGAGGACCTGATCGAAGCCCCTTGAGCAGGGCGACAAACGCAGACGGCGCACACCGGCATCGCGCAGGGCCTGACGATGCCCCAGCAGACACTGCACCGACCCGGACTGGGTCTGGATGCCATTGAAAGCCAGGAACTTCTGCCCCTCGCGGGTGCGCAAGTCCAGTCCATCGGGATCGTCGGCGCAGCGGAACTCGCAGGCATCCTTTTGCAGGCGGTGATGCCGCGCCGTGAAACAGCGGGCCGACAAGGCCAGGGGCATGCGACCAAAGGCAAAGACCTCGCTGGCCACGCTGCTGTCGGGAGGGTTGGTGCGAGCCACCGCCTCCAGGCTCAGCTCGACCGGCGCCACCCAGCGCGTTGCCCCCAGGGCGGCATACTCGGCCAGCGCCGGGGCACTGTAGACATTGACATGCAGGCCGATCACCCAGGGGCCACGGCCCGCCGCCAGCCGCACCGCGGCCGTGTCGTTGGCCTCCAGCATGAACTCCCCGTTCTCGGCACTGCGGCGCAGGGCCCGCAGCTCGGCTTCGGTCTCGATCAGGGCCAGGGTGCCCAGCACCACCTCCTTGCCCGCCTGACGCAACTCGCGCCCCAGGGCCAGCCAGTCATCGGCCTTCATGTCGTGCCGGCGCGAGCACACCACCTCACCCAGGCAGACCGTCGATGCGGGTGAATCGGCCACCTGGGCGTAAAAGGCCATCAGGTCCTGGCGCGGCCAGTGGTACTGCACCGGCCCCACACTGAGCGAAAACATGTCGGAATCCTTCACTGCCAGGGACGGCTCAGCGCCCCCAGGGTATGTTGTTGTCCCTCGGCCAGGCGGCCCAGGGCGGCGGTCCAGTCGGGCTGCACGCTGTAGCGCTCCGATGCGGCCGCACACTGGTCGATGGCCTGGCGCCACACCCGCGTCACCTGCTGCACATAGGCAGTGCTGCGCTGGCGCCCTTCGATCTTGATGGCCGACACCCCGGCTTGCATCAGATCGGGCAAGAGCGCCAGCGTGTTCAGGCTGGTGGGCTCCTCGATGGCGTAGTCGACCACGCCATCGACCTCGAAGCGCCCCTTGCACAGCGTCGGGTAGCCACGCGATTCATGCGCTTCATATCGGTCGATCAGGATCCCGCCCAGACGGGCATCGACCGCCCCACCCTGGCGATCTTCCCAACGCACCGCGGACGGCGGTGAGCACACCCCGGCATTGTTGGGCGACTGGCCCGTGCAGTAGGACGACAAGGCACAGCGCCCCTCCACCATCACACACAGGCTGCCAAAACCGAAGACCTCGATCTCCACCGAGGTGTGGCGGATCAGGTGGGCCACCTGCGACATCGTCAGCACCCGCGGCAGCACGGCACGCTGGATGCCATAGCGCTCACGGTAGAACTCGATGGCCTCGTAATTGGTGGCCGAGGCCTGCACGGACAGGTGCAGGCGCAGATCAGGGTGGGTGCGCCGGGCGTAGGCCATCACGGCCGGATCGGCCAGGATCAGGGCATCGGCACCGATGCTGGCTGCCATGTCCACCGCATCGAACCAGCGCTGCACCTGATCGGCCTGCGCGTAGGTGTTCAGCGCCATCAGCACCTTGCGCCCTCGGGCATGGGCATAGCGCACGCCATCGCGTGCCTGGGTCGCATCGAAGTTCAGGCCCGCAAAGTTGCGCGCATTGGTCGCATCCTTCAAACCCATGTACACCGCATCGGCACCGGCATCGATGGCCAGCTCCAGCGCCCGCAAGGAACCTGCTGGGCAGACCAGCTCCGGTTTGCGCAAGGACGTCATCTTCATCACTCTTTCAAGCAGTCCGGGCGCCACTGTAGGGGGCGCGGACCGACATGGGATTGAGCCCGGTCAAGGCCGGGCTCAGGGCATCGAATAGCGCGCCAGCCCGCACACATCCATGATCTGAATGTCGCGCTTGTCAACAAAGATCAGGCCGGCATCCTCCAGCTCACGCAGCACCCGCGAGAAGTACTCGGGGGTCAGGGACAGCAAGGAGGCAATCGTGGCCTTGCTGACGGGCAGCGACACGGTCTTGACCTGTGGCGCGGCGTCCTCGCTGATCACCTGATCCCGCAAGAGATAACCGATCACACGCTGCATGCCCGAGTGCAGGGCCGCCGACTCCACGTCACGCACCAGCCCATGCAGGCGCCGCGAGATGCCTGCCAGCATGCGCAGGGCAAAGCGCGGGTCCAGCGCGATCTCGCTGAGCACCGCCTGCTTCTTGACCGTGAGCACCTTGGCATCGGTCAGCGCCTGCGCGTTGACGATGTAAGGCTTGCCGGTGAACATCAGCGCCTCGGCAAAAGAGTGCCCCGGTGCGATGAGCTCGATCACCTTTTCCTGCCCAGCAGGCGACAAGGCATAGAGCTTGACCTGGCCGCTCACGACGACGTGGAACTCCTCGCAGGGCTGCCCGACCCGAAAGACCTCCTCGCCCCGGGCATAGCTGTGCAACTGGGTGCCTGCAGCCAGGCGCTCCATCTCCAGCGGACACATCTCCTGAAACAGGGGCAACACCGACAGATAGGCCGGTATGTCCAGATGTCTTGATCCCATGGTCTTCTCCTCAACGCTCGGTTCATTCAGACTGAGGCCGATTGTGGGAATCACGGACACGCCAAAAATTGATGCTGCGCAAATCGGACCAGTCGACCTATGGCAGATCGGGGGGAGCATCGTCCGTTAGAACTAGGGCCACGGCGCGTCAGGACGACAGCGTGGCCACCACCTGCGTCAGGCGACGCACCAGATCCTGCGGGCGATGGACCAGGGCATAGCCCTGCGTACCAAACAGGTAAGGCAGATAGTCGGCCGCCTTCTCGTCGATGGTGATGCAAAAGGGGTGCAGGCCCGCTGCACGTGCGGCCTGCACGGCGTGGCGCGTGTCCTCCAGGCCGAAACGCCCCTCGTAGTGGTCCAGGTCATTGGGTTTGCCGTCGGTGAGCAAGAGCAGCAGGCGCTGCTTCTCGGTGCGTTGGCCCAGTTGACGCGTCGCGTAGCGCAGAGCCGCACCCATGCGGGTGTAGTAGCCCGGCTTGATGGCCCCCACCCTGTCTCGGGCGGCGGCACCCCAGGCTTCGTCAAAGCGCTTGAGGGCGTGCACACGCACATGCTCCCGCCGCACGGAGCTGAAGCCCAGGATCTCGAAGGGATCGCCCAGGCCATCCATGGCCTGACCGAACACATACAGGGCATCACGGATCACATCGATCACCCGGGCGTCGTGCGTGGCCCAGGCATCGGTGGACAAGGACAGGTCGGCCAGCAGCAAGGTGGCCAGGCTGCGTTCGCTGCGCTGCGTCCGGGCATAGACACGCGGCTCGACGGGCTGCCCCAACAGCGCCACACCGCCCTGCGCAACCTGCTCGGCGCGGTGACGCACCCAGGCATCCATGTCCAGACGCTCGCCACTGGTGTGTCCACCCTGCCAGCGCGGCATGGCTCGCAAGGATTCCAGGCGACGGCGCATGCGCTGGGCCGTGGCCCGCAGCGGGGCACTCACCCCCCAGGGCGCTGCCACCCGGGGCAACAGCACCTGGACCGCACAATGATCGGGCAGCAGGCATCGGCGCCGATGGTCCCATTCGGGCAAGCGGATGCCCTCGGCCAGCACCGTGTCGTCCACCGATGCGCTGGGCAGGTCCAGATCGAAACGCACCCTGGAGGCCAGGGTCTGCCCACCCGGCGCCACCGACAGGGTGTCCATGTCATTGGCAGCCTGTGCAGCATGCGCGTCGGGGTCGTCGTCCGTCTGACGATTGACCCGCACGAACTCGGTCCACGACAGGATGGACTCGGCCCGAAAGAACATCATCAGACCGTGGCGCTCATGTGAATCGGTGGTCTGGCGGGCTCGGCGGCGGCGCTCGTCTCTGGGCTGGTGGACATCGCTGCCCTCGGCCTCCCGTCCCTGTTCCCCACGCTCGGCCGCCAGGGCGGCCTGCCCGGCCAACAAGTCCACCCACAGGTACACCGGCTGAACTTCCTCGGGCTGCACAGGAGGTACCCAGGCAGGCCAGGCGGGCACGGCAAAGCCTTGTGCCGTTGCGGCAGGATCGCTCCAGGGCAGGGTGTGCCTGAGCGCCTGCTGCACCGCCTGCTCGGCGGCGGCAGCGCGGCCCTTGAGTCGGGCAATGGGGGGGCGCTGGCGCAGATGCGCTTCGACCAGGCGACGATAGCGCGCACGCCATCCAGGATACTGCTGCAACAGGGTCGCCGTGGCCTGGAGATTGGCCGAGACCCAGTCTCCGGGCCCCACCCCATCGTGCTGCAAGCGCCAGGCCCCCTGCCCCGCCAGCCACAGGTAGAGATCCCGATTCAGGGGCGCCTGATCAAAGACCGACAACTCGGGTGGCAAGGCCAGGGTCTCGGCATCCAGCACCGGCAAGGCGGCCCGATCGCCGCCCCCTGCCAGTCGCTGCATCCAGCGTCGGGGCCCCTGATGCTGCTGCTCGGTGGCCGCGGCCAGACGCCAGTGAGGCTGTCCCCCCATAGCCCGAAAGATCACGCCCAGTTGCGCCGACAGATCCTGGAGCCGCACCACGGCCTCGGGCCGAGGCGGCTCGGCCATCCGGGTGACCATGCGATGCCACCATTGACCCACCCACTCTTCCATCAGCGTGGCCCTCCCTGGGCGTCCTGGCGCGCTTCCTCGCGTTTCTGACGCATGGTTTCACGCACGGCATCCACACCGACCACCCAGGTCAGCACCGGCGTGCGCTGCTGCGCGCCCTGCGAGGTCTCACAGTGGCTCAGACACTGCCCGCACTGCACACAGGAAAACATCATCCGCTTGATGTTGCGGGGGTGCAGGCGCATGGGGCAGCCGTTGTCGCAGGCCGAACCCTGGGGCAGATCGCAGGTGCGGCAGTCGCGCGCTCGATCCCTTTGAAACGCCACGACCATGCCCTTGGGATTGGCCATCCACACCAGACTCTGGAACAAACCCACGGCACAGCCAAAACGACAAAAGAGGTGCCGCGCCAGCACGAATTCGGCCGTGAAGACCGCCGTGCCGATCCACAGAAAGCGGGCCTCGCCCGGGGTCAAGGCGCCCTGCAGCAGATGAGACCACACCCGTGCGGGCGGCAGCAGATAACTCAGCAAGGTGATGGCCCAGGTGAAACCCAGCACCACGCTCAGCCCGATGAAGACCGGCCACCAGCTGCGCTGGGGCTGCACGACGCGCCCCTGTGCATCCCGGCGGCGGGTGGGATGGCCATCCCACAGGCTGTACTTGCCGATGGCCCGGTGCAAGGCGTTGTTGAGCATCTCGACGGCCGAGAAGTGCGGGCAAAGCCAACCGCAGTACAGGCGCCCATAACGCCAGGCCACGACCAGAAAGACCGTGACCACACTCACCAGCGGCAGCAGCCCCCGCACCAGCAAGGACAGACCCGCCTCGGTCGGTGTGATCTGCCCCTGCATCAGGGCATCGATGCCCAGCGACCAGCGCATGCCCAGCACCCACAGTTGGGCCTCGGTCACATCAAAGCGCAACACGTCGAGCGCCGGGGCCAGCAGAAACAGCACAAAAAAGCCGATCTGAAAGCGTCGACGCCGCACCTGCAGTCGACGTGCCGACGCGTCATCGACCGCCTGAGCCCAGGCGGCTTCAGGTCTCGCCGAAGAGGGCACTCACCACCTCCATCAAGGCCACGCCGGTGTCCTCGTCATCGCTCAGGGCGTCGACGATGGCCGCGCGGCAGGCCTCCAGCGCCGGCAGTCCCGCGGCCATCAGCCGGGCCGCCATGACCAGCAGGCGCGTGCTGGCGGTCTCTTCCAGGTCATGATCGGTCAGGCGCCGCAAGGCCTGGGCCAGTCGCACCAGCCGGGCCGCCGTGGCGGCATCCACGCCGGATTCGGCCTGCACGATGCCCTGCTCCACGGTCTCGCTGGGGTAGTTGAAGGTCAAGGCCACGAAGCGCTGGCGCGTGCTGGGCTTGAGGCTCTTGAGCAGGTTCTGGTAGCCCGGGTTGTAGGAGATCACCAGCATGAAGTCGGACGGAGCGGTCAGCATCTCGCCGGTGCGCTCGATGGGCAGCACCCGCCGGTCATCGGCCAGGGGGTGCAGCACCACGGTGGTGTCCTTGCGGGCCTCGACCACCTCGTCAAGGTAGCAAATGGCACCTTCACGCACGGCCCGCGCCAGCGGGCCATCCATCCACACCGTGTTGCCATCGCCGATCAGGTGGCGCCCCACCAGATCCGCCGCACTGAGATCATCGTGACAAGACACAGTGATCAGCGGGCGGCCCAGGCGGGCGGCCATGTGCTCGACGAAGCGCGTCTTGCCGCAGCCCGTGGGGCCCTTGATGAGCAGGGGCAACTGACGTCGCCAGGCCTGCTCGAACAACTCGCACTCACGGCCCTGTGCGGCGTAATACGGCACCGGGTTCAGGTGCCGGGCGCTCATCAGTTCCATGGGGCATCCTCCTGATCAGCGACGGCTGGACAGCACGCGGTTGCCTGCGCCACCCGCGGCCGTGGCCACCGGCACCGGACCACCGATGAAGAAGCTCAGCAGATAGGTCACCAGGCCCACCAGGAAGGTCACCCCGCCCCAGACGCGGATCCAGTAGAAGAAGGAGAGCTGGTCCTGCGTGGCCATGAAGGGCGTCGGGTTGGCGGCCATGCGCTGCAGCCAGACCTGGATGATGCCCGCGCCGGTCAGGGCCAACACCATCACGGCCATGCCGATGGTCATGATCCAGAAGGACCACATCTCCACGCTTTGTGCCTTGGCACTGTTGGCCTCGCGACCGCGCAGCATGGGCATGGCATAGCTGATCATCGTGATCACCACCAGCACATAGGCGCCATAGAACGCCAGGTGTCCGTGCGCCGCCGTGACCTGCGAGCCGTGGGTGTAGTAGTTCACGGCCGACAGGGTATGGATGAAGCCCCACAGACCGGCGCCCAGGAAGCCCATCACGGCCGTGCCCACCGCCCAGAGCACAGCGGCCTGGTTGGGATGTTCGCGGCGGCGACGCTGCACCATGTTGAAGGCAAACACCGTCATCATGAAGAAGGGGATGGGCTCCATGGCGGAGAACACGCTGCCGATCCACTGCCAGTAGCCGGGCAGACCGATGAAGTAGAAGTGGTGACCCGTGCCCAGGATGCCGGTCATCAGCGCAAAGGCGATGATCACGTAGAGCCACTTGTCGATGACCTCGCGGTCCACCCCGGTCGTCTTGATCAGCACGAAAGCCAGCAAGGCACCCAGGATCAGCTCCCACACCCCTTCGACCCACAGGTGAACCACAAACCACCAGTACATCTTGTCGCGCACCAGGTTGTCGGGGTTGACGAAACTGAACAGGAACATCAGCGCCAGGCCCCACAGACCCAGGTGCAGCACCAGCGAGATGCTGGTCTTGCGGCCCTTGAGCAGGGTCATCGTGATGTTGAACAGAAAGCCCAGGGCCACGATGACGATGCCGACCTTGGTGGGCAGGGGTTGCTCCAGGAACTCCCGGCCCATGGTGGCCAGCAGTTCATTGCCGGTCAGCTCCGCCAGCTTGGCGTAGGGCAAGGCCAGATAACCGACGATGGTCAGGGCCCCGGCCACCAGGAAGATCCAGAACAGGGCCCAGGCCAGCTTGGGGCTGTAGAGCTCGGTTTCGGCCTCTTCAGGCACGAGGTAGTAGGCCGACCCCATGAAGCCGAAGAGCAGCCACACGATCAGCAGGTTGGTGTGGACCATGCGGGCCACGTTGAAAGGGATGGCAGGAAAGAGGAAATCCCCCACCACATACTGGATGCCCATCAGCAGACCGAAGACGATCTGGCCGACGAACAGCAGCAGCGCAGCCATGAAGTAAGGCTTGGCCACCGACTGGGATGAGTACTTGAGCGTCTGGTTCATGATCTTGTTCCTTGGCACTCAGCCTTCGATGTTGGGAGGCCACTTCTGGGTGTCGATCTCGCCGGTCCACTTGAGGAACTCGACCATGTCGTCCAGTTCCTTGTCGCTCAAGTTGAACTGCGGCATCTGGCGGCGACCGGGCGCCCCCGTGGGCTGTCCCTTGATCCAGGCCTTGATGAACTCCGGGCCACGGCGCTGGTAGACATTGCCCAGCTCAGGCGCGAAGTAGGCCCCTTCGCCCAGCAGGGTGTGACATCCAATGCAGTTGCGCGTCTCCCAGATGCGTTTGCCATTGGCCACCGCCTCGGTGATGTTGTGCGCGTTCGAACTCTTGGGAATCTTGCGTTCGGTATCGAACACGATGGCCGCAAACAGCAACACGAAAAACACCGTGCCGCCGTAGAAAATGTTGCGGGCCATCTGTTTGGTGAAGCCACCTTGGCTGCCCTTGGACATACAGTTCTCCTTCTTTTCAGGGACACTGTCAGCCTAGGGGTTTGTGCTCGGTGCTTCCTTGAAGAACTTCAAGGACGGGTGGCCGGGCACCCGGTCTCGTGACCAGAAAAATGGATCAAGAACCGCGAGACGTGGCGAACACCGCTGCCTGCACGCGCGAGCTCAGGTTGAGCTTGCGCAGGATGTGCTGCACATGGATCTTCACCGTGGTTTCAGCGATGCCCAGCGAACGGGCAATTTCCTTGTTGCTGGCGCCGCGCGCGATCTCGCGCAGGATGTCGCGCTCACGCGGCGACAGGCGCGCCAGGGCCTCATCGCTCTGGCTGGGCGCGGGCTCGGGCGGCGCTTCGGGCAGGGGCGGGGGCGCACCAGGCAGCTCGTCACCCGTCGCAGGCGCCACCGCGTGCCGATAGGCCGCAATGAGCTTGCTGGTCATCTCGGGAGACACCACGGATTCCCCCGTCAGCACGCGCATGATGGCTTCGGCCAGCGCATCGCCTTCGATGGTCTTGAGCAGATAACCTGCCGCGCCACGCGCCAGGGCCTGCGCCAGATCGTCCGCATCCTCGCTGACCGTGAGCATCACAATGCGCGCCCCCGGCGCCGCAGCGCGCAGTTGGGGCAGTGCGGCCACGCCGTGCACCCCGGGCAGGTGGTTGTCCAGCAAGATCACATCGGGCTGATGGGTCTGCGCACCGCGCAGCGCCTCACCGGCATCGCCTGCTTCGGCCACCACCGACAGGCGAGCATCGCGCGTCAGCAAGGCGATCAGGCCACGGCGAAACAAAGTGTGGTCGTCCACGACCAGGATGCGAACGGGTGATGAGCTGCTCATTCAGTGTGCTGCCAGAAAAGGTGAGGAGTGCTGCGCCGTGTGCTCGGGCAGGCGCAATTGCATCACAGTGCCCTGCGGGCCCGATTGCAGGTCCACCTGGGCACCAATGCGCTGCGCACGCTCCTGCATGATGCGCAGGCCCACATGGGTGTCATCGGGCGGCCCAGCCGCCACATCGAAGCCACGGCCGTCGTCACGTACCCGCACCCACCAATGTGGCTGGGTCTGCACCTCCACCCAGACCTGGCTGGCCTGCGCGTGCTTGCGCACATTGGACAGCGCCTCCTGCACGATGTGCAGAACCTGGATCTGCACATCCGCCGGCAAGGGCAGGCCCTGGCCCTGGATACTCAGGTGCGTGCGCAAACTGGTCTGCAACTCGAACTTGGAGAGGGTCTCCCGCAAGGCGGGTTCGATGTCTTCGGTCTGGGTGCGCACCCGGAAATGCAG
>NZ_DASUIT010000149.1:0-40116 GCF_036279655.1 Aquabacterium sp. | reverse complement strand
AAGGAGGGCAAGGTCAAGATCGTGCGCGATTCCTTCACCATGCCCGAAGCGGATTTCGCCCTCATCGACCGCATCAAGCTGCGTGCCATCGAGTGGAAACATCCCGTCAAGAAAAGCGAAGTGCTGCGCGCGGCCTTGCAGGCCCTCAATGCCCTGCCCGACGCCCGCGTCAAGGCCTTGCTGTCGGGCCTGGCTGACATCAAGAAGGGGCGACCCAAGAAGGCGACGGGCTGACGCGCGAGTCTCTGGCCTCCACGCAGCAAGCCCTGTGCGTGAATGCTGAGACTATGCGCCCGACCACACTCCCCTCAACCAATCCCGAATATCCGCAATCTCATCCAGGCTCACACTGTGGTCAATGGGGTAGTCATGCCACTGCACTGGCTGCCCCAGGCGGCTGAGCACGGCATAGGCCTGCTGGCCACGCTGCATGGGCACCACGCCATCGGCATCGCCGTGACCCATGAACACCGGTGTGCGGGCATTGGCGGCGTGGCGCTCGGCCTGGGTGGTGTCGGCCAGGGGCAGGTAGCCTGACAGGGCCACCAGGCCCGCCAGGCGCTGGGGGTAGCGCAGGCCGGCCAGCAGCGTCATGGCGCACCCTTGCGAAAAGCCCATCAGCACGATGCCTTCGGCCGGTATACCGCGCGCCACCTGCTGGTCGATCAGGGTGTGGATGGCCTGCAGCGAGGCCCGCATCGACACGGGGTCTTCACGCTCGGGGTGGTTGTGAGGCCGGATGTCGTACCAGGCGCGCATGCGGTAGCCGCCGTTCATGCTCACGGGCATCACCGGGGCGCTGGGCAGCACGAAGCGCAGGGGCCCCAGATCGGCCAGATCGCGTGCCAGCGCCTGGCACACGGGTTCGAAGTCGCTGCCATCGGCGCCCAGGCCGTGCAGGATGATCAGGCAGCGCCGGGGCTGCGGGCCGGTCTCGTGGTCCAGGGTGTTCAGTGTCATGAGCGGATCATGCCAGCCCCATCTCATCAATTCACCGGCACCACCCGCTGCAAGAAGGCCAGTTGATCCGCCGTCATGAGGTCAAAGGGCTCGTCGGTGTAGATGTCGAAATGCCCATAGGGGTAGACACGTGTTTCACACTGAGGCGCAGCGCGGGCGTAGCGCAAGGTGGGCCCCGGGGGCGCCACTGAATCGTGCTCGCACACGCACACCAGCATGGGCGATCGCAGTTGAGAGAGCTTTTTGCCCGGGCGCCAGGTCATGATCATCAGCCCGAACAGGGCGCTCACGCCGTTGATCAGCACCGTGCCTGTGGGCAGGATGATGGACCCCGTGAGATCGCTGATCGGATCGGCCTCAGGCCGCTCGGACGTGCTGATGTTGGGCGTCAGGTGGATGGTCTTTTGTGCAAAGCGCCGGAAGTGTTTCGACAAGCGCCCCGACAGCACCGTGCCTGGGGGGAACAGCTTGAGCACGCCCTGGACCACATCGGGCGCGGTCATCAAGGCCGGAGTGCCCCAGGTGCCTGCCAGGGGCACCAGCACCGGCTTGCGTCGCACCAGCCGCGACAGCGCATCAGCCAGGGCAAAGAGCCCCACCCCCAGCACGCTGGGCACGGCCAGTGCCCGGGCCGACGCCAGCCCATCGGTGAAGGGCCCCTGGATGATGGTGGCGGAGATGTCCTTGCGCGCGCAGCTGACATCGATCATGTGCCCGCCCGCCAGCGACGAGCCGAACAGGATCACCCGACGCCCATCCACTCCGGGCAGGGTCTTGCCGTGGTCGATGGCCGCCATGATGTCGGCCTGCTGCCACTCCCGCACCAGCCAGTGCCGGGGCTGGCCGTCGCTGCGCCCGAAGTGGCGGTAGTCAAACGTGAGCACCGCATAGCCCGCCTCGGCAAAGCGGCGCGCATAGGCATCCAGACGCATCTCGTACAAGCCGCCCAGGCCATGCGACATCACCACCAGGGGTGCAGGCGGATCGATGGCCGCAGGGCGGACAAACAAGCCCCGGCACACCGTGCCGTCGGACAGGAATTCAATTGGGTTTTCGACGATGGCCACAGACATCAGGAGCGTCCTTGCGGTTTGACTTGAATGGCATTCAAGATCGTGAATTATCCTCCACCCATGGCCAGGAACAAACGCGACATCGACGCTCAGGTCAAGCGCGACGAGATCGTCGGGCATGCGCTCGCCCTGTTTCAAGCGCATGGTTTTGATGCCACCTCCATGGCCATGATCTCGCGGGCCGCGGGCATCGCCCCCAACACCATCTACTGGTACTTTGCGGGCAAGGACGAGGTGCTTCTGGCGGTGGCCGAGCACCTGACCGCCCAGGGCCTGGCCGACTACCGCGCCAGGCACTTCCGCTCCATGCTGCAGCGGCTGACCTGGCTCATGGCCCGGTTCAGTGAGCATGAGGCTGTGGTACATGCCATCCACGCCCGGGTCGAGTCATCACCCGCCGTGCGGGAGTGGCACGATCGCTATCACCTCATGCTGGAGGCCCACATCATCGAGGCGCTGACCCAGGCGGGCCACAGCCCCGAGCGCGCCCAGCTGATGGCCACCGTGGGCACCTTCGTGGTCGAAGGGCTGCTGTCTCACCCGCATTCGTCGGCCCAGCGCAAGACCCTTCTGGCCTGGCTGGCGGGTGGTTGACGGGGTGCTGTGGCACGCCGGGGCTCGCGGCCCCAGCCGCCGCGTGTCAGGCGGCCTGCAAGGCGGGCGCCGGGTCGTTCAGCACCCAGTGGTGGTGCAGCGCGGTCATCACCTGCGCTTCACCTTCGCTCAGGTGGCGGTCCGCCACGATGGCCGCATCGGCCAGACGCAGCACGGTCAGGCGCAAGGCGGGCGCATCGACCTCGGCCAGCAGGGAGGCCAGTGTCGATTCGTCCACCCCACCCAGCGAGCCGGTGCTCAGCAGCAGGTCTTCGCACAGGGTCTGCACCACGGGCGCAAAGCCGCCCGGAGGCAGGCCCAGTTCGGATTCGATCTGCAGATGGTTGAGGGCGTCGATCTCCGACTTGCAGACGTGGCCGTCCGAGATCAGTACCAGGGCAACGATGCGGGCCGCGGCTTGCGGGCTGTTTTGAGGGTAGCTGCGCACTTTGAACCTCCTTCAGGTGGAAACAGTGAGCGGTGAGGCTTCAATGTGCGCGCAACATCACTTCTGAAAAAGCAGCATTTATCGAAGTTTGACGTATAAAAAACAGGATGAATATCGCGGAGCTGAGCGGTCCGGCAGGCGCGGGCCTGTGCTTGACCCAGCACTCCAGCATAAAGGCGAATGCAGCCCCTGTGCGGCCCCGTTGCATGAAAACCCCGCGTTTGAATAAAGCTGCCAATTCCTCCCACTCAAAGGGCCGGGATTTCTGCATGATGGTCATCAGTGACCTGTGCTGTACTGCAGAGGGCACCTTCCTGAAACCGCACTTACGGAGGATGGCGCCATGAACTGGTTTGACAACGTTTCCTCGGACAGCGATCAACCGATTGCCGCAGCGTGTTTGTATCAGGGGCACTGGCGACACCGCCTGCACGCCTTCGGCGATGTGGTCTTGTGTCGTGTGGTGATGGATGTGGCCGAGCCTCGGGTGGTGGCCGCCCAGGTGGTCGAGCATGGCCTGGTCGAGGACCTGGGCCGCAGTGCGCTGGAAGATCTGAACCAGGCGATGCTGGCCCAGGAGGTGCACCACTGCCCCACGGCCTGGGGCTTCACGGCATGCACCATGCTGCCGATGTGGGCCAAGCCCACCTTCAGCGAGCGCCAGATCGAAGAGCTGGAGCGCATCCAGGGCTATCTGATCGAGGCGTCGGACGAGTCGGTGGATTCGGTGCTGGCCCTGCGGGATCAGTTTCTGCAAGGCATCGGCATGACGCACCACGACATGTACCGCGCGGTGCGTCAGCCACCCGAGTACGGCATGGGCCAGCGCAAGGGAGGGCGCGGCCTGGCCAACTGAGTGTGGCCGGGCGCGGATCGGGCCCGGGGGCAGGCGTTGCTATATTGGTGGCGTCTTGTCACCTGGTGCCTGCCCATGTCCTACATGCTCCTCATCATCGAACCGCCCGGTCAAAGGGCGACCCGCACCGAGGCCGAAGGCCGGGAGGCCTATGCCCTCATGCGGCGTTTTGGCGAGGGCCTGGCGGCGCAGGGCAAGCTGCAGGCCATGGAGTCCTTGTCATCGCATGCGGGCGCCGTGCGCATCAGCCATGCGGGGGGCCAGGCCAAGGTCATGGACGGCCCGTTTTCCGAGGCCAAGGAAATGATCGGCGGCTTCTTCCTGCTGCAGAACGTCACGCGTGAGGAGGCCATCGCCTTGGCACACGACTGCCCGGCCGCACAGTGGTGCACGGTCGAGGTGCGGGCCCTGGCCCCTTGTTTCGACGACAGCCAGGCCTGATCCGGGTTCGTCCGGGGGCCATGCCTGTCGATGTCGACCAGGCTGCTTCGTCTTGGAAGTGAAGACGCCACTGTCGATTCACAAGGAGATCCCCATGATCCGCAACATCTTCGTCAACCTGCCCATCCAGGACATGGCCCGCTCGCAGGCCTTTTTCAAGGCCCTGGGCATGAGCTTCAACCCCCGCTTCACCAATGAGCAGGGGGCCTGCATGGTGATTGCCGACAACATCTACGCCATGCTGCTGGTCGAGCCCTTCTTTCAGGGTTTCACCAAGCTGCCCATCAGCGATGCGAAACAGTCGACCGAGGTGCTGATCGCCTTGTCGTGCGACAGCCGCGAAGAGGTCGAGTCCCTCATCGGCAAGGCCGTGGCCGCCGGGGCCACCACGCCCAACGAGCCCAAGGACTACGGCTTCATGTATCAGCACGGCTTTGCCGATCTGGACGGGCATCAGTGGGAGGTGTTCTACATGGATGAGAGCGCCGCTCCCGAGCAGATGTGAGGGCGCAGGGCGCGGCGCATGCATTCCCAGGTTCACGACACCATCGCGGCCGTGTGGCGCGCCGAGTCGCCCCGCATCGTGGCGGTGGTGATGCGCCGCGTGCAGGACCTGGGGGTGGCCGAAGAGCTGGCGCAGGACGCCCTGGTGGCCGCCCTGGAGCGCTGGCCCCTCGATGGCCTGCCTGACAAGCCCGCCGCCTGGCTGATGACCGTGGCCCAGAACCGCGCCCTGGACCACCTGCGACACCGCCAGATGAGCGCGGCCCGCCATGAGGAGCTGGCCCGTGATCTGGACGCCCAGGAGGCCTTGATCGTGCCTGACTTTGTCGATGCGCTGGATGCCGCCCGCCAGGATCCGATCGGGGACGATCTGCTGCGCCTGATCTTCACGGCCTGCCACCCGGTGCTGTCGACCGATGCGCGCGTGGCCTTGACCCTCAAGCTGCTGGGGGGCCTGAGCACGCACGAGATCGCCCGCGCCTGTCTGGTGTCCGAGCCCACGGTGGCCCAGCGCATCGTGCGGGCCAAGCGCAGCCTGTCGGAGGCGAAGGTGCCCTTTGAGCTGCCGCGTGCCCCGGCCCTGGGCGAGCGCCTGGCCTCGGTGCTGGAGGTGGTCTACCTGATCTTCAACGAGGGCTACACCGCCACCACGGGTCAGGACTGGATGCGCCCGGCGCTGTGCCAGGAGGCCTTGCGCCTGGGCCGCCTGCTGGCCGACCTGGCCCCGCAGGAAGCCGAGGTGCATGGCCTGCTGGCCCTCATGGAGATCCAGGCCTCCCGCATGGCCGCTCGCACGGATGCACAGGGCGAACCCATTTTGCTGAACGATCAGGACCGCTCCCGCTGGGACCACGCGCTCATTGAGCAAGGCCTGGCGGCGTTGGCCCGCGCGGAGGCCCTGGGCCAGACGGCCCGCTCCTATCGCTTGCAGGCCGAGATCGCGGCCTGCCACGCCCGCGCCGCGCGACCCCAGGACACCGACTGGCACCGCATGGCGGGCCTGTACGCCGAGCTGATGCGGGTGGCGCCTTCCCCGGTGGTGGAACTCAACCGGGCCGTGGCAGTGAGCATGGCCGAGGGACCCGCAGCGGGTCTGCGCATCGTGGACACCTTGCTGAGCGACAAGGCCCTGCAGCGCTACCACTGGCTGTTTGCCGTGCAGGCCGATCTGCTGGACAAGCTGGGCCGTGCCGAAGCGGCGCGGGAGGCCTATCTGAAGGCGGCCTCGCTGGCCGGCAATGAGCGGGAAAAAGCCCTGCTGTTGCAACGGGCTGACCGCTGACGTGGCCCCATGGAGGCCCCGCCATTTGTTAATCTGGCGAGATGAGCGACCCCACCCCCTACACGCCCCCCGCCATCTGGACCTGGACGCCAGGCCATGGTGGCAAGTTCGCCAACATCAACCGCCCCATCGCCGGGCCCACGCACGCGCAGGACCTGCCTGTGGGCCGCCACCCCCTGCAGCTGTACTCCCTGGCCACGCCCAATGGCGTGAAGGTGACCGTGATGCTGGAGGAGTTGCTGGCCCTGGGGCACACGGGCGCCGAGTACGACGCCTGGCTGATTCCCATCCAGGAGGGCGCGCAGTTCGGCAGCGGCTTTGTGGCCGTCAACCCCAATTCCAAGATCCCGGCCCTGCTGGACCGCAGCGGGCCCGAGCCCATCCGGGTGTTCGAGTCGGGTGCCATCCTGATGTACCTGGCCGAGAAGTTCGGCGCCTTCCTGCCCACCGAGCCCGCACGCCGGGCCGAGTGCCTGTCCTGGCTGTTCTGGCAGATGGGCAGTGCCCCGTTCATGGGCGGCGGCTTTGGCCACTTCTATGCCTATGCGCCGACCAAGATCGAATACGCCATCGACCGCTACGCCATGGAGGTCAAGCGCCAACTGGATGTGCTCGATCGCTTGCTGGCCGAGCGCCCTTATGTGGCCGGCGAGGACTACACCATTGCCGACATGGCCATCTGGCCCTGGTATGGCGCGATGGCCAAGGGCCAGCTCTATGAGGCGGGCGAGTTCCTGCAGGTGCATACCTACACCCACGTCATCCGCTGGGCCGACGAGATCGCGCAGCGACCCGCCGTGCGGCGTGGGCGCATGGTCAACCGCACCTGGGGGGATCCGGCCAGCCAATTGCACGAGCGGCACGATGCCAGCGACTTCGACACCCTCACGCAGGACAAGCGCGCATGAGCCTCATCCTCTATGACTGCGCCACCGCGCCCAGCCCCCGCCGTGCCCGCATCCTGCTGGCTGAAAAAGGCCTGGCCCACGAGACCGTGCAGGTCGATCTGCGCACAGGCGAACAGCTCAGCGAGGCCTATCGCCAGGTGAACCCTTTGTGCACGGTGCCGGCCCTGCGTACCGAAGAAGGCCGGGTGCTGACCGACAACGCGGCCATTGCCGCCTATGTGGAAGCCCGATACCCCGATCCTCCCTTGATGGGTGTGACACCCGAAGACAAGGCCGAGGTGGCCAGCTGGGCCTGGCGGGCCGAGTTCGAGGGCCTGCTGGCCATTGCCGAGGCCTTTCGCAACAGCAGCCCGGCCATGGTCAACCGGGCGCTGCCCGGGCCGGTGGACTATCCCCAGATCCCCGAGCTGGCCCAACGGGGGCGCGCTCGGGTGCAGCAGTTTTTCCAGACGCTCGACGCGCGACTGGCCGGACGGGAGTTCATTGCCACCGAGCGCTTCACCTTGGCCGATATCACCGCCGTGGTGGCTGTGGACTTTGCGCGCATCGTCAAGGTGGGCATCACCGAGCAGCAGCCCCACCTGATGCGCTGGCGCGCGCATCTGGCCGAGCGGCCGTCGATGGTCTTGTGAGCCGCAAGCCGCTGCCCGTCGTCGATCCCGACCGCTGTACAGGTTGCGGTCGATGTGTGGGGGCGTGTCCACCCCTGGTGATGTCCCTGCAGGCACAAGGCCCCCGTGGCTGGGGCCCCAAACACGCGGTGCTGCATGACGAGCCGGGCTGCACCGGCTGCTCGAAATGCGCCGTGGTGTGCCCCTTCGAGGCGATCACGATGGTGCGGACCCCGGACTGAGGCCCAGAGTACCGCGTCAGCCCCGGCGATCGAACTGCAAGATGGCGCGGGCCACCTGGCCCAGGGGCAGGACCTCGTCGACCCCCTGAAGCCGGATGGCCTCCATCGGCATGCCGAAGACGACACAGGTTTCCTCGTTCTGCGCCACGGTGCGCGCGCCACCGTCGTGCAGGCGCTTCATGCCTCGGGCGCCGTCGTTGCCCATGCCGGTCAGGAGGATGGCCAGCACATCCTTGCCCGCGCATTCGGCGGCGGACTGGAACAGCACGTCCACGGAGGGCTTGTGGCGGTTGACGGGGGGGCCATCGCTGATGACGGCGAAGTACTGACCGCCGCTCTTGCGCAACTGCATGTGCTTGCCCCCCGGGGCGATCAGCACCACCCCGCGCTGGATGCGGTCGCCATCCCGGGCTTCGCGCACATGCATGGCGCAGGCCGCATCCAGCCTTTGGGCGTACATGGCGGTGAAATGCTCGGGCATGTGCTGCACGATGGCGATGCCCGGGCAGTCTCCAGGCAGGCCCATCAGGACGGATTCGATGGCCTGGGTGCCGCCCGTGGAGGCGCCCAGCACCACAGGCTTGTTCACGGCCAGGCCATGCACACCGGGGACCACGGGGGGCGGGGCGTTCGAGGCCGTGGCTCTGGCGCTGGCGGGCCCCGGCGCGATGCCGCGCGGGCGCGAGCGGGCGGCGGTTTTCAGGGTCTGCACCAGTTCACGTCTGGAGTCCTCCAGGAACTGCCGCAGGCCCAGGCGGGGTTTGCCCACCACGGCCACAGCGCCGGCTGCCAGGGCGTCAAGTGCGATCTTGCTGCCCTGTTCGGTCAGGGTCGAGCAGATGACCGTGGCGATGGGCATCTCGCCCATGATCTGGCGCAGAAAGGTCAGGCCGTCCATGCCCGGCATCTCGATGTCCAGCAGCAGCACGTCGGGGCGTGTCTTGCGGATCACGGGGCCGGCGATCAGGGGGTTGGGGGCGCTGCCCATCAGCTCGATGCCCGGCTCGCCTTGCAGCATGTGCATCAGGGCCTGGCGCACCACGGCCGAGTCATCGACCACATAGACCTTGATCTTGTTCGGGTCGGTCATAAGGGGATCGCCACAGTGTGAGGGGATTCGGGTCCCACGGTCCAGCTCAACTGGCGGTACACGGCACCGCCCAGATCCACCGAGATCACGCCCACGCCCATCGCCTCCAGGGCATCGAGTGCCCACTGTGCGTTGCAGTCTCCCACCGAAGGGCCGCTCACCAGATGGGGGAACATGTTGCCGCCTCCATAGACATAGGCTTCGCAGCGCGAGACGCTGATCGCATGGGCTTGCAGCAGCTCGATCATGCGCTTCATGGCCATGTCGCCATAGGCACACGATGAACTGCCCGCCTGCTCGGCGGACCGGGAGTGAACGATGTGGCACATGGTGCCCACCGTGCGCCGGGGATCGGTGAGCACGATGGCCACGCAGGAGCCCAGCAGGGTCTGCAGCCGATCGCCTCGCAGCCCCAGGGCCACATCGCCGGGGTGCAGCGTGATGACGCGTGGGGCCGCTTGTCCCATCACCGGGCATCCCGGGCCAGCTTGCGGAACACGCCGGGAGCGAGGGGCTGCAGAGGCACATCGGCCTGCACGCGCCCCTCGGCGGTGCCGATGAAGAACAGGCCGCCCACGCGCAACTGGCCCAGCACCTGATTCACCACCTGGCGCTTGGTGGGCTCATCGAAGTAGATCAGCACATTGCGCAGGAACACGACATCAAAGGGCCCGATGGCCTCGATGGGCTGGCACAGGTTCAACTGACCGAAGCGCACATGCTCGGTGATGCGGGGCTGGATCTTGACCAGGCCGTCGAAGTCGCCCTCGCCACGCAGGCAATAGCGCTTGAGGCGCTGGGGTGAGACCTCGCGCAGACGCTCCTGCGGGAACACCGCCTCGCTGGCGCTGCGCAGCACGCGGTCGCTGATGTCGGTGCCCAGGATGGACCAGTGCTGACCCACTCGCCCCTGCATCTGCAGGTCGGCCAGCAGCATGGCGATGCTGTAGGCCTCGTCGCCGAAGGACGAGGCCGCGCTCCACACCGACAGGGATGCTGGACGCTTCTGGCTCAGCTCTCGCTCCAGGAGCTCGAAGTGCAGTGGCTCTCTGAAGAAATAGGTCTCGTTGGTGGTCAGCAGGTCAACGGCGACCTGAAACTCGCCATGATCTTGATCGCCCGAGATCAGTGCGAAGTACTCTTCGAAGCCGCCGATGTTCAGGCGTTGCAGACGCTGTGTCAGGCGCGAGGAGACCAGCGCCTTCTTGCTGTCGTTGAAGGACAGGCCGATGCTGTCATGCATCAGACCCGCGATCTTGCGGTAGGTGTCGTCGGCCAGGGGGTGCATGTCGGGGCCTGCGGATGATCAGGAGGTGACCACTTCCTGGGCCGCCTCGCACAGATGGGCCATTTCCTGGACATCCAGTGCGCGGTCGGGCTCCAGCAGGATGACAAAGCGCTTGCCGACCTTGCCGATGCCGCGGATGAAATCCCGGCGCACGGACATGCCGAAATCGGGTGCGGGCTCGATCTGGTCTTGGGCGATTTTGATGACCTCGCTGACCGCATCGACCAGCAGGCCCAGCTCGGTGCGTTCACCCGATCGGATCGCGTCGAAGATGACGATGCAGCTCTTCTTGCCCACCTTGGCAGGGGGGCGGCCAAAGCGGGCGTTCAGATCGATCACCGGCACGACCGAGCCCCGCAGATTGATGACCCCGCGCAGGAAGCTCGGCATCAGGGGCACGGTGGCCATGGGACCGCACTGGATGATCTCTCGCACGGTGCGGATGTCCATGCCCAGCACCTCTTCGCCCAGCCAGAAGGTGAGGAACTGGGCGGGCACGCTGTCATTGCCGACGTTGCTCATGGTGTGCTCCTGCTCAGTAGGGGCGGAAGTTGCCCCGTGTGCCCGTGGCCAGTTTGGGCACGCTGGGCTGGACGGCCTTGTGGCCATGTCCACGCATGGGTGAGTTCGGTGCGCGGCGCTCCATGGGGTGATCGGATTCGGCACGGCTGCGGCGCGAGGCCTCTTCGGGCTCGCCCAAGTTGAAGAAGGCCACCGACTGCAGCAGTTGCTCGGCCTGGCCGGACAGCTCTTCCGAGGTGGCGGCGAGCTCTTCGGATGCCGAGGCGTTCATCTGCGTGGTGTTGCTCAACTGGCCCATGGCGCTGCCGATCTGGGTGACCGACTGGCTCTGCTCCTGCGAGGCGGCAGCGATCTCCTGCACCAGCTCGGAGGTCTTCTGGATCGAGGGCACGATCTCGTCGAGCAGCTTGCCTGCTCGCTCCGCGGTGGAGACGCTGTCCCCGGCGAGGTCACCGATCTCCTTGGCGGCTTCCTGGCTGCGTTCGGCCAGCTTGCGCACCTCGTCGGCCACCACCGCAAAGCCCTTGCCATGCTCGCCCGCGCGGGCCGCTTCGATGGCGGCATTGAGGGCCAGCAGATTGGTCTGGTAGGCGATGTCGTCGATGATGCCGATCTTCTGGGCGATCTGCTTCATGGCGCTCACCGTCTGGGTCACGGCCGCGCCGCCCTCATCGGCTTCCTTGCTGGCCTTGGTGGCCATGACATCGGTCACCCGGGCGTTGTCGCTGTTCTGCGTGATCGAGGCGGACATCAGTTCGATGGACGAGGTGGTCTCGGTGACCGAGCTGGCCTGCTCGCTGGCCGATTGCGACAGCGACTGCGCCGTGGCGCTGACCTGGTTGGCCGCCCCCGTCAGCGCATTGGCGGCGGCACGCACTTCGTCGATCACCTCGGCGAGTTTGTCGGCGCTGGTGTTGGCGTCGTTCTTGACCTGATCGAACACGCCTTCGGCCTCCCGCGTGATGCGCTGGCTCAGATCACCTTCGGCCAGGGCCGAGAACACGCGGCCCACATCGTCGATGATGGCCGCCAGCTTCTCGCTGGCCGCGTTGGCGTCGTTCTTGACCTCGGCAAACGTGCCTTCGTAGTCCCGTTCGATGCGCTGGGTGAGGTCACCGGCCGACAGGGCCCCAAGCACGCGACCCATGTCGTTGAAGATGACCGAGGTGGTGTCGATCAGGGCATTGACGCCTTCGCACAGCACCTTGATGGGGCCGCTCTTGCCCTCCAGAGGGATGCGCTGCGAGAGGTCCCCGGCCATGGCGGCCGAGGTGACGGCCTGTGCCTGCTCCACCGACAGGTTCAGCATGCGGCTGGCCATGACGCTTTCCGTCACATCGGTGGCGAGCTTGACCACCTTGACCACCCGGCCCATTTCGTCGCACACGGGCGCATAGACGGCCTGGATCCAGACTTCGCGGCCGCCGTTGGCGATGCGCTTGAAGACATCATTGCGGGGCTTGCCCGATTGCAGGTCCTGCCAGAACTGGTGATAGGCGTGTTCGGCGGCCTGGCTGGGGTCCACGAACATGCGGTGGTGCTTGCCGACGATCTCCTCCAGTCGATAGCCCATCACGCCCAGGAAGTTCTGATTGGCGTTGAGCACATGGCCCTGAAGATCGAACTCGATGAAGGCATAGGAGCGGTCGATGGCCGACAGGATGCCCTTGGCGTTCTGCCGTTCGATCTCGGCTTCGGTGATGTCATAACGCACGCCCAGGTATTTCATGGGCTTGCCGTTGTCGCCCAGGATGGGCGCCACCACGGCATCGACGTAGTAAGGCGTGCCGTCTTTGGCGCGGTTCTTGATCACGCCACGGAAGATCTCGCCGCGCCCGATGGTGGACCACAGTTGCTTGAAGGTCTCCTTGGGCATGTCCGGGTGGCGCGTGGTGCTGTGGGGTTGCCCGATCAGCTCGTCACGCCGGTACTTGGAGACCTGGATGAACTTCTCGTTGACGCTGACGATGTCGCCCTTCTTGTCGGCCTCGGAGACGATGCTGGTGACATTCATGATGTCGGTGCGCACCTTCAGCTCCGACTCCACTTCGGCCAGACGGCCCTTGAGCGTGTTCATGGCCTCTTCGGCATCCTGGCGTGCACGTTCGTGCTCGGCCAGGATGTCGCTGTGGCGTTGCAGTTCCTTGCCTGCAAGCAGTTTGAGCCACCAGGACGGGCTGTGCTGTGTCATCGCGATCTCCTAGAGTTGAGTGTGGGCGATCGGGCTGGCAGAGCCATCGGACCGCTGTGTCTTGCCGTGCACCGTGCGTGGCTGCGCTGCGAGTTGACCCAGGGCGGCGGCGTCGACGATCAAGGCGACTTCGCCGGTGCCCAGGATGGACGAGCCCGACACGCCACGCAGACTGCGCAGCATCAGGCCCAGGGGTTTGATGACGGTCTGGTGCTGCCCCAGCAGGGCATCGACCAGCACGCCATAACGACGCGTGCCCGAGCGCACCACCACCACGCTGCTGCGTTCGGGCGGGGGCGAGTCCAGGGCATAGAGGGTGCGCAGATCGACCACCGGCAGCACTTCGCCGCGCAACTCGACGCAGCAGCGTCCGCTGGCATCTACCGCGGTGGCCGCAGCCCGGTTGGCGATCACCTCGACCACGGCGTCGAGCGGCAGGATGAACTTGGAGGGCCCCACGCCGACCAGGAAGCCGTCGATGATGGCCAGGGTCAGGGGCAGACGGATCTCGATGCACGAGCCCTGCCCGCCTTCGCTGGAGATCGTGACCGACCCTCGCAGGGCCTCGACGTTGCTGCGCACGACATCCATGCCCACGCCGCGACCGCTGAGGTTGGTGATCTTCTCCGCGGTGGAAAAGCCCGGGGCAAAGATCAGGTTCAGGATCTCGTGATCGGGGGGCACCTCGCCCTGCTCTAGCAGGCGCTGGTCCCAGGCGCGCTGCAGCACCTTGTCGCGCTGCACCCCGCGGCCATCGTCGATGATGCGGATCAGGATGCTGCCGGATTCGTGGCAAGCGCTCAGCGTCAGCTTGCCCTGGGGCGGCTTGCCTGATGCGACCCGCTGCTCTGGTGTTTCCAGGCCATGGTCCAGGGCGTTGCGCACCAGGTGCATGAGCGGATCGGCGATGCGCTCCACCATGGCCTTGTCCAGTTCGGTGTCGCCGCCCACGATCTCCAGGGCGACTTCCTTGCCCAGCTCGGCGGCAGTGTCGCGCACCACCCGCCGAAAGCGCGTGAAGGTCTCCCCGATGGGCACCATGCGCAGCTTCAAGGTGCTGTTGCGGATGCCCTCGATCAGGCGCGTGACCTGCTGGTTGGCTTCCACCAGTGAGCGCTGACGGGTCTGACGCGCCAGCATCGAGGCGCCGGCGCCCGCGATCACCAGCTCGCCCAGCAGGTTGATGACTTCGTCCAGACGGTCGGCGTGCACGCGGATGTAGTGGCTCTCATCGCCTGTGCCGGGGCCCCCTGAGCGCTGGCGTTGCTGCTTCTGCAGTGCGGCGGCCACCACGGTGGGGCTGACGGCGGCGCTGCTTTGCAGCACCTCACCCAGGCGTGGGGCCGGGCCGGACGAGTCCGTCGCATCGGCCGCCTCGTTCTGGGTCTGCAAGCCTTGCAGCAGTTGCACCCGGGAGATGGCGCCGGCCGACACGAGGATGTCGCCCAGTCGGGGCTGATCGGGCATGGCCTCGATGAGCGTGACCAGATCCTTGGGGCTGGCGCCCGGCTCGAGGATGATCAGCTCGCAGTCCTCGCGCGCAAACTTGAAGGACTGTTCGATCTCCTCGCGCGTGGCCGTGGTGTCCAGCTGGAACTCGAAGGCCAGATGGCAATCTTCGGGATCCAGGGCCTCCAGCGGCGGGATGGTCTGCGCATCACACAGCGCACAAGGGATGGCGCCCAGGCCAGCCACATAGTTCAGCAGTGTCAAGGGGTCGATGCCATGGCGGAAGGTGTCGGCCGTGAAGCGCACCGAGATCTGCCAGCGGCGCAGCCCGGTATCGGCATCCGGGCCAGCGGTGGGCTCGGTCGGGCATCGTGCGGGTGAGGGCGTGTCGCCCGTGGCTTCGGCGGTGGCCTGCTTCAGGCGCGTCACCAGGGCCTCGCGGGTCTGCACGGTGTCGGGGTCATCGTCCGGGTCGTTGCCGGCCTCGTTGACCAGCGCACGGATCACGTCATTGCTTTGCAGCAACAAGGTGCTCAGGGCGGGCGTGAGGCACAGACGACCCTCGCGCATGGGCTGCAACAGGGCTTCCACATGGTGCGTGAAGTTCACCACCCGGTCCAGGCCGAACACGCCGGCCGAACCCTTGATGGTGTGCGCACAGCGGAACAGGGCATGGAGCAGCTCGCTGTCATCGGGCGTCGCCTCCAGTTGCAGCAGCAACTGCTCGAGCGCGGCGATTTGCTCGTGGGCCTCTTCGATGAAGGCCGGCAGCATTTCCTGGATGAGATCGTCATCGCTGGGGGCTTGGCTCACAGGGCGACTCCTTTCAGGTCGGCGTCGCGCATCAGGCTGCAGGCGCCCAGGGTCTTGACCGCCGACATCAGGGCCTGACTGGGGTCGACCAGTGTCAGGCGACGGTGCTGGCGTTGCAGGCTGTTCAACAGCGACAGCAGCAGTTGCACCCCGGCGGCATCGACCTCGGCGACGGAGCCGGCGGCCACGCGCAGGCAGCCATCGTCGTGTTCGTCCGTCGGGGCCGTCACCCAGTTCACGCACTCGGGGTAGAACTCACCGATCGTGTAGATCGTCAGTTCGGCGGGCAGCTCACAGGCATGGGGCATGGCGAGCTCCTCAGGCGGCGGCCAGCCGGGAGACTGCGTCCAGCAACTCGGGCGGATTGAAGGGCTTGATCAGCCAGGCGCGGGCGCCGGCGGCCTTGGCCTGTTGCATCTTGGCGGTTTCATCTTCCGTGGTCAACATGATGACCGGGATGAACTTGTGCTTGGGATGCTGCTTGATCTGCTGCACGAAGGTGATGCCGTCCATATTGGGCATGTTCACGTCACTGACGATCAGATGCACCTTGCCGGCCTTGTCGAGCTGGGCCAGGCCTTCGCGGCCATCGGCACCTTCGATCACGCTGTAACCCGCCCGCACCAGCGCCATCTTCACGAGGGCACGCAAGGAGCTGGAGTCATCGACAACCAGAACGGTTTTGGACATATGGTGGCCCTTCCCTTGGCTTTGAACTTTGGATTCAGAAAAACACGACCTTGCGAGCGGGTGCATCCGCGGACGCTGCAGCATTGGTGACATCCGTGCGGTGCCGCTGTTCGCGCATGGTGTAGCGCGTCTGGAGCTCTTGCAGCCATTGCTCGGCGGGCGGCGGCGGATCGTGTCGCTCCACCTGATCGCGCAGGCGGGTGATGTCGCCATCGACCACCGACATCAGCTGGTTCACGCGGTCCTGAAACTGCAGGCCGATGATGAGCTGTTCGATGTCGTTGCGGATGACATTGCCCCGGTCGCGCATGGTGTCTGCGTCGGCGCTGAGCTGGCGCATGTGGGCCAGCACGTCGTTGACGGCGCTGCTGGAGCGCCCGATGGCGGTTTCTTCTTCCGTGGACGCCTTGGCGGCGGCGGCCGAGGTGCCGTTCATGATCTCGGTGACCCGCGCGATGCGCTGCGTGATCTGGCTGGCCGTCTGCGCCGATGACTGGGACAGGCCACGGATCTCCTTGGCGATGGTGGCAAAGCCGCGCCCTGAATCGCCGGCATGGGCAGCCTCGATGGCGGCATTGATGGCCAGCAGATTGGTCTGCGAGGCGATCTGGGCCACCCCGGCGGCCATGGTCTGCAGGTCCTTGGTCGCGAGCATCAGCTCCTGCATGCTCGTGTTCATCGCGTCCTTGCTGTGTGTCAGGGCATTCATCACGGTGATGACCTGCTGCAGCTCTTCCTCGCACAGCGCCAGCAGCGAGGCGGTGGCGTCGTTCTGGGAGGACGCGCTCACCGTGCCCTTGAAGCCGGCGGCCTCGAACTGATCGGTGATGGAGGCGAAGTTGCCCACCAGGTCGTTCACCGCGTCATCGATCTGGGTGCGGGCCGACACCACATGCTGGTGCCACACGGGCAGCACGCCCAGCAGCAGATGGTTCAGCGGCTCGGTGCCCTGGGCCGACGCGAGGGTGGCTGCGTCGGTGTCCGTGGCGGGAGCCTGGGCCCTGGGTGCGCGCCACAGGCGCCACGCGCCCAGCACGGCCATGGCGATCGGCGGGGTCAGGGTGTAGGCATTGATCTGGTCGAGCAAGGGGATCGTTGCGACCAGGCAGGCCAGGCTGGCCCACGCCAGATCCCGATGACGAGACACCGGAGGGGCGCTGTCGACGCCAGCTGGAGAGAGCGGACGGTGCATGACGGTATCGTGTTGATGGATGAAACGAGCCAGCACACGGCTGGTCGAGAGGGCTTTTTTGTCCCGCACATCCACATCTGCAGCCACCCGGGACAAGAGTGACTGACTGAACGACACCTGAATGTCGGCTGTTTGTGGGCCAACATTGAGGACGGGGCGTCAAATTTATTTGCTGTCCTGGGTAATTTGGGACGTGCCGAGGGAGGGGGGCGGCACATGCGATAGCATCCGTCTGTTTTGACAATGGTCGTTGTCAACTAAAACACCGGAGACGCACATGTTCTACACCGTCAACAAGATCGGCGCGCTGGCCCTGTACGCGGCCACCCTCGCCAGCTTTTTTGTCGCCCTGCCGGGCTTGAGCCCCGAGGCAACCCACGGGCTGCGCCTGGGAGTGGCCATCCTGTTGGGCGCGCATGTGCTGGAGGTGGTGATCTTTCGTCGACAGGTGGCGCTGTACAAGGGCCCCTTCGTGGTCAGCGCCTTCCTGACCTTGCTGTTCGGCTTTCTGCACTGGAAGCCGCTGGCCGACGCTCAGCGCTGAAGCGCTGCAGTACAGTGCGGGCTGTGACCCCCGCACCTGACAGCCTCCAACAACTGGCCCAGCGCCTGCAACAGTTCGCTGATGCGCGCGACTGGGGGCCGTTCCATTCGCCCAAGAACCTGGCCTCGGCCCTCATTGTCGAGGCCGGCGAGTTGCTGGAGCACTTCCAGTGGATGACGGAGGCGCAAAGCCGCGAGCTGGCGCCCGAGCAGAAGCAGGCCGTGGCCCACGAGATGGCCGATGTGCTGCTCTACCTGGTGCAGTTGTCGACCGTGCTGGATGTGGACCTGGTGGCCGCCGCGCAGGACAAGATGCGCCTCAATGCGCAGAAGTATCCTGAGCCGGGGCCGAGCGGGTCGGCTGCCAATTGACGCCATCATGACCCTCACCACCTTGCACACCGCCTCACGCGGTTTCGAGTCGGCCCGTCAGGTGTCCGTGCTGCCCCAGGGGCACCGCGCGCAAGGCCTGCACGGCCACAGCTTTGTGGCCAAGATCCGCGCCAGCCTGCCGCCTGACTGGGCCTCTTTCCCGGGTGGGGAGGTCGAGGCGCTGGGCCAGCGCCTGCAGGCCTGCACGCAGCTGCTGGACTACCGCCTGCTCAACGAGGTGTTGCCTTCGCCCACCGACGAGAACATCGCCCGCTGGCTGCGTGACCGCCTGGGGGTGCCCGGCCTGGAGCAGGTGGGCATCCAGAGCCTGGCCGACCAGGGGGTGGACCTGGATCGCGAGGACAACGCCCATGTCTGGCGCCGTTACCGCTTCGAGTCGGCCCACAAGCTGCCCAACGTGCCCATGGGCCACAAGTGCGGGCGCCTGCATGGCCATGGCTTCGAGGTGATCCTGCACGCCAACCAGGATGCCGGCGGGCGCGACATCAGCATCGACTACGACCACCTCGACGAGGTCTGGGCGCCCTTCCATGCGCAGCTGCACCACAAGTACCTCAATGCCATCGAAGGCCTGAGCAACCCCACCAGCGAGGTCATCGCCGGCTGGCTGTGGACGCGCCTGAAGGCCGTGCTGCCCGAACTGTCCTGGGTGACGGTGTACGAGACGGGCTCCTGTGGTGCCAACTTCAATGGCCATGATTACCGCATCTGGAAGGAGATGACGCTGGACAGCGCCCTCTTCCTGCGCAACGCGCCGCCCGATGACCCCCTGAGCCACATCCACGGCCACACCTACACCCTGCGCCTGCACCTGTGTGCGCCCCTGGACGAGGTGATGGGCTGGACGGTGGACTTTGGCGACGTGAAGGACCGCTTCAACCCCATCTTCAAGGCGCTGGACCACCACCCCCTGCACGAGTTGCCCGGCCTGGAGGACTGCGACGCGGCGTCGATCTCGCACTGGATCCTGCGCGAAGCCCGCAAGACCTTGCCCCAGGTGGACCGCGTGGACCTGTACGAAACACGCGGTTGCGGGGCGCTGGCCCTGCTCGGCGGCGAGGGGCCCGCGCTGCCGATCTGAGGCGGCGTTTTCTCGTCATGCGGGTTTTTGCGGGATTTTCTTGAAATCGGCAAATTGACGAAAGTTGGCGTCAGTTGATGTCATTTGCATGCGTGGTGATGCATCCTGAGCGCCGCCATATACCAAATTTCTGCCTCTGTTCCTTGTGTGGGAACAAGGAATTTTGAGGCCCAGTAGGCGTACAGTCAGCCCTCATTCCTGAACGTCTGCACTGCCGCCCATGAACAAACTGACCGACCCCATCACCCTGCCGCCTCAAGAGGCTTCTGTTGACGTTCTGCTCGAAAAATACGCAGAACCAGGTGAGACTTCGGTCGATGACATCCGCCGCCGCGTGGCCCGAGGCCTGGCCGCGGTCGAGAAGACCCCCGAGGCCCGCCAGCAGTGGGAAGAGACCTTCTACAAGGCCCAGACCGAGCTGGGCGTGGTCATGGGTGGGCGCATCAACGCCGCCGCCGGCCTGGCCGACACGGCCGCCACCCTGATCAACTGCTTCGTGCAGCCGGTGGGCGATGCCATGGTGGGCTCCGATGGCCAGGTGGGCATCATGGATGCGGCCTCGCAGGCCGCCGAGACCATGCGCCGTGGTGGCGGCGTGGGCTACAACTTCAGTCACATCCGCCCCAAGGGCGCCTGGGTCAAGAAGACCAACTCGCGTGCCTCGGGCCCGGTGAGCTTCATGAAGGTGTTCGACCAGGTCTGCCAGACCGTGGAGTCGGCCGGTGCCCGTCGTGGTGCCCAGATGGGCATCCTCAATGTGTCCCACCCGGACATCGAGGAGTTCATCGTGGCCAAGCGCACGCCTGGCACGCTCAACAACTTCAATGTGTCCGTGGGCGTGGTCAAGGGCTTCATGGACGCCCTGGCCGCCGATGCCGACTGGGAGCTGGTGCACGAGGCCCAGCCTCACCCCGAGGTGCCCGACACCTACCGGCGCGACGATGGTCTGTGGGTCTACAAGCGCGTCAAGGCCTCGGACCTGTGGGCCACCATCATGAAGTCGACCTACGACTTCGCCGAGCCGGGTGTGCTGTTCCTGGACCGCATCAACGAAGAGAACCCCCTGGCCTACTGCGAGGTGATCGAGGCCACCAACCCCTGTGGCGAGCAGGCCCTGCCCTCCTACGGTTGCTGTGACCTGGGCTCGATCAACCTGGTCAGCCATGTGCGTGATGCCTTCGGCCCCAAGGCGCGATTTGACTTTGCCAGCTTCGAGCAGGGCGTGGCCCATGCGGTGCGCATGCTCGACAACGTGCTGGACGCCACCGTGTGGCCGCTGCCCGAGCAGGGCGTCGAGGCCGCTGCCAAGCGCCGCATCGGCCTGGGCTTCCTGGGCCTGGGCGATGCCCTGGTGATGATGGGCCTGCGCTACGACAGCCCCGAGGGCCGTGACATGGCCTCGCGCATCTCGGCCACCATGCGGGATGCGGCCTATGGCGCCTCGGTCGAGCTGGCCAAGGAGCGCGGCCCCTTCCCGCTGTTCGATGCGGCCAAGTACCTGAGCACCGGCAAGTTCCCGCAGCGCCTGCCCGAGAAGCTGCGCGCCTCCATCCGCAAGCATGGCCTGCGCAACTCGCACCTGATGTCGATCGCCCCCACGGGCACGATCACCCTGGCCTTTGCCGACAACGCCACCAACGGCATCGAGCCCGCCTTCTCGTGGACCTACAACCGCAAGAAACGCATGCCCGATGGCAGCAGCCGCATCTATGCGGTCGAAGACCACGCCTACCGCGTCTACCTGAGCCAGGGGGGCGATGCCAACAATCTGCCTGAGGCCTTTGTGTCGGCTCAGAGCATGTCGGCCATCTCGCACGTGGAGATGGTGGCGGCGGTGGCGCCCTTCATCGACGCGGCGATCTCCAAGACCATCAACGTGCCGGCCGACTACCCCTTCGACCAGTTCGCCGATCTGTACCTGCAGGCCTATCGCATGGGCCTCAAGGGCATCACGACCTACCGCCCCAATCCCACGCTGGGTGCGGTGCTGTCGGTCGAGCCCACGCCCGCTGCAGCCGCAGCCACCGCCCCGGCGGCCAGCGTCGCCCGCACGGACGACGACCCCCTGCGCAAGCAGTTCGATTCGCGCCCCGAGGGCGATCTGGAAGGCATCACCTCCAAGGTCGAATTCATGACCTACGAGGGCAAGCAGGCGGTGTACGTGACCGTGAACTTCCTGCGTGTGCAGGGCACCATCGGCGGACAGCCGGTGACCATCGAGCGCCCCATCGAGTTCTTCATCCCGGGCGGTCAGACCTCGGACGGCCAGCAATGGATCACCTCCAGCATGCGACTGCTGTCGATGGTGGGCCAGTCGGGCGGCTCGGTGGCCAAGGCCGTGGCCAGCATGCGCAAGGTGGTCTGGGACAAGGGCCCGGTGCGCTTTGGGTCGGTCACCAAGGAAGATGGCTCCGTGGCCCCGCGCTTCCATGACTCGGATGTGGCGGCCATCGGCTTTGCGCTGCAGCAGATCCTCTACAAGCGCGGCTTCCTGGACGTGGTGGGCAATCAGGTCCCCACCCATGTGCTGGCTGCACGACTGGCGCGTCGCGATGCCGAGTGCGGCGGCGGCGCCCGTGTCGACGAAGAGCAGCGCGAAGAGGCCGTGCGCCGTGGTGCGCCCGTGCCCAACACCGGCAAGAAGTGCCCCGAGTGCGGTGCGCACGAGATGCACAAGGTGGACGGTTGCCTCAAGTGCTCGAACTGCGGGGCGATTGGCAGTTGCGGTTGATCAGTCGCTGATCTCGTACCCTGTGCTGCGCCCGCCACCGGCGGTGCGGCGCAGGGCGCCCCACTCGATCAGGTCCTGAATGTCCCGCAGCGCGGTGTCCTGAGACACTGCATCGCTGGTCAGTGTGGTGCCTGGCCGGAAGCAGGTGCTTTTTCTCCGCATTTCATGCGGAGTTTGTGATGGTGAATCTCCGCAGTGGCAAGGGTGTCTGCCACGGCCAGGGCGTGTCCTGTGCGATATTGGCAGCCTTCCATGACCACCCTTGACGAGGCATGAGCGCCTCCCCGCCCCTCAGCCGCTCCCGGCAGATCACCCTGCTGAGCGGCCTCTATGCCGCCCAGGGCCTGCCCTTCGGTTTTTTCACTCTGGCCTTGCCTGTGCTGCTGCGCGAGGCGGGCTGGTCGCTCACGGCCATTGGCTTGCTGCAGTTCCTGGCCCTGCCCTGGGCCTTGAAGTTCCTGTGGGCGCCGGTGGTGGATCACCACGGCACACGGCGGGGCTGGTTGCTGGCCCTGCAGGGGGGCGCCTGTGTGGCGGCCTTGCTGCTGGCGTGGATGGACCTGCAGGTCGAGAGCGTGGCGCTCTTTGTGGCGGTGTTCCTCTTCAACCTGATCGCTGCCACGCAGGACATCGTGACCGACGGGCTGGCCGTGCGCATGCTCAATGCGCAAGAGCGCGGTCTGGCCAATGCCATCCAGGTGGGTGCCTACCGCCTGGGCATGATCCTGGGCGGGGGGCTGCTGCTGTGGGTGTTTGCGCGCAGCAACTGGAGCGTGATGTTCGTGTGCATGGCGGCCCTGCTGGCCATCACGACCTTGCCGGTGTGGGGCTGGCGTGAGCCCGCCGCACCGCATGCGCCCCAGGGGGCTGGGGCCTCGCCCACCACCGGGGCGTCATCCCGCCCGCGGGGATGGTCGCTGGCCTGGGCATGGCTGCACCGGGTGTTGTCGCCCGGCATGCTGACGCTGGTGGGGCTGATCTTCTGTTATCGCTTTGGAGACCAGATGGTGAGCGCCCTGATCACGCCCTTCGTGCTGGACCAGGGCGTCACCAAGGAAACCATCGCCCTCATGAAGGGCGCCGTGGGATCGGGCACCAGCCTGCTGGGCGCCGTGCTGGGGGGCTGGTTGATGCTGCGTGTCAGTCGCCGTCTGGCCCTGCTGTTGACCGGGCTCGCGCAGGCGGCGGCGTTTGGCCTGTACATCGCGGCGGCCTGTGGCCTGGGGGGCATCGGGCTGCTGTGGGCGGCCACGGTGGCCGAAGGCGTGCTGGGCACCATGGCCTCGGTGGCCCTGTTCGCCCTGATGATGGATGCGGCCGATCCGGCCCATGCCGGCACCGACTACACCCTGCTGGCCAGCATCGTGGTGGCGGTGGGTGCCCTGGGCGGTCTGGCCGGAGGCGTGGTGGGCGACACGCTGGGCTATGCCTGGGCCTTTGGCATCGGCACGGTGTTGTCGGCCTTGGGCTGCGTGGTGCTGGTGGGCTGGCTGGATCGCCACCCCACCCACGAGCGGGTGGCGCAGGCCTGGCGTTGAGTGTGCCCGCTTCAGCGGGGTTCGGGACGGGCTCCGAGGTGTTCTGTCGAGAACACCAGGGGTTTGCCTTGCAGATAGTAGGTGGGCAGCTCGTCAACCGATTGGATCTGGTACTTGTCGTGGTCGTCCAGGCGTTTGCGCATGCCTTGCAGGGTGTGAAGGGGGGCGTCTGTGGCCACCAGATTGGCCAGCCATGACGGGATCATGCCCCCGACATCGACCTGGGTCTCAAACTCGATGCGGGTCCAGCGCGCCTTGAGCGGGGTCAAGCGGAAGGTGTTGTGCAGGCTGGGCATGCGCACAAAATCCTCCGAGAGCGGGTAGCCATCCACCTGGCGTGAATCGACCACGATGCTGCCATCGTCCTGCTGGTACACCTGGGTGGTCAGCAGGACGTCGCGATCCGACGCGGGCCAGATGCCCCGAAATCGCGTGTAGGTCTGCTCGGGTGGCCGGTCCTTGAGCTGCCGAGCCGATCGGCATTGGTAGACCCACTTGTGCAGGTGGGGGATGTCGGCGATCAGGGCCAGCACTGCCAGGGCGCTGTGAGGCATCTCGGTGACGCCGCGGAAGGCCTTGATGGATTGCCCTTCCACGGGTCTGACCCAGGTCTGGATGCCTTCACGCTCGTCGCTCTTGCGCACGGGCTCCCAGGTTGAGGGCGCAGCCTGCGCCAGACGCCCCATGATCAATACACTGAACAGCAAACCCCACAGGGTCAGACGACGCATCACGCTCATGTCAGATCCTCCGTATGACAGCAGGATCTTACGTCGATGGCGCCCTCTACAATGAGCACGCAGGCCTGCTCGGGCCCGCAGTCAGCCTTGCTTGAATCATGACCCCTGCCCTGCTCAGTGATGACACGGTGGCCTTTGTCGAGCGAGAGGTCGCCATCGATCTGGCGTCGCGCTCGGCCGAGCTGCGCCCCAGCGCCTGCCGCGGCTTTGCCTGCCGCGTGGCCCCGGATCGCCAGAGTGTGACGGTCTATGTGCGCCGCCAGGAGGCGCAGCAACTGCTGCAGGACCTGCTGGTCTGCGATGCCATCGCGGTGGTGTTCTGCCTGCCCGAGACCGAGGCAGCTTTGCAGATCAAGGGGCGGCAGGTCAAGCTGTCGGCGGCATCGGCCGACGAGGTGGCCTTCGTTCAGCGCTACCGGCAGCGCTTTGTCGATGGCATTGCCGCCCTGGGCTACGACCGTGATTTTGGTGAGGCCTACATGACCATCGACCCGGAGCAGATGGTGGCCGTGAGCTTCACGCCCGAGGCGGTGTTCCAGCAGACGCCGGGCCCGCAGGCCGGCCAACGGGTGGGGGGTGGGCGGCCATGACGGTCTGCATCTCGTCGCTGCGCAACTGTTTTGAGGGGGCGGTGCCCAGTGCCCTGGCCACCTGCTCGGGCGATGGCGTGCCCAACATCGCCTACCTGTCGCAGGTGCAGTACGTGGACCACCAGCATGTGGCCCTGACCTTTCAGTTCTTCAACAAGACGCGCCAGAACATCCTGGCCAATCCGCAGGCCGTGCTCAAGCTGGCCGATCCGCTCAGCGGCGGGAGCTATGCCCTGCAGGTGCGCTATCTGCGCACCGAGACCAGCGGGCCGCTGTTCGAGAGCATGAAGGCCAAGCTGGCAGGCATCGCTTCCCACACCGGCATGGCCGATGTCTTCAAGCTGCTGGGATCGGACATCTACCGCGTCGAGCAGGTGACGACGGTGGTCCCGCCCATGCCCGGGCGGGTCATGGTTGAGCCGGATCTCCTGCCCCGCCTGCGGCACATGACGACCCGCCTCAATGCCTGCCGCGATCTGAGCGATCTGCTGGATCAGACGCTGGCTGTCCTGCAGGAGGTCTGCGGCATCGAGCACACCATGATCCTCAAGCTCGATGAATGCGGCGAGCGCCTGTTCACCGTGGCCAGCCGGGGTTATGAGCAGTCGGGCGTGGGCTCAGAGATCCCGATGGGGCATGGCGTGATCGGCGTGGCCGCGCGGGAGCGCACGCCCATCCGCATCTCGCACATGACCAGCGAGTACATCTACGGCAAGGCCGTGCGGGGCAGCGTCGAGGCCCTGGGCTTGCACCACCAGTTGGAAACCGCCATCCCCATGCCGGGCCTGCCCGAGACCCGCAGCCAGCTGGCGGTGCCCATTCTGGCCGGGCAGCAGCTCTACGGTGTGCTCTATGTCGAGAGCCCGCAGGATCTGCGCTTCAGCTACGACGACGAGGACATGCTGCAGATCCTGGCCCAGCAGTTCGGCTGGATGGCACGTGACCTGGCCTGTGCCGAACTGAGCGAGTCGGCGGCCTCCGAGTCGGCGCACGCCTCGGAGGCGGACGAGGTCCAGAGCACCAGCGGCGGGCCCGTGCAGGTGCGCTACTTCCGGGCCGACCACAGCGTGTTCCTGGACGAGGACTACCTCATCAAGGGCGTGGCCGGGGCCATCTTCTGGAAACTGGTGCAGCTCATGCAGACTGAAGGGCGTGCCCAGTTCACCAACCGTGAGCTGCGCCTGGATGGCGGCCTGGGCCTGCCCGATGTTGCGGACAACCTGGAGGCTCGGCTGGTGCTGCTGCAGCGCCGCCTGGCCGAGCGCCAGGCCTGCGTGCAGATGCACAAGACCGGGCGCGGGCGTTTTGCGCTGAGCGCATCCCGGCCCCTGCGCCTGGTGTCGGCCGACTGAGGCGAGCGGGCTCAGGCGGCCTGCGCGGGGCGTGGGTCCTGGGTCAGCGTCAGTGCGGCCTCCACGATGGCATCGACCCCGGGCGCGAAGGCCTGTTCCAGCGCATGGCTGGCCGGTGTGGGCACATCTGCGCTGGTGATGCGGCGCACCGGCGCACGCAGGGCGCTGAACGCCTGCTCTGCCACCTGCGCGGCGATCTCGGCCCCCAGGCCGCACAGGGGCCCGGCTTCGTGCACGACCATCAGGCGGCCCGTGCGCCGCACTGAGCGCAGCACGGTGGCCATGTCCAGGGGCTTGAGGCTGCGCAGGTCGATCACCTCGGCCTCCACGCCCTGAGCGGCCAGGGCCTGCGCGGCCGCCAGGCAGGTGTGCACGGCCTTGGAGTAGGACACCAGGGTGAGGTCACGGCCGGCGCGCGCCACCCGGGCCTGGCCGATGGGCACCAGGTGCTCGGGGTCGGTCGGCACGTCGCCGGGCTGATAGCCCAGGGTCATGTCGGTCAGCAGGACCACGGGGTTGTCGTCACGGATGGCGCTCTTGATCAGGCCCTTGAGATCGGCGGGCGTGGCCGGCATCAGCACCTTGAGCCCGGGGCAATGCACGAACCACGCCTCCAGATTGTGCGAGTGCTGTGCGCCCACGCCCCAGCCCGCACCGGTCTGTGCCAGGGTCACCAGCGGGAAGCTGAACTGCCCGCCCGACATGTAGCGCAGCTTGCCCGCGCTGTTGACCAGGGCGTCCATGGCATAGGTCAGGAAGGGCGCGTAGAGCATGTCGATCACGGGTCGCAGGCCGCTGGCGGCCGCCCCCACCGCGCAGCCCGCGACGATGGCCTCGGACAGCGGCGTGTTGCGCACCCGCTGGGCACCAAAGGACTGGACCAGATCGGGGTGCAGCGTGGCCACGCCCTCGCCCATGATCATGACGCGCTCATCGCGCTGCATCTCCTCGCGCAGGCCCTGGTAGAGCGCCTCCTGGGCGGTCATGGGGATGGTGATGTTCATGGCGTGCGCTTCAGGCATAGACGTCGGTGAGCAATTGCTCGACAGAAGGGAAGGGGGAGGCCTGGGCAAAGGCCATGGCCTCGTCGATGCGGGCCTGGACACGGGCCTGTATCTGCGACCAGGCGGCTGCGCTCAGGACCTGCGCTTGTGACAGGCGACGCTGTTGCCGCTGGATCGGATCCAGCTCCTGCCAGGGGGCGCGTTCCTCGGCGGTGATGTGGGCCTCGTTGTCACCGCTGAAGTGCCCCTTCTGGCGCCAGGTCCAGGTCTCCAGCAGGTAGGGCTGGCCGGTGCGTTCGATGTGGGCGATGGCCTCCTGCGTGGCCACCTGCACCGCCTCGACATCGTTGCCATCGACCGTGAGGCCGGGCATGCCGTAGCGGTGCGCCCAGGGGCTGATGTGATCGCCCACCATGGTCTCGTGGCGCCGCACGAAGGCCTGCCACTGGTTGTTCTCGCACACAAACAGGATGGGCAGGCGCCACACCGCGGCCAGATTGAGCGATTCATGGAAGATGCCTTCGCAGGCGGCGCCATCCCCAAAGAAGCAGACCACGATGCCGGGCTCGCCGCGCATCTGGCGTGCCAGGGCCACGCCGGGGGCCATCGACAGCTCACCGCCCACGATGGTGGACGTCAGCACCACCCTCAGTTCGGCGACGGAGATGTGCAAGGAGCCGCTCTTGCCCTGGCAATAGCCCGTGGCCTTGCCCATGACTTCGGCCAGCAGGCGCCCGGGGTCGGCGCCGCGGGCCAGCAGGTGCGCCGCGCTGCGGTGGTTGGTGAGGATGCGGTCATCCGGGCGCAGGGCGGAGACCACACCCACGGCGCTGGCCTCCTGCCCCTGCGATGAGCAGCTCATGGGGGCGGGCCCCTGGGCGGCCAGTGCGGCGAGGCCTTCTTCGTAGCGGCGGATCAGGAGCATGCGCTCCAGCAGGTCGAGCGCGTTCATGCGGCTTCGCGCAGGGGCGTGTCCAGGTTCAGGGCCTGCTGCAGCTTGCGCCAGTTGGGCCCGTCCAGCAGCGCTTGAGTCTGTGTCAGCTGCATCGCGAAGACCTCGGGCGGCATGCCCTGGCGCATCTCGCTGAACATGCCGGCCCGCTCGGGGTGGGCGAGCTGCGGGATCATCCAGGCCATGACCAGGGCCATCTCCTCCGGAGGGATGCTGGCCACCAGCGCATGGTGGATGTCCACGAGTTCAGCGTCGCTGTAGTGCTGCCACAGCACGGCGTTGTGATCGCGCTCTTCACACACCATGTGGGTGAAGTTTTCCGCCACGAACAGGCTCAGGGCCAGATACAGGTCCTGCCAGGCGCCGTCCTGGGTGGCGGCATCGGCCTGCTGCGCCTGCCGGGCCAGCGAGCGCAGGTGGGCGATGTGCTCGATGTGTTCTTCGTGTTCATGGCCCAGGGGGCCGGCGCTGCCCGGGCAGCGGCGCTCCATGGCCGCGTGGATGAAATCGTTTTCATGCTGCAGGTGCTGGTGGCACAGGGTCAGCAAGGCGTCGACGCTGGCGACACTGGCGGTGCGCTCGTCGGTGTCGCCCGGATCGGTGCGACCCACCTGTAGCAAGGTGTGGCTCATCTGGGCGCGGATCGCCTTGTGGATGCCTTGGTACAGGTTGACGCGGGGGGTGGGGTTCATGGGGATCTCTCCGTGCAGTTGGTGAGGGGGTGTAGACGATGAGATGACTGTAGGCAGGCGCACACAAACCGTTTCGTAAATCCTTGCTCAGCAAAACTTAAAAGTCTCTTAAGCGCGGCTGGCCGCCCACGCCCAGGCTGGTTATGCTTGGGGCCTGATCTGGCTGGTGGAGAGACACGGTGTTCAAAGGCATCCTCATTGACAAAGACGAGCAGGGCTACCGCGCCACGCTCCAGGACATCGACGACGCGGCCCTGCCCGCAGGCGATGTGACCGTGCGCGTGGCCTACTCCACGCTGAATTACAAGGACGCCCTGGCCATCACCGGCCAGTCGCCGGTGGTGCGCAAGTTCCCCCTGGTGCCAGGCATCGATCTGGTGGGCACGGTGGAGCACAGCGAGCACCCCGAGGTGCGTGTGGGCGAGGCTGTGGTCCTCAATGGCTGGGGCTTGGGCGAAACCCATTGGGGCGGCCTGGCCCAGCGTGCACGCCTGCAAGGCGGCTGGCTGGTGCCCCTGCCTGCGGCCTTCACGCCCGCACAGGCCATGGCCATTGGCACGGCGGGCTACACGGCCATGCTGTGCGTGATGGCTCTGGAGCGCCATGGCATCACACCCGATCGGGGCGAGGTCCTGGTCACCGGGGCGGCCGGTGGCGTGGGCAGCGTGGCCGTGGCCCTGCTGGCGCGCCTGGGCTACACGGTGGCCGCCGTCACTGGCCGCCCGCAGGAGGCCGATTACCTGCGGCAACTGGGCGCCAGCGAGGTGCTCGACCGTGCGGCCTTCAGCGCGCCCGGCAAGCCCTTGAGCAAGGAGCGCTGGGCCGGTGCGGTGGACACCGTGGGCAGCCACACCCTGGCCAATGTCTGCGCGGCCATGAAGTACCGCGGCGTGGTGGCCGCGTGCGGTCTGGCCGGCGGCATGGATTTCCCGGCCACGGTGGCGCCCTTCATCCTGCGCGGCGTCACGCTGGCGGGGATCGACAGCGTCATGTGCCCGCGCCCTGAGCGTCTGCAGGCCTGGCAGCGTCTGGCCACCGATCTGGACATCGGCAAGCTCGACCTCATCACCCAGCAGATCCCCCTGGCCGAGGCCATTCCCACCGCGTCCCGCCTGATCGCCGGTCAGGTGCGGGGCCGCATCGTGGTCGACGTCAACGCCTGACCCGCCATGCACGAGCACCCTTGCCCCGTCGTGTTCCTGGATGCCGGCACCCTGCCGTGCGGCCTGCACTTTGACGAGCGTCTGGCGCAGCGCCTGCACTACCAGGCCTTCGATCGCACCGCGCCCGAGCAGGTGGCCGAGCGCATCCGCGAGGCCGAGGTGGTGGTGCTCAACAAGGTGAAACTCGGGGCCGAGCTGCTCCGGCAGGCCCCGCGCCTGCAACGCATCTGCGTGGCGGCGGCCGGGACCGACAACATCGATCTGAAGGCCGCGCAGGCCCTGGGCATCGAGGTCTGCAACGTGCCCGACTATGGCAGCGATGCCGTCGCCGAACATGCCATCGCCCTGCTCTTTGCCCTGCGGCGCCACCTGCTGAGCTATGTCACGGCCGCGGTTGATGGACGCTGGTCGGCCGCGCCACACTTTTGCTGGCATGGGCCACGCATCCAGAACCTGGGTGGCTCACTGCTGGGCATCGTGGGGCGCGGGCGCATCGGTGAGGCCACCGCCCGCCTGGCGCGTGGCCTGGGCATGCGGGTGCTGTTTGCGCAGCGCCCGGGGCGGCCCCCCGCCGAGGACGAACGCCCGCTCGACGAGCTGCTGGCTCAGGTCGATGCTCTCAGCCTGCACCTGCCCTTGACGGCCGAGACCCGGGGGCTCATGGATGCCCGGCACCTGGCCCGCATGAAGCCGGGCAGCGTGTTGGTCAACACCGGCCGTGGCGCCGTGATCGACGCCCCGGCCCTGGCGGCGGCCCTGCGAGCGGGCGCCCTGGCCGGGGCGGCCATCGATGTGCTGGACGTCGAACCCCCGCCGCCCGATCACCCCTTGCTGCAAGCCGACATCCCCGGTTTGCTCCTGACCCCGCATGTGGCCTGGGCCAGCCAGGAGGCGCAGCAACGCCTGGCCCAGCGCCTGGTGGCCCGCATTGCCGAGCATGTGGCTCGGCGGGAGCCGCACGCCCCATGAACCCGATCGACGCCCCCGCCCTGTTGCGCCGCCTGTTCGATGTCGCCGTCGAGCGGGCCCAGCCCATGCGGGTGCTGCCCACCCATCTGCCCGAGCCGCCGTACGGACGCACGGTGGTGATCGGGGCGGGCAAGGCCAGCGCATCGATGGCCCGGGCCGTGCAGGCCCATTGGCCTGAGGACTGGCCACTGAGCGGCGTGGTGGTGACCCGCTATGGCCACGTCCCGCCCTCGCATCACCTGGAGGCGTCCGACCGCATCGACTTGCTGGAGGCCGCTCACCCGGTTCCGGATGCGGCGGGGCGGCAGGCTGTGGAGCGCCTGCTGGCGGCCGTCCAGGGCCTGACGGCCGATGACCTGGTGATCGCCCTGATGTCGGGGGGTGGTTCTGCCCTGCTGGCCGCTCCGCTGCCCGGCAGCTCGCTGGAGGAGGAGCAGGATCTCCACCGCCAACTGCTGCGCTCTGGCGCCACCATTGGCGAGATGAACACCGTGCGTCGCCACCTGTCGGCCCTCAAGGGTGGCCGCTTGGCGCAGCACTGCCGCCCGGCGCGCCTGCTGACCCTGGCGATCTCCGATGTGCCGGGAGACCGGCTGGAGGACATCGCCAGTGGCCCCACGGTGCCCGACCCCAGCACCTGCGCCGAGGCCCTGGCCATCATCGAGCGCCATCACCTGACATTGCCCGAGGCCGTGCTCCAGCGCCTGCGCTCGGGCGAGCTGGAAACGCCCAAGCCAGGTGATCCGGCCTGGGCACATGACCAGGCCCGGCTGATCGCCACGCCAGGGCAGATGCTGGAGGCGGCCGCCCGGGTGGCGCGGGAGCACGGGCTGGCAGCCCATGTGCTCAGCGACCGCCTGGAGGGCGAAGCCCGCACGGCAGGGGCCGAACTGGCGGCCCTGGCCAGACAGGTGGCCAAGGGCCAGGGTGAGGTGGCGTTTCAGCGGCCCTGCGTGCTGCTGTCGGGGGGCGAGACCACGGTGACTGGCGCCCCGGGGTCCGAGCCTCAGGCCGGTGGTCGCAATCGCGAGCTGTTGCTGGCGGCCGCGCTGGCCCTGGAGGGGCTGCCCGGGGTGTGGATGCTGGCGGCGGACACCGATGGCATCGACGGCAGCAGCGATGCCGCCGGTGCCGTGATCGGGCCGGACACGCTGGCCCGCGCCCGAGCCCAGGGGCTGGATGCCCAGGCCATGCTGGACGCCCATGCTTCAGGACGCTTCTTCGAGGCCTTGGGGGATCAGGTGGTGTGTGGGCCCACGTTCACGAATGTGAACGACTTCCGGGCCGTGTTCATCGCCTAGTGGCGATGTCGGCAGGCGAGGGGCCTGTCAGGCCCTCAGGCGGCCTTGCGCCAGGTGCGCTGTGAGGACAGGGCCGAGGCGGCGATGTCGCTGCGCGAAGCACGCGAGCGGTGGGCCAGCGAGCTCTGCTTGAACAAGAGCAGGGCGGCGACCATGCTCAGGCCGCCATGCAGGTAGTGCTGACCATTCAGGGCCCACAGGGCCAGCACGGCGGCGCCGATGCAGGCCACGGTGGTCCATTGCCGTGAACGGCTTCTCAGGGATGTCGCGCGAGGGGTCTGGCCAGTCATCGTTCCTCCTTCAAAGGTGTCGCCGATGTCGACGTGGCGTCTCATCCATGGTTGTAAAGGCTTGACCTATGTCATGGATACCCGAGTAAGCCCTTAAACCACCGCTTGTTTCGGGATTGGCCTGATGAGGGTTTACCCGTCAACGGGTATCGATCTGTAAGGCTCGTGTCGGGGAGCGCGCGGCTGTCACCCGCCCTGTCGTGCGGTCTTCACCATGTCGGGTGGAGGAAAAACACCATGCAACGAGATCGAAGAATCGCGATCGCGGCCCTGCCACTGTGGTGGCTGACCGCCTGCGGGGGCGGTGGGGGTGGCGAGGGCGTGCCCGATGCGCCGGCCACGCCCAGCGGCGTGCGTTATGGCGACCTGTCGTCGGCATCGCTGGGGGTGGGGGCGTCGCTGGGTGGCGCCATCCCCTTTCCGTCCGACAACGCCTGGAACACCGACATCAGCGCCTGGCCGGTGGACCCGGCCTCGGATGCCCTGATCGGCAGCATCGGCCTGACCCGTGGGCTGCATCCGGATTTCGGTGCCGGCCTGTATGAGGGCTCACCCATCGGCATCCCCTACGTGGTGGTGTCTGGCAGCCAGACGCGGGTGGCCATGACCTGGACGGCGTATGGCGACGAGAGTGATCCCGGCCCCTACCCTGTCCCCCCGGATGCGCCCATTGAAGGGGGCCCCGGCAGCACGGGGGACCGCCATGTGATCGTGATTGATCGCGACAATGATCGACTCTACGAGCTGGGCTACGCCTTTCCCCAGTCCGATGGCAGCTGGGAGGCCCACTGCGGTGCCGTGTTCCATCTGGACAGCAACACCGTGCGTCCCGGTGCACAAGCCGGCTGGACCAGCGCCGATGCGGCCGGCCTGCCCATCTTCGCGGGGCTGGCGCGTTACGACGAGGCCTCCCAGGGGCCCGGCGGCATCCGCCATGCGCTGCGCTTCACGGTGCAGACGACGCGCCGGGCCTATGTGCCCCCGGCCACGCACTGGGCGTCCTCCAACAGCCACCCGAGCCTGCCTCCCATGGGCATGCGCGTGCGGCTCAAGGCCAGTGTGGCGATCCCCTCCCATTTCAGTGTGGAGACCCGAGCCTTGCTCACGGCCATGAAGACCTACGGGATGATCGTGGCCGACAACGGCAGCAACTGGTTTGTCAGCGGCGCGCCTGACGATCGCTGGAACAACGATGCCCTGGTGTCTGAGCTTGCGCAGATCAAAGGCAGCGATTTCGAAGTGGTGCGCATGGACGGCCTGGTGACGGGCTGACAAGTCGCGCTAGAGTGGGGGCATGCAGAACTCCACCGATGTGGCGGTACCGGTGCCCTGGTTGCAGGGTGTCCTGCCGCAAGCCTATGCCGATTGCTCACCGGCCCTGTGGCCCCTGGTCGAGGCCGCCCACGACACCCCGGGGCGCCACTACCATGGCTGGTCGCATGTGCTGGCCTGCCTGGCGCAGTTCAGAGGCTTGCGTTTCGAACGGCCCCGTGTGGTGCTGCTGGCCCTGATCTTCCATGATGCCGTCTATGTGCCGGGTCGTCAGGACAACGAAGCCCGCAGCGCCGAACTGGCCGGGCAATGGCTGAACGAGCACGCCCGCCTGCCGGCCGATGAGCTGTCGCAGATTCAGGCCTTGATCCAGGCCACCGCCAACCACCATGCGCCCCGCGATCTGGACCACGACGCGCGCCAGTTCCTGGACATCGATCTGGCGGTGCTGGGGCAGGCCTGGCCCATCTACCTCCGATATGCGCAACAGGTGCGTGACGAGTGGTGCCCTGCGGTGGTGAGCCCCGAGGCCTATGTGCGCGGACGCCAGCAGTTCCTCCAGGGGCTGCTGAACCAGTCGCGGCTCTATGCCAGCCCGGAGCTGGCCCGCCAGTTGGAGGCACAGGCACGCTCCAACCTCAGCCGCGAACTCCACAGCCTGACGCCGGCCACCCCCAGCCCCTGCGTGCGCCTGTGCACCCTCAACGACCAGGACGAGTGCCTGGGGTGCGGGCGCACCCTCACGGACATCTGCGGCTGGTCAGCCATGAGCGAGCCCGAACGGCAGCAGTGTCTGCTGCGCTCGCGCGAGACCCTGGTGCGCCTGGGGCGGCTGCCTTCGTCCGAGCGCTGATCATGCCGTCGCGTCGAACTTTCCTGGCCCAGGCCCTGTTGGGGGCCGGGCTGTTGGCGGTCACGCCGCTGCCCGCACTGTGTGCGCCCGACGTCGCACTGGAGGTGGCCAATGTCACCGGGCTCTACAGCATCCGGGTGGCCCGCGTGGTGTCCCCACGCACCGTGGCCGAGGTGGCGGCCGCGATGAAGGACTGGCCGGGCCAGGTGTCGGTCGGTGGTGGCCGCTACAGCATGGGTGGCCAGGTGGCCTTGCCAGGGAGCCTGCACCTGGACATGCGCAGCCTGTCGGCCCTGGTGTGGTTGCGGGCCACGGAACGGCGGGTGCGCGTGCAGTCGGGCATGCGCTGGCGTGACCTGCAGGAGCGGATCGATCCGCATCAACTGGCCGTCAAGACCATGCAGAGTTATGCCAACTTCACGGTGGGTGGCTCGGTGTCGGTCAACGCGCACGGGCGTTATGTGGGACATGGCCCCGTGGGGGCCTCGGTGGTGGCCCTGCAACTGGTGCTGGCCAGCGGTGAGGTGGTCGAAGCCTCGCGGCAGGTGAACACCGCCTTGTTCCGTGCCGCCATCGGAGGCTACGGGGCGATCGGTGTCATCACCGAAGTCGAGCTGGAACTGGACGACAACACCCGCATCGAGCGTGTGGTCCAGCCGGTGCCCTTGCGGGACTACGTGGCGTATTTCAAGCAGCAGGTTCAGGGCCGGCCTGACAGCCTGCTGCACAACGCGGATCTGATCCCGCCCCACTTCGATGTGCCGCAGGCAGTCACCTGGCGTCGCACTGGCAAGCCCCTCACCGAGAAGGCACGTCTGGTGCCGCGGGGGCAGGCCTACACCCTGGAGAAGAACGCCCTGTGGGCCATGACCGAGCTGCCGGGCGGCCACCAGTTGCGCCAGCGCGTGGTGCAGCCCTTGCGCATGAAGGGCGGCGAGGTGGTCTGGCGCAACCATGAGGCCAGCCTCGACGTGGCCGAGCTGGAGCCCCGCACGCGGGCCATCTCGACCTATGTCCTGCAGGAGTACTTTGTGCCGCCTCGTCACCTGGAGTCGTTTGCCAAGGGCATGGCCCGTGTGCTTCGGGCGCACGATGTCGAGGCGCTCAACATCTCCATCCGGCACTCACCGGCCGACACGACCGCCCTGCTGCCCTGGGCGCGCGAGGAGGTCTTTGCCCTCGTGCTGTATTTCAAGCAGCGCGTTCATGAGCGCGCACAGGCGGCGGTGGGCGTGTGGACCCGCGAACTGATCGACCTGGTCCTGCAGCACGAGGGGCGCTATTACCTGCCCTATCAGTTGCACGCCACCCAGGCACAGTTCGACAAGGCCTACCCGGAGGCGGCAGCGTTGCGGACGCTCAAGCGTCAGTGGGATCCGGCTGGGCGGCTGTCCAATGCGCTGTGGGCCAGGTATCTGTGAGAGGCCAGATGGCCAACAACATCACTTGATCAGCGGCTTTCCCAGGCAGCCTTGCAGGCGCTGTAGATCAACACACTGGCTGGAGGGCTGGGCACGGTAAAACGTGGCCAACTCCCGCAGGCATGCCGTGCTGAGGTCGGCTCGTTGGTACCACGGCGAGCGGATGAGACTCACATCGCGGTCATGCTTGGCCAAGGCCAGCCCCACTTCCTGGTGCTGAGCCACATCACTTTCCAGATCATGGGCGAAATGCCGGTTGTCTAGCTGACAGATGCCGACGGGGCGTGCCCGGCGGCTTTTTGCCTGAAGAACTTCCCGCCAATGCGCATCACCATGCATGACATAGGCGTATGGGTTGGGCGTGTTCGCATGAGCGTTGGCATAAGCGCGTCGGGCCATTGCATATCGATGTTGTCGATAGGCTCGGTCGCCGTCTCGGATCAAGGCACGTGATGCGCGCTGCTGATCCACGGTTGCGCTGGCGCGAGCAGCGATCGCCTGATCGAGCAGGCGAGTGGTGTCGGGAAGCACGGAACGTTCGAGGGTCGGTACACCCGCCATGGCATATCCTGCCAGCGTCAAGGCTGCGAGTCCTCGGAGGATGTGCATGATGGTGCATCCTTCAGACACGTTGCCCACCTGGACATATCGGCTGTTGTTGCCATATTTGATCGGGAACCAGACCTGAACCCGCCGGGGTGGGAGCGTACGTTGCATTCCATATGGAGTTCACGGTCTGTCGCGAAGCTGGAATGATTCCGTTTGTCATGGCATGCCTCCAGGGGAGGGTCACACTCTACTCTTGGACGTCCAGCCTGGCCAGTGCCTTCGAGAGGCTCCTACCCCCCCAAAAAAACAGGCCCCGAAGGGCCTGGTCAAAGTAGCACTGGCGTGCTGCTAGGAGGAGACAGCAATGAAACAGAACACTCAAACTCAATGCATGTGGATGCCGCCGCTGGCCTTGCCCTTGCCGGCGCGTGCGGGCGGGTTGCACAGGCCACACACATAGTGGCGGGCGATCTCATGGGGGTGGGTGACGAAGTGGCCGCCGCACTTGGAGCACTTGGTCATCGTCAACATGCCGTTGTCGATGAACTTGACCAGACGCCAGGCACGCGTCACCGACAGCAGGGCTTCCAGGCCTTGGGTCTGGGTCTGCTCCAGATAGAGCTGGTAGGCCTTGATCACGGTGTCGATCTCGTCGATCTCGGCGGCCTTGTTCAGGTACTCGTGGATGTTGAGGAACAAGCTGGCGTGGATGTTGGGCTGCCAGGTCATGAACCAATCCGTCGAGAAGGGCAGTTGCCCTTTGGACGGCGACTTGCCGGAGACTTCCTTGTACAGGCGCAGCAGGCGTTCATAGGACATGTCGGTTTCCGACTCCAGCACCTGCAGGCGGGCACCCAGGTTGATCAGGGTGACGGCGCGGTCGATTTGCTTGGCTTCGGTCAACAGGCTCTTGGTGCGCATGGTGTGTTCTCCGGCTTGTCTGTCTGGGGTGTTGTTCGGGATCGAGGTGATCGGATCAGGCGGCTTCCTGGTGGCGACCGGCCATCAGGATGTTGGCGTGCAGGCGGGCGGCGCTCTCGCTCTGGCCCTTGCCGTGGTTGGTCAGCAGCGTCCAGATCAGGTCATCGTCGACACGCATGCGGCACACCAGGGTGTTGCTGGAGGCGATCTTGAGGATCTGGGCGGGGCTCAGGGCGACCAGGCGCTCGGCGGCGTCTTCCGAGATGCCCAGGCGGAACAGGGCTTGCTCGCGGTCCTCACGGATCAGGCTCTGGGCCAGCATCAGGTAGGACAGGTTGGTTTCACGGATTTCCATCAGGATCTGTTCGTTGGTCATGTCTGTGCTCCTTGCGTCAGCGGGTGTTTGCGTTGTCGATGGAGTCATTGTGCAAAGACCGGTCAAATTCCTTGATAGGTAAGCGCCTGTAAGACGCGTCAGTGTGCAGATGCTTGTTTTGTAGGAATTTGCCTGACAGAACGCCGCATCAGCGGGGTGAATGCCGGCCAGTCATCTGGGCGGGAAATCCCGGGTATTTGCGCCTTCTGCCCCGGGGCGCACCGTGGTCTGCGCTTCCCTAGTCCTAGGGGGGTGGGCCCGCCGGAGGGCATGGGGCTGCGTGCTATCGTGCCTCGCGTTGTTGCCACAGACCACAGGTGCGTCCATGCCCATCATTGCCTACCCGGATGAGTTGAAGAAGGCCTTCTGGGACAAGAAGAAGGGGTCCCTGGATGGGGCCGCCGATCTGCAGGAGCTGCTCAAGGCCCTGCAAAAGAAGCACGAGGCCATCGACTGGCCCAAGTTGGCTGCAGGCTGGGCCAAGGGCGTGGCCGATCCCGACCGCCTGCAGGCCCTGTTTGATGCGCTGGACAAGCTCTACCGCACCAAGGCGGCCCCCCTCAAGCTTGAAGCCACGGCCCTGGGATCGGCCGCGGACAAGGCCGCCAAGGCCAAGGACGCCACCAAGCCCTTGAAGGATGCCACCGCACTGATCAGCCGCGCGGCCGCCACCTATGCCAAGGCCATTGCCGCCGGGCTCGATGAGTTGGAGGCCGAGTTCACCCAGGCCCGCAAAGCGGTGCCTTCGGATCAGGGGGCTGAAGAGGATGAACCTTCCAGCGCCCTGATCGACCCCAAGCGCCTGCTCAAGCAACTGCAGTTGTGCAAGGCCGACCCCAAGCGCCAAGTGCACTTTGCCATGCTCGACGACGGCAAGCAGCCGCCCGTGCTGGTGCTGCACCAGCGCCTGTCCGGACGCACCCTGCTGGCCAAGCTGATCAAGGAGCTGAGCATCAAGACCGGGGCCTTCGGCCTGGTCTCGCTCGATGGCACGGACCTGAAGCTGGTGGTGGAAAAGAAGGTCTCCGGCCTGGTCAAGCGCATCCGCATTCCCATCCGGGCCTGCGGCTTCAAGCTGGGCAAGGTGGCCTTGCTCGACGACAAGGGCAACTCGCTGGATGAGGATCTCGGTGAGGACGAACAAGGTGAGACCGAGGCCGACGAGTCGGGTAGCACGTCGGCGGCACCCTCGGCGTCCGCGCCGGCCCCTGGCGGTGCCGCCGAGGCCCTGGCCGCCTGGAGCCGTGTTCGCGAGGTGGCCATCACCGCGCTCAAGGGCGTGGCTGGCGAGATCGCCGCGCTCAAGGACCCCGAGTCGGCCAAGGCGGTCATCGAGATCAGTGCCGTGGTCAAGAACCTCACGGCCGAGCCCCACACGCCTGCCCAGGTGGCTGAGCTGATGCGCTACATCGACAAGGACGACGTGGTCCTGGATGTGTCCGAATTGGCCCATGACATCCGCACCCCCTTGCTGAAGGCGCTCATGCAATTGCACAAGGTGCTGCCCGCCTGATCCCTCCGTTTGTTTGCACCGCTCCAGGAGTTCGCCGTGCCCCATCCTCGTTCCCTCGTTGGCAAGCTGTTGCTCAAGGTCAAGAAGAAGCCACCGGAGATTTCTGCGCCCACGCAGACCCACACCCCTCCGCCCTCGACCCCGACCGTCGACCCCAAGGCCGACGACAAGATCTCTGCGGCGCGCCAGAAGGTGCAAGAGCAGGTCGACCTGTTGGGGCAGCGCATTGAAGCGCTGCACTACGGCGCGCTCAAGACGCCGCTCGATCGCCTGGCCACCACCCTGCGTGGGCAGATGGCCACCTTGAACACCCTGCCTGACCCGGGCGCCAAGGCCACACGCCTGATGCAGGTCGGCGAGGCCTGCGGCAAGGTGTTGGTGGAGGTGGGCAAGGCCACGACGCAAGACACCAAACTGCACCAGACCCAGGAAGCCCTGGACCGAGACATCCTGGCGGCCGAGAACCTGCTGGCTGACATCACCGTGCAGGCGGCCCGTGAGCCTTTGAGCCTGCGCCTGCAAGCCATCCAGCAGCAGCGCAGCGACGCCATCGGGGCGATCGACGTGCCTGGCCTGCTCAAGCTGGGTACGCTGGCACCGCTGCTCACCCAGGTGATCGACGATGCGACGGCCAAGAAGGCACGCATGATCGAGGTGGCTGATGCACGCAAGACCTGGGCCGATGACCTGCTCAATGCCCTCAAGGTCCGCGTCAAGA
>NZ_DASUIT010000148.1:0-4239 GCF_036279655.1 Aquabacterium sp. | reverse complement strand
CCGCCCAGCCACGCCCCAGCATGTGGACCGTGCCCAGCAAGGCATGCAGATGCATGGCGGTCTGATCGCGCTGAGACGATGCTGGCAGCTCGCCCAGGGTGGCCAGTGCCGACTGCAGATGGGCCTCGGCTTCGTGCAGGGACAGACGCTTGAGCGCTCGCTCGCTGGCCTGACGCCAGCGCATCACCGCCATGTGGCGCTGACCGGCTGCCCTGGCGTGACGGGCCAGCAGACTGGGTTCAGGCTCCGGCTGCCCCGGAGTCCGGCTCTCGAGGGCCCGCAAGATCTCGCGATGCAGGGACTCGCGCCGGGCCTGCACCATCGAGTCGTAGGCCGCATCTTGCACCAGGGCGTGCTTGAAGGTGTAGATCGTGCCCTGGCGGCTGGGCTGGGCCAGCACCAGCCCCGACTGGATGAGCGCCGCCACGGCCTGCTCCAGCGCCACCGGGCTCATGTCGGACACCTCGCTCACCAGGGCATGGCTGAAATCTCGGCCAATGGCCGCCCCGACCTCCGCCAACTCGCGTGAGCCAGGGTAGCGCTCCAGCCTCGCCATCAGGGAATCACGCAAGGTGGCTGGCACGCCCGCAGTGCTGTTGGGGCGATCGGGCAGAGACGGCGCTTCCAGGATGGATCGCGTCAGTTCTTCGACGAACAGAGGGATCCCGTCGGTCTTGTCGACAATGTGGCGCAACCAGGCGTCGGACAGTGGTCGATCGACCGCCAGATGCTCGATCATCGACAGCACTTCGACCTCGCGCAGGCCCGGCATCTTGAGCTGCGTGACATGCGCGTGACGATCCAGGCTGGCATGGAACTCGGGACGATGGGTGATCACCAGCAACAAGGGCTGCTGGCGCGTGGCAGCCACCAGTTGTTTGAGCAAGGCCAGGGTCGCGGGGTCGGCCCAGTGAACATCCTCGATCAGCCCCAGCAAGGGCGCCTGCTGCGACAGCGCCTGCATCACCGCCACCAGGGCATCGATGGACGCCTGCTCGTGCTGGCTGGCACTGCCCGCCGGCATGGCATGCTCGCCCGGCACCGGGATGGACAGCAGGAAAGCCAGAGGGCCGAAATGCACCGGATCGACCTGCAGGTTCTCCAGCAGCACCGTGCGCATCTGTTGCAGTCGGGCCTCGGCGCTCACCTCCGGGCCCCAGCCCAGCACCTGCTCGATGTAGTCCACGAACGGGTGAAAGGCCCGGTGCACGCCATGGGGCGAGCACTGCAAGGCCACGGCCTGCAGGCCGGCATTGCCCAGCCGATCACGCAACTCCTTGATCATGCGCGACTTGCCCACGCCGGGCTCACCGCCCAGCATCACGACCTGACCGTGGCCCTGACGTGCCGCATCCCAGCGGTCCATCAGCAGGGCCAGTTCATGCACCCGACCGATCAGCGGCGTGAGCCCGACCCGCAGGCTGGCATCGAACCGGCTGCCCATGGCCGTGATCCCCGTGACCTGCCAGACCTGACGAGGCTCGCGGATGCCCTTGAGCACATGGCGCCCCAGGTCCTCGTAGGTGAAGCCGCCACCGGCCAGGGTGCGCGTGGTCTCGCTGAGCACCACCGTGCCAGGCGCAGCCATGGCCTGCAGGCGCGCCGCCAGGTTCGGCGCATCGCCCAGCGCGAGTTGCTCGCGCCGCCGCCCCGCGCCGATCTCACCCATCACCACCGTGCCCGTGTGCACCCCGATGCGAACAGCCAGCCTGAGGTCGGACAGGGCCGGATCTGGCCACTGCAGCCTCGCCACAGCGGACACCAGCGCAAGACCGGCGCGCAAGGCACGCTCTGCGGCATCCTCCAGGGCCTGGGGATAGCCCACATAGACCAGCAAGCCATCGCCCAGGTACTGGGCCACGCTGCCACCGTGGTGTTCGATGATGGCCACCGCCGCCTGCTGGTAGGCCAGCACCACGGCGCGCCATTGTTCGGGGGTCAGTCGCTCGCTCAGCGCGGTGGCGTCGACCAGGTCGCAGAACATGATGGTCAACTGCCGCAACTCGCCCGCTTCCGGGTGGCTGCGATGCAGTGCGCCATGGGGCTCACGCGCACCGATGGCCCGCAACAGGCGCTTGCGATCGCCCAGGGACAGGCCGATCTTTTCCAGGTCAGGCTCGGTCAGACAGGACAGCACATCGTCGTCAATGCCGTTGTCGATCAGGACGCGGGCAAGGTGCTGCAGACCGCAGGTCTGCAGCCAGGCGGTCAGGACATCCGGGTTCATCGACGCGGGCTCAGGGGACATGGCCTCAAGCTTAACTGCTCCGGCCACGGCGCCGTCAGATCACTTGCACACCCAGACCCAGGACACACATGGACAAGGGGTCCAGCTTCTGCCCTTCGTCGGACGCCAGCCGATCGGCCACCTCGGGATGGCCCTCTGCCCTGGCCAGACGCGGCAGCAGGTCCTGATAGAGGGCGAACCACTCCCAGTCCCGCACACGACTGGCCCGCACGAACTCCAGCAGGCATTGCCGCGCCTGCGCGGCATCGCCCAGCGTCAGCCAGGCGGACGCCGAGATGCCCAGCGCATGGATGACGAAGTTGTTGCGCCGCTGGCAACCGGTGGACAGCAACTGCCGGCAGGTCTCCAGAGCCTTGTCTGGCAGGCCTTGCTGCAACTGGGTGCCCGCCAGATAGCTCAGCGTGGCCGACACCACCGCGGGCAAGCCCGCCGCCTGGGCCCGTGCGAGCAGCACCATGCACACGTCCTGCGCCTGGGCCCACTCCCCCGCAGCGCGCAGCATGGCCACCCGGGCCAGCAAGCGCTGCAGACGCAGGCGCGTGGGCCAGTGGGCCTGCTCGATGCGTCCCATCTCGTCCAGCACGGCCTGTGCCTGGGCACTGTCCAGGGCCCCGCTGCCCGCCAGGCAGCGCAGGGCCAGATACAGCCCTCTGGCATCACCCAGTTCACGCAGGATGCTCACCCCGTGCTGAGCAAACTCGCGCATGCGGGCGTTGTCCATGCCCCAGTAGAGGCGGCTGCGCTCCACCCAGTAACGCCCCAGCAGGGCAGGCACCATCGTCGAGGACAACTGCCCTTCGAGCATCTGCGCCTGGCGCCGGCATTCGGGTGCCAGCCCCAGCAACAGGTACAGCAATGCCGACGCGCCGGACAACTGCACGCCCAGGGCCAGGTCGTGCTCATGGGCCCAGATCAGCGCCTGCCGCACATTGTCGAGTTCACCGCCGTAGCGCGCCAGCCAGGGCTCGTCGGCCATGACCCAGTAGTCCTCATAGCAGGACTCCATCATCTCGGTCACGGCCTGCGCATGCAGGCGACGGATCGACTCGGCCTCTTGGCTGTCACGCAGCTTCATCGCCGCATACTCGTGCGCGCTCTCCGGCAGGTGATAGCGAGGGGGATCTGCCGCATCCACGCTGACCAGGGAATGATCCACCAGCGCCCCCAGCACATCGATCACCGCCCAGTCGTCCAGTTGCTCATCGCGTGCCACCGCCGCCGCCATGTTCAGGGAAAAGCCCCCCGCGAACACGCTCAGACGCCGAAACACCCGCTGCTCGCTCGGCGTCAAGAGTTCATGACTCCAGTCCAGCGCATTGAGCAAGGTCTGCTGACGGGCAGGCAGCGAGGCGTGCCGTGTCGCGCCCAGCAGGCGGAAACGTTCATGAAGTCGATCGATCGTGCCCTGCAGGCCCAGCAAGGGCATCCGTGCCGCCGCCAGCTTGATCGCCAACGGCAGGCCATCCAGACGACGGCACAGCTCGATCACCCCCGGCAGGTTGTCGTCGCTCAAGACAAAACGCCGATCGGCTGCATGGGCCTCGTCGGCGAACATGAGCACGGCGCCATGCCGCCTGGCCTGGTCCAGAGGCTCCTGATCACCGGGCACCGACAGGCCATGCAGCCGGAACTCCCGCTCGCCATGCAGCTTGAGCGGACTCTGGCTGGTCACCAGCACCCGCACACCCGGCGCCTGCGCCAGGATGGCGCGCACCAGTTCCGTGACGGACTGCAGCAGATGCTCGGCGTTGTCCAGCACCAACAGCAACTCCATGGACTCCAGCGCCAGCAAAAGCGCCGCCTGCGGGTCGCGGTCGCTCTGCGGCAGGCACAAGGCCTGCGCCACGGCCGACACCACCAAACCGGGGTCGCTGAGCTGGGCCAGAGGGACCCACACCGCGCCATCACGGCACCGTGCCTGCCAGGCATGGGCCACCTGCAGCGCCAGCGTGGTCTTGCCCACGCCCCCACTGCCCAGCAGGGTGGTCAGA
>NZ_DASUIT010000147.1:0-2479 GCF_036279655.1 Aquabacterium sp. | reverse complement strand
CGTGGCCGCCCGCATGCAGGCTGGCAAGACCGCCATCCAGGAGGTCTCCATGGCCAAGAACTTCGCCACCGATGTGGCCGATGAAGTGACCTACGAAGCCGTGCAGATCTTTGGCGGCATGGGCTACATGCGTGAATCGGTTGTGGAGCGCCTCTACCGCGACAACCGCATCCTCTCGATCGGTGGCGGCACGCACGAGATCATGAACGAGATCATCTCCAAACAGATGGGTCTTTGAGGTGGCGCTGTGAAGGTACTCAGGGGGATGTCCGCAAAGCCCTGAGCTGTCACGAAACTGTCATTCAAGTCCCGAAGTCATGCCTCCGATATGGCCGCATCACTTCGGGAGAAAACATGTCGGTATCGGCGCCAAGCCATGGAGAAGGATGTCTGACTGAGGGCCGCGCCGAGCCTCAGTTGATGACCGTGCAGGAGATCATGGCCTGCGGTCTGCTGACCACGCATTTTCAGCCACTGGGGCGCTTGCGTGATGGCGAAGTGTTCGGGCATGAAGCGCTGGTGCGGGGGCCGAAAGGCCATGCGCTGGGGACACCCGATGCGCTCTTTGCCGCGGCCCATGAGCAAGGCGTGAACTTCGATCTGGAGGTTCATTGCGTCAAGCTGGCCTTGCAGAACTGGGCGCAACAGGGCATGCGAGGCCGGCTGCTGGTCAACCTCAGTGCAAGTTCTCTGGCCGCCTTGATGGCGCACCCGGTTGCACACGGCATTCTGGGGCTGGTCAAGGAACTGGGCCTGGTAACCAGCCGGCTGGTGGTCGAGTTGACCGAGCATGAACGCGTCGACAACCTGCCTCGGCTCCAACGTGCCGTGGCGATCATCCGCGAGCACGGCGCGCAACTGGCACTCGATGATTTTGGTGACGGGCGATCCAGCTTGCGCTTGTGGGCCGAGCTTAAGCCCGACTACGTCAAGATCGACAAGTATTTCGCCAAGGACATCGCCACGCATCCTGACAAGGTGCAAACCATCACGGCGCTCAAGCGCATTGCCGAGACCTTCGGGACGCAGATGGTGGCCGAAGGCCTTGAAACCCCTCAGGAGTTGCGCGTGCTGCGCGACCTGGGCATCGAGCTGGGTCAAGGCTACTTGCTGGGGCGTCCCCAGTCTGCGCTGGCCGAGTCCTTGCTGCCCGCAGCCAGAGAGGTGATCTGCAGCCGTGAAATATCGGTGTTGCCCAGCAAGACGCGCAGCGGGCGCAGTGACTTCACCGTGGGTGAGATCATGCAGCGCGTGCCGAGCCTGCCTCCCGATGCCACGCACAAGGATGCCGCCAGGCGGTTCCAGGAAGATGAGACGCTCAAAGCCATGGCGGTTGTCAAGGATGATGGCTTGCCCATTGGCCTGATCAACCGGCAAAGCTTCTACAACCAGTACTCCAAGCCCTATTTCAAGGAGCTGTACGGCAGCCGGTCCTGCCTCCTGTTTGCCAATCCGCAGCCATTGCAACTGGAGTCGCACATCGGCCTGGATGAGTTGACCGACGTGCTGACTTCAGAAGACCAGCGCTATCTGACCGAGGGCTTCATCATCACCAAGGATGGCGCTTATCTCGGCATGGGTACGGGTGAGCGCCTGGTGCGTGCCGTGACCGAGTTGCGCATCGAGGCGGCGCGTCACGCCAACCCCTTGACGTTCCTGCCGGGCAACATCCCCTTGACCTTGCACATCGCCCGGCTGCTCAACAGTGGTTCGGCGTTCGTCGCGTGTTATGCCGACCTCAATCACTTCAAGCCTTTCAATGACTACTACGGCTATTGGCGCGGCGATGAAATGATCCGGCTGCTGTCCAACACCCTGCAGGCTCATTGCGATGTACGCCGCGATTTCATTGGCCATGTGGGCGGGGACGACTTCGTGATCCTGTTCCAGAGCGAAGACTGGCACGAACGCATTTATGCAGCCGTCTCGGCCTTCAACGACAAGGCGCTCACGCTGTACGACGCGGCCTCACGCCAGCAAGGCGGCATCGAAGCTGAAGACCGCGATGGGGTGATGCGTTTCTTTCCGCCGACGACCTTGTCTGCAGGCGTCATGCAGGTGCGGCCCGGCACCTTCACGCGCGCAGAGATGGTGGCGTCTGCAGCAGCGGCGGCCAAGCACAAGGCCAAGCAACTGCAGACGGGTGTCTATGTGGATCAGCCTGGCGCTGCGTCACTTCAAACGGGCTGACAGGAAAGCGCCGCCCGAGACCAGCACCAGCCCGGCCACCAGCCAGCCGGTGAGGGGTTCGCCCAGCAAGGGCACGGCGCCCAGGCCGGCCATCACGGGCACCAGTGCCACCAGGGCCCCGGTGCGCTCGGCGCCCAGGATGGCCACCGCGCGCAGGAACAGCAACATGGCCACGATGGTGGGTCCCAGCCCCTGATACAGCCCTTGCAGCAAGAGCATGGACATGGGCACCTGGTCGATGCCTTTGGGCAGCAAGGCCAGGTAGATGGGCATGTAGACCAGGCACGAT
>NZ_DASUIT010000146.1:0-37544 GCF_036279655.1 Aquabacterium sp. | reverse complement strand
CTTGGGGGCCTTGGTGGATGCTGTCTTGGCGGTCGCCGACTTGGAACTGCCCTTGTCGGCTGACTTGGCTGTGGTCTTGGTCACAGGATTCTCCTTCCCGGAAAACTCGATCCATCTACAAAAGATGTTCACTCGGTGACGCGTGGCCTGATACTGCTCCATCGCCTCTTCGCTCTTGTCAGAGCGCGCGGCATTGTAGCCACACTTACACGAGGCATCCCTCCAGACCTGCCCTGAGCAGGTCCTGTGGCAGGTCGATGCCGATGAAAACCATCTTGCTGGTCTTGTCTTCACCGGGGGCCCATTTGGGGCCGACATCGCTGCCCATGATCTGGTGCACACCCTGGAAGACCACCTTGCGGTCCATGCCCTGCACGTTCAGCACGCCCTTGTAGCGCAGCATGCGCGGGCCGTAGATCTGCACCACCGAGCCCAGGAAGTCTTCGAGCTTGGTGGGGCTGAATGGCCGCTGGGCCTTGAACACGAAGGACTTCACGTCATCGTCGTGCGCATGGTGGTGCGGGTGATCGCAGTGCTCGCCATGGGCGTGGTCATGACCGCAGTCGTGGTCGTGGCCGTGTCCGTGGTGGTGATCGTGCTTGTCGTCCTTGAGGAAGTCCGGGTCAATGTCTAGCTTGGCGTTCAGGTTGAAGCCGCGCAGATCGAAGACCTCGCTGATGGCGACATCGCCGAAATTGACCCGGCGCTGCGGGGCGCGGGGGTTCATGTGCTTGATGCGGTGCGCCAGGGCGTCGGCCTCATCCTGAGTGACCAGATCGGACTTGCTCATGAAGATCTGGTCGGCAAAACCCACCTGGCGACGCGCTTCCTGGCGGGTGTCGAGCTGGGTGTCGCCATGCTTGGCATCGACCAGGGTGACGATGGCATCCAGCAGATACTGGTCAGCGATGTCGTCGTCCATGAAAAAGGTCTGGGCCACGGGGCCGGGGTCGGCCAGACCCGTGGTCTCGATGACGACGCGGTCGAAGCTCAACTCGCCGTTGTGGCGTTTGAGGGCCAGGTCGGTCAGGGTGGAGCGCAGATCTTCACGGATGGTGCAGCACACGCAGCCGTTGTTCATCTGGATGATCTGCTCCTGGGTGTCGGCCACCAGGATGTCGTTGTCGATGTTTTCTTCACCGAATTCGTTTTCGATGACGGCGATCTTCTGGCCGTGTGCTTCGGTCAGGATGCGCTTGAGCAGCGTGGTTTTGCCGCTGCCCAGAAAGCCGGTAAGGATGGTGACAGGAATCAAGCTCATAGCACAAGTGTAGCCCTCAAGGTGCATCCCTGCAGCCACAGCGCTTGCGCTATTCTTGCTGTATCTCAACTACGACACCCCCGCCGTGTCTGAACCTTCCCATAGTCGGGCGCCCCGCGCCGACCGCGCTCACGCTGCCTCTGCGGCCCGTGACCGCCGCAGCCTGTTCGAGCGCCTTGTGGAGTTCATCCGCCCGGGGCCTGATTCCACCGATGAGCTGATCGAGTCGTTGGCCGACGCCGAGCAGCGTGAACTGATCGAGCCGCAGTCCCGTGTGATGCTGGAGGGTGTGATCCGCATGGCCGGCATGACGGCGGGCGATGTGATGGTGGCCACGCGCCGCATGGACATGCTGGACATCGAGTCACCCTATGACGAGGTGCTGGCCTTCGTGATCGCCACGGGACACTCGCGCTTCCCGGTGTTTGAGGAAACGCGGGACAACATCATCGGGGTGCTGCTGGCCAAGGACCTGCTCAAGCTGCAGCGCGCGCCTGAACTGAACCTGCGCACGTTGCTGCGTCCGCCCATGTTCGTGCCGGAATCCAAGGGGCTCAACGAGTTGCTGCACGATTTTCGGGCCAATCGCAGCCATCTGGCCATTGTGATCGACGAGTTCGGCAAGACCGCCGGGCTGATCACCATCGAGGATGTGCTGGAGGAAATCGTGGGCGAGATCGAGGACGAATTCGATCATGACGACGCCGGCAGCGCCATTTTCACGCTGGCCGATGGTAGCCAGCGTGTGGCAGGTGATGCCGATGTGGTCGATGTCAATGCGGCCTTCGGAGTCCAGTTGCCCGTCGATGATTTCGACACCATTGGGGGCTTGGTGGCCCATGAACTGGGCCGGGTGCCTCGGCGAGGCGAGGTGGTCGAGATCGCCGGCCTGCGTTTTGCGGTGATGCTGGCCCGCGGCGGCTCGGTGCGCTGGTTCAAGGTCACTCGCCTGACAACGGCCGACCACACGGAAGGCTGAGGCGGATGTCATCTTCTTTCGGCCGCTCGGGTGGCATGGGTGGCTCGGTCGCGCCGACAGCACGCTGGATCCTCGGTGGGCTGCTGGCAGGTGGGGTGCAGGCGCTGGCCTTTGCCCCAGCCCTGTCCGCCGCAGGCGCGTGGTGGCCAGCTCTGGCACAGACCTTGGCGGTGGCCCTGCTGGTGGGCCTGCTGCATGCCGCGCCCCGGCCCGCAGTGGCGGCCTGGGTGGGCTGGGCCTTCGGCAGTGCCTGGCTGCTGGGCGGCACGGGCTGGATGTTCGTGAGCCTGCACCGCTATGGTGGGCTGCCCGCCTGGTTGTCCGCCTTGGCCGTGGGCTTGTTGTGCATGGCCTTGTCCATCTATCTGGCCTTGGCGGCCTGGTGCTGGGCGCGCTGGCGTTGCCGTCGCTGGGGGGGCGATGCCCTGATGTGGGGTGCTTTGTGGTTGCTGGCCGAGGTCGCCCGAGCCTTGATCTTCACGGGTTTCCCGTGGGCGGCCAGTGGTTACGCATTGGTGGACTCGCCTTGGGCCAGCCTGGCGCCCTGGGTGGGGGTCTATGGCATGGGGCAGGTCATGGTCACGGGGGTGGCGGCGGTGGTGCTGGCGGCCTGTCTGCGCCGTGGGGTGTGGCCGGCTTCGGCGTTGCTGGTAGCGGTCACGGTGGGCTTGGCCGCCGTGAACACCTCGTTTGTGTCGCCCCATGGGCGGCCCCTGCAGGTGACCTTGCTGCAAGGCGCCGTTCCACAGGACGAAAAGTTCGTGCCTGAGCACCAGTTGGCCAATCTGGCCTGGCATGCCGAGCAACTGGCGGCGGCTCGGGGCGATCTGGTCGTCGCGCCTGAAACCGCCATTCCCCTGCTGCCGGCCGATCTGCCGATGGGTTACTGGGATGGTTTGCTCGCGCATTTCCAGCAAGGGCCCACGGCCGCGCTGATCGGCTTGCCCCTGGGCAGCATGGAGCAGGGTTACACCAATTCGGTGGCCGGGGTCTCGTCGGCCACCCGCGATGCGCCAGGAGGCATCTACCGCTACAACAAGGTCCACCTGGTGCCCTTTGGCGAGTTCATTCCCTGGGGCTTTCGCTGGTTTGTCAACATGATGAACATGCCCCTGGGGGACTTCAGCCGGGGGCCGCGCCAGGCGCCGTCCTTCCCGGTGGCAGGGCAGTGGGTGGCACCCAACATCTGTTATGAAGATCTGTTTGGCGAGGAGTTGGCCGCGCGCTTCCAGCCCGGTCAGACCCCGGTGCCTACCGTGCTGGCCAATGTCAGCAACCTGGCTTGGTTCGGCGAGCACGTGGCCATGGCCCAACATCTGCAGATCGCCCGGCTGCGCTCGCTGGAGTTCCAGCGGCCGACGATCCGAGCGACCAACACCGGGGCCACGGTGGTGATCGATCATCGGGGGCAGGTCACGGCCAGCCTGCCGTTCAATACCCGTGGCGCGCTGCATGCCTCGGTGCAAGGCACCACCGGTCTGACGCCTTTTGCGCGCTGGGCGGGGGCCTGGGGGCTGTGGCCGCTGATCGGTCTGGCGGTGGGGATGGTGCTGGCGCTGCGTGTTTGGCGTCCAGGGCCCGTAAAATGAACTGTTTTGCCCACGGCATCCTGGCGCGTGGGCGTTTGAATTCAAATCCAAGGCGATTGACATGCTGACTTTCCAGCAACTGATCCTGCGTCTGCAAAGCTACTGGGATGCCCAAGGCTGTGCCCTGCTGCAACCCTATGACATGGAAGTGGGTGCCGGCACCAGCCACACTGCGACCTTCCTGCGCGCCCTGGGCCCCGAGCCCTGGAAGGCCGCCTACGTGCAGCCCAGCCGTCGTCCCAAGGATGGCCGCTATGGCGAGAACCCCAACCGCCTGCAGCACTACTACCAGTACCAGGTGGTGCTCAAGCCCGCGCCGGCCAACATCCTGGAGCTCTACCTGGGCTCGCTCGAAGCGCTGGGCTTTGACCTCAAGAAGAATGACATCCGCTTCGTCGAGGACGACTGGGAGAACCCCACCCTGGGCGCCTGGGGCCTGGGCTGGGAGGTCTGGCTCAATGGCATGGAGGTGACCCAGTTCACCTACTTCCAGCAGGTCGGCGGCATCGATTGCAAGCCCATCACCGGCGAGATCACCTATGGCCTGGAGCGTCTGGCCATGTACCTGCAGGGCGTCGAGAGCGTCTACGACCTGGTCTACGCGCCTGGCGTCAAGTATGGCGATGTGTTCCACCAGAACGAGGTCGAACAGTCCACCTACAACTTTGAGCACAGCAACGTCGAGTTCCTGCTGGATGCCTTCACCAATTACGAGACCCAGGCCAAGTACCTGATGGAGCAGCAACTGGCCTTGCCCGCCTATGAGCAGGTGCTCAAGGCGGCGCACACCTTCAACCTGCTGGACGCGCGGGGTGCCATCTCGGTCACCGAGCGGGCTGCCTACATCGGCCGCATCCGCAACCTGGCGCGTGCCGTGGCGGCCGCCTACCTCGACAGCCGCGCCCGCCTGGGTTTCCCCATGGCGCCCAAGGCCTGGGCTGACGAAGTGATCGAACAACTCCAAAACAAGAAGGCTGCCTGAGCATGAGCACCGCCAATCTGCTGGTTGAACTGTTTGTTGAAGAGCTGCCGCCCAAGGCGCTCAAGAAGCTGGGTGAGGCCTTTGCGGGCGTGCTGTCCGACAGCCTCAAGGCCCAGGGCCTGGTGGCCCAGGATGCCGCCGTGACCTCGTTTGCATCCCCTCGTCGCCTGGCCGTGCATGTGGCCGACGTCGCCCGTCAGGCGGCTGACCAGGCCGTGCAGCAAAAGCTGATGCCGGTGTCCGTGGGTCTGGATGCTTCGGGCCAAGCCACACCTGCCTTGCTCAAGAAGCTGGCGGCACTGGGCGCAGGCCCCGAGGTGGTGCCCACACTCAAGCGCGCGCCTGATGGCAAGGCCGAAGCCTTGTTCTTCGACAGCATCCGGGAAGGCGCCACCCTGGCCGCGGGCCTGCAAAAGGCCCTGGACGAGGCCATTGCCAAGCTGCCCATCCCCAAGGTCATGACCTACCAGTTGGAGCAGGGCGATGGCGCCGACTTCCAGCCGGGCTGGACCAGCGTGAACTTCGTGCGCCCCGCCCACGGGCTGGTGGCGCTCCATGGCGACCAGGAGGTGCCCGTGTCGGCGCTGGGTCTGAAGGCCGGCCGCACCACCCATGGCCACCGTTTCGAGGCCCGCGTCAGCCCCGTGATCGTGCTGACGGCAGACACCTATGCCGACCAGCTCCGTCGTGATGGCGCGGTCATCGCCAGCTTCGCCGAGCGCCGCGCCGAGATCGTGCGCCAGCTTGATGCGGCTGCGGCCAAAGCTGGATCGAACCTCAAGCCCATCGAGGACGATGCCCTGCTGGACGAGGTGACCGCTCTGGTGGAGCGTCCCAATGTGCTGATCGGCCGCTTCGAGGAGGCCTTCCTGGAAGTGCCTCAGGAGTGCCTGATCCTCACGATGAAGGCCAATCAGAAGTATTTTCCCTTGCTCGATGCCTCGGGCAAGCTGACCAACCAGTTCCTGATCGTCAGCAACATCAGCCCTGAGGATGCCAGTGCCGTGATCGGTGGCAATGAGCGTGTGGTGCGCCCCCGTCTGGCGGACGCCAAGTTCTTCTTCGACCAGGACCGCAAGAAGACCCTGGAGTCTCGCGTGGGCGGTCTGGCCCGCGTGGTCTATCACGGCAAACTGGGCACCCAGGGTGACCGTGCCGAGCGTGTGCGCGCCATTGGCCATGAGATCGTCAAGCAGTTGCGCATGGCCGTCTACCCCTACACGGTGCTGGCCAAGGACGAGCTGGATGTGCTGGACAGCAAGGTGCAGCAGGCCGCCAGCCTGGCCAAGACCGATCTGCTGACCGACATGGTTGGCGAATTCCCGGAGCTGCAGGGCATCATGGGGGGCTACTACGCTCGCCACGAAGGCCTGCGCGACGGTGTGGCGATCGCCATCGAGGACCACTACAAGCCGCGTTTTGCGGGCGATGCGCTGCCGCGTAACCACACCGGTACCGTGGTGGCCCTGGCCGACAAGCTTGAAACCTTGGTGGGTCTGTTCGGCATCGGTCAGTTGCCCACGGGCGACAAGGACCCCTTTGCCTTGCGCCGTCACGCCCTGGGCGTGATCCGCATCCTGATCGAGAAGAACCTGTCGCTGGAGCTGCCCGCCCTGATCTCGGCCGTCGTGCCGGTGTTTGGCGAGCTGATCCATGACCCCAGTCTGGCGCTTCAGGACTTCTTCTATGACCGCCTGGCTGTGTCCCTGCGCGAGCAGGGCTACAGCGCCCAGGAGGTCGATGCCGTGCTGGCGCTGCAGCCCGCCCGTCTGGGTGATGTGCCGCGTCGTCTGGCGGCCGTGCGCGCCTTTGCGGCCTTGCCCGAGGCCGCGTCGCTGGCCGCGGCCAACAAGCGCGTGGGCAACATCCTCAAGAAGATCGACGGCGAGGTGCTGGCCCAGGTCGATCCCGCCTTGTTCAAGGAGCCTGCCGAGGGCGCCCTGCACGCGGCACTGCAACAGGCCGCTCCCGTGGCCACGGCGGCGTTCGAGGCGGGCGACTACACCGCCTCCCTGCAGGCCCTGGCCGTGCTCAAGGCGCCGGTGGATGCCTTCTTCGACAGTGTCATGGTCAATGCGGACGATGCGGCTCTGAAGGCCAACCGTCAGGGGCTGCTGGCCCTGCTGCATGCGGCCATGAACCGCGTGGCCGATCTGTCCCGTCTGGCGGCCTGATCGGGGCTGCGCTGACACGAGGAGTGCGTCATACTTTCGTCCATGAAGCTGGTCATCCTCGATCGCGACGGCACCATCAACCACGAGCGTGACGACTACATCAAGTCGGCCGACGAGTGGGTGCCCCTGCCGGGGGCCGTCGAGGCCATTGCCCGCCTGAACCATGCTGGCTGGCATGTGGTCGTTGCGACCAACCAGTCGGGCATCGGGCGGGGACTGTTCGACATGGCCGCGCTCAATGCCATGCACGCCAAGATGCATCAGATGCTGGCGCGCCATGGTGGGCGGGTCGATGCCGTGTTCTTCTGTCCGCATACGCCTGAAGATCAGTGCACCTGCCGCAAGCCACTGCCTGGCCTGTTCCGCATGATCGGCGAGCGTTTTGGCGTGGACCTGGCGTCCGTGCCCATGGTGGGTGATCTCCCTCGGGATGTGCTGGCGGCCCAATCCGTGGGCTGCGAGCCGCATCTGGTGCGCACCGGCCAGGCCGCCACGATGAGCGAGGCGGAACTGGTCGAGCTGCGTCGTCAGGTGCCCGATCTGACCATCCATCCGGACCTGTCTGCTTTTGCAGACTTCCTGATTTTGCGGGATCGCCATGCCCACGGCGAGGACAGCCCCGTGACCACCCACATGGGTGAGCTCTCATGAGCCCCGTGACGGCGGGTCAGATGAGCCTGCCGTGGTGGGATGACGATGTGCCGGTTGGCGAAACCCCGGGCCAGGGTGTGGCCCCGACAGTACCCCCTGCGGCCCCCCCTGGCCGCCCTGATGTTCCTGATATGAGTGACCGCCGAATCCTGCTGACCCGCCCCCTGAGCGACCTGCCAAGTGGCGAGCTGCAGCAGACAGCCAGTGGCCTGGCGGTGTTCCGCCATCCACTGGCACAGCACGAGATCCGGCTGGGCGACGCCCTGGTCGGCTTCGAGCTCAAGCGGGTGCGCCGCCGCAGCATCGGCATGGTGGTAAGCCCAGAGGGGCTGAGCGTGCGTGCGCCCCGGTGGGCGGGCTGGGGGGAGATCGAGCAGGCCTTGCAGAGCAAGGGCCGCTGGATCTGCAGCAAATTGGCCGATCACAAGGTGCGCGAGCGCCGACAGGAGGCCGCGCGCATCGACTGGCGCGAGGGCGCGAGTGTCCCCGTGCTGGGCGAGCCCGCCATTCTGGTGCTCGATGGCCGGGTGCAGGGCGCCCGTCTGAACGAGGACGGCCAGGCCCTGCCAGGGGTGGCCCGCAAGACCCTGCATGTGGGGCTGCCCCAGCACGCCACGGCCGAGCAGATCCGTGACACGGTGACGGCCTGGTTGCAACGCCATGCGCTGGAGGTCTTCGAGCAGCGCGTGAAGCATTTCGCGCAACAACTGGGGGTGACGGTCTCACGCATCCGTCTGTCGTCGGCGCGCACACGCTGGGGCAGTGCCAGTGTGGATGGCTCCATCCGTCTGCATTGGCGCCTGATCCACTTCAGCCCCGCCATCGTCGACTATGTGGTGGCCCATGAACTCGCCCACCTGCGCGAGATGAACCACAGCCCTCGCTTCTGGGGCGTGGTGGCGTCGGTGCTGCCTGAATACGACCACGCTCGCGAACAACTTCGGCACGCCATCATCCCGGACTGAGCTTGAATGTAAGATGCATCCTGTTTGCATCTTATGCCGTGTGACCGCGGCCTCAAGTGGACTCAGTTCAGGAGCAGATCACCCGATGAGCAAGCGTACGGTCTGGCGCCTTCCTCGCATGGACGGCCTCGAGTGGCGTGATGTTGCACAAGGCACGCGCGCATGGTTTGGCGCCTTTGTGCCTGCGCCGGTCATGGTGGATGCTCAAGAACGCTGGCGTGCGGTGGTCGGTGCCTTGCTGGGGCTGCTGCTGACGGCGTGGACCGGGCAGTGGCTGCTGGGCATGTCTCTGACAGGCACCTGGCTGGTGGCGCCTCTGGGGGCCAGTGCCGTGCTGGTGTTCGCCGCGCCGGCCAGCCCTCTGGCGCAGCCCTGGTCCGTTGTGGGGGGCAACAGCGTGTCGGCTCTGGTGGGGGTGCTGTGTTCGATGCTGCTGCCCGATCCCACGCTGGCCGGCGCGGTGGCGGTGGCCTTGGCCATTGCCGTGATGCTGGCGATGCGCTGCCTGCACCCACCGGGTGGGGCCATGGCCTTGTCGGTGGTGCTGGCCCACGCGGCACATGGGCACTTTGCCATTGGGGCCGCGATGGTTGACTCTGTGGTGCTGGTGCTGGCCGGTGTGGCCTACAACGCGGCCACGGGGCGGCGCTACCCTCACACCCAGCTCGCGCCCGCCCGCAGCCAGGAGAGTGGCGTCGGGGCGCGTTTCAAGTCGGCCGACCTCGATGCCGTGCTGGCCCGCTATAACCAGGTGCTGGACGTGAGCCGGGATGATCTGGAGAACATCCTGCAGGCGGCCGAACTGGAGAGCTACCGTCGACGCATGGGCGAGATCCGGTGCAAGGACGTGATGTCTCGCCAGGTGCTGGCCGTGCAGTTCGGATCCAGTCTGCAGGAGGCCTGGCACTTGATGCGTTCTCATCAGATCAAGGCCCTGCCCGTGATCGATCAGTCCAGGCGCATTGTGGGCATCATCACCCTGGCGGATTTCATGCGGGAGGCACGCATCGATCAGGCGCCAGGCATGGCCCACAGGCTGCGCGAGTTCATTCGACCCGATGGCTTGAGCACGTCAGACAAGCCTGAGGTGGTGGGCCAGATCATGACGCGGCAGGTGCGGGTGGTTAGCCAGGATCGGCATGCCATCGAGCTGATGCCGCTTTTCACCGAATCGGGGCACCATCACATTCCGGTCATCGATGAAGACCGGCGCCTGGCAGGCATCATCACCCAGTCGGATTTCGTTCGTGCCTTGCACCGCATCGAAGACCCGAACTGAAACCTTTGCATTTGATGTATTTTTAAAACATCTTATGATGATCGGGCACGGCAAGCCGCGCAGTGAGAGGTGCATTCGCGCGGAGTGCGGGTGCTCCCTTTTTTTGATCATTAAGATGTATTAAAAATACATCAAAAGGAAAGTGCATGTTGAATCTGTCGACCCGTCAACTTGTCAAGGCCACGGCCCCCGTGCTCCAGAAACACGGTGTGGCCCTCACGCGGCATTTCTATGCACGCATGTTCGAGCACAACCCCGAGCTCAAGCCCATCTTCAACCAGGGCCACCAGCGCACTGGCAGCCAGCAGCAGGCGCTGGCCATGGCCGTGGCTGCGTATGCCGAGCACATTGACGATCCTTCGGTGCTCGCGCCGGTGCTGACCCGCATTGCGCACAAGCACGCCAGCCTGGGCATCCGCGCGGAACACTACCCCATCGTGGGCCAGCACCTGCTGGCCTCCATCCGCGAAGTGCTGGGGGATGCCGCGACCGACGAGTTGATCACCGCCTGGGCTGCGGCCTACGGCCAACTGGCCGATGCGTTGATCGGGCAAGAGTGCGGGCTGTATGCCGAGGCAGCGTCCCGGCCCGGAGGCTGGAGCGGATGGCGTGGCTTCCAGGTCCTGCGCAAGCGCCTGGAGAGCGAGGAGATCGTGTCTCTGCTTCTGCAGCCTGCCGATGGCGGCACGGTGCCAGATTTCCGGCCCGGGCAGTACGTGTCCGTGCGGGTGTTCGTGCCAGCCTTGGGCATGGTGCAGCCCCGTCAGTACAGTCTCTCGGCACCTCCGGGCGGCAAGACCCTGCGCATTTCCGTCAAACGCGAAGACGGTGGCGAGCAGACGCCGGCGGGCTGGGTCTCCAATGTCCTGCACGATCAGGTCGTGGCAGGCGATGTGATCGATCTGGCGCCGCCCATGGGCGACTTCTTCCTGCACGAGGACCGCAGCGGCCCGGTTGTGCTGATCAGTGGCGGGGTGGGCGTGACACCCATGATGGCCATGCTCGACCACCTGCTGCAGCAGGGCTCGTCGCGTCAGATTCGCTTCATCCATGCCTGCCGACATGGCGGTGTGCATGCCTTCCAGTCGCATGTGGCGCATCTGGCGCTGGAGTATCCTCAACTGCGTAGCGTGGTGCACTACGAGCATCCTCGCCCGGAGGACAGGATCGGCGCGGGGTTTGATCGCCCGGGCCGCATCGATCTGGCGGCCTTGCAGGACACCGTTGTGCTGCCCGATGCCGACTATTACCTGTGTGGGCCGATTCCCTTCATGCAGGCTCAGATCAGGCAGTTGTCCGCTCTGGGGGTGTCGGCCGATCGCATCCACGTCGAGGCCTTTGGCACGGGCGGTGTGGCGACTTGATCGTGACCGTGGGTCAAAATCCGGCGCGGGCAGCGTATGCTGCCTGCATGGGTTTTTTCCGCCAACAAGCATGCAACTGACGCACTTCACCGACCTGGGGTTGAGGGTCCTGATGTACCTCAGTCACCAGGATCGAGACACCCCAGTCACGATCAGCGAAATCGCCGAGCGTTTTGCCGTGTCGCGCCATCACCTGGTCAAGGTTGTTCACTTCATGGCCCAGCACGGCTGGTTGATCACCACCCGGGGCAAGGGAGGCGGTCTGGCCCTGTCGAATCCGGCCAGCACCTACCGCCTGGGGAGCGTCATCCGGGTGCTCGAGAACGTGACCGAATTGATCGATTGCGCCGAACCTCCCTGTGCCTTGCGAGGCCAGTGTCAGCTCAAGTCACTGATGGACCAGGCCCTGGACGCCTTTTTCGGGGTGCTGGACCGCTACACCCTGGCCGATGCGGTGGCGTCCCCCACGGGGGAGGCCATCGTCACCTTGCACCGCATGGGCTGGACATCGCGCCCACCGGCTGCGCTCACGCGCGGCTGAAGCGCCACACGCCCTGGGCATCGCGTTCGCGACGGACCTCGCCGAGGTGCCACAGATGGTTGATGTGCGCCACGGCCTCGCCCATCGCGAACGAGGTCTGGTGCTGGTCCAGAACCCGGTTGAACAGCACGGGCAGCAGCTCGGCCGCCGTCGTGGGGCCGTGCGACAGCACCGCGCGGATGTCCGCCAGACGGGCCTCATGGTGGTCTCGCAGTGCTTGCACGCGCGAGTGAATGCCGACAAAGGGATGCCCATGCGAGGGCAGCACCAGGGTGTCCGCCGGCAGCGACTCGAAGCGTGCGATGGAGGCCAGGAACAGGCCCAGGGCATCGGCCTGAGGCTCCACATCGATCACACTGATGTTGGTCGAGATCTTGGGCAGCAGCATGTCGCCCGAGATCAGGACACCCAGCGCCTCGCTGTACAGCGCCATGTGTTCGGGGGAGTGCCCGAAGCCGGCGATGCAGCGCCAGCGCTGCCCTCCGATCGTCAGGTCCTGCCCTTCCCGCAGGCGGTGGTAGGCGGTGGGCAGCTCAGGCACCATGGAGGCGTAGTAATCGCCACGCTGGCGGATCTTGGCGAGCAGATCGGCATCTTGCAGGCCGTGCGCCGTGAAGTAGGCCGCTGCACGCTCGCCGCCGTAGCCGGTGGTTTCGCGGCAGGCCAGCTTGGCGGCAAAAAAATCGGCCGCACTCATCCACAGTTCGGCAGGGTCGCTTGGGGCGCTGAACTGCTCGATCAGCCAGTGCGCGTTGCCCACATGATCCGGGTGCATGTGGGTCACCAGCATGCGGCCCAGCGGGCGTGAGGCCAGGGGGCCGCGCCAGAGCGTTTGCCAGGCCTGCCGGATCGGTTCGATGGCGATGCCGGCGTCCACGACGGTCCAACTGTCCTGGCCACCCAACTGATCGTCCAGCACCCACAGATTGATGTGGTTGAGCGCAAAGGGCAGGGGCATGCGCACCCAGTGAAGGCCGGGGCGGAGCTCCATCCATTCTCCGACCTCGGGCTGTGCCTGGCCCCAGGGGTAGTGCAGGGCCGCAGGCAAGTGCAGTGTGTGTTCTGTGCGCGGGTTGGCGTCGCTCATGAGGGGTGGTCGGATCGTGATCCATGCATTGTGTCACTGCAGGTGATGGCGAGGGGGCCTGCGATTTGTCTACACTGCAAGGCATGACACTAGATCACCTGTTTGACCAGAACCGTGCCTGGGCGCGCGACATTGAGCAAAGAACCCCGGGCTTCTTTTCCCGCCTTCAGCAGCAGCAGAGCCCGGAGTACCTGTGGATCGGCTGCAGCGACAGCCGTGTACCGGCCAACGAGATCGTCGGTCTGCTGCCCGGTGAGCTGTTTGTGCACCGCAATGTGGCCAATGTGGTGGTGCACTCCGATCTCAATTGCCTGTCGGTGATGGAGTTCGCCATCGACTCCCTCAAGGTCAAGCACGTCATGGTCGTGGGGCATTACGGCTGCAGCGGTGTCAATGCCGCCATGCGGGACATTCGTGTGGGCATTGCCGACAACTGGCTGCGCCATGTACAGGACGTGCGCAACCAGCATCGTGCCTGGCTGAATCGCCTGCCTGACGGGCCGGCCCGCCTGGACGCCCTGTGCGAGCTCAATGTGCTGGAGCAGGCGGTCAACGTCTGCCACACCACCGTGGTGCAGGATGCCTGGGCACGCGGGCAGCAGGTGTCCGTGCATGGTTGGGTCTATGGCCTGCACAGCGGCCTGATCAACGACCTGCGCATGACCACCACCCAGGCAGACGACGTGCCCGGGGCCTATGCCGGTGCGCTGGCGGCGCTTCAGGCGCGGTATGCGCATCACCTCGACGCATCGCCTCAGGCCTGAAACCTGCTTCGATCTCACCCAACTCATCGCCACGCCATGTTCCCCCAGCAACTCACCGACACACGGGTGTTCGAGATCGCGCAAGCCTTGCTTGACGGTTTCGACAAGCACTACCAGATCTTCCGTGCCACCAGCGCCAAGGCCAAGCAGCGCTTCGAGCAGGCGGACTGGCATGGCCAGCAAGATGCCCAGCGCGCCCGCATCGAGTTCTATGACCTGCGGGTGGACGAGACCATCGAGCGTCTCAATGAGCAGTACGATGCCAGCAACCTGCCCATGGAGGTCTGGCATCAGATCAAGCTGTTCTACATCGGCTTGCTGACTGGGCACCACCAGCCGGAGCTGGCCGAGACCTTCTTCAACTCGGTCACCATCAAGATCCTGCACCGCCAGTACTACCGCAACGACTTCATTTTCGTGCGTCCGGCCGTCTCGACCGAGTACATCGACGATGAGGACACCGATGGTTTCACCAGCTTTCGGGCCTACTACCCCACCAAGGACAATCTGCGCGACACCCTGCGGATCCTGGTGCGCAACTACGGCCTGTCCATCCCGTTCGAAGACCCCGATCGCGATCTCGATTTCGTGTACGACGCACTGCTGGCCCAGATTGGCAATGTGCGTCTGCGCACCAATTTCCAGATCCAGGTGCTGACCTCGCTGTTCTATCGCAACAAGGGGGCCTACATCGTCGGCAAGGTGGTCAACGGTTTCCGCAGCCTGCCATTTGCCATTCCCATCCTGCACAACTCCAAGAACCGGCTCTACATCGATGCGGCCTTGTTCGGTGAAGACGACCTGCTGGCCCTGTTCAGCTTTGCGCGCGCCTACTTCATGGTCGACATGCTGGTGCCATCGGCCTATGTGCAGTTCTTGCGCACCTTGATGCCCCGCAAGCCGCGCGGCGAGCTCTACAGCGCCATCGGCCTGCAAAAGCATGGCAAGAACCTGTTCTACCGTGACTTCCTCTTCCACCTGCGGCATTCGACGGACAAGTTCCGCATTGCCCCGGGCATCAAGGGCATGGTCATGCTGGTGTTCGACCTGCCGTCCTACCCCTTCGTGTTCAAGATCATCAAGGACTACTTTCCGCCCCAGAAGGAGACCACCCGCGAGCTCATCATGAGCAAGTACCAACTGGTCAAGCAGCATGACCGCGTCGGGCGCATGGCCGACTCGCTGGAGTTCACCAATGTGGCCTTCCCCAAGGGGCGCTTTGACGATGAGTTGCTGGCCGAGATCCAGAAGTTCGCCCCCAGCGTCATGGAGGAGGAGGGCGATGCGCTCATCATCAAGCACCTCTACATCGAGCGGCGGATGATCCCGCTGAACATCTACATCCAGGAGGCCGAAGGCGAGTCCCTGGAGCACGCCGTCATTGAATACGGCAACGCGCTCAAGGACCTGGTGGCGGCCAACATCTTCCCGGGCGACATGCTGTGGAAGAACTTCGGGGTGACCCGCAACGGCAAGGTCGTGTTTTACGACTACGACGAGATCGAGTACGTCACCGACTGCAACTTCCGCACGGTGCCTTTGCCTCGCAACGAGGAAGAGGAGATGTCAGGTGAGATCTGGTACACGGTGGGCCCGCGTGACGTCTTCCCCGAGACCTTCGGCCCCTTCCTGCTGGGTGACCCCCGTGTGCGGGCGATCTTCATGAAGCATCACGCCGACCTGTTGGAGGCGGCTTTCTGGCAAGGGCACAAGGAGCGCATCAAGGCGGGCTATGTGCACGATGTCTTCCCCTACGATCGCTCACGCCGCTTCAAGAACCTGATCCAGACCCAGCTCAGCGCGGAAGAGGCGGCCGAACTGGCGCCAGTGGAAGAGCCGGTCGAGGTCGAACCCATGGGCCCGGAGGTGCACGACCAGGGACGCCTGACGGGCTTCAATACCGGGGGCGCCGGCGGCGACGCCTGAATGAAAAAGGCCACAGGATGATCCTGTGGCCTGTCTGGCATGAGGGGCTGATTCAGATCACCACAATTGCCACCAGGGCTTGGCCGCAGGCGTGAAGCCTTCACTGATAAAGCGGCTGTCCGGGAAGTTGCTCTTGAGCACCCGCAGGGCGTCGTCACGCAACTCGGGCATGGCCAACTGGTCGTAGCTGCGCACCATGATGTAGAGCGCTTCCTCGACGGCGGGTGAATTGCGGAACTCACTCACCGTGGTCTGCGCGCGGTTGGCGGCGGCCAGGTAGGCGCCTCGGCGGTAATAGAAGCGCGCCACATGCACTTCACCTGCAGCCAGCGAGTTGACCACGTAGTTCATGCGCAGGCGGGCGTCTGCGCTGTACTTCGAGTTGGGGAAGCGCTCGACCAGTTGCTTGTAGGACTCGTAGGCATCACGCGAGGCCTGCTGATCACGCTCGGACAGGTCCTGCTTGGACAGCCAGCCGAACATGCCCAGGTCATCGTTGAAGTTGACCAGGCCTTGCAGGTACAAGGCATAGTCCATGGCCGGGCTGGTGGGATGCAGGCGCATGAAGCGCTCGATCTTGGCCAGGGCCTGGGCACGCTCACCTGTCTTGTAGTAGGCGTAGGCCAGCTCCAGCTGGGCCTGCTGGGCCATGAGGGTGCCCGAGGCGCGTGCCTCGACCTTCTCATAGCGCTTGATGGCCGCCTCATAGTTGCCCTCCGACGCCTCATCGCGGGCATCGGCATACAATTTGTCGCTGCTGACCCCGGCGAATTCGTCTTCGGGGGTCGAGCCACAGCCCGCCAGCCCGGCCGTCAAGGTGACGGCGACCAACCCTGCCCACAGGCCTTTGCTCAGCAGACCAGTCAGGCTGGTCCGGGAATGCTTGAAAACGTTCACTTGATGGTTGTGCGGAGGTCCGCCAGGAATGCGAAACACCCCGCAGTATAGAAGCCCCGCACGATGCCTCGTTCAACAAAAGCGCTGAAGAACCTCCCCGAGGAGCTGGAAGACGACCCGACGTGGGTTCAGGATGACGATCTGGAGGGGGACGATGCCCTGCCGGACGACGGACTGACGCCTGCGGCCATGGGGCAGCCACCCAAGGCCAGACAACTGGATGTGCGCGTCGACGCCCAGAGTCATGGTCGGCGCATCGACCAGGTGCTGGTGGGTTTGGCGGGCGAGTTCTCGCGCAGCCACCTCAAGGCCCTGATCGAGCGGGGCTGCGTGCAGGTCGACGGCCAGGCCGTCACCTCGGCCTCCCGCAAGGTGCAGGCCGGACAGCGGCTGCAGGCGTCCCTGGAGCCCACCGCCGAAAGCAAGGCCTTCGTGGCCGAGCCCATGGTGCTGCCCATCGTGTTCGAGGACGAGCACATGCTGGTCATCAACAAGCCGGTGGGCATGGTCGTTCACCCGGCGGCAGGCAACTGGAGTGGCACCTTGCTCAATGGTCTGCTGGCCCACCATGCGCATGCGGCACACCTGCCGCGAGCAGGCATCGTGCACCGACTGGACAAGGACACCAGCGGCTTGATGGTCGTGGGCAAGACCCTCATGGCCTGCACGGCGCTGACACGGGCGATCGCCGCGCGCGAGGTGCACCGCCAGTACCAGGCCCTGGTGTGGGGGCAACCCCCTCAGCAGCTCCGCATCGACGCCCCCATCGGGCGGGATCCGGTCTCCCGGGTGCGCATGGCCATCGTCGCCACCGGCAAGCCGGCGATGACGGACGTGCACACGGTGGCCACGGCCCAGGTCGATCTGCCCGGGCGACCGGGGCCTGCGGCCATCAGTGCGGTGGAGTGCACCTTGCACACCGGTCGCACCCACCAGATCCGGGTGCACCTGTCCTCGCGCAAGTGGCCCTTGCTGGCCGATGGCCTCTATGGCGGTTCCGCAGCGCTGGGCATGACGCGTCAGGCCCTGCACGCTGCCCGCCTGACTCTGGCGCACCCGTTTCATGGGGGGAGCGTCACATTTGATGCATCTTTACCCCCAGATATGGCAGCGGCCTGGTCTGAGGTGGTGCATAATGGGTTAACAAGCGTGTGACACGCTGCAGATGGCGGGCGATCCCAAGGGACACCACCGCTGTCGCATCAGGGATGAAGCCCAGGCGCCAAGAGCGCGGGCAGAGCCCTGACAGGGAAGGGGGGCACCTCCCGACAACGACGCCCCCAACGATCCGATTGATGCGGCCTCTCAAGGCATCGACTCCGTGAGGGAGCCGGTCCCCGTTGAACGTCGCGAAGCGACTGGAGAGATGGATATTCTCGATAGCCAGGATGCTCAGTACATCCTTGAAGCGGCGCTGCTGTGCGCCGACCAACCCATGACCATCCGCGATATGCGGGTGTTGTTCGACGGCGCGCTCTCCGCAGACGCCGTGCGCACCTTGCTGGGCCAGCTCGTCGAGCGCTGGCAGGGCCGGGGCGTCGAATTGCGCGAGCTGGCCTCTGGGTGGCGCTTTCAGACCCGTCCCGAGGTGCAGGATCACCTCGACCGTCTCAACCCTGAAAAACCACCCAAGTACTCGCGGGCCACCATGGAGACGCTGGCGATCATCGCCTACAAGCAGCCCGTGACCCGTGGGGACATCGAAGACATTCGTGGCGTGACCGTGAGCACCCAGATCGTCAAGCAACTCGAAGACCGGGGCTGGATCGAAGTCATCGGTCATCGCGATGCCCCGGGGCGTCCGGGCCTGTACGCCACCACGCGCCATTTCCTGGACGACATGGGGCTCCAATCCCTCGAGCAGCTGCCCGCGCTGGACGGACTGACCGGTGCGCAGAGCTTGCTGCCGGGCCTGGAGACCCTGGTCGAGTCCGATGTCGACCCGGATGCGGTGCAGGCCGCGACAGACAGCGAGGCGGACGACAGTCAGCCGCCCTTGATCGATCCTCAATCTTCTCTCCTGGATGAGGCCTCCTTGCCTCTTCCTTCCGACAGTCAGGCCCCTCAGACCCCGTCTGACGACCCCCTGAACCCTGATCCCCTTTCCGTTTGATGAGCACCGAAAACGCCATGCAAGAGCCCAACGATCTGACGCCCCCCGTTGACGGGGCCGCTCCCACCGATGCGGGTGCGGAAGCCAAGCCCAAGCGCACGCGTCGTGCCAAGGTGGCCGAAGATGTGCCCGCGGTGGAGGCCGACGCCCCCGTCGCGCGCAAGACGGTGAAGCGTCGCACCAAGGCGGCGGAGTCCGACGTCGTGGCCGAGGCCGCACCCGAGCTTGCTCCTGAGGTGCCAGCGCCTGCCGCGGATGCGGAGTCGGGTGCAGCCAAACCCAAGCGCGCGCCTCGCAAGCCCAAAGCGGTGATGGCTGATGAAGCTCCGGCCATCGACGTCGTACCCCCCAGCGAGCCGGTCGTGCGCGAGGTGGCGGGTGACGGTTTCCTGCAACTGGCGCCCGCCACGGAGGCGGATGCCTTTGCTGTGGAGGCCTCCGGTGAGGAGGGCGGAGCCCCCCGTGCACAGGATGGTGAGCCGCGTGAGCGAGGGGCTCGCCGGGATCGAGGCGACCGACGTGAGCGCCGCGACCGTGGTCCTCGTCGCGAGGGTGCGGAAGGTGATCGTGGGTCGGTGGCTGGCGTCGAGGCCGAAGGGGCTGAGTCTGTCGACGGGGCGGAAGAGGGTGCGGAGCAGGGTGATCAACGCCCCTCGCGCCGTGCCGCCATCGCCGCAGAGCAGGCTGCTGCGGTGTTCAGCGAGTTGCTGGCCGGTGATTTCGACAAGCTCTATGAAGAAGAAGCCGAGCCCGAGGATGAAGAGGCGGCCCAGACCAAGCGCGTGCTGCGCCCTGAGCCCGATGCCCCCAAGCTCCAGAAGGTGCTGGCCCAGTCGGGTGTGGGTTCACGTCGCGACATCGAGCAGATGATCGAAGATGGTCGCATCTCGGTCAATGGCGAGGTGGCCCACATTGGTCAGCGCGTCTCCTTCGGCGACAAGATCGCCGTGGGTGGCAAGCCCATCCGCGTGCGCATCTCGCCCCCGCCCGCTCGCATCCTGGCCTATCACAAGCCCGTGGGTGAAGTGGTCACCCACGAGGATCCGCAGAACCGTCCGACCGTGTTCCGTCGTTTGCCGCGCCTGCAGAACGGCAAGTGGCAGTCGGTGGGGCGTCTGGACCTCAATACGGAAGGCCTGCTGCTGTTCACGAACTCGGGTGATCTGGCCAACCAGTTGATGCACCCCCGTTTTGGCGTGGAGCGTGAATACGCCGTGCGCGTGCTCGGCACGCTTGCGCCCGATGCCAAGAAGCGTCTGCTCGAGGGAGTCGAGATCGAAGGTCAGACGGCCTCGTTCAAATCCATCGAAGAAGGTGGTGGCGAAGGTGTCAACCGCTGGTACCGCGTGGTCATCACCGAAGGCCGCAACCGCGAAGTGCGCAAGCTGTTTGAAACCGTGGGCCTGACGGTCAGCCGCCTGATCCGCGTGCGTTACGGCGCCATCGTGCTGCCGCACGGTCTCAAGCGTGGCGTCTGGGTCGAATTGGGTGAGTCCGATGTGCGCGCCGTGAAGGCCATGGCTGGCGGAGATCGCCAGGAGCAGCAGGGCGGTCGCGGCGAGCGCGGCGGCCGTGGTGATCGCGATGATCGCCAGGGTCGTGGTCAGCGCGGTGCTCAGGGCGGGCAGCCCGGCCAGGGGCAGCAGGGGCAGTCAGGGCAAGGCCAGGGCAAGTTCGGCAAGGATCGGTTCAACCAGGGCGGTCCTCGCGGACAAGGCCAGGGGCAGGGTCCCCGTGGGCCAGGAGGCCAGGGCGGGCAAGGCGGCAAGGGTGGTTTCGATCGCCCCGATCGTCAGCAGGGCTTCAAGCCTCCGCGCGACGAACGTCCGGCCGATCGCGGCCATGACGGAGACGACGATCACGATCACATCGGGCCGATCCCCAATCCGCTGGAGCAGACCTTCGATCGCCGTTTCGCCAAGGGATCCAAGCGCATCACCGCCGGTTTTGGTCGTCCTGACCAGCACGATCACGGTCAGCGCGGCGGTGCCAAGAAGGGCGGCCCGCGTGAGCCCGATCCCTTGCAGACCTCGGTGGGCTACATCGGTGCCGATGCCTTCTTTGGCAAGAGCGGTGGTGGTGGCAACCGGGGGGGCGGCAACCGCAGTGGGGGCGGTGGCGGCGGCGGTCGAGGCCGTCGCTGATCCCCGGCCGTTGTGCCATTTTTTACCACCCGGTCTGCGGGTAAGTCTCAGCTTGACGTCAAGCGGACACTTGCTCGCAGTACAATGCCGGGTTTTGTCTAACTAACCGATTTTCCGGAGCAAACAACATGGCAATCGAACGCACCCTGTCGATCATCAAGCCCGACGCTGTCGCCAAGAACGTGATCGGCCAGATCATCAGCCGCTTTGAAGGCGCTGGCCTGAAGGTCGCCGCTGCCAAGCTGGTGCAACTGTCGCAAGCTGAAGCCGAAGCCTTCTACGCTGTGCACGCTGCCCGCCCCTTCTTCAAGGACCTGGTGAGCTTCATGATCTCCGGCCCCGTGTTCGTGCAAGTGCTCGAAGGCGAAGGCGCCATCCTGAAGAACCGCGACCTGATGGGCGCCACCGATCCCAAGAAGGCCGAAAAGGGCACCATCCGCGCTGACTTCGCCGACAGCATCGATGCCAACGCCGTTCACGGTTCCGACGCTGCTGAAACCGCAGCCCAGGAAATCGCGTTCTTCTTCCCCGCCCTGAACGTTTACAGCCGCTGATCGACCTCGGTCGATACACGGATCTGCAGTATGAGCGCGGTCAACCTGCTTGATTTTGATCTTGACGGTCTGACCGCCTACTGCGAACAGCTGGGCGAAAAGCGTTTCCGCGCTGTCCAGCTGTTCCGATGGATCCACCAGAAAGGGGCCACCGACTTCGAGCAGATGTCGGATCTGGCCAAGTCCCTTCGAGCCAAGCTCCAGGGGGCGGCCGTGATGGAGCGGCTGAAAGTCATCAGCGAACACGTGTCCAGTGATGGCACGATCAAGTGGCTGTTTGACGTCGGCGGCGGCAACGCTGTCGAGAGTGTGTTCATCCCCGAAGACGACCGTGCGACCCTGTGCATTTCCTCGCAGGCCGGTTGCGCCGTGGGTTGCCGTTTTTGCTCGACCGGGCATCAGGGCTTTTCCCGCAATCTCACCACGGGTGAGATCGTGGCCCAGCTCTGGCATGCCGAGCACACGCTGCGCCAGCGCTTCAAGCGCGACGAGCGCATCATCAGCAATGTGGTGATGATGGGCATGGGTGAGCCGCTGCAGAATTACAACGCCCTGGTGCCGGCCCTGCGCACCATGCTGGACGACCATGGCTACGGTCTGTCGCGCCGCCGTGTGACGGTGTCGACCTCGGGCGTGGTTCCCATGATCGAGCGCCTCAAGAACGATTGCCCGGTGGCCCTGGCCGTGTCCCTGCATGCGCCCAACAACCCACTGCGCGACGAGCTGGTGCCGCTCAATCGCAAATACCCCATTGAAGAGCTGCTGGCGACCTGCCGTGACTACCTCACGGCTGCACCGCGTGACTTCATTACCTTTGAATACTGCATGCTCGATGGCGTCAATGACACCGACGAGCATGCGCGGCAACTGATTGCGCTGGTCCGCCAGCACAAGGTGCCGTGCAAATTCAATCTCATCCCTTTCAATCCCTTCCCGCAGTCAGGCCTCAAGCGCTCGGCCCAGCCTCGCGTGCTGGCCTTCGCCAAAATTCTGGCTGACGCTGGTATCGTCACCACTGTGCGTAAAACACGAGGGGACGACATCGATGCCGCTTGCGGTCAACTGGCCGGCGAGGTGCAGGATCGCACCCGCGCCAGTGAGCGTATGCTGCGGCAACCCATCGTCATCACGCCGGTCAGTGAACCGGCGGCGGCTGCGGTGGTCTCCCCCTCGGGTCGCAAGCACTGAGCCCATGGGCTGCCTTGTCCGCCCGGTGGCTTGCCTTGCAGTCGCTGACCGCCACGTTTGAGGAGAATTTCGGATGTATCAACCTGCCTCGTCGGTTTCCATCGTCGGTTTTCGCCGGGCCTTGGGCACCTTGGTCCTGTCTGCAGGTTTGTGGGCGATCGCAGGCCTGCCGCAGGCCGTGCATGCGCAGTCTGGATCGGGCGAGGTGAGTGACAGTGCCGCCGGTCGCGATCTGACCACCGCCTCCGACGAGACCGCGACCCGCCGTCGTGCGCGCATCCGCTTGGAACTGGCTGCTGCCTATTTCGGGCAAGGGCAGTTGTCGACGGCGCTCGACGAGGTCAAGCAGGCCTTGTCCATGGACTCGACCTACCAGGATGCCTTCGAGCTGCGTGGGCTGATCTATGACGCACTCAATGAGCCGGGTTTTGCCGATGAGAGCTTCCGTCGGGCGCTGCAGCTCAATGAGCGCAATGGCAGCGTCCTGCACAACTACGCCTGGTTCCTTTGCCGCAAGCAGGAATACGCCCGTGCCGACGCCTATTTTGCCCGGGCGGCCGAGCTGCCGACCTCGGTGTCCACGGCCAAAACCTTGATGGCGCGCGGGGTGTGTCAACTGCGTGCCGGGCTGCTGCCCGAGGCCGAGAAATCCCTGTTGCGCTCGCACGAGCTGGATCCTTCCAATCCGGCCACCGCTTTCAATCTCGCCCAGGTGCTCTATCGCAAGGGCGATTACGAGCGGGCCCGTTTCTACATCCGCCGGGTGAACAACATCACCGAGCGTGCCAATGCCGAATCACTGTGGCTGGGCGCGCGCATTGAGCACAAGATGGGCAACATCCAGGCTCGTGATGAACTGGCCACACAATTGCGCAGTCGCTTCAGTGCGTCCCGAGAGGTGACCGCCATGGAGCTGGGACGCTACGATGACTGAGACCACATTCTCATCCCTCAAACAGTTGCGTCTGGCCCAGGGCATCGAGCTGGAAGCTCTGGCCGCCACCATCAAGGTGTCGCCCGCGAAGCTGGAAGCCCTGGAGGAGGGGCGCTATCAGGAATTGCCAGATGCCACCTTCACGCGCGCACTGGCCATGGCGGTGTGCCGTGCCTTGAAGGTTGATGCCGGGCCCGTGCTGGCCAGTCTGCCCGCCGCGCGCCCGGTCAACCTCACGGCCTCCGAGCCGCGTGATGTGCCCTTCAAGGCCACCCGCGCGAGGCTCAATCTGGATGTGCCCACCGCGCTGCCATGGCGTGAGCTGCTGGATGCGCGCTGGCTGGCGCCTGCGGGGGTCCTGCTGGCGGCCGCCGCGGTCTATTTCTGGCCACAGGACGTCCAGTGGGTCAGTTGGCCGACGCCATCGCCCGCTGCGGTCGAAGCCGCCGCCTCGGCCGCAGAGACCGAGGCCGAGGTCGGCACGCCGCTCGCGGCATCGACCGCATTGCCCATGGAGACGGTGGAAGCCGCCGCCTCGGCGGGTGAGGCAGCGTCTGCAGCCGATCTCGCGGCCTCTGCGCCCGCCTTGCCGGGCGCAGCCTCCGCGGTGGTGGGTGGCGCGTCGGCGGCCACAGCCCTGCTTGCCCAGCCCGTCAGCGTGTCAGCGTCCGTGCCGACATCCCTGCCGACGTCGGTCGCCGCTTCGCCGCGCGCCGGCAGTGCCTTGGTGATGGTGAGCACCGCGTCCTCCTGGGTCGAGGTACGGGATGCCAAGGGTGCCAAGCTGCTGTCCCGCCATGTGGCTGCGGGCGAGACCATCGGGGTCGATGGCGCCGCACCGATGTCGGTCAAGATCGGCAATGCGGCCGGCATCCAACTGAGCTACCAGGGCAACCCCATCGAACTGGCCGCCTTCACGCGCAACAACGTGGCCCGCCTGGAACTGAAGTAATGAGCGATCAAGCGTTTTCATCCCCCTGCCTGGGGCCCGTCGATGTGGCGGTGCCGGCGTCGCGCCGCAGTCGACAGGCCCGGGTGGTCTGGGGCGACCGTGTCGTCACCATTGGCGGTGATGCGCCGGTGCGGGTGCAGTCCATGACCAACACCGACACGGTGGACGTCATCGGCACGGCCATCCAGGTCAAGGAGCTGGCGCTGGCCGGCTCCGAACTGGTGCGCATCACGGTCAACACGCCCGAGGCGGCTCAGGCCGTGCCGCACATCCGCGAGCAGCTTGATCGCATGGGCATTGATGTGCCGCTGGTGGGCGACTTCCACTACAACGGCCACCGCCTGCTCAGCGAGTTCCCCGACTGTGCTCAGGCCCTGTCCAAATACCGCATCAACCCCGGCAACGTGGGCAAGGGCGACAAGAAGGACCGCCAGTTTGCACAGATGATCGAGGCGGCCCTCAAGTACGACAAGGTCGTGCGCATCGGTGTCAACTGGGGCAGCCTGGACCAGGAGCTGATGGCTCAGCTGATGGATGACAATGGCCGCCGCGCGCAGCCCTGGGAGGCCCGCCAGGTTATGTACGAGGCGCTGATCAGCTCGGCCCTGCAATCGGCCACGCTGGCGCAGGATCTGGGCATGGTGCCCGAGCAGATCATCCTGTCGTGCAAGGTCAGCGGTGTGCAGGACCTCATCAGCGTCTACCGCGCCCTGGCGCAGCGTTGCGACTACCCCCTGCACCTGGGGCTGACCGAGGCTGGCATGGGCACCAAGGGCACGGTCGCCTCGGCCACGGCCTTGGCCATCCTCCTGCAGGAGGGCATTGGCGACACCATCCGTGTGTCCCTGACGCCCCAGCCCGGCGAAGCACGCACCCAGGAGGTCGTGGTGGCCTCCGAGATCCTGCAGTCCCTGGGCTTGCGCGTGTTCGTGCCCAGTGTCACCGCCTGCCCGGGTTGTGGCCGCACCACCAGCACCACGTTCCAGGAACTGGCCAAGCAGATCGATGATTTCCTGCGTGCGCAGATGCCGGTGTGGCGCGCCCGTTATCCTGGCGTCGAGGGCCTCAAGGTGGCCGTGATGGGGTGCATCGTCAACGGCCCGGGCGAGAGCAAGCACGCCGACATCGGTATCAGCCTGCCAGGTACCGGCGAAGCCCCTGCCGCGCCCGTGTTCATCGATGGTGAAAAAGCCCTCACCCTGCGCGGCGAACACATCGCACAGGATTTCCAGAAGCTGGTCGAAGACTACATCGACCGCCGCTTCGGTCAGACCGCCTGACCCTGTTGGCCCCCCATTTTCTGTATTGACCGAGATTTCATGGCCGAACTACTCAAAGCCATCAAAGGCATGAACGACATCCTGCCGCCGGATTCGGCGCGCTGGGAATGGCTGGAAGACACCGTGCGTGCACTCATGCGCCGCTACGGTTACCACAATGTTCGCACCCCCATCGTCGAGCCCACGGCCCTGTTCGTGCGCGGCCTGGGCGAGGTCACCGACATCGTCGAAAAGGAGATGTACTCCTTTGAAGACAGCCTCAATGGCGACAAGCTGACCTTGCGCCCTGAGGGCACGGCCGGCGTGGTGCGTGCCATCAACGAGCACAGTTTCCTGTACGAAGGCGGCAAGCGCCTGTACTACATCGGGCCCATGTTCCGTCACGAGCGCCCCCAGAAGGGCCGCTATCGCCAGTTCCACCAGGTCGGTGTCGAGGTGATGGGCTTTGCCGGCCCCGATGTGGATGCCGAGACCATCCTCATGAGTGCAGCCCTGTGGCGTGACCTGGGCATCGAGATCGGTACCGACGTCAAGCTCGAACTCAACAGCCTGGGCCAGCCCGATGAGCGCCTGGCCCACCGGGCGGCACTGATCGCCCACCTGGAGGCCCACATCGACCTGCTGGACGAGGAGGCCCGTCGGCGCCTGCACAGCAACCCGCTGCGCATCCTGGACACCAAGAACCCGGCCATGCAGCCAGTGGTCGAGTCGGCACCCAAGCTGATGGACTTCCTGGGCGAGGCCTCGCTGGAGCATTTCCAGGCCGTGCGCCGTACGCTGGATGTGGCTGGCATTCCCTACCGCGTCAACACCCGACTGGTGCGCGGCATGGACTACTACAACCTCACGGTGTTCGAATGGGTCACCGAGCGGCTGGGCGCTCAGGGCACCGTCTGTGGCGGTGGCCGCTACGACGGCCTGATCGAGCAACTGGGTGGCAAGAGTGCGCCGGCCGTGGGGTGGGGGCTGGGCATGGAGCGGCTGCTGCTGCTCATCGAAGAGTTGGGCAAGGGCCCGGCGCCTCGCGTGCCCGATGTCTTTGCCATGACCCTGCCGGGCTCGGATGCGCCCTCCGTGGTGGCAGCGCTGGAATCCCTGCGTGCTCAGGGCGTGCAGGTGGTGCTCAATCCCCTGGGCAAGGACGGTCCGGCCAGTCCGAAATCGCAGTTCAAGAAGGCCGATGCCAGCGGCGCTCACTACGCCCTGGTCTTCGGGCCGGACGAGCTGGCTCAGGGCAAGGTGGCCGTCAAACCCCTGCGTGGCGGGGGGGAGCAGGTGCTGGAGACCTTGTCGGATGTGGCCTTGTGGGGCCCTCGCTTGCGCGCGCATCGCTCGTGAAGCGTCAAGGCCGGTGATAATCAGCGACTTTCTACATTTCTGTCTTAGCGCAGCAAGGGACCGCGATGGCGACCTACGATCTGGAACAACAAGAACAGCTTGACCAGGCCAAGCACTTCTGGAAGACCTACGGCAACCTGATCACCTGGACCTTGATCCTGATCCTGGGTGCCTATGCCGCCTGGACGGGCTATCTTTACTGGCAGAACGATCAGGCCGGCAAGGCCAGCGTGCTGTTCGAGGAGATCGACCGCGCCGCGCTGCAGGGAGACACCAGCAAGGTTGCCCTGGTGTTCAAGGACATCCGCGAGAAGCACCCCGGCACGACCTACACGGCCCAGGCCGCGCTCCTGGCAGCCAAGGTGCAGGCCACCGCCGGCAAGGATGAAGACGCCCGCGCTTCGCTGCAGTGGTTGATCGACAACGGCAAGAATCCCGATCTGGTGGCCGTGGCCCGCCTGCGTCTGGCCGGTCTGCAACTGGATGCCAAGCAGCATGACGCTGCGCTCAAGCTGCTGGACGCCGACCTGCCTGAGGAGTTCAAGCCCCTGGTGCAGGACCGCCGCGGCGACATCCTGGCCGCCCAAGGCAAGAAGGCCGAGGCGCTGCAGGCCTACAAGGAGGCCTGGAAGACCATGGATCCCGCCATCGAATACCGTCGTTTCATCGAAGGCAAGCTGACCGCGCTGGGCGAGCCCCCAGCGGCCTCGTCGCTGGCGCAGCCCGCCGCCGTGTCGGCCATGCCCCCCGGCCTGGCACCCACCAACTGATGTGGCTGGCGGCACGCTTTCAGCTTTTTCACGAACCCTTCCATCGATCCAACATGACTGAGCAATCCCGTGGACTGACCTTGGCCTGGCGCGTGGGCGCCGTGATGCTGGCGGCCGCCGTGGTGGCGGGCTGTGGCAGCGCCTCGAAGCCCAAGCCGACTCCGCTGGAGTCCTTCACGCCCAGTCAGACCGTGCGCACCGCCTGGACGGCGCGCGTGGGCGCGGCTGAAGGTCCTTTGAGCCTGGCCGTTTCCGGATCGACTGTGGCCATGGCCAGCACGGACGGTCAGGTCGTGTCTCTGGAGGTGGAGACCGGTCGTGAGCGCTGGCGCGCGGCCGTTGGCAGCAAGCTGTCCGCCGGCGTGGGCAGTGATGGCCGCTTTGCGGCGGTCGTCACCTCGGACAACGAACTCGTGACCCTGGACGAGGGCAAACCGCTGTGGCGCGATCGACTGCCGGGCCGTGTCATCACGGCGCCGCTGGTGGCCGGTGAGCGCGTGTTCATCCAGTCGGTGGACCGCAGTGTGCGCGCCTACGACGCACTCGATGGCCGTTGGCTCTGGAACTTTGCCCGACCCGGGGTCGACCCGCTGTCGCTGGCGCAAAATGGCCTGCTGACCGCGTTCCGAGACACCCTGGTGATCGGCACCAGTTCGCGCATGATCGGCCTGGATCCGACCAAGGGCTCCGTCCGTTTTGAAGTGAGTCTGGGCCTGCCCCGTGGCACCAATGAGGTCGAGCGTCTGTCGGACCTGGTCGGCCCGGCGGCCCGCTCCGACGACGATCTGTGTGTGCGCTCCTTCCAACTGGCTGTGGGCTGCGTCAACATGAACCGTGGCACCATGCGCTGGTCGCGCCCGCAGTCGGGCCATCAGGGTCTGGCCGCCGACGACCAGGTCGTGGTGGGCGCCGACAGCGCCGACCGCCTGACCGCCTGGCGCGCCGATTCTGGCGACACCGCCTGGCGCGTGGATCGTTTCCAGCATCGTGGCCTGAGCACCCCCGTGATCTGGTCCGGCCTGATCGCCGTGGGTGACAGCGAAGGCCAGTTGCATTTCCTCTCCCCCCAGGATGGCCGCACCGTGGCTCGCCTGTCCCTGGATGCGCCCCTCAGTGGCGCACCCCGTGTGGCAGCCGGGCACCTGCTGGTGGCCACCCGCGCGGGCACTCTCTACGCGTTGCGGGCCCAGTGAGCTCCGCCTCGTTCTTTGTCGACAAGACCTGAATCGAATGAAACCAGTTATTGCGTTGGTCGGACGCCCCAATGTGGGCAAATCAACGCTGTTCAACCGGCTCACCAAGAGCCGTGACGCCATCGTTGCCGACTACGCGGGCCTGACCCGTGACCGGCACTATGGCGAGGGCCATCTCAGCGGCCGCGAATACATTGTCATCGACACGGGCGGTTTCGAGCCTGACTGCACCTCGGGCATCTTCAAGGAGATGGCCAAGCAGACCCGTCAGGCCGTGGCCGAGGCGGATGCCGTGATCTTTGTCGTGGACATGCGCGCCGGCCTGTCGGCCCAGGACCATGACATCGCCAAGTACCTGCGGGGTGCCAACAAGAAGGTGCTGCTGGCCGCCAACAAGGCGGAAGGCATGCAGGAATCGCCCCTGCTGGCCGAGTTCTACGAGTTGGGCATCGGTGAGCCCATTCCTGTCTCGTCGGCCCACGGGCAAGGCATCCGCAGCCTGCTGGAGGCTGCGCTCGACGGGTTCTTCCTCGACGAGGAAGAGGACGAACTGGACGAGGAAGATCCCGATCGTCCGATCCGTCTGGCCGTCGCCGGCCGCCCCAATGTCGGTAAGTCGACCCTGATCAATGCCTGGTTGGGTGAGGAGCGCCTGGTGGCCTTCGACATGCCCGGCACCACGCGAGACGCCATCAAGGTGCCTTTCGAGCGCGAAGGGCGCCGCTTCGAGCTGATTGACACGGCCGGCCTGCGCCGCAAGGGCAAGGTCTTCGAGGCCATCGAGAAATTCTCGGTGGTCAAGACCCTGCAGGCCATCTCCGATGCCAATGTCGTGCTGCTGCTGATCGATGCCACGCAAGGCGTGTCCGACCAGGATGCCCACATTGCGGGCTATGTCCTGGAGTCGGGCAGGGCGGTGGTGGTGGCCATCAACAAGTGGGATGCGGTGGACTCCTACCAGCGCGAGATGCTGCAGCGCTCCATCGAGACGCGTCTGGCTTTCCTGAAATTTGCGCCCGTGCTGCACATCTCGGCCATCAAGCGCCAAGGCCTGGGCCCCCTGTGGAAGGCCATCAGCGATGCCTGGGCCTCGGCCACGTGCAAGATGTCCACGCCGGTGCTCACCCGCCTGCTGCAAGAGGCTGTGCAATTCCAGCAGCCCAAGCTGGCCGGCGCCTACCGGCCCAAGCTGCGTTACGCCCACCAGGGCGGCCAGAACCCGCCGGTCATCATCATCCACGGCAACTCGCTGGAACACGTCTCAGAGTCTTACAAACGCTTCCTGGAAACCCGATTCCGGGCGCACTTCAAGCTCGTCGGCACTCCCCTGCGGATCGAGATGAAGAAGTCGTCCAACCCATTCAACGAGAAGAGCTGAGGCCTCACAAGGGCCTACAGATCCCCCATCAGGGACAAAACCACCCTGCGGGCATCAAGTTTCGCCAACCCCTTCCGCACAGTCGGGGCCATGGTGTGATAAGGTGTCCTTTCCCAAACTTTTCCATCACGGAGCATATCGTGAGCAACAAAGGGCAACTTTTACAAGACCCGTTCCTGAACCTTTTGCGCAGAGAACATGTGCCGGTGTCCATTTACTTGGTCAACGGCATCAAGCTCCAAGGGCAGATCGAATCCTTCGATCAGTACGTGGTGCTGTTGCGCAATACCGTGACCCAGATGGTCTACAAGCACGCCATTTCCACGGTGGTGCCTGGCCGCTCGGTCAATTTCCACGCCAACGACGACGAGGGCGCGGCCTGATCGGCCGTTTCTTCATCGTTTCGACCCACCAGCCAACGCCAGCCACGACGCCTTGACATCTTCATCGCCGTTAGAGCAACGTGACCCGGGCCTGCCCCGGGTGGTGCTGGTGGGCGTCGATCTCGGGTCGGGATCGTCCTTCGATCCCACCCTTGACGAGCTTGCCTTGCTGGCCGAATCGGCCGGCGATCTGCCCGTCGCCAAGGTCATCGCGCGCCGCAAGGCGCCCGATGCCGCTTTTTTTGTGGGCTCCGGCAAAGCCGATGAGCTCAAGCAACTGGTCGAATACGAACACGCTCAGGCCGTGATCTTCGACCAGGCCCTGTCGCCCGCCCAGCAACGCAATCTCGAACGCCACATCGGCGTCGAGGTGCTGGACCGCACGGGCCTCATCCTTGAAATTTTTGGTGCCCGCGCCCGCAGCCACGAAGGCAAATTGCAGGTCGAGCTCGCGCGCCTGGAGTACCTGTCCTCCCGTCTGGTGCGACGCTGGTCCCACCTGGAGCGTCAGCGCGGCGGGGTCGGGCATCGCGGTGGTCCTGGCGAGCGTCAGATCGAACTTGACCGGCGCATGATCGACCAGCGCATCAAGTCGCTCAAGGAGCGCCTGAGCAAGCTCAAGCGCCAGCGCAACACCCAGCGCCGGGGGCGCGAGCGCACCGGCACCTTCCGCGTCTCCCTGGTGGGCTACACCAACGCCGGCAAGTCCACGCTGTTCAATGCACTGACCAAGGCAGGCACCTATGCCGCCGACCAGCTCTTTGCCACCCTGGACACCACCACACGTCAGCTCTATCTGGCCGATGCCGGGCGCAGCGTGACCTTGTCCGACACCGTGGGCTTCATCCGCGATCTGCCCCACACCCTGGTCGAATCCTTTGAAGCCACCTTGCTGGAGGCCACCGAGGCCGACGTGCTGTTGCACGTGGTCGATGCCGCCAGTCCGGTGCTGCTGGAGCAGATGTCCGAGGTGCAGCGCGTGCTCACCACCATCGGTGCCGCCCAGATCCCTCAGGTGCTGGTCTTCAACAAGGTCGACGCCTTGCCCGAGCACCAGCAGCCCCACCATGACCGCGACCTCTTCGAGTTGCCCGATGGCACGCGGGCCCTGCGCGTCTTTGTCAGCGCACTGAAGGGCCAGGGCCTGGATGTGTTGCGAGAAGTGCTCTCCCAGGCCGCCATTTCGGGTCTGAACGTCGATTCACTGTCCTTTCACGGTGCGGGGACAAGCGCCGCCATGCACAATCCGGTTTCCGAGGATTCGTCCGTTTCTGACCAATCCCCAGCCTCATGAATCAGTCGAACATGAACATGCACAACGCAGAGTCCAGCGCCGCGACCCCATCGGTCGGCAGCGGTCGCTCGCGCAGCGGTCTGACGTCCGTGGCTCAGGCCGTGGCCGCCACCGCAGGCTTCCTCACCGGGGTGGCCAGCCGCCTCATCTGGCGCTCGACGCACTGGCTCTACCGCGCCTTGCCCGGCGTGGCGGGGGCCTCGACTTCAGAGAACCGGCGGGACGATGGGCCTCCTGATCTGGACGAACTCTGGCGTGATTTCAACCGCAAGCTCAGCGGCATGTTCGCCGGGCGCGGCGGTTCAGGCGGGGACAACGGCCCGGGCGGCAGCATGTCGCCCGACCCGACGGGCGCTGGCATCGGTGCCGGCCTGATCGTCGGCCTGGTCGTGCTGGTGTGGGCCGGCAGTGGCGTGTTCATCGTCCAGGAAGGCCAGCAGGCCGTGGTGATGTCCTTCGGGCGTTACAGCCACACCGCCGAAGCCGGTTTCCAGATGCGCGCTCCGTATCCTTTCCAGAGCCATGAGATCGTCAACCTGACGCAGTTGCGTTCGGTCGATGTCGGCAGCTCCACGGTCGGGCAGGGCACCTCCCTGCGCGATTCGTCCATGCTGACGCGTGACGAGAACATCATCGACATCCAGTTCACGGTGCAGTACCGCCTGGAAGACGCCAAGCTCTACCTCTTCGAGAACCGCAGCTCCGACGAGGCCGTGCAGCAGGCCGCCGAATCGGCCGTGCGCGAGATCGTGGGCAACAGCACCATGGACTCCGTGCTTTATGAGCAGCGGGATGCCATCGCCGTGGATCTGGCCAAGTCCATCCAGGCGCAACTGCGCAAGATCAAGGCAGGCGTGACCGTGGTCAACGTCAACGTCAAGAGCGTGCAGGCGCCCGAGCCTGTCCAGGCGGCGTTTGACGATGCCTTCAAGGCGGGTGCCGACCGCGAGCGCCTCAAGAACGAAGGCCAGGCCTACGCCAACGACGTGATCCCCAAGGCCCAGGGCACAGCCGCGCGTCTGCGCGAAGAAGCCTCCGGCTACGCCTCTCGCGTGGTGGCTCAGGCCGAGGGTGATGCACAACGCTTCCGCCTCGTGCTGGCCGAGTACCAGAAGGCCCCGGGCGTGACCCGCGACCGCCTCTACATCGACACCATGCAGCAGGTCTACAGCAATGTGACCAAGGTCATGGTCGACTCTCGCCAGGGCTCCAACCTCCTGTATCTGCCGCTGGACAAACTCATTGCCATGAGTGGCCCGGCCGGTGCTGCGGGTGCCGGCAACGGCGCCACGGACGTCAGCAACACCACCGCGCCAGCGGCCGCGCCCACCGCCAGCCCAGCCGCCCCGACGGCGGCCACGGTGGTTGACCCCCGTTCACGCGACGGTCTGCGCACGCGCGACCGTGACATCCGCTGACCCATCCACAGGACACCGAGACATGAATCGCATCGGAACCATCGTGGTCGGCGTATTGCTGGCCATCGTCGTCATCGCCTCGACACTCTTTGTCGTCGACCAGCGTCAGTTTGCCGTGGTCTATGCCCTGGGCGAGATCAAGGAAGTCATCTCCGAGCCAGGCCTCAAGTGGAAGCTGCCGGCACCGCTGCAGAACGTGGTCATGCTGGACCGCCGCACGCAGACCCTGGACAGCCCCGAATCCAAGCCCATCTTCACGGCCGAGAAGAAGAGCCTGGTGATCGACTGGCTGCTCAAGTGGCGCATCACCGATCCCAAGCAGTTCATCCGCAACAACGGCGTGGACATCCGCAACGCCGAGAGCCGTCTGACGCCCATCGTGCAGGCGGCCCTGAACGAAGAGGTGACCAAGCGCACCGTGGGCGCCATGCTGTCCACCGAGCGTGAGAAAGTCATGCAGGGCGTGATCAAGCGCCTGTCGGACGATGCCAAGTCCTTCGGCATCCAGATCGTGGATGTGCGCATCAAGCGTGTCGACTTTTCGGCCAACATCACCGAGTCGGTTTACCGTCGCATGGAGTCCGAGCGCAAGCGCGTGGCCAATGAACTGCGCTCTCAAGGCGCAGCCGAAGGTGAAAAGATCCGCGCGGACGCCGACCGTCAGCGCGAAGTGATCGTGGCCGAGGCTTACCGCGATGCGCAAAAGCTCAAGGGTGAAGGCGACGCCAAGGCGTCGGCACTGTACGCGGAGTCCTTCGGCAAGGATCCGCAGTTCGCCCAGTTCTATCGCAGTCTGGAGGCCTACCGCAGCGCGTTCCGCAACAAAACGGACGTGATGGTGGTGGACCCCAGCAGCGACTTCTTCCGGGCCATGCGCGGCTCGGGCGGTGGTGCGGCGCCCGCAGCTCCCCGCAAGTGATTCCCTGGCTGGCAGGGCCGCTCGTCTCGTTTCATGAGCGACGGCCCCGCGGCCTGATCGAGCATTCTGATCACTCCAGCCCTCATCTGGGGCTTGGGTTCAGCCCGGTTCGCCGGTAGAATCTCGTTTTTAACCCCCCACACGTTTTCTTATGTCCTCTGCTTGGCTGTTGCCAGAGCACATTGCTGACGTCTTGCCTGCGCAAGCGCGTCGCGTGGAAGAGCTGCGCCGCGTCTGGCTGGATGCGGCCCGTGGCTACGGCTATGAACTGGTCATGCCCCCGCTGCTGGAGCACATCGAGTCGCTCCTGTCGGGCACCGGGCATGCGCTGGATCTCAAGACCTTCAAACTGGTGGACCAGCTCAGTGGTCGCACCCTGGGCGTGCGCGCCGATGCCACGCCCCAGGTGGCGCGCATCGATGCCCATCTGCTCAACCGCAACAGCGTGACCCGTCTGTGCTATTGCGGGCCGGTGCTCCATACGCGCCCCGCCAGTCCGCATGCCACCCGCGAACCCCTGCAACTGGGGGCCGAGATCTATGGCCATGCCGGTCTGGAGGCTGACCTGGAAGTCATCGAGCTGGCGCTCGAAGGCCTGCTGGCCTCGGGCCTGTCGGGGCTGGTGGTGGACATGGCCGATGTCCGCCTGGTGCAAGGCGTGCTGGCCGGCCTGGGCATCACCGTCCTGGACGATGCCACCCACGAGGCGCTGGTCTCCGCGCTGACCACCAAGGACGTGGCCACGTTGGCCGAGTTGGCCGGGCAGGGCGCATTGGCCGCCGCACCGCATGCCGCCGAGGTGCTCACCAGCCTGACCACTCTGTTCGGGGGCGACGAGGTGCTGGCGCGTGCCCGCGCGCTCCTGCCCAGTCACCCCCTGGTGGATGCCGCACTGTCTGATCTGGCCTGGCTGGCGTCTCAGTGGCGTCAGAGCCAGCCCGATGTGACGGTCGGCTTCGATCTGTCGGACCTGAGCGGTTACGCCTACTACAGCGGCATTCGCTTCGCGGTGTATGCCCAAGGCCATGCCGACGCCCTGGTGCGCGGGGGGCGCTACGACGAGGTGGGGGCGGTATTCGGTCGCCGTCGCCCCGCCGTGGGTTTCAGCCTGGATCTCAAGATCCTCGCCGAGTTGCTGGCAGGTCGCCAGGGTCTGGCCGTGCGCAAGGCTGTGCGCGCGCCCTGGGGTGAAGACCCCGCCTTGCGACAAGCCGTGCGCGAACTGAGAGGGCAGGGCCACACCGTGGTGTGTGTGCTGCCCGGACATGAACATGACGTCCAGGAATTCGATTGCGACCGTGAGCTCGCATTCATCGACGGACGCTGGTCGATTCGCTCGCTCTGAGCGTCGACCTTCCCACTTGCGAAACAGGAATCCGCCATGCAAAGCACTTCCGCGTCGGTTCGTCCCGGCACCGCATCCGCCCGCAACGTCGTTGTCGTCGGCACCCAATGGGGTGACGAGGGCAAGGGCAAGGTGGTCGACTGGCTGACCGACCACGCCGCCGCCGTGGTCCGCTTCCAGGGGGGCCACAACGCCGGCCACACCCTGGTTATCAACGGCAAGAAGACCGCCCTGCAGCTGATCCCCTCGGGCATCATGCGCGAGGGCGTGGCCTGCTACATCGGCAACGGTGTGGTGGTCGACCCAACTCACTTGCTCTCCGAGATCAAGCGCCTGGAAGATGCCGGCCTGAACGTGCGCTCGCGCCTGTTCATCAGCGAATCCTGTCCCTTGATCCTGCCTTTCCACGTGGCCGTGGACAAGGCCCGCGAAGCCCTGCGTGAAACCAGTGGCAGCGGCAAGATTGGCACCACCGGCAAGGGCATCGGCCCGGCCTACGAAGACAAGGTGGCCCGTCGTGCCCTGCGGGTGCAGGATCTCAAGCACCCCGAGCGCTTTGCCGCCAAGCTCAAGGAATTGCTGGCCCTGCACAACGAGGCGCTCGCCGGCTACCTGAAATCCGAAACGCTGGCCTTCCAGCCCATCTATGACCAGGCCATGGCCGCAGCCGAACAGATCCTGCCCATGCTGGCGGATGTGGGCGTGCGCATCCATGCGCACAACGTGGATGGCGGCAGTGTGCTGTTCGAAGGCGCCCAGGGCACCCTGCTGGACATCGACCACGGCACCTATCCTTACGTGACCTCCAGCAACTGTGTGGCAGGCAATGCCTCCGCCGGCTCCGGCGTGGGCCCGGACAAGCTGCACTACATCCTGGGCATCACCAAGGCCTACACCACCCGCGTGGGCAGCGGCCCCTTCCCGACCGAGCTGGAGTGGGAAAAGGAAGGCACTGTCGGCTACCACCTCTCCACCGTCGGCCAGGAACGTGGCACGGTCACGGGCCGCGCCCGTCGCTGCGGCTGGCTGGATGCCGCCGCCCTCAAGCGCTCGGTGCTGATCAATGGCATCTCCGGCGTGTGCATGACCAAGCTGGATGTGCTGGACGGCCTCACCGAGATCAAGGCCTGCGTGGGCTACATGCTGCGTGGCCAGCGCGTCGACATCCTGCCGCTGGATGCCGACGACATCGTCGCCTGCGAGCCCATCTATGAAACCTTCCCGGGCTGGGAAGGCACCACCTTCGGCATCACCGAGTGGGACAAGCTGCCGGCCAATGCGCGCGCCTATCTGGAGCGTGTGCAGGCGCTGATCGGTGCCCCCATCGACATGGTGTCGACCGGCCCTGATCGCGACCACACGATCCTGCTGCGTCACCCCTACAAGGGCTGAGGCACCTCATCTTGACCTCACACTCACAGAGGAATCGACTCATGCTGACGGACGATGGCAAGCACCTGTATGTCTCCTGGGACGAGTACCACCTGCTGATCGAGCGTCTGGCCCTGAAGATCCATGCTTCGGGCTGGGAGTTCGATCAGATCCTCTGTCTGGCGCGGGGCGGCATGCGCCCGGGCGACATCCTCTCGCGTGTGTTCGATCGCCCTTTGGGGATCATGTCGACCAGCTCCTACCGGGATGATGGCGGCACACTGCAGGGCCGCCTGGACATGGCCAAGTACATCACCATGCCCAAGGGCGAGTTGGCTGGTCGCGTGTTGCTGGTCGATGATCTGGCGGATTCCGGGGTGACCTTGCGGGCCGTGGTGGATCGACTGCGCAGCCTGCCGGCCATCACCGAGCTGCGCTCGGCCGTCATCTGGGTCAAGGGTGTGTCCACCTACACGCCGGACTATCATGTCGACTCGCTGCCCACCAGCCC
>NZ_DASUIT010000145.1:0-8084 GCF_036279655.1 Aquabacterium sp. | reverse complement strand
TGCGTTGCAGCGAGGTGTGCATCACGCTGCATACCTCGTTGACCAGGGTGTGGAGGTCCACGGGCTCCGGGTAGAACTCGAACTTGCCGGACTCGATCTTGGAGAGGTCGAGCACATCGTTGATGAGCTGCAGGAGGTGGCGACCACTGTTGCCGATGTGCCCCAGAAACTCGCGGTGCTTGGGGGAACTCACAGGGACCGCACCCGCATGCATGAGGTCGGCAAAGCCGATGATGGCGTTGAGCGGCGTGCGCAACTCGTGCGACATATTGGCCAGAAACTGGCTCTTGAGCCGGTTGGCCTCCTGGATCTGGCGGTTCTCGGTCTCCAGTCGTTCGGCTTTGAGCCGGGTCTCCTCGGCCTGACGCTGCTGGGAGATGTCGCGCGCGATCTTGGAGCCGCCGATGATGCGGCCCATTTCATCACGGATGGGGGAGATGGCGATCGAGACCTCGATGTCCCTGCCATCCTTGGTGCGGCGAACCGTGTCGAAGGGCGCCACACTCTTGCCATGGGCCAGGTTGGACAGGATGCCCATTTCTTCGGCCACCCGGTCAGGCGGGATCAGCATCTGCACGGAGCGCCCGATGGCTTCTTCGGGTGTGTAGCCAAACAGCACCTGAGCGGCGTGGTTCCACGTGACGATGCGTCCATCCAGTGTCTTGCCGATGATGGCGTCGCTAGAGGACTCGACGATGGCGGCAAGCCGGTGCAGTTCGGCTTCCGCCCGGTTCTGCTGGGTCAGGTCTCGCAGCACCATGGCCAAACCACAGACCGTCCCATCATCTCGGCGCATGGGGGCGGCCTGGAGTTCCAGGGCGGTGGCGGTGCCATCGCGTGCCAGGGCCACGACGCGCAGGGTGGTGTTCACCGTGACGCATTGGCGGATCATCTCCTCCACGGGATTCGATGCCTCCACCTCGGCAGGCCGGCCTTCTTCACAAAAGACCTTCCACATCAGCTGGCCGCGGGCCTCGTCCTCCGGCCAGCCGGTGATGCGCTCGGCCACCGCGTTCATGCGTGTGACGTGGCCTTGCTCATCCGTGGCGATGAAACCGGCACCAATGCTGTCCAGGGTCACGGCCAGGCTTTGCTCGATGTCGAGCAGATGGGCCTCCGCGCTCTTGCGCCGTTTCACCTCGGTTTCAAGGGACGCGACGAGCGATTGCAGTTGCGCCACGGTCGGGATCTTGAGTGCCTTGGGGATCAGGAACCACAGCCCCACGGCCGTGACCACCGAGATGGCCGCTGTCAGGACCTTGGTGATCATCTGCGCGGCGTAGTCGGGCTGCCAGATGGTCCAGATGTCCATCAGGTGCGTGAGGCCGCAGGCGGAGATGAAGCCGCAAAAGAGCCAGGCCACCCAGCGATGGCTGCCCACATCGCGCTGGCGGATGAAGTGGATCATCGCCAAGGGGATGGAGAAATAGGCGATGGCAATGAGCGCGTCGGCACCCACCATGGACCAGAGCAGTCCCGGCGACCAGGTGAAGCAGTAGCCGTGCGGCAGAAAGCCGTTGCGACCGAAGAATGAGGTCAACAGATCCATAGGTCCCTGAGGCCCGCTTGTGCTGGGTACGTCGACGTACGCCGCCATGCAGTGCTGACCGGATCGTTGACCTTGGCTTGATATTTGTCAAGCGAAAGGGCCCACCCTCAGCATGTCCGCTGGGGGGTGGGCTCGGGATCAGGCCTGTTCGGCCTTGGGCGCGCGCTTTCTGGCGGGTTTGGGGGCGGCGGCGGTCTTGGCCCCGGCGTCGGTGGCCGTTTTGGCCGCGGTCTTGCCAGCCGTCTTGGCGGCGGCTTGACGGGGGCGACGGCTGCGCGACGGCTTGGCAGCGGCTTCGCTCTGGTTCGGGTCAGACACGGCGGGTGTCGTGTCGGGTTCGGTGGCCGGTGTCGAGGTGCTCATGTCGACCTCGTCGCTGTCCAGAGGCTCATACCAGGACTCCGACGTCACGGGCTTGGGCTCGGCGGCGACAGGCGCCGTCGTGGGCTCTGGCGTGGTGGACTCACCCTTGCCTGAGCTGCGGCGACCGCCTCGGTTGCGTCGACGTGATTCACCCGCCGATCGCCCTTCAGACCGAGCCTCCGAGGGCGCTTCGGGCTCGACCGCTGCGGTCTGAGGGGTGCTCTCCAGGGGCTCGGGCGTGTATTCGGCCTGGCGCTCACCACGGTCGCGATCACGATCTCGGCCGCGTCCCCGCGAACGGTCCCGCGATTCATCGCGCGGGGGGCGGGGGCTGCGCTCTTCGGTGAGGGCGCGCTCCGACGTGTCACCCGCGTCGATCAGGTTGGTGTCCACCGGGGTGACACCGCCCATGCTGCGGTACACGAAGGAGCCAGACTTCTCGTCGCGTCCGAACTCCAGCAGGCCGCGCAGGCGTGCGAACTCCAGCAGGTTGCCGAAGGTGCGGAAGCCGTAGTAGTTCTCGTTGAAGCCCGGGTTGCGGCGCTTGATGGCCTCCTTGAGCACCGAGGCCCAGATGCGGCCGCCCTCGTCTCGGTCGGTGACCAGGGCTTCGTAGGTTTCGGCGGCCATCTCGACGGCCTTGATGCGGCGGGCCTCGACCTCGTCGCGGCGGCGCTTTTCTTCTTCGGGTGAGCGCTTGACGGCGTTCTGGTTGCCCTGCTGGTTGTTGCGGCGGGCGTCCTGGCGCTGGCTCTCGCGCACCAGATCGTCATAGAAGATGAACTCGTCGCAGTTGGCGATCAGCAGGTCCGAGGTGGACTGCTTGACACCCACGCCGATCACATACTTGGCGTTCTCGCGCAGCTTGGAGACCAGGGGCGAGAAATCGGAGTCACCCGAGATGATCACGAAAGTGTTGACGTGGGCCTTGGTGTAGCACAGGTCCAGCGCGTCCACGACCATGCGGATGTCGGCCGAGTTCTTGCCCGACTGGCGCACGTGGGGGATCTCGATGAGCTCGAAGTTGGCCTCGTGCATGGTGGCCTTGAAGCCCTTGTAGCGCTCCCAGTCGCAATAGGATTTCTTGACGACGATGCTGCCCTTGAGCAGCAGGCGTTCGAGCACGCGCTTGATGTCGAACTTTTCGTAGTTGGCGTCGCGTACGCCGAGTGCGACGTTTTCAAAGTCGCAGAACAGCGCCATGCTGATGTGGTCTTGAGGGGTGGCCATGGGGGGTCCTGGTGAGGGCGAGGGCGTGCGTCAGAGCAGCCCTGCGTCGAAGAGGTATTTGCTGGGGCGGCTGGCGTCGTACAGCACCGTCAGTTGATTGCGGGCGCGCGTCATGCCCACATAGAGCAGGTTGCGGTTGTCGGTCGTGTTGCCGCCGAGGGCGAATTCGCCACGGTTGAGACCGGGCAGCAACACGTGATCGTACTCCAGGCCTTTGGCGGCCTCGATGCTGGAGAGCACGACACGGTCCTTGCCGCGCATGGCCTGCTGGCGCAGCTCGCGGCTGTTCATGGCGCGGAAGAAGGATTCGATGCTGTCAAACGTGGCGGCCGAGGCCATCAGACCCTGGATGTTGGCCTTGACCTGTTCGATGTCTTCGCTGCGCACCATCACGCGGGCAGCCAGTCGCTGGGGCGCCAGGGCCTCGGTGAACTGCTCCAGCAGGCGGTCGGTGGTGTTGTCGCGCAGCACGTCCAGCGCGGCGTAGACCTGGCGGCGCGTGTGCGGCGAGGCATTGCGAAAGACGTGGTTCTCGACGAAGTAGGTGGCCAGATGGGGCTGGCTGGCCACGTCCTTGACCGCCTTGTCGGTGGCCAGTTGGCGTGCGTCGGGGTCGGTGTCATCACTGCCGTCCCCGCTGTCGACGAAGGAGTTGCAAAACAGCAGCAAGGCGCGCAGCACACGCTCGCGTGTTTGCACCTGTTCGATGGCGGCGAACTCGTCGCGGACGTGGGCGATCAGTCCGCGCACGAAGAGCACTTCGGGTCGCATCAGGTAGGTGTCAAAACCCACGGTGCGGTAGTCCACGCCCTTGTCGAGCAGGTGGTTCTCCAGATCGACCGACTGGTGGGGCTGGCGCAGCAGGATGGCCAGCTCCGACAGCGATGACTGGGGGGACAGCCCGGTGCGCTGGGCGATGACCTGGGCGATGTGCCAGTGGGCCTCCTTGGGTTGCTCGTAGCGCGTCAGGTGCACCACGGTGTCCACCGGTCGTGCCGACACACAGTCCTTGCCTGCCAGACGCCCCACGTGGGTGGCCAGGGTGGCGCCAAAGCGGTAGGACGCGGTCAGCGGAAGGCGCTGAGGTGTACCGATTTCCAGGGCGAAGTCCTCACCCATGAAGCGTGCATCGGCGCCGGCCACCGCGTGGATGACCTGATCGCGGTCGCCCACGCCCACGAACACAGCGGGGTTCTGGCGCAGCAGGTGCTGCAGCACCGTGAACATGGCGCGGTTGGTGTCGTGCATCTCGTCGACCAGCACGAGGTGCAGGCCCAGCGCCATGGGGTGCTCGCCTTCCAGGAAACCGTCGTCGCTCAACAGCATGCGGGCCAGATCGTAGGTGGCGTCGCCCGGCGCGCGGAAGTCGAAACGGTCAGGGTGGCCGCCCCTGCGCAGGTGCTCGTAAGCCCGAAAAACCTTGAGCGTGAGGTAGTCGTGCCCGAGTTCGTTGGCCAGGGTGGGGGTGAGGTTCTGATCCGCCGCTTCCAGCGTCAGTTGCAGCGTGCCCTTGAGTCGGGTGAAGGAGGCCAGCAGGCCTTCCACGGCGCCTTCCCCCGAGCCTTCGACGGCGAATTCTTCGCGGTGGCGCTCGTCGGGATTGGCCATGACGCGGTCGAGCGCCAGCAGCACGGCATGCTTGAGCTGCTCAGGGTGGTCATGAAAGCGCACGCCCGGGCCTTCCACGCTGAGCAGGCGCGCGGCACAGAAGGCATCGAAGGTCTGGATGCGCAGGGGCTTGCGCTGGGCGGCGGGCAGGCCGATGCGCTCCAGGGCCGTCTGCAGGGCCTGCACGGCGGCCTCGGTGTAGGTCAGGACCTGGATGTGCTCGGGCGAGGCACCTCGCGCCAGCGCTTGCGCCAGACGCAGGGCCAGCGTGGTGGTCTTGGCTGCACCGGCATTGGCCTCGACGATGACGCAGCGGTGCTTCTCCAACTGGATGGCCCGCTGTTCGGGGGTGGGCGTGATGCCCTTGGGCTGGAAGACCACGTCGGTCATGGAGGGTGCGCTCTCAATCCTCTGCGGTGTCGTCCAGCAGGGCCTGGCGGGCCTTGCCCTTGGCCGAGCGCAGCAGCTTCTTTTTCTGGCGCTCTGCCTCCAGGGCCTCTCCTGCCGCCCACCACCGCATGAACTCTTCGGGGGTTTCCAGGGTGATGCGGCCCAGGATGGCGCTGCGGAAGTCGTTGAGCACGATCTCGGCAGCCTTGGTCAGGTTGACGCGCCCGCCACTCATCACGGCGCCGCGCTTGCGGCCGATCTCGGTGAGCAGGACCTCGTCATGCAGGGCCGGGATGGCCGCCACGTCATCGAGTTTGTAGCGTGTGGCCAGCAGATGCGGGTAGGGGCCCTTGAGGCTGGCCAGCAGCTCCAGGGCGACTTCTTCCTCGTCGTAGGCGTTGCGGCCCACGGCGCCGCTGGCGGCCAGGTGGTAGCCGCTTTTCTCGACCGTGATCTTGGGCCAGAGCATGCCGGGCGTGTCGAAGAGGTAGACGTCGTCGGCCAGGTTGATGCGCTGCTCGATGCGGGTGATGCCGGCCTCGTCGCCCGTCTTGGCGGCCTTCTTGCCCACCAGGGTGTTGAGCAGGGTCGATTTGCCCACATTGGGGATGCCGCAGATCAGCACGCGCAGGGGCTTGACCATGCCACCGCGGTGGGGGGCGAGCTCGCGGCAGGCCTTGATCAGGCGCTGGGCGGGCGAGGTCTCGCTGGCGTCCAGGCCGATGGCCTGGGTCTCGCTTTGCGCGTTGTAGTGGGCCAGCCAGGCGGCGGTGCGCTCAGGATCGGCCAGGTCCTGCTTGTTGAGCACCTTGAGTTTGGGCCGGTGGCCGGTGAGTTGCGCCAGCATGGGGTTGGCGCTGGAGCCCGGCAGTCGGGCGTCCAGCAGCTCGATCACGACATCAATGTCCTTGATGCGCTCGATGATGGCTTTCTTGGTCACGTTCATGTGACCGGGGAACCATTGGATGGCCATCGGTGTGTGCTTTCTTGTCCAGGCCGAGACGATACCGCACGATGGCCTGGCTCCGCACGCTCAGGCGGAGAAAACGCACCCGATCTGCGCGTTCGACCCGGTCAACTGGCGGATCGACGCAGGGCGCGAGCCCCGCGGTGGCCCAGCGCCAGCAAGCCGGCGACGGCGAACAGGGACACCGTGGACGGCTCGGGCACGGGAGAGGACAGCCACCGGGCCTGCTGGCCCGACGAGGCCATGGTGCTGTCGATCCAGCTCTTGTAGCTGGCCACCTGAACAAAGGCCGATTCGGGGTTGCCGAAGGCATCGGTCAGTGAAGCCGAGGCCACCCCGAGCAGCAGCGAACCCCCACTGTCGCTGACGGCCCCCTTGAACAGGGCGCTGCCGCTGTCACCGCCTTCGACGTAGGCCGGACCGTTCGTGATGAGCCAGTTGACCGTGTAGCTGGTGCCGCTGCTGCTGTCGGTGTAGCTGGGCTTGGCGGTGATGGCGGTGGTCGTGCCCACGCCATTGGGCGACTGGTTTTGCGCTGTGGCGATGGTCAAGGTGCCCAGGGACGTGGCCTGGCTGGCCTTGATGACCTTGTCGTTGAGGATGGGCGTGTCCGCGTCGATGGCCGTGGCCAGATGCAGCAAGGCGATGTCGTTGTTCGGGAACGCGTCGCTGGTGAAGGTATAGACCCCGTCGATGAGCGATGAGCCGAGCAGGGACTCGAAGCTGATGGTGCTGGCGCCGATGCCGTTGGCGACGTGGGCGGCCGTGAGCACCCAGTTGTCGGCAATGAGCACACCGGTGGCGCCACCGACGGCGCCCACGGCGCTGAAACTGCTGGTGTCGGTGCCGTTGACCAGGGCGTGGGCCGGGGAGGTGCTCCACAAGGCGGCAGCCAGGGCCAGGGGGGCAATGCGCAGGAGAGGGGCGTGGTACGTCATCATGGTGTGACATTGTCCGCACCTCACCACGTGCCGTGGAGCGCGTTATCCCGCATGGGCCAGGGGTAGAACAAATTTTTACGTGGCCAGGGCCAACCAGCCTTCCACCTGCCGGGAATCTGACAGGGTGCGGACTTCCTGAAAGGCGGCCTCGGCCTCGGGGTAGCGCCGACGCAGGTAATTGAGCCACTGCTTGATGCGGCCAGGGCGGTACTTGGGCACGACATGGCTGGCGATCAGGCCCCAGTAGACCGTCAGCAGGGGCCGCAGCTCCTGCCAAGGCACGACGTGCGCCTCGCCGCGGCGCTGGTGGCTGGCGATGGCCAGGGCCAGGCCCGGATCCGCCACCATGCCGCGCCCCAGCATGAGGGCATCGCAGCCACTTTGGTCCATGCAGCGGATGGCGTCGTCCACCGTCCAGATCTCGCCATTGGCGATCACCGGGATGGCGACCTGGGCACGCACGTCGGCGATGCGGTCCCAGTACGCGGGCGGGCGGTAGCCGTGGGCCTTGGTGCGGGCGTGGATGGCCAGCTCGCTGGCGCCGGCCTCGGCAATGGCCTGGGCACATTCTTCGGCGCGTCGGTCGTCGTTGAAGCCCAGACGCATCTTGGCCGATACCGGCATGTCGGACGGCACGGCACGACGCACGGCGCTCACGATCTGGTGGATCAGCTCGGGGCTGTCGAGCAGGGCGGCGCCACCACCGTGGCGGTTGACGACCTTGGCGGGGCAGCCGAAGTTCAGGTCGATGCCTGCGGGGCCCAGGGAGGCCAGTCGGGCGGCGTTGTCGGCCAGGCAGGCGGGATCGGAGCCCAGCAGTTGGGCGCGCACGGGCACGCCGGAGAAGGTGCGCCCGCCGTGGTCGAGCTCGGGCACGATGCGCCGGAAGGCGCGATCGGGCAGCAGGGTGTCGGTGATGCGGATGAACTCCGAGACGCAGCGATCCACGCCACCGACACGGGTGAGCACGTCACGCAGGGAGCAATCCAGCAGCCCTTCCATGGGGGCGAGAACGATCATCGGGCGGGAGTGTACA
>NZ_DASUIT010000144.1:0-9346 GCF_036279655.1 Aquabacterium sp. | reverse complement strand
CATCCCGCCCGGTCGCCTGCTGCCAGCCGCTCAACACTGGCCCGAACTGCCAGACAAGATGCTGCTGCTGCATGGTCGGGTCGACTTTGCCCAGCATTACGTGCTGTCAGCCATGCTGGCCACCAGCCTGGGCGGGCGCCTCACCGAAGCCGCCGGGCTCTACAAGGAACTGCTGGACGCCAGCCCGGTGGGACAAGGCAGCGGCTTCAGCTTCAACGACATCGCTGCGGACAAGGCAGGCAACCGCTTTGGGCAGCGCGCCCGCCTGCAGCCCATGGACCTGCAGGCCCGGGCCGCCGAAGGCCGCACGGATGACTACTTCATGCCCGACGTGTCCGACCTGCCCCAGTTCCTGAGCCAGCAGGCGCTGCAACAACGCTTTGGCGGCGTCGGCTCAAGCACCTACAACGAGATGCTCGGGCACATCGATGCCCGGGTGGATCAACTGGCCGTGCTGCGCTGATCCGACTGGGCCACACGTGCCAGTTGACACCCTCACATCAGAACCACACAATGCAACTTATTAGATTGTTTAATTAATATTTGCGATCGAATTTTTTGCATTAAATGACAACACCGCTTCCACTTCCAGTGGACAGGGCGCTTCAGAAACTGGGTGCTGATCTGTCCCTTGCGCGACGTCGCCGCAACCTGACGCAAGCCATGCTGGCCGAACGACTGGGCACATCGGTCATGACCATTCGGCGCATGGAAAGCGGGCATCCCGGCACCGCGCTGCAGTACCTCGCGCGCGCACTGCATGTCTTCGGAGAGCTCGACAAACTCCAGCAATTGCTCGACACAGCACAAGACACCGTCGGCCTGATCCTCATGGATGAGCGCGTCCCCACCCGGGTGCGTAAGCCCAAGCCTGGGCAAGGAAGCCTGTGATGCTCAAAACACAGCTTGAGGTCTGCATCGGCAAGGAATGCCTGCCCGTCGGCCAACTCACCTACGTCAAGGATGGCGCACGCGAGTATTCCGCGTTTGCCTACGGTCAGGACTGGCTGCAAAGCCCCTTGCGGTTCACCATCTCACCCGACCTGCCTCTGGCGCCAGGCCACCAGATACGCAAACCCACCGACAAGGAAGACAGCCGTTTTTTTTTGGCCCTTGGCGACACCGAACCCGATGCCTGGGGCCGACGGGTCATTGCCAGGGCACACGCCAAGGAGCGCCGCAACAATCCGGCGCTCAAGGCCTTGACTGAGCTTGACTACCTGTGTGCCGTCGATGATTTCAGCCGCGTCGGCGCACTGCGGCTGCGCGACAACCACGGCCAGCTCCTGCGCGCCACCATACCCGGTCGACGCGCCACGCCGCCATTGCTGGAGCTCGACCACATGGTGCAAGCCAGTCGCGCCGTCGAGCTCAACCAGGAATCAGCGGAAGACCTGCAATACCTACAAGGCAAAGGCACCTCCCTGGGCGGCATGCGCCCCAAATGCACCATCCTTGACGACGATGGTCGCCTCGCCCTGGGCAAGTTCCCCAGTGTGCAAGATGAGCGCAGCGTCACCCGAGGCGAAGTGCTGGCCCTGCGTCTGGCCCAATTGGCAGGCATCCATGCAGCCCCCGCTCGCATCGTGATGGTCAAAGACACCCCTGTGGCCGTCATCAAACGCTTTGACCGCACCCCTGAGGATGGGCGAGTGCCCTACCTGTCTGCGGCCTCGCTGCTGCAAGCCAGTCGCCGTGAAGAACACTCCTACACCGAAGTGCTTGATGCCATGAGCAGTGTCTGCGTCGAATTCAAGGACGACGCCCAGCAACTGTGGCGACGCCTGGTCTTCAACCACCTCATCACCAACGTTGACGACCATCTGCAGAACCTGGGCTTCTTGTATGCAGGGCATGGCCTGTGGCGACTGTCTCCAGCCTTTGACCTCAACCCCTTCCCGGACAAAGACCGCGAATCCAAGACCTGGCTCAGCGAGGACACCGGCCCGATCACCGCCCTCGAAGCCCTGATCGACAAAGCGCCCTACTTCCACCTCTCCATCCCGCAGGCAAGGGCCGTTGTCAGCCAAGTCCATCAAGCCATCAGCCGCTGGCGCACCGTGGCCCAAGGCCCTGAGGTCGGGCTGCAAGCGACAGAACTTGATGCCTTTGCACCCGCCTTTGAACATGCCGACATGGTCAAAGCGGGGCGACTCCAAGGCTGATCCAACATGATCAAGCCGCCTGACGGCGCGGATCATCGGCTCCCAGTGCCACCTCACTGGCACGCGCCACCAGCACCACCGAATGACCCCGGTCTGCGTAGGCAAAACCACGCGCCTGCCAGGTAGCCAGGCGGGCCCGCAAGCCATCGTGGCGCAACAGGCGGTTGACCACGCGAGACATGAACGTCCTGCCCTGCACCCCTGAACCCAGCAAGCCCATCGACACAAACCAGTCGCGGGCCAGCACCTCTTGCCGCCAGCCCTGGTGGTAATCGGCTACGGGCTCATGCCAGGTCTCTACCGCAGACAGGTTCTCACGCAGCGCCAGGTTGCGCAGCGCCTGATCCGTCCAGCGAATCACATGGTGGGGTGGCATGTTCAGCGGGCCATTGGGGTCCAGCGCCAGAAAGCTGTCCTGCGCTGGCACCGCCAGGATCAGGGTGCCCCCCGGCTTGAGCAAGGTCACACAGCCCCGCACAAAACCGGCCACATCGGTCACATGCTCCAGCACCTGAAAAGAGCACACCACATCGTATTGCCCGGGGGCCTGCTCCGCGCGCATCTGCACAGACTGCTTGACGATGTCCAGCCCTGCAGCCCGCCCGCGCGCAATGGCCTTGTCATTGAACTCCAGGCCGGTGTAGTCAATCTGCTCGGGCAAGAAGGAGCGAAAGGCCCCCCTTGCCACAACCCACATCCAGCACCCGCTGGCCAGGGCGCACCTGCTGGCTGGCATACAGGTACTCAGGCTTGTCGTCCTGGTAGTACCACTCAAAGTGCTGCAAATGCACGGTGTCGACACCCTCAAAGCATGAGCGCACATCCAGCCCGAAAGACTGCTGATACATGGCGATCAGATCACGCGCACGGATGCGCTCGATCGTATGGATCGAGTCCTGCTCACAGGCAGGACAGGCTTGCTGAACCATGGTTCAACCCCCTGATGATGGTTTGTGTTTAGACACTGGCGCTTTGTCGCCCAGCTGACAGTCACTGTAGCCATCAGAAGGTGGCCTGCCATGCGTACAAGCCCGCACAGTGGCAATGGAACGTGTCACAAAGCGTGAATAGCGCGGTGGATCGTCGCCTAGGTCCTCGAACAACCCCATTCGCGGGCGTGCTTCTTGCATGCGCAGGCAAGGCCAACCGCCGCCCCAAGTTTTGGGTGACCTCCTCTCTTGACAGGAACACCAAGATGAAAACGTCATTCACTCAGTTGATTCGGTCCACCGTTCTAGCCGCCGCCACGGTCACAGCCTTCAGTGCCCAAGCCTATAACCCCTTCGGCCGGGGCGAGAAAGACAGCTATGCGCTGATCAACAAAATACCGGCAGGACACGGCCCGCTGACCACAGCCGAAACGCTGGTCATTTTGCTGGCAGACCCACCGGTCGCAGAAGTCAGCGGGCTGAGTACCTCGCTGAGTTATGACACCAGCAAATACACCTTCCGCAGCGATCTCAGTGGTCTCATCTGTGAATTTGCGCAAGGCGCCAGTTGCCCACCCGCGTCGGCTGTGTATGGCACCTACATGATCTCCGACATGCCCATGATTGATCTCGTTGTAGGCCAAGCACTCCCGGGTGGGACGCTGACCGTCACCAACGACATCGTTGCGGGAGTCGTCAGCGTGGACTACGTGATGTCAACCCCTCTACTGCTGGATGGCCAGGACCGCAACTTCTTTGCCTTCGTGTTCGAGTCACTTCAGCCATACAACCCCTATGCCACGCAAGTCACTTTTCACGATCAGCCAGGCAGTTATGACTTTACCCAACTGAGTGCCAGTTGCATCTCGACCGAGCGCTGCGGCAGCAACACACCGGTGTATGGCATCACCATCACGCCCATCCCTGAACCAGAGGTCATCTGGCTGTCTCTGGCAGGGCTGGTCGTCGTCGCACAACAGCGCCGTCGCAGATTTCACGAAACATAAAAGCTGCGTCATCCGCATTCAAGGGGGGTGGCTGCAACTTTCATGCCATTGAAAGATCTGCATGGGTAAGATGCGGGCTTCTACCTATCGCCCCCGCCCTGCGACTGCTGTGCCCGTGACCCACCTCTCCACACACTCCTGGCTCAAAGTCACGCTGATCTACGGAGGCTTGGCGCTCTTCGGCTTCTGGTGCATCCACAACTTCCAGAAGGATCTGCGCCAGATCGATTTCGCCTCGCTCCACGGGGGCTGGTGGGCCGTGCTGGCCTCGGGCCTGCTGTCGCTGTTCAATTACGGCCTACGCATCGTTCGCTGGCAGCGCTACCTTCGTCACATGGGGCATCAACTGCCCTGGGGCTTGAGTGCCCTGAGCTACATGGCCGGCTTTGCCTTCACCCTGTCGCCAGGCAAGGTGGGTGAGATGGTCCGAGCGCGCTACTACAGCCGCTACCAGGTCCCCCTCAACGACGTCACAGCCGCCTTCTTTGCCGAACGGCTGATGGACCTCATCGTCATCCTGCTGCTGTCCCTGGCCATGCTGGCCGCCCTGCCGGCCTACCACCTGGTCATGTGGCTGGGCATCGGCCTGATCAGCGTTGTCGTGGGCACCCTGCTGCTCATGCCCTGGGCGCGCCTGCAGGCCTGGCTGCAAGCCCACCCCAGTGCAGACAGCAGCCTGATCAAACTGCTGCACGCGGTCGCCACCATGCTGCTGCGCGCACGCCGCTTTCTCAGCCCAGGGATGTTGCTCTGGAGCCTGGCCCTGGGCCTGATCGCCTGGGGTGCCGAAGCCATCGGCTTCAAGATCGTGGGGGATGTCATCCACCCAGACGCCCCCTTGAGCTGGGCCAGCGGCATCGGCATCTACGCCACCGCCACCCTGGTGGGTGCCCTGTCCTTCTTGCCCGGCGGGCTGGGCAGCACTGAAGCCGTCATGGCCAGCCTGCTCTACGCGCAAGGCTTCCCTGTGCCAGAGGCACTGCTGCTCACCCTGATCTGCCGTGTATTGACCTTGTGGCTGGCCGTCATCATTGGCTGGCTTTGCGTCTGGATTCTTCGACATGACCACTGATTTGCGCACCCCCATCGCGGTAGACCTAGATGGCTCGCTCATCCATACCGACCTGCTGCTTGAATCCTTCCTGCTGCTGATCAAGCGCAACCCCCTGTACCTGCTGATGCTGCCCCTGTGGCTGCTCGGCGGCAAGGCCAGGCTCAAGGCGGAGATTGCCAGCCGCGTGCAACTCAATGCCGCAGCCCTGCCCTACACCCATGCATTGGTCGACTGGCTCAAGGCACAAAAGGCCCAAGGCCACCCCCTGTGGCTGTGCACGGCCTCCGATCACCGCCTCGCCCAGGCCGTGGCCGATCACCTCGGCCTGTTCGATGGCGTCATTGCCAGCGACGGCGCCCTCAATGTGTCAGGCGCCAACAAAGCCCGCGTTCTCATCGAACGTTTCGGCGACAAAGGCTTTGACTACTGCGGCAACCACAGCGTCGATCTGGCCGTCTGGCAACATGCCCGCGCCGCCATCGTCGTCAATGGCGGTGCTGACTTGCAAGCCAAGGCACGCGCACTCACCCAAGTCACGGCCCAGTTCGATGCCCCAGGTGGCCAGGCCAAGGCCGTGCTCAAGGCCCTGCGTGTTCATCAGTGGGCCAAAAACGCCCTGATCTTCGTGCCGGTGGCTGCGGCCCACAAGCTGGACATGGTCACCCTGGGGTCGGCACTGCTGGCCTTCGTGGCCTTCAGCCTGTGCGCCTCGTCCGTCTATCTGCTCAATGACATGCTGGACCTGGAGGCCGACCGCCAACACCACAGCAAATGCAAGCGCCCCTTCGCCTCGGGGCAACTCAGCGTGCTGTTTGGTATGGCAGCAGCGCCCCTCCTGCTGGTGGGCGCTTTTGGGCTGGCTGCGGCGCTGCTGCCACTCAAGTTCGTTGGCGTGCTGGCCGTTTACTACATTGCCACACTGGCCTACTCCTTCTTGCTCAAGCGTCTGGTCATGATCGACGTGCTGGCCCTGGCTGGGCTCTACACCATCCGCATCGTTGCAGGCGCGGCAGCCACAGCCATTCCCCTGTCTTTCTGGCTGCTGATGTTTGCGATCTTCATCTTCCTGAGCCTGGCCATGGTCAAACGCTATGCCGAGCTCTACGCCATGCGCCAGCAAGGCAAGCTCAAGGCACAAGGCCGTGGCTATCAGGTTGAAGACCTGCATCTGCTGCAAAGCATGGGCTCGGCCTCGGGCTACATCAGCATCCTCGTGCTGGCGCTGTACGTCAACTCTCCTGACATTGCCGTGCTCTACAAACATGCCAAAGTCGCCTGGCTGCTCGTACCCATCATGCTGTACTGGATCAGCCGCATCTGGATGCAGACCTACCGTGGCCACATGGACGACGACCCCCTGGTCTTCGCCCTCAAAGACCGCATCAGTCTGCTCACTGGCGCCGCCGCCGCTCTGGTGCTGGTGCTCGCTGCGCTCTGACCATGGCCAGGCCCACTGTCACCTCCTGGGGGCGTGCGCACCAGCAGCCACAGCGCCTGCTGGGCCTGCCCCATCGGCACGCCCCCCTGCCGCAAACCGACACGGCCGACTCCCTCCTGCCCTTCGGCAACGGCCGCAGCTACGGTGACAGCAACCTCAACAGCACCGGGTACCTGCTCAACGCCCGCCAGCTCGATCGCTTCATCGCCTTTGATCCCGCCACCGGCCTGCTGCGCGCCGAAGGCGGCGTGTTGCTGTCCGACATCCTTCGCCTGGTGGTGCCCCAGGGCTGGTTTCTGCCCGTCACGCCGGGCACCCAGTTCGTCACCCTGGGCGGCGCCATCGCCAACGACGTCCACGGCAAGAACCACCATGTGGCCGGCTCCTTCGGCAACCACATCACGGCCTTCGAACTGCTGCGCTCAGACGGCTCTCGCCGCACCTGCTCGCTGAACGATCACCCTGACTGGTTTGCCGCCACCATCGGCGGCCTGGGCCTGACCGGCCTGATCACCTGGGCTGAACTGCAACTGCGCCGCATCGCCAACCCCTTCGTCGAAACCGAAACCATCCGCTTCAAGAGCCTGGAAGAGTTCTTTGAACTCAGCACCGCCTCAGAGCTCGACTTCGAATACACCGTCTCCTGGATCGACTGCGCCTTCGAAGGTCGCCGCCTGGGCCGAGGCCTCTTCAACCGAGGCAACCATGCGCCACCCCAGCTCAACCCTGACCTGATCCCCAAGGGCCTGCCCGCCACGGTGGGCGAGCACAGCCTGCGCGTTCCCTTCACGCCGCCACTATCGCTGATCAACCCGCTGTCGCTCAAGGCCTTCAACACGCTGTACTACCACCGCCAGCGCAGCCACTGCGTGCGCGCCCTGCAGCACTACCGGCCCTTCTTCTACCCCCTTGACGCGCTGCTGGAGTGGAACCGCATCTACGGCCCACGCGGCTTCTACCAATACCAGTGCGCCGTGCCGCCCGAGCACGCCCTGAGCGCCACGCGCGAGCTGCTTCAAGCCATTGCCCGCAGCGGCATGGGCAGCTTCCTGGCCGTGCTCAAGCAGTTCGGCGCCCCCGCCTCGCGCGGTCTGTTGTCCTTCCCCATGCCTGGCACCACCCTGGCGTTGGACTTCCCCAACCAGGGGCCTCGCCTGCACCGTCTCTTCGCTGAACTCGACCGCATCGTGCTGGCCGCCGGCGGGCGCCTCTACCCCGCCAAGGATGGCCGCATGGGCCCGGAACTCTTTCAGGCCGGCTACCCACGCTGGACAGACTTTCAATCCTTCGTCGATCCGCGCTTCGCGTCGGACTTCTGGCGCCGCGTCACGACCACACCATGAAAAAAATCCTCATCATCGGCGCCACATCCGCCATGGCAGAAGCCTGCGCCCGCCAGTGGGCACAGCGAGGCGACCGCCTCTTCCTGGCCGCTCGCAAGGTGGAGCCACTGCAAAGCATCGCCGCTGACCTCAGCACCCGTGGCGCCCAGCAGGTCGGCTATCAAGCGTTCGACGCCACGGCGCTCGACCAGCACGCAGCACTGCTTGAAGCCGCAACCCAGGCCATGGGCGGGCTGGACACAGTGCTGATTGCACACGGCACCCTGTCCGACCAGGACAAGGCCCAGAACGACGTGCCCTACGCCCTGTCCGAGATCGCAACCAACGGCACCTCCGTCATCGCCTTCATGACGCTGGCGGCCAACCAACTGGAGGCTCAGGGCCACGGCGCCATCGCCGTGATCTCCTCCGTCGCAGGTGACCGAGGGCGCCAAAGCAACTATGTCTACGGCAGCGCCAAGGCCCTGGTTTCGGCCTTTGCCTCGGGCCTGCGGCAGCGTCTGGCCAAAAAGGGTGTCCACGTGGTCACCATCAAACCCGGTTTTGTGGACACCCCCATGACCGCCCACCTGCCCAAAGGGCCGCTGTGGGCCCAGCCCGAGAAGGTGGCCCGCGACATCTGCGCCGCCATCGACCAAGGCCGCACCGTGGTCTACACCCCGGGCTTCTGGCGCCTGATCATGCTGATCATCAAACACATCCCAGAGTTCGTGTTCATCAAACTCAAACTCTGAACCAGCCAGCAGGTGTGAGATATGCACCATCCGCATTCAGGGGGGTCAAGGCAACTTTCATGCCCCTGAAAGATCTGCATAGGTAAGATGCACCAATCGTTTTCCCGGATACCCCAAGAACAATGAAAGTCTCCGTCATCGGCACCGGCTATGTAGGCCTGGTCACCGGCGCCTGCCTCGCCGAAATGGGCAATGATGTTCTGTGCCTGGACGTCGACCCCAACAAGATCCGCATCCTTGAAGAAGGCGGCATCCCCATCCATGAGCCCGGCCTGGATGCCGTGGTGGCCCGCAACGTCAAGGCCGGGCGCCTGTCCTTCACCACCGACATCGCCCGCTCCGTGGCGCACGGCACCTTGCAGTTCATCGCCGTGGGCACGCCCCCGGACGAAGACGGCAGCGCCGACCTGCAGTACGTGCTGGCAGCTGCCCGCAACATTGGCCGCCTGATGACCGACTACAAGGTCGTGGTCGACAAGAGCACCGTGCCCGTGGGCACCGCCGACAAGGTGCGCGCCGCCATCGCCGACGAAATCGCCAAGCGCGGCAGCGATGCCAAATTCGCCGTGGTCTCCAACCCCGAGTTCCTCAAAGAGGGTGCGGCGGTGGACGACTTCATGCGCCCCGACCGCATCGTGGTGGGCGCTGACGACGAGCAGGCCATTTTGCTGATGCG
>NZ_DASUIT010000143.1:0-8907 GCF_036279655.1 Aquabacterium sp. | reverse complement strand
GTTCTGTGGTGTGTGGCACAGGGTGTCGATGCTTTTGTGATGCAGCAGCACGAAAGCCTGCAGACGGCTCAGGCTTCGTCCGCCGATCATATGGGCATGGGCCTGAGTCGTCTGGGCCAGATGGTGGTGACGGTGATGCTGCCCTGGGTGCTGCTGTGGGCTTTGTGCTTGCGCTCACCCCGTGTGCTGCGCCGAGTCCGTGCGTCCGAGGATGGGCGTTGGTTGTCGCTGACCTTGGTGGGTACCGTGGCGCTCATCGGCGTGACATGGGTGGTGCTGGGGGCGCAGCGTGCCGAGGCGCACCATCTCATGTTCATGGCATTGGCGCCGGTGGCCGTCATGTCGACGCGCTTGCGGGTCGAGGGCGCGTCCCGTCGGCTGCAGACCATGGCGCTGCTGTCGGCGTGTTTTGCGGTGCTGGTCGTGCCGATCCTGCTCGTGATGGACAGTGTGAAAACGGCTCAGCGGTGTGAACAGTGCGGGCCTTATCTCGACTACCCCGACATGGCGCAACGCCTGCGGCAGGCGGGCTTGCGAGACGGCGTGCTGTACTACGCCACCCACGCGCGCAGCCTGTCTGTGGCCTCCATGCGGCCAGATCTGCCTGGCGTGGTCCTGGTCCGTGCTGATGTGCCCGCCACGGAAAGCCCGCCCCTGAGTGCCGTCCGCGGCGGGGCATGTGCGCTCATCTGGCAAGCAGGTGAAGACGCGTGGTGGTTCAATGCGCAAGCCAGTCGGCGTTTGCCCCCCGGCTTGCTTTCGGCCATGCGGGCGGGGCAGGTGACCGCGCGTTGGCGCGCGCCACTGCGTTACCGTGGCCGCCTGGGGCAGGAGATTGCGGTGCTGGTTCAGCAGAAAGGCTGTTCGTGAACCCTGGGATCAAGCGACACGAGCCCATCTGGCTCTTTGATCTGGACAACACCCTGCACGACGCCAGCAGCGCCGTGTTCTGGCGGCTCAATGAGTCCATGACAGACTACATCGAGCAGCACCTGTCGCTGGAGCGGCGCGAGGCCGATCGCCTGCGTCTGCACTACTGGCGACGCTATGGCGCCACCCTGCTGGGGCTGGAAAAACACCACGGCATCCGGGCGTCCCACTTCCTGGCGCAGACCCACCGCTTGCCGGGCCTGGAGGCCCAACTGCACATGCCCGCCGCAGACCGTGCGGCGCTCCGGCGCCTGCCGGGGCGCAAGTTCCTGCTGACCAATGCGCCGGCCGAGTACGCCAAGCGCGTGCTCACGGCCCTGGATCTGGCGAGCTGCTTTGAAGGCGTCATCGCCATCGAGGCCATGCGCGTGTTTGGCGATCTGCGCCCCAAGCCGGATGCGCGCATGCTGCGCGTGGTGCTGGCCCGCCACGGTCTGCCGGCCCACCGCTGCGTGCTGGTGGAGGACACCCTGGCCAATCTGCGCAGCGCCCGTGGCCTGGGGATGCGCACGGTGTGGATGCAGCACTACCTCAAGGACAACCCCCACGGCTCGGAGACTGGCGTGCGCCTGCATCAAAAGCCCTCCTGGGTGTGTGCCAGAATCAGACGATTGAGGTCGCTCCATGCCTGGGGCGCGTGAACCGCAGTCTGCCCGAGTTGCCATGAACGACGCCGCCTTGCCCCTGGATGCTCCTGCCGACACCGCCGAGGTCGCGTCGGCGCCCGTGCGCAAGCGGCCCAAGCCGGGTGAGCGCCGTGCGCAGATCCTGCAGGCGCTGGCCGCCATGCTGGAAGAGCCCGGCAGCGAACGCATCACCACGGCGGCGCTGGCCGCGCGGTTGTCCCTGAGCGAGGCCGCGCTGTACCGTCACTTTGCCAGCAAGGCCCAGATGTTCGAGGGCCTGATCGAGTTCATCGAGCAGACCTTGTTCACCCTGGCCAATCAGATCGTCGAGCGCGAGCCCGATCCTGCGGTGCAGATCGGTCGCGTGCTCACGGTCATCCTGCAGTTCGGCGAAAAGAACCCCGGTATGAGCCGCGTCATGGCGGGCGATGCCCTGGTGTTTGAACACGAACGCTTGGCCACCCGCATGAACCAGTGTGTCGATCGCCTGGAATCCCTGCTGCGCCAGAGCTGCAAGGCCCTGGCCGATCAGCAGGGCTCACCCACGCCCACCGTCTATGCGCAAGCGCGCGCCTCGCTGGCCATCAGCATGGCGCTGGGGCGTCTGCACCGTTTTGTTCGCACCGGGTTCAAGCGTCTCCCCACCGAGCATCTGGCAGAGGCCCTGCACGCCATCACGGCGCCCTGAGCGCCGGCGGCAGGTCCGCCCGGACGCCCGTACACTTGCGGGCCATGTCTTCCTCACTCGACCCCGCCCTGCAGCAACTGGTGGCGACCGCGCAGGCGCTCGTCACCCGGCTCGATGCCCTGCTGCCCTCGCCCCACCACGCGGCCGTGGCTGCGCCCGACTGGTCGGCCTCGGTGGCCTTTCGCTACCGCAAGCGCAGCACGGCGGCCTGGGCCAGCGGCTGGCTGGAGCCCGTGCGCCATGTGGCCGTGATCCGCTACGAGGATCTGCAGGAGGTCGACACCCAGAAGGAGCGTTTCGCGCGCAATCTGGCGCAATTCGTGTCGGGGCAGACCGCCAACAATGTGCTGCTGTCGGGTGCCCGTGGCACTGGCAAGTCCTCGTTGGTCAAGGCGGGGCTGCAGGCGCATGCCGCCCAGGGCCTGCGCCTGATCGAGGTCGACAAGGCCGACATGATCGATGTGCCCGACCTGATCGAGCTGGTGTCGTCGCGGCCCGAGCGATTCGTCATCTATTGCGATGACCTGAGCTTCGACGAGGGCGAGCCCGGCTACAAGGCTCTCAAGTCGGTGCTGGACGGCACGGTCTCGGCCAGCGGAGACAACGTCCTGATCGTGGCCACCTCCAACCGCCGCCACCTGCTGCCCGAGTACCACAGCGACAACAAGACCTATAAGCACACCGACGATGGCGAACTGCATCCCGGTGAGGTCGTCGAAGAGAAGATCTCCTTGTCCGAGCGCTTTGGTCTGTGGATCAGCTTCTATCCCTTCAGCCAGGACGAGTACCTGGCCATCGTGGCGCAGTGGTTGCAGCATTTCGGGCTGGACGCGCAGGCCATTGAGGCGGCGCGTCCGCAGGCCCTGGTCTGGGCCCTGGAGCGGGGCTCTCGCTCGGGGCGTGTGGCCTATCAGTTCGCGCGGGACCAGGCGGGTCGCCATGCCTCGGAGCGTGCCTCATGAGCCAGCCATCCACCGAGCGCAAGTCGTATCACGTGATGGAGCCCACCGACCGGCCCCCGGTCGACGTGGCGGTGGGCGTGCTGATCGAGCGCGACGCCGACGGCCGGGAAGGGCGTTTTTTGATGACCTCACGCCCCGAGGGCAAGGTCTATGCAGGTTATTGGGAGTTCCCGGGCGGCAAGCTCGAAGCCGGCGAGACGGTGGAGCAGGCCCTGCGCCGCGAACTCCATGAAGAGCTGGGCATCACCATCGGTCAGGCCCACCCCTGGCAGGTGGAGATCATGGACTACCCCCACGCGCGGGTGCGCTTGAACTTCTGCAAGGTCTATGACTGGCAGGGGGAATTCATCATGCGGGAGGGCCAGGCCATGGCCTGGCAGCAGTTGCCCGCAGATCAGGTGCCGATCCTGCCAGGCACCGTCCCGGTGCTGCAGTGGCTGGCGGCCGAGCGGGGCCACGAGGGCCCCACGCACGCGGGCTGACACCCGCCCGCGAGGAGCCTCAGGCCTCAGTTCGACGCAGCCGAGGCGGCCACGGAGGCGGCTGCATCAGCAACGGAAGCTGCAGAAGCTGCGGAGGCAGCAGCAGAATAGGCTGCCGAAGCGGCGTCGCTGGCCGCGTCGTGCGACGCAGCGGCTTCTTCCGTGTGCGTGGCTTCAGCGCCATGCTTTTCGCCACCCATGTCGATGTCACCGCCGCTCTTCATGAGCACGAAGATGGCAATGGCGGCGAAGGCGATGAAGGCGACGAGCAGTTTCCACATGGGGATCTCCTGGGAGGGGGTTGAACAGGGTAGGCGTCTTGTGGACGCCAAGGACTCTTCTATAAGAGATAAGAGTCCGCTGCATTGTGCACTGAACCGGGGCGTTCACTGCCTCGGTGGCATCCCGGGGTGCGTTATCCTGCGGCACGCTGACACTCTCGACCTCACTGCAAGGATTCTCCACCATGACCTACAACACCCTGAATGTCACCGTGGGTGACGATGGCGTTCTGATCCTCACGCTCAACCGTCCCGAGCAACTCAATGCCTTCACGGTCGAGATGGCCAATGAACTGGTGGATGTCTTCACGCGCGCCAGTGACGACGATGCCGTGCGCGCCATCGTGGTGACCGGGGCCGGCAAGGCCTTCTGTGCCGGCATGGATCTGTCGGTGCCAGGCAATGTCTTTGGCCTGGACGAAAGCCAGCAGCCCACCATGGCAGACATGCATGAGCGCCTGGACGATCCGGCCATTTTTCATGGGGTGAGAGACACGGGCGGGCGCGTGGTGCTGTCCATCTTTGAATGCAAGAAGCCGGTGATCGGCGCGATCAACGGCGCAGCCGTGGGCATTGGTGCCACCATGACGCTGCCCATGGACATCCGCATCGCCTCGGAAAAAGCCCGCATCGGGTTTGTCTTCGGGCGCATCGGCATCGTGCCCGAGGCCTGCTCCAGTTGGTTCCTGCCGCGCATCGTGGGCATCTCGCAGGCCCTGGAGTGGACCTATATGGCCGACATCTTCGACGGCCATGAAGCCCAGCGCGGAGGTCTGGTCAAGGCCGTGGTGCCGCCCGAGCAGTTGCTGGACGAGGCCTTGAAGATCGCCCGTCGCATCGCGTCGGAGCGCTCGGCCGTGGGCATCGCGCTGACGCGTCAGATGATGTATCGCAATTCGGCCCAGCCTCACCCTCTGGCGGCCCATCAGGTGGACTCGCTGGCCATGTTCTACACCAGCATCGGCGATGGCAAGGAGGGCGTTCAGGCCTTCCTGGACAAGCGTGCGCCCCAGTTCAAGGGCAAGGCTTCGGAGATGCCGAGCTTCTATCCGTGGTGGAAATGAGGCGGATTGCACGGAGCGCGGGTCATTGCCCCCCCTTGAATGGGGGTGTCGTCGGAAAAACCCTGTGGGCAAGGATTGCTTGATCCACGACAGTAACGACATGCAGGAGCGAAAGTTGTTCTGCAGTGACTACAAAGAGACTCTCAAGTGCTGGCCCAGCCAGTCCATCCACCGGAAATTGAGGAAAGACAAACCATGATCACCTTGAAGACTATTTCTCGCGCAGTTCTGGCCCTGTCGGCTGCACTGGCTGCCCACGGCGCCATGGCTGCCAACGCCAGCGTGTCGCTGGATACCGCTGCGCTGAGCTCCATGGGCACCATCACGGTGACCTCGCTGGGTGCTGATACCTTTGCCAGCACTGGTGCCACCACTGGTGTTTTGACGGCTCCCATCTCGTCGGTGGTTGCTTCGCTGGTTGACTTCGGTAATGCCGATGGCTTCAAGGTCAAGGTTGGCTCTTACGGCACCCTGAGCTTCACCAACTTCACCCAGGACCTGAGCTCCGGCATCCTGACCGGTAACCTGGTCGGCGGGGGCCTGTTCCTGTCGAACATCAGCTACGCTGGTGATCTGATCGATGCCACCAGCATCATCAACAACGGTGCTGGCACCGTGACCCTGTCGAGCTACACCGTGTCCGCAGGTTTGGCTGCCTACTTCGACTCCCTGGGTGTTGATCCTGCCCTGGTGCCCGTGGGCGACATCGTCAAGTCGATGTCGGTTCCCGTGCCCGTGCCTGAGCCCTCCACCTACGCTCTGATGGGTCTGGGTCTGGTCGGTATCGCCCTGACGGCTCGCAAGCGTCAAGCCGCCTGATACGTCGGTTGATCTGATAGAAAAAGGGGCAGCGTTCACGCTGCCCCTTTTTTGTCGGTTGTTTCTCTTTCCAGTGTTCGCTTGTCTGTCGTTTCTACCGTCTCCTTTTCAGCGTGCCGCGTTGAACAAGGCATCCCCGGCGACCATGGGATTGCCCGACTCTTCGAAACTCTTGACCCACACCGGGTAGCTGTGGATCACCTGGTGCTGCCAGGGATGGAAGCCCGGCTTGAAATACGCCAGCAGCTTGAAGGTGCTGCGTGAGAACAGGCCGTTGTGGCCATAGACCCAGGCCAGGCCCTTGAGCGTCATCCAGAAACGCTGGCCGCGGCTGAAGCCGTCGCCCTTGAGCAGGCGGTTGGTCAGGCGGATGCTGTCGACCACCACCTTGTAGAGCGCATGGACCATGGCCGTGCAGCGCAGCACATAGCCCACCTTGGCCACGTCCTGCATCACGTCGAAGGCCACGGCCTTGTGCTCCATCTCCTCGATGGCATGCCAGGCCCACATGGCGCGCACGTTCGGGTCCGCCGGGGCCATCACTTCCTTGGTGTCGAACAAGGTCTCGGCCATCATGGCCGTGAAATGTTCGAACGCAGCCGTCAGGGCCAGGTTGTACTCGGGTGAGTACTTGCGGGTGTAGTCGTCGAACAGCGCCTTCGCATCGCGCAGGATGATGTCCACTTCCAGACCCTGCTTGCGCAGCAGGTCGTTGTAGTGGGTGTGGGCGATGCCGTGCTGACCCTCCTGGCGGATGAAGTTCTTCACATCCTCGGCCAGCTTGCGATCGGTGATCTGCTGGCGAAAGGCCCGCACGCTGGTGATGAAGTAGCGCTCCCCATCGGGAAAGGCGGCTTGCATGCCGTCGAACAGACGGGTCTTGAAGGGGTTGCCGCCGTACCAGAAGCGCGGGGTGGACTCATCGATCTGGAAGTCCAGCTTTTCGCGGGGCACGATCTGATCGGGACCGGAGTGTTTCGTGGTCGACATGGATGAACTCCTCGTTACAACGAAATGCAGTTTAGGTTTGTCTGGGTAATGCATGTGCATCCCTGGGCGACAGGAAGGCATCCTGAACGACACCCAGGGTTTGTCCGGGGGTGGCTTGGCCTCATGATGTCGGCTGTTGTCCATTGAGCTTGAACCGCAGAGTCAGACCATGAGTGCCACTGAAACTTCTTCTCTTCGTTTTGACGGCCGTGTGGCCATCGTCACCGGTGCCGGTGGTGGCCTGGGGCGCAGTCATGCCTTGCAACTGGCCGCACGCGGGGCCAAGGTGCTGGTCAATGACCTGGGCGCGGCGCGCGATGGCAGCGTCAGTGGCGCCACCCCGGCCGACGAGGTCGTGGCCGAGATCCGTGCCGCCGGGGGTCAGGCCCTGGCCCATCGGGGCTCGGTGAGCGATCCGCAGGCGGTGCAGGCCATGGTGGACATGGCCATGAACGAGTGGGGCCGGGTGGACATCCTGGTCAACAACGCCGGCATCCTGCGCGACAAGTCCTTCTCCAAGATGACGCTGGAGGATTTCCGGCTGATCGTGGACGTGCACCTGATGGGCGCGGTCTATGGCAGCAAGGCCGTGTGGGAGATCATGAAGGCCCAGAACTATGGGCGCATCGTGTTCACCACCTCGTCGTCGGGCCTGTTCGGCAACTTCGGTCAGGCCAACTACGGCGCTGCCAAGATGGCGTTGGTGGGTCTGATGCAGACCCTGGCGCTGGAGGGTGAAAAGTACAACGTGCGGGTCAACTGCCTGGCGCCCACGGCGGCCACGCGCATGACTGCCGACATCATGCCGCCTGAGATGCTGGCCCTGCTGACCCCCGAGAGCGTCACGCCGGGCATGCTGGTGCTGGCGGCCGAGAACGCGCCGACGCGGGCCATCCTCAATGCGGGTGCGGGGGTGTTTGCGGCCTCTCACATCACGCTGACGGAGGGCTTGTACCTGGGGCAGGGCCCCGAGGTGGCGGAAGAGCTGGCACGCCGCTGGAGCGAGGTCATCCATCGTGAGGGCGATCTGGTGCCCGGCAGCGGCATGGTGCAGTCGCAGCGCGAGTTGAGCAAGGCCATGGGGCGCTGAGCCCCAGGGCCTGTGATCAGGAGGCGCCCAGCAGCTGTGGCTTGAGGCTCGCTTCGGCGGGCGCGTCGCCCAGCCAGATGCGCAGGATGGCGTTGTAGAACAGCACGTCCGGCAGCGGCGAGACCACGGGCTTGCCGTTGACGGCGATCACGGTGCCGGTGCCGGGTGTCCAGTCGCCGGTGACCACGTCACCCTTCTTGAGACCTTCGATGGTCTCGAAGGTCTCGCCCAGCTTCAGCAACTGGTTGACGAACTTGGTCTTCTCGTCCTTTTCCAGGTTCTTGTTGATGCCGGTCAGGAAGGCCTGGCCGAACTCTTCGCCGCTGAGGTCGCGCAGCATCACCAGCTTGAAGCGCTTGGGGCCGGGCACGGCCAGCACCTCGGGCGTCGTGGTCTTTTTCTCGGCCATGTAGAGCGACACCACATAGACCTTGAAGACGACCTTGGTGCGGATGCCTGCGCCATTGAGAACCAGGTCCTTGCCGGCCACCTTGACCGAGTCTTCGACCTTGACGCCAGCCAGTTCCAGGGCGTGTGCGGGTGTCCACAGGGCCAGGCCCAGGGTGGCGGCGGCAGCGAGGGAGGCGAGTTTGAATCTCATGGTGTGTGTCCAGTGGTGCTCTGAGGGGATGATCAAGCGTGGGTGTCTTCGAGCTTGAAGACACTCACGATGCGGGCCAGGTGGTGGGCCTGCTGTTTCATGGATTCCGCCGCGGCAGACGCCTGCTCCACCAAGGCCGCGTTCTGCTGGGTCACGCCATCCATCTGGTGGATGGAGTGATTGACGGTTTCAATGCCATGACTCTGTGATTCGCTGGCCGAGGTGATCTCGCCCATGATGTCGGTCACGCGGCGCACGCTGGCCACCACGTCGGTCATGGTGCTGCCCGCCTGGGTCACCAACTGGCTGCCTTGCGCCACCTGGCTCACCGACTCGTCGATCAGTTGCTTGATTTCCTTGGCGGCCGAGGCCGA
>NZ_DASUIT010000142.1:0-11137 GCF_036279655.1 Aquabacterium sp. | reverse complement strand
AGCTTGCCAAACTTGGTCAGCTTGGCGCCGGCATCACCCAGCACCTTGCGGCCCAGCAGGTCCAGCGATTGCACGGTGTTCGTGCCTTCGTAGATCATGTTGATGCGCGAATCGCGCACGAACTGCTCCATGCCCCACTCGTGGATGTAGCCGTGGCCGCCGAAGACTTGCTGGCAGTGCGTGGCCGCGGTGTAGGCGTTGTCGGTGATGAACGCCTTGACGATCGGGGTCAGCAGGGCCACGGTGTCGTCGGCTTCCTTGCGGACGGCCTCGTCAGGGTGGTTATGCGACTTGTCCAGCTCGATGGCCACGAAGTACACCAGGGCGCGGGCGCCTTCAGCGTAGGCACGGGCGGTCAGCAGCATCTTGCGCACATCGGGGTGCACGATGATGGGGTCGGCGGCCAGGTCAGGGCGCTTGGGGCCCGACAGGGCACGCATCTGCACGCGGTCCTTGGCGTAGTTCACGGCGTTTTCGTAGGCGACTTGCGTCAGGCCCAGGGACTGGTTGCCCACACCCAGACGGGCGCCGTTCATCATCACGAACATGGCGGGCAGACCGCGATGGGGCTTGCCCACCAGGGTGCCCACGGCGTCTTCCAGCACCATCTGGCACGTGGCGTTGCCGTGGATGCCCATCTTGTGTTCCAGGCCACCGCAGTAGATGCCATTGCGCGAGCCGATGGAGCCATCGGGGTTCACGTTGTACTTGGGCACAGCGAACAGCGAGATGCCCTTCGAGCCTTCGGGCGCGTCCGGCAGACGGGCCAGCACCAGGTGGACGATGTTCTCGGACATGTCGTGCTCACCGGCCGAGATGAAGATCTTGGCGCCGGTGATTTTGTAGGTGCCGTCGGCTTGAGGAACAGCCTTGGTGCGCAGCAGGCCCAGGTCGGTACCGCAATGGGGCTCGGTCAGACACATGGTGCCGGTCCACTCGCCGCTGGTCAGCTTGGGCAGGTACAGGGCCTTCTGCTCAGGCGTGCCATGGGCTTCCAGGGCAGCGTGGGCGCCGTGGCTCAGGCCGGGGTACATGGTCCAGGCCTGGTTGGCCGAGTTCATCATTTCGTACACGGCCTGGTTGACCAGTTGGGGCATGCCCTGGCCACCCCACTCCGGATCCGCCGACAGGGCCGACCAGCCGTTCTCGATGTACTGCTTGTAAGCGGCCTTGAAGCCCGTGGGGGTCTTCACTTCGTGCGTGGTCTTGTCCAGCACGCAACCTTCGGTGTCGCCCACCAGGTTCAGAGGGGCCAGCACCTTGGAGGCGAACTTGCCGCCTTCTTCCAGCACGGCATTGATGGTGTCCGCATCCACATCGGCGTAGGCCGGGATGGTCTTGAGCTCATCGACAGCACCGAGCAGTTCGTGCATGACGAATTGCATGTCGCGCAGTGGGGGGTTGTAAGAAGGCATGTTTGAGGCTCCTCGGTGAGAAAAAAGTGCGTGGGATGACGCAGAAAAAATCAGGAATCAACGGACGACAAAGAGGGATCGGAGACCCCTGACTTGGCAGCGACGGGCGCCACCCCTCCTGCATGGGCGCGAGCGACGTCATTCAGTGCATAAAACTGAATGACCCGCTCGAAGCCCACGCGAGCCCGATCCACCGCCCCAGGCGAGCGCAGGAAGCGCGCGTCGTGGTGCAGCGACAGGATCAGGCCGTGGATTTCAAACAGCATCTGCATCGAATCGGTGTCAGGGCGCAGATGCCCCATCTCGACCGACTGACGGATGGCGCGGTCCAGCGCTCCGTGCCACAGCAGCACCATGCCCGCCAGGGCATCGCGCACCGGGCCGGGCCGGTCGTCGAACTCGACGGCGCCACTGATGTAGATGCAACCCGAATCGATTTCGGTGGCCACCTTGCCCACCCAGCGATCGAACAGGGCACGCAGACGTGGCAGGCCACGCGCTTCACGCACGGCGGGGCGGAAGACTTCTTCCTCGAAACGCTCGTGGTACTCGCGGATGACCGAAATCTGCAATTCCTCGCGCGAGCCGAAGTGGGCGAACACGCCCGACTTGCTCATGCCGGTGACCTCGGCCAGCGCACCGATCGACAAGCCCTCGATGCCCATCTGCGAGGCCAGGTTCAGGGCCGCCTCCAGGATGGCCGCACGGGTCTGCTGACCCTTGTGCGCCGCGCCCGAACGCCCACGCTCACGCGCCGCATCGGCGGCGGCGTGCTTGGCATCGTGGCTGGGAGGAGGCGCTGTACTCATGGAAGGAATAAAACGAACGGTCGTGCTATTTTGCAGAAAAGTGTGGCGTCTGTGTGAAGTGGAAGCAAGTTTTTTTGCACATTCCCCGACGGTTTGATGGGGCATGGCGCACGAAGCACCCTCGTTGACGAGCACAGGCGCCTGGGTAAACCCGATCTTTCACCTCATGCAAAACGTCAGGCAACCCACCCTGAGGGCGTGACGGTGTTGCGCCCGGACCGCGCCCCTGCAGGCAGGCGGTTGAGAAAGTCGGGCTTTCCGGCTACCCTGATCTGTAGGTGGCCGCAAAACGGTTGCTGCGAGTTGGTCTTTTCCGGTTGGAACGGTTCTCTTCATTGGAGGGCATGATGGACGTGCTGCAGCTTGACGTGTCGGGCCGTCCGCAGGCTTGGCTGTCGGTCAAGGAAGCGGCGGTTCTTTATGCCAACGACGGGGTCGCCTGGACCCTGGGGGACCCCTTTGTCGTCTTGCGGGGCGGCACCCAGCGGCGCACGGGGCTGCCCTCGCGCCTGGCCCTGCACCCCATCATCGCGGCACGCGGCTCCATTCCCAGCCGCGCTTGGCGCTCGATCCCGGCCCTGTCCAACCCCAAGCTGTTTGCCAGAGACCGGCAGGTCTGCGCCTACTGCGGCGATCGCTTCCATCTGGAAGACCTGACCCGCGAGCACATCGTGCCCACCTCGCGCGGCGGCATGGACACCTGGAAGAACTGCATCACGGCCTGTCGCGCCTGCAACGGCCGCAAGGGCAACCGCACCTTGCAAGAGCTCAACTGGCAGTTGCACTACCTGCCCTACACGCCCAGCCTGCACGAGGACATGATCCTGCGCGGACGGCGCATCCTGGCCGATCAGATGGAGTTCTTGCTGGCCAGTGTGCCGGCGCACAGTCGGCTGCGGCTGACTTGATCAGCCCGTCAGAAGCTGGCGGTAGGCCCGCTCCCCCTGCTGCAGGCTGTAGTTCGCCCTCACATCCTGGCGTGCACGATCACGCAGGGCCTGCAGTGCCGGGCCCTGGTCCAGGGCTTCCAGGGTCCGCGCGGCGATGTCGGCGGGATCAAAGAAGTCCACCAGCAAACCGTTGACGCGGTCCTCGAGAACCTCCAGCACCGGGGCCGTGCGCGAGCCGATCACCAGGCAACCACTGGCCATGGCCTCCAGCATCGACCACGACAGCACGAAGGGGTAGGTCAGGTAGACATGCGCGGCCGAGACCTGGAGCACCTGGCGATAGGTGTCATAGGGGACCTTGCCCAGGAAGTGCGTGCGCTGCGGATCGAGCTTGACTTGCGAGAGCATCTTCTCGCGCCAATGGGCGGCACCCTTGGGCTTTTGTCCATAGCTGACATCATCGCCCCCCACGATGAGGGTGTGGCAGGTCGGGTGCTGCTGCTGGATGCGCTCGAGCGCACGCATGAAGCTGTGAAAGCCGCGATACGGCTCCAGATTGCGCGCCACATAGGTGATGACCGGATCGCCCGCGCGCAGCACCGTGCCATTGGGCAACGCCAAGGTGGCGGACGGATCGGGGCCCAGCAAGTCGGTGTCGACCCCTTCATGAACCAGTTGGATCTTGGGCTGGTAGATGGCGGGGTGGCGACTGCGTTGCCAGGCCGTGGGGCTCACCCCCACATCACAGGCCTCCAGATTGGACAGGTGCAGGGCGTTCCAGGTGCGCAGGCGCGCCAAGCCATCGAAATCCGTCGGGAACTCGGGGTCGAAGCCCACATCGCTGCCACCGGTGCCATAGAACCATTCACAGAAATGGATCAGCCGCGCCTTGGGAAAGATGTCCCTCACATAGAGCGTCTCGCCCCACCCCGGATGCGCGAAGATCACATCGGGGGTGTAGCCGTCACGCTTGAGCTGCTGCAGACCCCGCGCCACGGCCTGGCCGTGCAGCACGGCGCTCTCCATCTGGCGCAGGTAGTGATGCTGCTCCTTGCCCACCTCGCGGTGGAGCTGGTACTTGAGCCAGCGGACCTCGGGCAGGCCGGGGGCCGTGTCGCGCCCCAGGCCCAGCACTTGCCAGCCCGGCTGGCGAGCCCAGACCGGGGCCACCTGACGGAACTGCCCCGGGAAGTTCTGATGGATCAACAAGATGCGCATGATCTGTCCTGCCTCGCTCAACGCTCTCTCATGCTCTCTTGGGCATAGGTCTGCACCGGGCTGAGCAAGTAGTCGATGACCCGCCGTGTGCCCGTCTTGATCTCAGCCGTGAGGTTCATGCCGGGTGCCAGCTTGATGCGCTTGCCATCGACCATGATGGTGTTGGCCGCCAGGGTGAGCGTGGCCGGGAACACGGCACCGGCCTCCTTGTTGCCCTCGTGCACCACGGCGTCGGCCGTGATGGTGGTGACCGTGGCTGGCACCGTGCCATAACGCGTGAACGGGAAGGTCTCCAGCTTGATCTCGGCAGGCTGTCCGTTGTTGACAAAGCCCACGTCCTTGTTCTCCAGGGCCACCTCGGCGGTGACGCGTGCCTGATCGGGCACCACCACCATCAACACCTGGGCCTCGGTCACGACGCCACCCGTGGTGTGCACCGCCAGTTGCTGGACGGTGCCATCGACCGGTGCGGTCAGGGTGGTCAGACGCTCGCGCTGGGTGGCCTTGACGCTCTCTTCGGCCAGTTGGCGTTGCTGCAGATCGGCCTTGGCATGGCGCTCGCCCAAGGTGCGCAGGATGTCGGCACGCCAAGCCGTCAGGGCCTGCTCGGCCTGTTTGATGGCGACCTTCATCTCCTCGCGACGAGCTCGGTAGGTGGCCAGATCCTGCTCCATCTCGATGCGCATGCGCGTGCGGTCCTGACCGGCATGCTGGCTCACGAAGCCTTGTGCCGACAGTGCCTCGAAATCCGCCTCGCGCTTTTGCAGCAGCGGCAAGGTGGCCTTGAGCTTGGCCACCTGCTCGCGCACCGTGGCCAGCTCGGCCTGACGCGCCTCGATGTCGGAATGCAGCTTGGCGCGCTGAGCCTGGATGTCCTGCCATTCGGCCTGCAATTGCGCTCGGACCTGCTCGACCACCGTGGCCTCACCCGCCTGTGCGGCTGGCGGCAGGCTGGGGGCGCCGCCGCTGGTCAGGGCCGTCAGCAAGGCCTGGGTCCGCCAGGCCTCGGACAGAGCCGAGGCACGCTCCTGACTGACGCGGCTGTTGTCCGCGCGGGCCGAGGTGGGATCCAGTTCGATCAGCACCTGCCCCGCCCGCACCTTGTCGCCATCTTGCACATGGATGGCCTTGACCACGCTGGTCTCCAGCGGTTGCACGAGCTTGGTGCCATCACTGACCACGATGCGGCCCGTGGCCACGGCCACGATGTCGATCTTGCCCAGACAGGCCCAGGCCAGCGCAATGGCAAACAGGCTCATGATGGCCCACATGGCACGCCGGGGTGCAGGATGCGGCGGTGTGGCCTGCAAGCTCAGGGCCGCCGGCAGAAAGGCCGCCTCATCGGCCAGACGCGCGGGGCCCGCCAGTTCATGGCGATGGGACCAGACGGCCTGGAAGATGGCCTTGTAACGGGCCAGCAGTTCGATGAAGGGGTGCCGTACGGACTGCGGCACCGGTGCTGGCGCGGTGGATGTCACGGGCGATGAAGGCATGGACGTGGGCTCGGTCATGACAGGTCTCCCGCGGGCGGCGTAGGCACCGGGGCATGATCGATGTCGCCGCCGTGCTGCTGCATGCGCCAGAGGTAGGCGTACAGGCCCTTGGGGCGCTGGATGAGTTCGTCGTGCGGGCCGGCCTCGATGATGCGGCCACGCTCCATGGCGATGATGCGGTGCGCATGGCGCACGGCGCTGAGGCGGTGCGCAATGATCAGCACCGTGCGGCCCTTGCTGATGGCCGCCATATTGCGCTGGATGATGGCTTCGCTTTCATAGTCCAGGGCGCTGGTGGCCTCGTCAAAGATGAGCACACGCGGGTTGCTGAACAAGGCACGGGCGATCGCGATGCGCTGGCGCTGCCCCCCGCTGAGGCTGGCGCCCTGCTCGCCCACGATGGTGTCGTAGCCTTCGGTCAGCTCACTGATGAACTCATGCGCACCTGCCAGGCGGGCGGCATGCACCACCGCCTCGATGGGTGCGGCCGGATCGGCGATGGCGATGTTCTCGCGCACGCTGCGGTTGAAGAGGAAGTTGTCCTGCAGCACCACGCCCACCTGCCGGCGCAGTTGGGCGGCGTCGATCAGGCTGATGTCGATGCCATCGACCAGCAGGCGCCCTTGCTCGGGCACATACAAACGCTGCACCAGCTTGGTCAGGGTGCTCTTGCCGGAGCCACTGCGCCCGACGATGCCGATGACCTCGCCCGGACGGATGTCCAGGTTGACGTTCTGCAAAACAGGTGCCGCCTCGGGTCGATAGCGGAAGGTGACCTGATCCAGCGTGATGCGACCCTTGACGGGCGGCAACTGCGCTGCGTTGGTGGGTGGCACCTCGGTGCGGGTGTTGAGGATGTCGCCCAGGCGCTGCATGGAGATGCCGGTCTGCTGGAAGTCGGTCCACATCTGCGCCATGCGCATGATGGGCTGGGCCACGCGCCCGGCAAACATGTTGAAGGCCACGAACTGACCGACTGTGAGCTCATGGTCCATCACCAGCTTGGCGCCATACCAGAGCGTGGCGGCATTGATCAGCTTGCCAATCAGGTTGATGGACTCATGCGCCCAGGTGGCCAGGTTCTGTGTCTTGAAGCTGGCCGACACGTAAGCGGCCAGCTGGTTGTCCCAGCGGCGCGCCATGGCGGGCTCCAACGCATTGGCCTTGACCGTCTGGATGCCGGTGATGGTCTCCACCAGCAGGGCCTGGTTCTCGGCGCCACGAGCGAACTTCTCGTTGAGGCGGCCGCGCAGCACAGGCACCACCAGCAGACTGACCAGGGCATACAGGGGCAGGCTGGCCAGCACGATCAGGGTCAATGGCACGCTGTAGAACAGCATCACGGCGATGAACAGCCCCGAGAACAGCACATCGAGCACCAGGGTGAGTGCCTGACCCGTCAGAAAACTGCGGATGTTCTCCAGCTCACGCACACGCGCCACCGAGTCCCCCACCCGGCGGGCCTGGAAATAGGCCAGTGGCAGGCGCAACAGGTGCTGGAACAGGCGGGCGCCCAGCTCCACATCGATGCGGCTGGTGGTGTGACTGAACACGTAGGCACGCAGGCCGGTGAGCAGACTCTCGAACAGGACGACGACCACCAGCCCCGCCACGAGCACATCCAGGGTGGTCAAGCCACGGTGCACCAGCACCTTGTCCATGACGACCTGGAAAAACAGCGGGCTGACCAGCGCAAAGAGCTGCAGGAACAGCGACACCAGCATCACTTCGCCGATGAGCTTGCGGTACTTGACGATGCTGGGGATGAACCAGCTGAAGTCGAACTTGGCCAGATCACCCGCGAGGCTGGCGCGGCTGGTGGCCACCAGCAACTCACCCTGTCCCTCGGGCGCCCACTGGCGGGCAAAGACCTCCAGGGGTTCGATGGTGGGACGACCACCGCCCGGCGCATGGGCATCCTGGAACAGCACCCGCTGTCCGTCGCATTGGGCCAGCAGCACCCAGCGATCCTGGCCGTCATCCCCCTTCAGGCGCGCCAGCGCGGGCAGCGCCGCCAGGTTCAGCCGATCGGGCGAGGTGCGCGTGATCTTGGCCTTGAGGCCGAGGTGCTTGGCGGCGCGCAAGAGATCCTGATGGGTCAGCGCCTCGCTGGGCGCCAGCCCCAATTGGTGAGCCAGTGTCGCTGGCTCGGCGGCGATATGGTGCAGGCGTGCCAGCAGGCACAGCATGCCCAAGGCTTCGCCTCGCCGATCGACAGATGGGGGCGCGTCATCGCCTTCAGGATTGGCGACGTTCGCCGAGTGGGTGTACTGCATAACGGCCCTGAGTTTGTCTTTATTGATACTGACGATTATCCGTGCCGCCAGATGTCAGCCACGTCATTCCGCTCCATGACGCACGAATGGAATTGCAAGCAAAGGTTACAAGAAGGTCGTCGCCCAGGAAGAGCCGGACGACACCCGATGCGCTCCATCGCGACTATGCCGACATGTGTCCCGCACTTGAATGCATGAAAGCCCACCCCGCTTTTGGGGGGGGACGGTGTCGGGAGTGCAGCGTCAGCGCGTGACCAGCCCGTCAAAGCAGGTCGTCAACACCCACTCGATGATCTGGTCGGGCGCATGGCCACCCGCCTTGAGCACCCCCAGCACGGGATCACAGGCTCGGGCAAACAGGGTGTAGAGGATGACTTCTGCCGGCAAGCGGTTGCTCATCGTCCCCTCTTGCTGCGCCTGCGTGATCCAGCCCCCGATCCGCTCGCTGACCTGAATCAGCAGGCTCATGTAGTCCATGTCGGTCATCAGGGCCTGGCGCAGGGTGGAGTTCTGCGAAGGCAGCGAGGGCATCTCGCCGGCCAGTTGCACCTCCATGGTCCAGCGCGCCACCGCCTTGAGGCGCCCCAGCGCATCGGCAGGCCCTTGCGCAACGATGTGATCCAGATGGGCCTGCGCCCGATGGAGCATGCGCTTCATGGCCGCGGCGGCCAGCGCTTCCTTGGAGGCAAAGTGCTTGTACAGGCTGGCCTTGGCGATGCCCACATCCGCCGCCACTTCATCGACCGTCATCAGGTCGAAGCCCTTTTCGGCCAGCAGCCGATTCACCGAATCGACGATGGCGTCTTCACGGGCCTTGAGAACTTGTTGCTTGAAGGGGAGTCGGGCCATGGCGCTATTGTAGAAGCCCCGGCTCCGCTCTGCGGGGCCGGGGTGCCACCCAGCGCGTCAGGCCCAACTGCTGGCCAGTACCTTGTTCAGGCTGGCCTGCACATCGGTGGGCAAGATGGTCTGCCCCTGTGCAGGGGGCGCAAAGGCGGCCATGGCCGTCACCAGGGCGTTGACCTTGGTGTAGCTCAGGGTCTTGTTGTCGCCCAGGGCGGTGATTTTTTCAACCCGGTTGGCGCTGCTCACAAACCAGTCCTGCACCGTGACCTTGTCCGTGGTGCCGATGATGCTGATGTCCAGGCTGTTGCCCGAGCGGGTCAGCCACAGCTGATTGGACTTGGCATCGCCCACCTTCAGCACATCGGTGACCAGCCAGGTGCTGTCGGCTTCCACGATGGTGTCCCGGCCATCACCGCGCGCGAACAGATAGGTGTCACTGCCCTTGCCACCCACCAGCAGATCATTCCCCTTGCCGCCCGACAGAGTGTCCTGCCCAGCCAAACCGGTCAGGGTGTCGTTGCCGCCCCCTCCCGTGAGGGTGTCACGCCCTGACGTCCCCATGAGATCTTTCGGCTGATCTCGGGTCACGATGGCCGTCAGATCGGCGCTGCTGAGGGTGCGTCCATCTGCAAAGCGCAGGCTGGGAATGCCGCGCCCGCCAGTGTCGACCCGAACCGTCACCGCATCGGTTCGCCCTCGGAAACCCAGCACGAACTCCTTGCCGGGGCCAACCGGCAGCGTGCCGATGAGCAGATCGTCGCGCGACAAGCCGGCGCCGAACACCAGGGTGTCCTCGGCACCGGCACCGACCGTGTCCTGACCATCCCCGGCTTCGAACGTGATGACATCGGCCGCACCATCGTTGTACTGGTAGTCCGTGAAGGTGTAGATGACATCGTTACCCCTCCCACCCTTGAGCCGATCAGCACCCGCACCGCCATCCAGCCAGTCGCCGCCTTCCCCACCCTCCAGGGTGTCGAATCCTTCGTCGCCTGACAGCGTATCGTCCCCTGAGCCACCGTCCAAGGCATCCGCATCCAAGCCGCCCCTCAGGCTGTCGCGCCCTGCCCCGCCAGACAACACGTCTGCACCGGCTTCACCAGACAGGGTGTCATCTCCATCACCACCCTGCAAGACATTACCTGCAGCATCCCCGAAGATCCGATCATGGGCGGACGACCCCCGGTACATGGCATCCTTGAACTCCTGGGCCCCCCAGGTGCTGCCATCAGCAAAACGGATGGAAGACAGCTCGAACCACGATGTCACCGAATCCGCAGGTCGAGACTTGAACAGCACCTGCGTGCCGAGCACAGCAGGAGAATAAGCACCGCTGACAAACGCGCGGGAGATCTCGATGTCGGACGCCGTGATGCCTTCGCCGAATACCAGAGTCTGGGTGGTGGCGACATCCGCGACCAGCGTGTCGCGACCGTCGCCGCGATCGTAGGCAAAGACATTGGACCCCGAACCACCCCGCAACAGATCATGGCCGGAGCCGCCCTGGAGCGTGTCGTCCCCCAGGCCGCCATCCAGGGTGTCCGCACCCGCCAGGCCCGTCAGCACGTCTGCGCCCGACAGGCCAAGCAGCACATCATCGTCAGCCGAACCCGCGACACGGTCGTCGGCCATGGTGGGCAAAACCCGCAAGGGCCCACGGTAGACCTGCATTTCGGCCCCGGTGAGGACCACACCGTTGGGCAGCCTGACAAACGGCTCAGATCCCATCAGGTGCTGGTCGTACAACTCCAGGACCTCACCACTGGCATTGAGCGTGACCAGGATGCTGCTGACCGTGTTGTATTGCCCATTGCCATAGTGGTCGGTCCCCGCATAGGCGCGGTAGCTGACCGTGGAGAACGACACATCGTCCGTCTCCAAAGCCAGTGTGTCCTGCAGAGGATCAAATCGCCGGATGGTGTCTCGCCCTCGCCCCAAGCCGAAGGTGAATGTCTCGGCAAGGCCTGTCGTTCCGTAAAACATGTCGCTGCGATCCGAGCCCGCGTAGACCAGGGTGCGGAACTCCTCCGGAGACCACGCACTGCCATCGGCGAAGGACAAGCGCACGGATCCGAAAGGATCGGCCCCCACCGGAACACTGAGCACCACACCACCTTGCGCCTGACTGGTGGTGATGGCAACCTGATAGACCGATGGTGGGGCCGGCGGCAGCACGATGCCTCCGTGTGA
>NZ_DASUIT010000141.1:0-17774 GCF_036279655.1 Aquabacterium sp. | reverse complement strand
AAGGTCGAGCATCGCGGCAGCAGAGGCTTGCTGCACTGTTTACAGATATCCGGGCAGAGGCAGATCCTCCCTTCAAGCTGAGTCCTTATGGCGTGGTGATCACCAACCAGACATTGAGCGCAGATCGTCTGATGCCCAATGGCACGACCACCTTGACGGCTGGTACCACCTTGACGCCTTGCCGGAATCCCGATTGAGGTTTGTGAGTTGTTGATTTCATTGATCGGCCTGCCCGGCGGTGGTAAATCCACCGTCGGCAAGCAACTGGCCAAACGGCTCGGTGTTCGCTTCCTGGATGCGGACACCGTGCTCGAAGAACGGATCGGCATGCCGATCCGTTCTTTTTTCGAGCAACGGGGTGAGGCTGCCTTCCGTGACCTGGAGGAGCAGGTGCTTGATGAGTTGACGCTGCCCGCTGAGGGCGGTGAGTCGTCGGGCCTGGTTCTGGCCACCGGCGGTGGCGCCGTGCTGCGTCCCATCAACCGGGAGCGCCTCAAAGCTCGGAGCACGGTGGTGTATCTGCGTTCCACCCCCGAAGAGCTGTATCGCCGCCTCAAGCACGACACACAGCGTCCTCTGCTGCAGGTGCCCGATCCCATGGCCAAGCTGCGGGAGCTGTACGCCCAGCGTCATCCCTTGTACGAGCAAACGGCGCACTACGCCGTGGACACAGGGCGTCCGTCCGTGTCTACGCTCGTGAACATGATCCTGATGCAACTGGACATGGCCGGCATCCGGCCGTCGCCTCCGTCACCCGTCGAGGGGGGCGGCGAGCAAGCGCCCCGCTGATCCCAGCCGGGAGCGCTTGCAATGCAGGGACGACTCAGCCCAGGCGGCTGAGCTGTTCCTTCACCCGCACCAGCGTGGCCGAGAAGTCGGCCATGCGCTGCTTTTCCTGGTCGACCACGGCTGCAGGCGCGCGCGCCACGAAGCTCTCGTTGCCCAGCTTGCCCTGCGTCTTGGCGATTTCGCCTTCCAGGCGTGCGATTTCCTTGCCCAGGCGCTCTTTCTCGGCGGCCACGTCGATCTCGACATGCAGCGCCAGACGGGCGTCGCCCTGCACGGCCACGGGGGCCAGGGCCGTGGCTGCCGCGAAGGCGGCCTCGTCCAGCACCTGCACCTCACTGAGCTTGGCCAGGGCCTTGACGATGGGCGCGGCGGCGGTGATGAACTCGGCATCACCGGTGGTCAGTAGCGGCACGCGTGCCGCGGGTGACAGGTTCATTTCGCTGCGCAGCACGCGGGTGGCGCCCACCAGGGCCTTGAGCTTGCCCACCCAGGCGTCGGCCACCGGGTCGATGCGGCTCAGGTCGGCTTGCGGGTAGGGCGCCAGCACCAGGGAGTCGTCGCTGCCGGCCGCCTTGCGGCCTGCCACCGGGGCCACCACCTGCCACAGCTCTTCGGTGATGAAGGGCGTGATGGGGTGCAGCAGGCGCAGCACGGTTTCGAGCACGCGGATCAGGGTGCGGCGGGTGGCACGGGCTTGCGCTTCGTTGCCGCTGTCCTTGGCGGCGTTCAGTTGGGCCTTGGCGATCTCGATGTACCAGTCGCAGTACTCGTCCCAGACGAACTGGTAGATGGCGTTGGCCACGTTGTCCAGACGGAACTCGCCAAAGCCTTGCTCGACAGCATCTTCGACGCGCTGCAGTTCGCTGACGATCCAGCGGTCAGCCTGGCTGAAGTCCAGGTAACCGTTGGCGACGCATTGTCCGGGCACGTGAGAGTCCAGGCCGCAGTCCTGCCCCTCGGTGTTCATCAGCACGAACTTGGTGGCGTTCCAGAGTTTGTTGCAGAAGTTGCGGTAGCCCTCACAGCGTTTGCTGTCGAAGTTGATGCTTCGGCCCAGGCTGGCCAGCGTGGCAAAGGTGAAGCGCAGGGCATCGGCACCATAGCCGGGAATGCCGTCCGGGAACTCCTTTTCGGTGTTCTTGCGCACCTTGGGGGCGGTCTCGGGTTTGCGCAGCCCGGTGGTGCGCTTGTCCAGCAGGGGGCCTAGTTCGATGCCGTCGATCAGGTCCACCGGGTCCAGCACATTGCCTTCGGATTTGGACATCTTCTGGCCCTGTGCATCGCGCACCAGGCCGTGGATGTAGACGTGCTTGAAGGGGACCTTGCCGGTGAAGTGCTTGGTCATCATGATCATCCGGGCGACCCAGAAGAAGATGATGTCGTAGCCGGTGACCAGCACGGACGAGGGCAGGAACAGGTCCATCTCGGGGGTCTGTTCGGGCCAGCCCAGGGTGGAGAAGGGCACCAGGGCCGCGGAGTACCAGGTGTCCAGAACGTCCTCATCGCGGGTGAGCTCGCCTTCGTAGCCAGCGGCCTTGGCGCGGGTGCGGGCTTCGTCTTCGGTGCGGGCGACAAAGATCTCGCCGTTGCTGCCATACCAGGCCGGGATCTGATGGCCCCACCAGAGTTGGCGCGAGATGCACCAGTCCTGGATATTCTTCATCCACTGGTTGTAGGTGTTGACCCAGTTTTCTGGGACGAACTTGACCTCGCCGCTGTCCACGGCCTCGATGGCCTGTTCTGCGATCGACTTGCCCTGCGCGCCGGGCTTGGTCATGGCCACGAACCACTGGTCGGTCAGCATGGGCTCGATGATCTGACCGGTGCGGGCGCAGCGCGGCACCATGAGCTTGTGCTTCTTGACCTCGACCAGCAGGCCTTCGGCTTCGAGTTGGGCGACCAGGGCCTTGCGGGCCACGAAGCGGTCCAGACCCCGGTAGGCCTCGGGGATCTCGGGCAGATGCGACACCACTTGCGCGTCGAGCGTGAAGATGGTGATCATGGGCAACTGGTGGCGCTGACCGACCTGGTAGTCGTTGGTGTCGTGGGCCGGGGTGACCTTCACGACGCCCGTGCCAAAGTCCTTGTCCACATGCTCGTCGGCGATCACGGGCACCAGTCGACCGGTGATGGGCAGCTTGACCAGACGGCCGATCAGGTGGGTGTAGCGCTCGTCCTCGGGGTGGACCATGACGGCGGTGTCGCCCAGCATGGTCTCGGGACGGGTGGTGGCCACGACCAGGGTCTCATCGCTGCCATCGACGGGATAGCGGATGTGCCACATGGAGCCGTCTTCTTCCTCGCTTTCGACTTCGAGGTCGGACACGGCGGACTTGAGGATCGGGTCCCAGCTGACCAGGCGCTTGCCCCGGTAGATCAGGCCTTCTTCATAGAGGCGCACGAAGGTTTCGACCACCACCTTGGAGAGCTTGTCGTCCATGGTGAAGTACTCGTGTTCCCAACTGACCGAGTCGCCCATGCGGCGCATCTGCTGAGTGATGGTGGAGCCGCTTTGCTCCTTCCACTCCCAGATCTTGGCGACGAAGTTCTTGCGGCCCAGGTCGTGCCGGGTCTGGCCCTTTTCCTGCAGTTGGCGCTCCACCACGATCTGGGTGGCGATGCCGGCGTGGTCGGTGCCGGGGATCCACAGGGTGTTGTGGCCCTTCATGCGGTGGTAACGCGTCAACGAGTCCATGATGGTCTGGTTGAAGGCGTGGCCCATGTGCAGCGTGCCGGTCACATTGGGGGGCGGCAACTGGATGCAGAAGGAGGGCTTGCTGGCGTCCAGCGTGGGCTTGTAGAGACCGCGCTGCTCCCATTGGGGGCCGTATTGGGCTTCAATCGGGGCGGGGTCGAAGGATTTGGCGAGTTCGGTCATCCCGCGATTTTAGGCGGTTCGACCGAGGCGGCTGTGCGCTTTGTTTGACGAAGGGGGTGGTCAAGTGGGCCTGCCGTGTCTTAGCATCGCTGCAGTGCAGCAATCAATGAAAGGATTCACCATGTACGAACACCTTCTCGTGCCGGTGGATGGCAGTGAGTTGTCCCACAAGGCCATCGAGACCAGCATCGGGCTGGCCAAGATGCTGGGGGCCCGGGTGACGGGCTTCACGGTCGAAATGCCTTTGCCCATCCTGGTGGGTGAGCCCGGCGCCATGGCTTTCCATGCCGAGACCATTGCCGAGCACCAGCGCCGCAGTGAGGAACATGCGCGCACCTTGCTCAAGGCTTTCGGTGAGCGGGCTCAGGCGGCCGGGGTGGCCTTTGATGGCCAGTTCATGATCACCGACCAGGTGGCACAGGCCATCGTCGATCTGGCCCAGAAGCAGTCGTGCGATCTGATCGTGATGGCCACGCATGGGCGCCATGGCTTCGATGCCCTGATCAATGGCTCATTGACCAAGAGCGTGTTGTCGCACAGCCAGATCCCGCTGCTGGTGATTCATTGAGCGCGCCCGAGGGGCAGGCCTCAGGGTTGGAGGGCGGGGCCCGTAAAATCGGCGGATGACGCCTTTTGCTCCCCACGATGATTTCCAGGACGCCCCTGCGGTGGCCGCCCATCACGCCGCATCGCCCTTGCTCAAGGGCCTCAACCCGGAGCAGTTGGCGGCCGTGACGGCGCCCCCGGGGCCTTGGCTGGTGCTGGCCGGGGCAGGATCGGGCAAGACGCGGGTGCTGACCACCCGCATCGCCTGGCTGCTGCAGACGGGCCAGGTGTCACCCGCCGGGGTGATGGCCGTGACCTTCACGAACAAGGCGGCCAAGGAAATGCTGACCCGCCTGTCGGCGATGTTGCCCATCAGCATCCGGGGTCTGTGGATCGGCACCTTCCACGGGCTGTGCAACCGCTTCTTGCGGGCGCACCATAAGCTGGCTGGGCTGCCGCAGGCCTTCCAGATCCTGGACATGCAGGACCAGTTGTCGGCGGTCAAGCGCATCATCAAGGGCCTGAAGTTCGACGAAGAGCGCTGCGTGCCCAAGCAGGCCGCTTACTTCATCGCCAATGCCAAGGAAGATGGTCAGCGCCCCAAGGACATCGTGCCGCGGGACGAGCTGGGGCGCATGTTCCTGGCGGTTTATCAGGCCTATGAGGACCAGTGCCAGCGTGAAGGGGTGGTGGATTTCGCGGAGCTGCTGCTGCGCACCTACGAGCTGATGCGCGACCATGCCGAGCTGCGTGATCACTACCAGCGGCGTTTCCGGCACATTTTGGTCGATGAGTTCCAGGACACCAATCGCCTGCAGTACGCCTGGCTCAAGATGTTCGCGGGCCGCCCCGAGGTGACGGGCACCAGCGTGATGGCCGTGGGCGACGATGATCAGAGCATCTATGCCTTTCGTGGGGCGCAGGTGGGCAATATGGCGGATTTCGAACGCGAGTTCCGTGTGCCCGGCGTGATCAAGCTGGAGCAGAACTACCGCAGCCACGGGCATATTCTGGACACGGCCAATGCGCTGATCTCGCGCAACAGCCGCCGCCTGGGCAAGACCTTGCGCACCGATGCGGGCCAGGGCGAGCCCCTGCGTGTCTACGAGGCGAGCAGTGATTATGCCGAGGCGCAGTGGCTGGTCGATGAGGCCCGCCTGTTCCACCGCGAAGGGCAGGCCTACACGGAGATCGCCGTGCTCTACCGCAGCAATGCGCAGTCACGGGTGATCGAGTCGGCCCTGTTCAACGCCGGGGTGCCTTACAAGGTTTATGGTGGCCTGCGCTTTTTTGAACGCGCTGAAGTCAAGCACGCGCTGGCCTATCTGCGCCAGATCGAGAACCCCAACGATGACACCAGTTTCTTGCGGGTGGTGAACTTCCCGGCGCGGGGGATCGGTGCGCGCACCATCGAGCAGTTGCAGGATGCCGCACGCACCAGCGGGCGCAGCCTGTCGCAGAGTGTCACGGCCGTGGCAGGCAAGGGCGGCAGCAATCTGCAGGCCTTCAACGCCCTGGTCGATCGCATGCGTGAGGCGACGCGCGGCCTGACGCTGCGCGACATCATTGAACACGTGATCGAGGCCTCTGGCCTGGCAGACTTCTATCGCACCGAGAAGGAAGGCCAGGAGCGCTTGGAAAACCTGGCCGAACTGGTCAATGCTGCCGAGGCCTTTGTGACGCAGGAGGGCTTTGGCAAGGATGCCGTGGCGCTGCCGATCGACGAGCCGGCGGGCAGCATGGCACAGGGCCTGCCCGTGGCGGTGGCCCTGGTGGACACCTTGCCCGACGCCGAAACGGGCGAGATCATCTCGCCCCTGGTGGCGTTTTTGACCCATGCCTCGCTGGAGGCGGGGGACAACCAGGCCCAGGCCGGGCAGGACGCCGTGCAGTTGATGACGGTGCACGCGGCCAAGGGGCTGGAGTTCGACAACGTCTTCATCACTGGGCTGGAGGAGGGGCTCTTCCCGCACGAGAACTCGATGAACGATGGCGACAGCCTGGAAGAAGAACGCCGCCTGATGTATGTGGCGATCACGCGGGCGCGCAAGCGCCTGCACCTGAGCTTCAGCCAGACGCGCATGCTGCACGGGCAGACGCGCTACAACATCAAGAGCCGCTTTCTGGACGAGTTGCCCGAGGAATCACTCAAGTGGCTGACGCCGCGCAACCAGGGCTTTGGCTCAGGCTATGCGCGCCAGTACCAGGAGGCCTGGGCCTCGGGCAAGGGCCTGGGCTCGATGGTGGGCGCCGGGGCCCAGCCCTGGCGCGGCGCGGGCTCGGGCGCGCCTTATGGCAAGCCCAAGGGCGACGACTTCAAGGACCTCACGGCACCGCTGCCCCAGGCCATGTCCCAGGCCAAGTCCGAGGGGGGCTTCAAGGTGGGGCAGGGCGTGTTCCACAACAAGTTCGGCGAAGGGGTGGTGCTGACGCTGGAGGGCACCGGCCCTGATGCGCGTGTGCAGGTCAACTTCGGCCGCCATGGCAGCAAGTGGCTGATGCTGAGTGTGGCCAAGCTCACGCCGATCGAGTGAGCGATTGAGGGCGTTCAAGGCGCCCATAGCGACAATTCAATGGCGGGGGTGATCAGACGCGTCGTGTCGCGCTACAGTGTTTGCAGCACTCACCGATTGACCCCATTCCATCAGGAGCACACGCATCATGGCCAAGCCCCCCAAGAAGTCGTCCGCCAAGGTGGCGGCCCCCCAAGGCGCCATTGACATCGGTATCAGCGCGGCTCACCGTGAAGCCATTGCCAAGGGCCTCAACGGCTTGCTGGCCGACACCTTCACGCTCTACCTGACCACGCACAACTTCCACTGGAACGTGACGGGGCCGATGTTCAACACCCTGCACACCATGTTCATGGCGCAGTACACCGAACTGTGGAACGCCGTGGACCCGATTGCCGAGCGCGTGCGCGCCCTGGGCTTCCCGGCCATTGGCTCGTTCGCCGATTTTGCCAAGGCCAGCAGCCTGCCCGATGCGCCCGCCACCCCGCCCAAGGCCAAGGAGATGATCCGCATCCTGGTGGAAGGGCATGAGGCGGTGGCCCGCACGGCGCGCTCGCTCTACCCCCTGGTCGACAAGGCCTCTGACGAACCCAGCGCCGACCTGCTGACCCAGCGCCTGGACGTGCACGAAAAAGCCGCCTGGATGCTGCGCTCGCTCCTGGAGGAGTGATCAGACCAGGCCGTTGCGGATGGCGTAGACCGTGAGTTCGGAGTTGTTGGTCAAGCCCAGCTTTTCCAGCACCCGGGCGCGGTAGACGCTGACCGTTTTGGGGCTGAGCAGCAACTGCTCGGCGATGTCGGACAGGCGCTTGCCCGAGGCGATCATCACCAGGGTCTGCAACTCGCGGTCTGACAGCTTCTGATGGGCATCCTCGGGCGCCGGGGTGGTGAGGTTGTCCACCAGCATCTGCGCCATTTCGGGGGTGACGTATTTCTTGCCCTGCGACACGGTGCGCACCGCGGCCACGATCTGGGCGGCATCGCTGCCTTTGTTGAGGTAGCCGCTGGCGCCGGCCTTGAGGGCGCGCATGGCGTATTGGTCCTCGGGGAACATCGAGACCACCAGCACCTTCATGGGCATGCCCTCTTCCTTGAGGGCATGGAGCACATCCAGGCCGCTGCGGCCGGGCAGGTTGATGTCCAGCACCAGCACGTCGCAACTGCGGTCGCGCAGCAGGGCACGCAGCTCGCCGTAATCACCCGCCTCGCCCACCACTTCGATGTCGGCGGCGTCGGCCAGGGTGTCACGGATGCCCCGACGGATCAGGGCGTGGTCGTCGCAGAGGATGACTTTGATCATGTTTGGCCCCAGACGGTGGGATCGTCAGGGTCGAGGTCCGCCCCAAGGGGCGTGTCCACCAATTCTGGCGCAAGCGCGTCGATGAAACCATTCTCCGGGCCTGAAAGAGGCACCGACAGGATCAAGGTTGTACCTTGTACGCCACTGCTGATGTCCACCCAGCCTCCCACGGTCTCGGCGCGTTCGCGCAAGCCGCGGATGCCGAACGAGCGGGCTTTGGCCAGATCGTCCTGGCTCAGGCCCCGGCCGTTGTCGGACACCTCCAGTGAGAGCACGCCGCCCGCCTGGGTCAGGTCCACGCTGACCTTGGTGGCCTGGGCGTGCTTGGAGACGTTGGTCAGCGCCTCTTGCGCAAAGCGGTAGGCCACCAGGGGCACCGCTGTGGGCAGGATCAGTTGCTCGTGGCTGGTGCGGAAGGCGGTTTCGATGCCGGTGCGTCGGGCAAAGCGGTCGGTCATCCACTGGAGCGCGGCGATCAGGCCCTGCTCCAGGATGGCGGGGCGCAGGTTGTGCATGAGGCGCTGGGCCGCCTCGTGGGCCATGGCGACCGCTTCCATGGCCTGACGGGCCCGGTCGGCCACGCGCGAGTCGACCGCATGGCGTTCGATCCAGGCCAGATCGAACTTGATGGCGGTCAGGGCACCGCCGACGTCGTCGTGGATCTCGCGGGCGATGGCGGCACGTTCCTGCTCGATGCTGGTCTGCAGGTGTTGCGCCAGTTCGCGCAACTGCTGGCGCGATTGGCTGAGGGCCAGGTCGGCACGCTGTTTGGCAATGCGGGTGCGGTTGGCTTCAATGGCCAGCAGGGCGGCGGGGGCCAGGCGCGCCAGATTGCTCTTGAGCAGGTAGTCGTTGGCGCCGTTGCGCATGGCTTGCACGGCGATGTCCTCGCCGATCTCGCCCGAAACCAGGATGAAGGGCACCAGCTTGCCCATGGAGCGCACCTTGTCGAGCGCCGCCAGGCCGGAGTAGCCCGGCAGGTTGTAGTCGGAGAGGATCAGATCCCACTCCTGTTCCAGGGCTTCGACGAGCCCGGCCTCGTTTTCGACGCGTTCGATGTCGGCGTCGATGCCCCCGCGCAGCAGGTGTGCGGCCACCAGGGCGTGGTCGGCTTCGTTGTCCTCCAGGTGCAGCACCTTCAGGCGAGCAGGGGGAGAAACGCTGTCTCTGGAGAGGACATCAACCACTGGCGAGCTCTCGATCTTTGGATTTGCGCCAAGTTTTACCGTGTCATCGGCAGTACTTGGCAGGCTGCAGGAGCAAAAATTCTAACAAGCACTCACGATTTGTGATGACATCCCATTTATGAGGGGGTGCCGTGGGCCTTGCCCCCCGCCAACCTCTTTCGTGGAGCCGAGATGCAGACCGACCAAGAGCCTGAAGAGACTGTTTCTCGCGAGATCCCACTGATGGTGGCCGCCGAGTTGCAGGATCATCTGATGACGGCGACCAATGACCTGGAGCGCCTGCAGCGTCTGATCGACGACGCCTATGTCGTGTTGATCGAGGGCTTCCAGGGTGCAGCGCACCAGTTGGGATCCGCGATCGACGCCGGTGTCGGTGACGCGCCCTCCCTGCAAGGCACCTTGCAGACCCTGTTCAAGGCCGTGACGGCCCTGCAGTTCCAGGACATGGCCACCCAGCTCATCCACCACACCAACAAACGCCTGCGCAATTGCGCGGACCAGATTGCACGCGACGCCATGGGTGACGACCCCGATGGCGAGGCAATTGTGGAGCAAGAACCGCTCAAACCCAACCCCGTCACGCAGGACGAGATGGACGCGGGTTCGGTGGAGTTGTTCTAAAGAACCGCGTGTGCTTGCCGAAAAAGTCGTAGATCCCGTTTGGGTTGCAGTTTTGCCTGAATTTCTGAAATTTGATACCAAATCCCCCGGAGAGAACCATGCATTCGATTCTTGCCGTTGATGACTCAGCCTCGATGCGCCAGATGGTGTCATTCACGCTCAAGAGCGCCGGCTACAACGTGGTGGAAGCCGTCGATGGGCAGGACGCATGGGAGAAGGCGGGAGGCCGCAGCTTCGATCTGGTTCTGACCGATCAGAACATGCCCCGCATGGACGGCATCAGCCTGACGAAGAAGCTGCGGGAGTCACCCCAGTTCAAGGGCACCCCCATCCTGATCCTGACGACCGAATCGAGTGACCAGATGAAGCAGGCCGGACGCGCGGCAGGCGCCACGGGCTGGCTGGTCAAGCCCTTCGACCCCAACAAGTTGATTGAAGTCATCAAGAAGGTGATCAGTTGAGTCCTCGGTCTCACCCGCGATCACGCGCCGTAACGACATTCGGGAGCATCCCATGGCAGACATGAGCACGGACAGCAGCCAAGCGTCCGCCGGTATCGACCTGACGCAGTTCTACCAGGTCTTCTTCGAGGAAGCCGGTGAGAACCTGGAGAACATGGAGCAGCTCCTGCTGGAGCTGGATCTGACCGAGGCCGATGACGAAGAGCTCAACGCGATCTTCCGCTGCGCGCACTCCATCAAGGGGGGCGCGGCGACGTTTGGTTTTGCCGATGTGGCGGAGTTGACCCACCAGATGGAGACGCTGCTGGACAAGCTGCGTCGCCATGAACTGGCGCCCAACGCGTCCATGGTGGATGTGTTGCTGGCCTCGGGTGACGCGCTCAGGGCCATGTTGGCCAGACACCAGGGTTCGGGCGGTGCCGTCATCGACACCTCGGAGTTGCTGGTCAATATCCGCGCGCTGGTGGCGGGTGAAGCGCCGCCTGCCGTGGTGAGCGCGCCGGTGGCGACGCCAGCGGTCAGCGCGCAGCCTGTCGAGGCCGCGCCAGTGGCCTGCGGCGCGGTGGCGACTTCGGGGCAGCGCACGGTGGAGTTGCAGGTGGGCCCGCTGAGCCAGCCGGAACAAGCCGACAACCTGATCGATCTGTTCAAGGAAATCACCGATCTGGGCACCATCGAGGCCTTGCCCGATGCGCCTGCCCTGCCGGGCATTCGCCGCTTCAAGGTGGAGACGGCAACCGCCGAGTCTGAGCTGCTGGATCTGTTCACCTTCCATGTGGCGCGCGAGCAGGTGAAGTTCGTGGCGCTGGGTGGTGGCGTGTCGGACAAGGGCGCCGAAGCAGCGGCAGAAGCCAAGGATGTGGGCTACGGCTTCTTCGACAATGCACCGGGTGCACCCTCTGCCGTGCCAACGCCTGCGGCGGTGGTGGCCGAGGTGGCCCCGGCGAACAAGCCGGCCGTGGTCGCCAAGCCTGCGGCCAAGGTCGACAAGCCCCAGGCGGCCGGTCTGGAGTCGTCCACCATCCGTGTGTCGGTGGAAAAGGTCGATCAGCTGATCAACCTGGTGGGCGAACTGGTGATCACCCAGGCCATGCTGGCGCAAAACAGCCGCCAACTGGACCCGGTGGTCTATCAGCAACTCGTCACCGGTCTGACCGATCTGGATCGCAACACCCGTGACCTGCAGGAAGCGGTGATGTCGATCCGCATGATTCCGATGTCCACCGTGTTCAGCCGCTTCCCGCGCATGCTGCGCGATCTGGCCAACAAGCTGGGCAAGAAGGTCGAGCTGGTCACCCAGGGTGAAGCCACCGAGCTGGACAAGGGCCTGGTCGAGAAGATCACCGATCCGCTCACCCACCTGGTGCGCAATTCCTGCGACCACGGCATCGAGATGCCGGCCGACCGTCTGGCCGCCGGCAAGCCCGAAGTGGGCACCATCACCCTGGCGGCCTCCCACCAAGGCGGCTCCATCGTGATCGAGGTGCGCGACGATGGCAAGGGACTGTCGCGCGAGAAACTGCTGCGCAAGGCGCGGGAGAAGGGCATTGACGCTCCGGACTCCATGACGGACCCGGAGGTGTGGAACCTGATCTTCGCGCCGGGCTTCTCCACGGCCGACGAAGTGACCGATGTGTCCGGTCGCGGGGTGGGCATGGATGTGGTCAAGCGCAACATCACCTCGCTGGGTGGCACGGTCGAGATCGACTCGGCCGAAGGTTATGGCATGCGGGTGGCGGTTCGCCTGCCGCTGACGCTGGCCATCATGGATGGCATGAGCGTGGGGGTGGGCGAAGAGGTCTACATCCTGCCGCTGTCGTCGGTGGTCGAGAGCTTCCAGGTGAGCGAAGAGATGATCAAGACCATTGGTGGCTCCGGCCGCGTGGTCGAGGTGCGCGAAGAGTACATGCCGGTGATCGAGCTGGAGAAGGTCTTCGATGTGCCACGCTTTGATTGGGAGCACACCAGCGGGATCATGGTGGTGGTCGAGGCCGAGAGTGGCCGGGTGGCCCTGCTGGTCGACGAGCTGCTGGGGCAACAGCAGGTGGTGGTCAAGAACCTGGAGTCGAACTACCGCAAGGTCACGGATGTATCGGGCGCCACCATCATGGGCGATGGCCGCGTGGCACTGATCCTCGATGTGGGGGCGCTGGTGCGCCGCTCGCGTCACTGATGCATGGATGGAGAGATGAACATGGGTGTCATGGAAAAGCTGGATGTGCAGGCCAATCTGGCCCGCGAGTACCTGACCTTCCGTCTGGGCGAGGAAGAGTACGGCATCGACATTCTCAAGGTGCAGGAGATCCGGGGGTATGAAAACCCCACGCGCATTGCCAATGCACCGCACTTCCTCAAAGGCGTGGTCAATCTGCGGGGCACCATCGTGCCCATCGTGGATCTGCGCATGCGCTTTGGCTGCTCGTCGAGCGAGTACAACAGCTTCACGGTCACCATCGTGCTGCACATCGGTCAGCGCACCATCGGTGTGGTGGTGGACTCGGTCAGCGACGTGATGGAGATCCCGGCCGAGGCCATGCGCCCGGCACCGGAAATGTCCTCGGCCATTGATGCTGCCTATATCCGTGGCCTGGCCCAGGTGGGCGAGCGCATGGTGATCCTGCTCGACATCGAGAGCATGCTGATGAGCCCAGACATGGGCCTGATCGACTGAATCTGTTCCCAGGCAATCACGCACGGATCGGCGGTCTTGCGGTTCGCGACGGGTTGCACCTTTCAACCCCTTGGAGAATCAAGATGACAATGAAACAGACGCTGATGGTTTCCGTGCTGGCGGCCTCGTTGATGGCGCTCGCTCACTCTGGTGCCCGGGCGGCCGAAGGCGGCGCCAGCAAGGATGACGCCGTGGCCATGGTCAAGAAGGGCGTGGCCCAGATCAAGTCGGCCGGTGCCGACAAGGCCTATGCCGAGTTCAACGACAAGGCCAATGCCGCCTACCATGATCGAGATCTGTACCTGGTCGTGTACGGCCTGGACGGCACGGTCATGTCGCATGGCGCCAACCCCAAGATGATTGGCAAGAATCTGATCGATCTCAAGGACATCGATGGCAAGGCCTTCGTGCGTGAGCGCGTCGAGCTGGGCAAGAAGCAGGCTTCGTTCTGGCAGGACTACAAGTTCACCAACCCCGAGAACAAGAAGATCGAGCCCAAGTCCATGTACTGCGAGCGGCTGAACGAAACCGTCGTCTGCGGCGGCATTTACAAGTAAGCCAGAAGGGCGCCCCGTCTCAGGGGTGCTGCCGGGTGGATGCGCGGGATGCGCTGCTGTCCGGGATGACCGGAGTTCAGCATGAAACTAGGCCACAAACTCATGGCAGCGCCCGCCCTCGCGGCGCTGGTCCTGGTGACCTCGATGGGCGCCTCGGTATGGATGATGGAGTCCGGGCGAGAGGCGTCGGAGCAGGCGCACGCTCAGGTCCAGCGGCTGCAGTCCGTGGTCATCCATGTGGAGCAGCAGTTGTCTCAAGACCATGTGCGCCTCTACCGCAGCATGGCGGTCATTGGCTCGCTGTCAGAGGCCGACGTGGTGGCTCAGCGCAAGTCGCTGGTGACCGAGGCCAAGGCGCTCGATGAGCATCTTCAGGAGGTGCTGCAGGAACTGCAGACTTCCGGCGGTGACCTGAAGGCCGGCAAGGCGCTGCAGGCGTCGATTGCGAAGTACGTCAAAGCGGCAGACGCCGCGCTGGACATGGCGACCATCGATCCCAACACCGGGGTGGCTGCCATGCAGACGGCCGATGAAGAATTCCAGCAAGCGCGCCGCTTGCTGGAGACCTTGTCCAAGCAGGTGCAAACGTCCGCCATGGCTGCTGCGCAGGACGTGGCCGCGTCCACGCATCGTCGTGAGTTGCTGCTGGGCGTGATGGGGCTGCTGGGCATGGTGGCAGCCGGCGTGGTCACCTGGACGACTCAGCGCCGGGTGGTGGGTGACATCACGCAAGCGGTGGCTGCGGCACATGAGGTGGCCCAGGGGCGCTTCGATCGCCGGCTCCATGCCAGCAGTGACGATGAGGTGGGTGACCTGATGCGATCCCTGGATGCCATGGTCGTGCAGTTGTCCAACTCCCTGCTGTCTGTGCGGCAGGCGGCGCAATCCATCGGGGTGGCCTCGGTCCAGATCGCTTCGGGCAACCAGGACCTGAGCACGCGCACCGAACAGACCGCATCGAGTCTTCAGCAAACGGCGTCATCCATGGAGGAGCTCACTGGCACGGTGCGCAGCACGGCCGACGCGGCGCGTACGGCCAACAGCTTGGCCAGCAGCGCGGCAGATTCCGCCGTGCGGGGGGGCTCGGTGATGACCCAGGTGGTGAGCAATATGGCCGAGATCGATGCGGCCTCGCGCAAGATCGCCGACATCATCGGCACGATCGATGGCATCGCGTTTCAGACCAATATCCTGGCGCTCAATGCCGCCGTTGAAGCGGCGCGTGCGGGCGAACAAGGGCGTGGATTTGCCGTGGTGGCCGGGGAGGTGCGCTCTTTGGCGCAGCGCAGTGCCCAGGCGGCTCGAGAGATCAAGACCCTGATCGGCACATCCTCCGAGCGGGTGGAGGCAGGCTCCAGGCTGGTGCAGGAGGCAGGACAGAACATGCAGGACATCGTCCAGGGCGTGCAGCGTGTCAGCCAGATCATCACGGAGATCACCTCGGCGGCCGATCAGGAATCGGTGGGCATTGGCGAGGTCAACCAGGCGGTCAGCCACCTGGACGAGATGACGCAGCAGAATGCGGCCCTGGTCGAGCAGTCCGCCGCTGCGGCGGAGAATCTGCGGCAGCAGGCGCAGAGTCTGACCTCGGTGGTCGAGCAGTTCCGGCTGGCCGATGAGATGGCGGATCGCTGACAAGCGGATTCGTCAACCCCCGGAAAAGTGTGGTCTCTGGCCATCACCCGGCCCATCGCGGGGGTGAGCAAGCGTAATTTGCGGCTTTCAGATCACATGTCGGGCTGGCTTGGCGCCACAATCCTAGCCATATCCGCTGCGCGGATGGAGAATTCCGGCATGGTCAAAATCGCAATTGCATCGTGTGTCGTGACCCTGGCTTGTGTGGCCGGGAGCGTCAGTGCGGGCCCGACCACAGCGGTCGATGGAGAGATGGCATTGCGGCAGTCCATGCAGCAGGCCCTGTGGCCGGCTGACATCGCACGCCTGTCGGGAGACTACCTCAAGCTCTACCCTCGTGGCAGTGCGGTTGAAACGGCGCGTGCCTTGCACGCGCGGGCCAACGAGACCGTGCGGGTGCTCAGCCACAACGACGTCAGGCTCTACAAGAACGCTTTCCTGCCGGGAGCGGTGCCTGCGGAGGTGAGTGCTGAAATCCGCAAGGCGGCGCTGGGCGACCAGGCAGCCGCCATCCGCCTGGCGCATCAGTATCGGCTGACGGATCGATCCCCGCGGGGCATCAGCCGCTATGTCGGCTGGTTGCAGTTCGCGGCGACGCTGGGCAGTGAAGAGGCAGCGTATGAGCTGGCGGTCTATTTCCGACAGTCCGACCAGCCGGCCTTGGCCGCCCAGTACGAAGCCAGGGCGGTGGCCTTGGGCTACAAGCTGCCCACGGTGCTGGATCACATCCGCAAGTAGCGCGGCTCAGTGGCCTCGCACGGTCTGGGCCACGAGTTGATCCAGGGCCGCGAGCGGCAGCTTCAAACGGGAGGTGGCATCGGCCACCTCTTTGTTTTTCGGGGCCCACACGGGGGCTGGCCAGCGGGCATCCCAATCGAAGCGGGCGATCACGTGCCAGTGCAGGTGGGGCACGACATTGCCCAGGCTGGCCAGGTTGATCTTGGTGGGCTCCAGGTGTTCGCGCAGGACACCTTCGACCGCTTCCACCGTGCTCATCATCAGGGCACGCTCGCCGGCATTCAGGTCCGTCCACTCGGCCACATGGTCGTTCCAGATCACGCGGTAGAAGGCGGGATGATCCGCGTCATCTGCCCGGATGATGCGCAACTGCTGGGTCTGTGCGACGAGGGTGCCCCCGTCGCGCTCGCACAGCTCGCACCCCGGCTGACGGGTGGTGTCCAGTTGTCCCATGGTCAGACCAGCACGCGTTCGATACCGCCGTTGTTGGCGCGCGCCACGTACTCCGGCATCCAGTTTTCGCCCAGGATCTGACGGGCCATCTCGATGACGATGTAGTCTGCTTCGAGCAGGCCATTGGCCGTGTCTTCGCCGTAGCGGCTCAGACCTTGCAGGCAGGCGGGGCAGGAGGTCAGGATCTTGACGTTGTCCTTGGCGCCGATCAGGCCCTGGTTGCGCAGGTCGGCCTCGCCCTTGCGGATCTCTTCTTCCTTGCGGAAGCGGATCTGCGTGGAGACATCCGGGCGGCTCACGGCCAGGGTGCCGGCTTCGCCGCAGCAGCGGTCAGACTTGAGCACGTTGTCACCCACCAGGGCCTTGACGGTCTTCATCGGATCCTGCAGCTTCATGGGGCTGTGGCAGGGATCATGGAAGAGGTAGGCGCCCTTGCTCTGCAGGGTGATGCCCTTTTCCAGCAGGTACTCGTGGATGTCGATGATGCGGCAGCCCGGGAAGATCTTGTCGAACTGGTAGCCCTGCAACTGGTCGTAGCAGGTGCCGCAGGATACGACCACGGTCTTGATGTCCAGGTAGTTCAGGGTGTTGGCGACACGGTGGAAGAGCACCCGGTTGTCGGTGATCATCTTCTCGGCCTTGTCGAACTGGCCCGAGCCGCGTTGCGGGTAACCGCAGCACAGATAGCCCGGGGGCAGCACGGTCTGCACGCCCGCGTGCCAGAGCATGGCCTGCGTGGCCAGGCCCACTTGCGAGAACAGGCGCTCCGAGCCGCAACCAGGGAAGTAGAACACGGCCTCGGTGTCGGCCGTGGTGCCCTTGGGGTCACGGATGATGGGGACGTAGTCCTTGTCCTCGATGTCCAGCAGGGCGCGGGCTGTCTTCTTGGGCAGGCCGCCGGGCATCTTCTTGTTGATGAAGTGGATGACCTGTTCCTTGAGCGAGGCCGTGCCCACCGAGGCCGGTGGGGCGCTGGTCTGCTTGCGGGCCGCCAGCTTGAGCACCTCGTTGCCCAGGCGCTGCAGCGGCATGGCCACATCCACCAGGGCGCTGCGCACGATCTTGATCGTTTGCGGGCTGTTGGTGTTGAGCATCAGCATGCCGGCTGCGCCTGCGGGGCGGAAGCTCTTCTTGCCCAGCTTGGTCAGCAAGTTGCGCATGTTCATCGACACGTCGCCGAAGTCGATCTTGACCGGGCAGGGCGTCAGGCACTTGTGGCAGACCGTGCAGTGGTCGGCCACGTCCTCGAACTCTTCCCAGTGCTTGATGGACACCCCACGGCGCGTCTGCTCTTCGTACAGGAAGGCCTCGACCAGCAAGGAGGTGGCCAGGATCTTGTTGCGCGGGCTGTAGAGCAGATTGGCGCGCGGCACATGGGTGGCGCACACGGGTTTGCACTTGCCGCAGCGCAGGCAGTCCTTGACG
>NZ_DASUIT010000140.1:0-7594 GCF_036279655.1 Aquabacterium sp. | reverse complement strand
TTGGCGCCCTGCCGTGGTCGAAAGACGCGATGGGGGTCTAGCTCAGCTGGGAGAGCGCTTGCATGGCATGCAAGAGGTCAGCGGTTCGATCCCGCTTACCTCCACCACAATGCCCACGGGTTCAGTCCCGCGGAGTTGCGGGTGGCGCCCGGCTGGTGTTGAGATGGATTCGGTCAGCGTGTTGTGATGAGATACTGTCTCCTTCGTCTAGAGGCCTAGGACACCACCCTTTCACGGTGGCTACAGGGGTTCGAATCCCCTAGGAGACGCCAAGTTTGACGGCGCTTGGGTTGTTTGTGCAACCAAAGTCGTTGCCACTGCGGAGTGGTAGTTCAGTTGGTTAGAATACCGGCCTGTCACGCCGGGGGTCGCGGGTTCGAGTCCCGTCCACTCCGCCAAACATGCAAAGCCCTGATGCGCAAGCGTCAGGGCTTTTTCGTTCTCTGAGCTGTCGCACGCCATGGCAGCGGTGACGGCTTGGTATGACAGTTGCATGTCAGATGCTTCATGAGCATCCCCAGCATCGTCCCAGCCCCGTCCAATCCGCACTACGACCGCATCGGTGGTCATGAGGCCGTGGTTCGTCTGGTCGATGCGTTCTATCAGGCCATGGACACGCTGCCTCAGGCGGCCGCCATCCGTGCCATGCACGAACCCGACCTGCGAGCGACCAAGGCCATCCTGATCCTCTACCTCAGCGAATGGATGGGGGGGCCCAAACACTACAGCCCTCAGCGTGGCGCACCCATGCTGCGGCGCAGGCATCAGCCGTTTGCCATCGATGCATCGGCCCGTGATGCATGGATGGAATGCATGCGACAGGCGCTGGGCATGGTGTGTCCTGACGAGGCCTTGCGGACCGAACTGGAGGCCTCCTTCTACAAGGTGGCCGACTTCATCCGCAACACCGCGTCTGCGCCATGAGTTCTTCATCCCGTTTTCAGCGCCTGAAGGCCGGCGAACTGGCCGAGTGGCTCCAGGCGCACCCCGATGCCTTGATCCTGGACGCGCGTGAGGCGAGTCATCATGCACAGGGACATCTGCCGGGCAGTGTGCGTCTGGATGGGCGCAACCATGAGCAACTGCTGATGAGCGAGTCCCGCCGTCGCCCAGTCGTCATCTACTGCTACCACGGCAACGCCAGCCAGACCTATGCAGACATGTTCGTGGATTTCGGCTTCCTGCAGGTTGTCGATCTGATGGGGGGTTGGGAGGCTTGGCAGCGATACGGGGAGGAGGGATCTTGACATCTGGCCTGAGGTCACGCGGGCTGCCAGCCAGGCGGCGCCGGACCCGCTGGTGCCAGACTGATCGGATCCTCGCGTGAGGTCGCCTCCATGGGGCCCAGGGTGCATGGCATCAGTCCATCCTGATGTCGTTGCCACATCGCGATGTACAGCGCTTCGAGGTGGCGGGTGTAAGCCTCGACATTGAACAGCGGTGCCAGCGCGCGCTGGCAGCCCAGGCGATGACGCAATTCGAGCAGGCGTGGGGGATCTGTGAGCAGCTCGATGGCCCGTTGCGCATAATCCGGCAATGAGAACGTGACCAGCTCTGGCAGTCCGACAGCATGCAGCAGGCTGCCCGCCACACGCGATGCAAAGGTGTCACCCGAGCAGGTCAGCACGGGGACTCCCGCCCACAAGGCATCGCTGGCGGTGGTGTGGGCGTTGTATGGCGAGGTGTCCAGCACCAGGTCCGCCAGGGACAGGCGGGCCAGATGTTGCGCCTGAGGCAGCTGCGGCGCAAACACCAGCCGGTGGGGGGCCACGCCCCTCTGCAGGGCCTCGCGTCGCAGATTGCCTTGGGCCTGCTCATCGCTCAACAGCCACAGCACGCTGTCTGGGACCAGCGCCAGCAGGTGGCACCAGATCTCAAAGACCTGCGGGGTGAACTTGTAGGCCTGGTTGAAGCAGCACATCACCAGGCCCTCGCCTGGCAGGCCGGCCGCTGCACGCGAGGGGGGCTCGATCTCGCTGACCTGACGCCCGTGTGGCTGGTAGCTGTGGGGCATGCAGGCCAATGCCTCGCTGTAGTCACCGGCCCGCTCCGATGGCGTGATGAAGCGATCGCTGATCAGATAGTCGCAAAAGCCACCCCCCAGGGTGCCGGGGTAACCCAGGTAGCTGACCTGGACGGGGGCGGGACGATAGGTCAGCAGCATGGTGCGCGTGCCGGCCGTGTAGCCCTTGAGGTCGATCAGGATGTCGATGCCGTCGTCGTGGATGGCGCGGGCCGCCTGCACATCGTCCAGGGCCGAGATGTCGGTGAAGTGCTCAAAGCGATGCTTCAGTCGCAGGCGCATGTCCGAACCATCGTCTCGGCCATAGCTGTAGGCATGCAGTTCGAAGCGCTGCGGGTTGTGAAACTCCAGCATCTCCACCATCAGCAGGGCAGTGGCATGCTGCTGAAAATCGCTGGACAGGTAGCCCAGTCGAATCCGGCTGTCGCGGCGCTCGTGGCGCTGGGCACGGTTGCCCGCAAATTCCAGGGCCAGCCTGTCGCGGTTGGCCTGGCTTCGATCCAGGCGCTCGGCCATCCATCGGGTGGCGCAAGCCTGCTGCTGAGCTGCGGTGATGCCTGGCAGCGACAAGAGATGGAAGGGCGGCAAGGCTTCGCCGTCGACCGCGCCCAGTGCTTCAAGAGCGCCGGTCTGCCATTGCGCGAAGTCCTGCCACTCGCACCATGCCCGGCTGCGTGCGTAGTGCTTCATGGGGCTGTGGGCGGCGCTCAATAGCCCACCTCGAACCACACGGGGTGGCGGCGCCGGAGGTCCTGCAGCAAGCCCAGGGTCTGCGGCACCAGGCCATTGACCGCATACCAGATCTCCTCGCGTCGGGGCTGCACACCATGGCGCAGCTTGTCGTGCAGTACGGTCCAGCCCATCCAGTCCACCTGCATCAGGTGCAGGTGAAGTACCGGGGTGACGTTGCCCAGGGTGTGCGCCATGATCAACAACTGCGCCTCCACGGCACGCAGGGTCAGGGTGCTGGCAAAGAGCTCGTCCTCGCTTTGCATCTCCCGGGTCAGTTGGTCGATGGCATGTCCGGCTTCCATGACGATGTCGTAGAGAGAGCGCTGGTACATCGTCAGGCCTGGGTCAGGGCAGGGTCGGGCGCACGTCGATGCCATGGCGGTCGCGCAAGGGCTTCGCCGGTCTTTCCCGATCGGGAAGGCGTTCCGCCAGCGCCTGCTCATCAGGGTGGTCCATCTGCAACTTCATCGTCGAGCTCCCGGCGTCCGTTGTCGAGGGCTGCTTGCGAGAGACGTGCCAAGGCAGTCTCAGAGGAGAGGTGAGCGATGACGGCGGCGGGCCTGGTCGAGATCCTGTATGGAACACGACAAAAGCGACAGGCCCCTGGCCATGGCGATCACTGCCCGGTGGCAGGACCTGCGCGGCGGATGGTGATGCGTGTCAACTTAGGGATGGCACACATTGAAGCACCCACTTACATTTCGCGACACCTCAGTGGTCCACTGAGGTGTGCTTTTGTTTCGATACGCTTCAATTGGAGGACCTTTCAGATGACTTTCAAGAAAATCGCTTTGGCCGTGGCCAGCGCAACCGCCTTGCTGTGTGGCAGCCATGCTCACGCCACCGTGACCGCCTATGGGTTCACGGTCTCGGGCCCGTGGTTCGACAACAGTGGTACGCCTTATGGCATGCCCTTCTCGCCCAGCCTGAGCGGCTCGATCACGATCGACGATTCGTTCAGTGGCATCGCCGCCATGACGGGTTTTTCGATCACGACGGGCTCCAAGACCTGGACCCTGGCTGATTTCACGGGGGCTGGCTCCTCCACGCTGTCCTTCGACGGCCTGGGCAATCTGACGAACTTCAGCCTGTCGTCTTTTGCGGACGGCAGCGGTTCGATGTACATCTACAGCAACAACACCATGGGTGTGGGTGACGGGCAGGGTGCGTTCAACGCCTGTAATGGCTGCGTCAGTCTGGGCGCTGGCGTGCCGGTGACTCCGTCGGTGCCTGAGCCTGCCAATGTGGCGCTGGCGCTGGCGGGGCTGGGTGTGGTGGGCTGGCGCCTGCGCGGCCGCGTGCAGGCCCAGATCGCAGCCTGATCACGGCCTGCTTTGGCAGATCGACCCTGAGCCCGAAAGGGTTCGGGGTTTTTTTGCGTCTGAGGCCAGCAAGTCGCCCTGCGAATCAGGGGAATATGGCGGCTGTACCCGCACTTGTCATTCGGACGTGGCCAAGCCTCCTTAGAATCTCAGGATCGCAGCATCCATGCTTTCATCGAGGACCACCATGCAAGTCACCGCTTCCATCTTCAAGGCCTATGACATCCGAGGCGTTGTCGGGCAGACCTTGAGCGAGGCTGTGGCCGAGCACCTGGGCCGAGCCTTCGGCACCGAAGCCCTGCAACTGGGCGAAAAGGCCGTGGCGGTCGGACGTGACGGCCGCCTGTCGGGCCCGTCCTTGAGCGCAGCCTTGATCAAGGGCCTGCGCTCCACCGGCATCAACGTCATTGATCTGGGTGCGGTGACCACGCCCATGCTGTACTACGTGGCCGCCACGCGCGGAGAGCAAGGGTGCCACAGTGGCATCCAGGTCACGGGCAGTCACAACCCCAAGGATTACAACGGCTTCAAGATGGTGCTGGCCGGGCGTGCCATCTATGGCGACGACATCCAGGGCCTGCGCCAGCGCATTGAGGCAGAGAGCTACGCCACCGGCCAGGGCAGCCTGACCGAGCTGAACGTGCTGGCTGAGTACACCCAGCGCATCGTGGGGGATTGCAAGCTCGCGCGCCCGCTCAAGATCGTGGTCGATTCGGGCAATGGCATCCCCGGTGCGTCGGCGCCCGGCATCCTGCGAGCCCTGGGCTGCGAGGTGAGCGAGTTGTATTCCGAGGTCGATGGCGACTTCCCCAACCACCACCCCGATCCCTCCAAGCCCGAGAACCTCGTCGACCTGATCGCTGCGGTCAAGGCGCAGGGGGCCGATCTGGGCCTGGCGTTCGACGGCGACGGCGACCGACTGGGCGTGGTCACCAAGGACGGGAACAACATCTTCCCGGACCGTCAGATCATGCTGTTTGCCAAAGACGTGCTCTCGCGCGTGCCGGGCGCGCCCATCATCTTTGACGTCAAGTGCAGCCAGCGCCTGGCCATCGCCATTCGCGAAGCCGGCGGGGTACCGATGATGTACAAGACGGGCCACTCGCTGGTCAAGGCCAAGCTCAAGGAAACGGGCTCGCCCTTTGCCGGCGAGATGAGCGGTCACATCTTCTTCGCCGAGCGTTGGTATGGCTTTGACGATGCCACCTACACCGCAGGCCGCCTGCTGGAGATCCTGAGCAAGGAGGCCGACCCCAGCGCCGTGCTGGATGCCTTGCCCACCAGCTTCAGCACGCCGGAGCTGAACGTGCCCTGCGCCGAAGGCGAGCACCATGCCGTCATCGAGAAGTTGCGCCAGACGGCCACCTTCGAGGGGGCCGAGCTCACCACCATCGACGGCCTGCGTGCCGACTACCCCGATGGCTTCGGCCTGGTGCGCGCCTCCAACACCACGCCGGTGCTGGTGCTGCGCTTCGAGGGCCACACCCCCGAGGCCCTGGAGCGCATCCAGAAGCACTTCATGGCACAGATCCTGGCGGTCAAGCCCGATGCCCATGTGGGAGCGGGCCACTGAGCTCGACCAAGGCACCGGAGGATCGCCACTTCGTGACCGCGCTGGCACGTGGTCTGGAGGTGCTGGGCTGTTTTCGTTCGCGCGACAAGGCCTTGAGTAATCAGGCTCTGGCCACGCGGTGCGGCCTGCCCAAGTCCACCGTCTCGCGTCTGACCTACACGCTCACGCGTCTGGGCTATCTGGAGCATGATGCGGACTCGGGCTTGTACCGTCTGGGCAGTGCGACCTTGTCGCTGGGCAGCACCATGCTGTCGCGCATGGAAGTGCGTCACCGTGCCCGCCCACTCATGCAGCGCCTGGCCGACGAAACCCAGACCATGGTGTCGCTGGGGGCGCGTGACCGCCTGAACATGATCTACGTCGAAAACTGCCGCAGTGACGCGGCCATGTACCTGGGGCTGGATGTGGGCTCGCGCCTGCCTCTGGCCACGACAGCCATGGGGCGGGCCTATCTGCTGGCCTGCACAGACAGTGTCCGTCAGGATCTGCTCAGCCGCATCCGTGAGGCCTCACCCACCGACTGGCCTGCGATCGAACACGGGCTGGCGGCGGCCATGGACGACGATCGTATCCATGGCGTGTGCTGCTCCTTTGGCGACTGGCACGCCGACGTCAATGCCATTGCGATGGCCTTCGTGCCGCATGGCAGCCGCACCCTGGTGTCGCTCAACTGTGGCGGCCCGGCGACCCACCTGTCACGAGAGTACCTGCTGGAGCGCGTGCGCCCGCGCCTGATGGCCGTGGTGCGTGCGATGCAGCAAGCCCCTGAGAACCCATGAACAGCCTGGCCTTGATGCTCTATGCCACCGTGCTGCGCCTGGCCACTCCGGCCTTCTTGTGGCGCGTGTGGTCACGCGGGCGCATTGAGCCCGACTACCGCTGGCACTGGTGGGAGCGGCTGGGCTGGTATGGGCGGGCGCACCGCCAGAAGGTGAACCAGCCACGTGCTTCAACCCTGGTGTGGGTGCACGCGGTGTCGTTGGGGGAAGCGCGCGCCGCGTCGGCCCTGATCGCCGCATTGCGCCTGCAGTGTCCGGGCATGCGTCTGCTGCTGACCCATGGCACGGCCACGGGGCGGGCGGCGGGGCAGAGCCTGCTGCAGGCGTCGTCGGGGGATGTGCAGACCTGGTTGCCCTATGACACCCCTGGGGCGGTGCGGCGCTTTTTGCGTCTGCACCGCCCTGATGTTGGCGTGCTGATGGAGACCGAGGTGTGGCCGGTGTTGCAGCGTGAGGCCGAGCGCGCCGGCCTGCCCATGGTGCTGGCCAACGCCCGCCTGAGCGACAAGAGCCTGAGGCAAGGCCAGCGGCTGTCGTGGCTCATGCGCCCGGCTGCCCGTCGCATGTCGCTGGTCCTGGCGCAGACCGATGGGGATGCACAGCGCTTCGAGACCCTGTTGCAACGCGAGGCAGCGTCCGTGGGGCCCCAGGTGACGGTGTGTGGCAACGTCAAGTTCGACATGACGCCGGCCCCTGACCTGCTGGCCCGTGGCCAGGCCTGGCGGGCGGCGGGTGAGGCCCGCCCCCTGATCCTGGCCGCCAGCACCCGCGAGGGTGAAGAGGCCGGCCTGCTGGCGGCCTGGATGGCCTGGCGCGCTGGGCCGGGCCGGGCGGTGGGGGGCATGGCACCACGATTGTTGATCGTGCCTCGTCACCCGCAACGCTTTGACGAGGTGGCGCTGCTGATCCAGGCGCAGGGCCTGAGCCTCTCGCGCCGCAGTGCCTGGCCGCACGGCCGGCCGGACGCCCAGGCCTTGTCGGCCGATGTCTGGCTGGGGGATTCGATGGGTGAGATGCCCGCCTATTTCGCTGCAGCGCGGGTGGCTTTGCTGGGGGGCAGTTTCGCCCCTCTGGGTGGGCAGAACCTGATCGAGGCCGCAGCCTGCGGCTGCCCCATCGTGATGGGGCCTTCGACCTTCAATTTTCAGGAGGCGGCCGAGCTCAG
>NZ_DASUIT010000139.1:0-2345 GCF_036279655.1 Aquabacterium sp. | reverse complement strand
TCGGTGATCAGGCCGCCCATGAAGAGATAGGGCAAGGTGCCGCCGGCGCTGGTCAGGATCGGCAGCAAGGCGTTACGCAGCACGTGGCGGCCCAGCACGATGCTTTCCCTCAAGCCCTTGGCACGCGCGGTGCGCACATAGTCCTTGCCCGCCTCTTCCAGGAAGAGGGTGCGATAAAAGCGCGCCTGCCCGGCCAGGCTGGCCAGCAGCATCAGCCCGATGGGCAGCACCAGGAAACGGATGGCATCAAGCCCATGGGCATAGCCCGAGATGGGGGCCAGACGGGCCATGCGCGAGAACAGGTACTGCCCCACGATGATGTAGAACAGGCTGGAGATCGACATCATGAACACGCACAGCACCACGCCCCAGAAGTCGATGCGTGTGCCCCGGAACATGACCAGCCACAGCGCAAAGGTCACGCTGGCCAGCAGGCCCAGCACGAACAGGGGCACAGTCAACTGCAGGCTGACGGCCATGCGCTTCTTGATCTGGTAGCCGATGTCGCCCGCGCTGTCGTTGTCGGCCCGCCCGAAGTCGAACACGAACAGGGACACCGAGCGGTCCCAGAAGACCGTGTCGGTGACCTTGTCCGTACCCTGGGCCTGCTCGTTGTAGAGCATGGGCTTGTTGTAGCCGCGCTCGGCCTTCCACTTTTCAATCTGATCGGGGGTGACACGCTTGCCGCCGATGTTCATGCGCGCCATGTCGTCCGTCGTGTTGACAGTGAAGAACAGCACGAAGGTGATCAGGTTCACCCCGATCAGGATCAGCACGCCATAGCCCAGGCGCCTCAGGATGTAGTGGAGCATCAGGCTTCTCCCCGGAACGCCGCCAGGGCGGTCTGCCGCTCACGGGCTCTGAACACACGCACGGCCCACCAGGCCATGCCCGCCACCGTCAGCACCAGCAAGGCGATGGGCCAGTAGACGGGGCGGTTCCACTCGCGCAGACTGCGGCTGCGGTCGGCCGTGTCCAGCCGGTAGTACTGCGCCTGGTCACGCACCATGATGCTGGGCTTGCCGTTGAGCACCCAGCGGTGGTACGCCCCGGAGGCATAGGGGAAGTAGCCCCAGGACCAGGGCGCATCCTCCTGCAGGATGCGCACCATCTGGTCGATCACGGCCTGTTTGGCCGGGCCGTCGTCCATGAAGCGCAACTGGCTGTAGAGCTTGTCGTACTCGGGGTTCTGGTAGTTGGCGGCGTTCTCGCCGTCGTGGACCGATTTGGCCCCCGGGCCGTAAAGCAGGAAGAGGAAGTTCTCGGCATCAGGGTAGTCGGCCAGCCAGCCCCAACTGAAGATCTGATGCTTGCCCCGGCGGATCTTGTCCTGGAACTGGTTGTAGTCGGTGGCGCGCACCTCCAGCTGGATGCCCAGCTTGGCGAACTGCTTGCTCATCCAGTCCAGCGTGGCCTTGGCCTCGGGGGTGGCCGGGCGGCCGTAGTCGTAGTACAGCACCAGGGGCTTGCCACTGCGGGCATCGCGCCCGTCGGGGTAACCAGCCTCGGCCAGCAGCCGGCGCGCATCCGCGATGGGGCGACGCACCGCCTGGCCATCGACCCAGCGGTGGGTGACGGGGTTCATGCCCTCGCGCGTGCCATGACGCGAGCCGAACACCCCCCCGGGCAAGGGCCCCTGGGCGACCTCACCGGCGGCCTTGGGGAAGATGCGGTTGAACTCATCCCAGTCGATGGCAATCGACAGGGCCTGGCGCAGCTTGCGGTTCTTGATGCGCTGCTCGGGCGTATTGCCCTGGCCGATGACAGGATCCAGCCAGTTGAAGCCCATGTAGCTGCTCGACAGATCGACCGTGCGCGGCAGCCGGATGCCCTTGTCGGTGAACTCCTTGTTCACCTTGTCCGAGTCTTCCATCTGGATGCGGTAGGCGTTGCCATAGCTCATCTGATCGAACTCGGGCACATCCAGGAAACCCTGGCGGAACTTGGCGTCCTGCGGCACGGCTTCTTTTTCCATGCTGAAGACAATGGTGTCCACGAAGGGCATCTTCTGGCCGCAGTCCTTGAGGCGCCCTTCGGCCTGATCCTGGGGCATGCCCTCGCAGGGATAGGGCTCGCCACGGTAGTTGGGGTTGCGCTTGAGCACATGGCGGCGGTCCTGCACCACCTCGGCCATCATGTAGGGGCCTGTGCCCACGGGCCAGGTGTTGAGCGACAGCCCATTGCCGGCCATGCCCGGCTGCGCGTAAAAGGCATCGGCCTCCCAGGGGATGGGGGCGGTGAAGGTCATGGACAGCCAGTACTTCCACTGCGGGTACTTGCCTTTGATGCGGATGCGCAGGGTGTGCTTGTCCAGCGCCTGGGCGCCCGCCAGCGGCCAGCGGCGG
>NZ_DASUIT010000138.1:0-3697 GCF_036279655.1 Aquabacterium sp. | reverse complement strand
GGTCTTCCCGCTCAAGGCCGATGACATGCGCGACATCATCTGCCATGTGCTCAACCGTCTGGAGGCCCCCGGCGGCATCGCGCCGCCAGCCCAGCCGATCACGCTGGAGAGCATGAGCGGCGAGGCCTGGCGGGCGTATCGCGCGGGGCTCTGATCAGAGAATGAGGATCAGCGGTGCGGAGCCGCAAGGCGAGTCCGCGCCGCCATTGTTGGGGCCGAACAGGCGCACGCCACCAAAGCGGATGCTCTCCAGGCTGCCGGTGCCATGCATGGTGCCCGTGCCACCCCAGCCGGTGGGGCCCCAGTACTCCAGGTCCAGCTTGCCTGCGCCCGGGATGCCGATGGGGTTGAGGCTGTCCACGCTCGCGTAGCCCAGGCCAAAGGCGCTGCCGTCCGACATCTGGTAGTACACGACCTCCTTGGTGCTGCCGATGCCCACCAGCGTGGCGCCGGCCTGATCCGAGCGCAGGGCCGAATTCAGGCCCGTGTCAGCGGGGTAGGTGGAGGGCGTGCCGTGCGGGGTGGGGCGTGCCGGGTAGATCTGCGGGAAGGCGCTGCCACCGCCCTGACCCCAGACCCACAGGCGGTTGTCGTTGCCGATGGCCACATTGCCGACATAACGCGAGAAGAAGTTCGTCGCCAGGTGCTCGACGCCCGTGACCGGATCCTTCAGGGGCATCCACAGGGGGATGGTGGTGGCGGCGGTGGTGTCACCGGCCTTGCCGGTGCTGGTCACACCCAGGCCCAGGGCCGCCAGTTGGCCCCAGCCCGCCAGCTTGCTGCCGCTGGCACCGGGTTCGGGCGCCAGCATCGCCGTGGCGAAGGCATTGCCGCCATGCAGCGCCTGGATGCGAGGCGCCAGGTTTTCCAGCGCGCTGTTGGCGCGGGTGGGTGTGCGGACCACGCACTGCACGCCGCGGATGGGGGTGCCGCCACAGGTGTAGGGCACGCCCAGGCCGGCCGCTTCGTTGTCGCCCCAGCCCCAGACATGGGCTTCGCCCGTGGCGCCCAGGGTGATGGCCATCGCCCCTTCGTACCAGGCCCCGCTGACCACGGCGGGCTCGCCATTGAGGTTCACCTTGTAGGGCACGAACTGCATGCTGTCGTTGTTGACAGGGACAACCTTGCCGTTCGAGTAAGAGGGGTGATTGACATTGCGGACCGGGCCATTCGGGTTGGACGCCACATTCGCGCCTCGGCCGCCCTGACCATAGAGGTCATGGCCCCAGGTGTAGACGTCGCCCTCTGCGGTCGTGGCCATGGAGAAGTACTCCCCCGCAGCCAGTCGGGCGATCTTGTCACCCGCCTTCAGGCCGGGGAAGGGCACCTCGCAGGGGGGGCGCACATAGGGGTCGTTGACGGCATTGCGGCAACCGACTTCACCGTAGCCGCTCTGCCCCCAGCCATAGACCCGGCCGTCCTCGGTCAGGGCCAGGAAGTGGTAGGCGCCGCTGACCAGCTGGGTGATCTTGGTGCCTGCGGGAAACTCGACCCGGTTGACGGGTTTGAGGTTGCTGTAAGCGTGAGTAGGAGAGGCTGTGCCAGAGATGCCAGCATTGCGGAAGCCCCACATCCAGACTTGGCCATCGGTGTCCAGCACGGCGCCGGTGGTGATGGCACCCAGTTGCGTGATCTGGCAGGAACCGGCCGAGACCGGGTTGACCACGCTGAAGGCGGTGGCCAGGGCGGCCACGGTGCCGAGGAGTTTGTACTTCATGGAGCGGTTCATCTGAGACTCATTTCAATGCTGACTGGGTGTTAACCCCGATGGGTCATTGTAAGAATGCCCCCTCCCACGCAGGTGGGACTTGCTGCGACAAACCGGACAATCTGCATCGGCCGCCCCCGAGACCGGGGGGGCTCAGGCGTGCAAAAGGCTCACCGGCGCACCCATGTATCAATTCCAGCGAGAACGCGCCGATAACGGGGCGTCCCTTCTTCGCCGACTGAGTGGGGATCATTGACTGACCCGTCCAAGTCGGCGTCCATACACGCGGGGTTCTGGTATGTCATTTCAGTCACGTCTGATCTACTGTTTCGCTGTACCAGTGGCCTTGTTTGTCACCGCGATCTCGGTGAGCCTGTGGGGGTTGCTCCGCACGCAAGATGAGTTCGATCGCTACATTGGCACCGAGCAGGCCATTGCCAGCGGCTTGACCGACATGTATGCCCAGGGGCTGCAGATGGGTCAGGCCATGCGCAACATCGTCTTGGATCCGAGCAATACCAAGGCCTTCGACAACTTCCAAGGGGCCGAAAAAGCCTATCAAGAGGCCTATGAAGCAACGCTGAAAGCGGCGAGCGGCACGGAGGCTGTGGCGCAGTTGAGCGCGTTGGCCCCGCTTCGCGAAACCTTGTCAGTCAAGCAGAACAGTGTGCTGCAGATGGTCAAGAGTGACGCGAGCAGCGCCATGCAGGCCTTGACCAAGGAAGAAACGCCTGCCTGGCGGCAGTTGCGCAGCAACCTGCTGGATCTGCTCAAATCTGCACGCCAGCGAGAAGCTCAGGCCCATGAGCGAACCTTGAGCAACGGGCGCCATATCTTCGTGATTTCCGCCATGTTGGCGCTCGTGGCGATCGTGGTCGCAGGGGGACTGTTTTGGCTCATGCGCCGCACGGTGATCTCGGAGATCGGGGGCGAACCGGCGGTGGCGCGGGAGATGCTTCAACGCATTGCTGAGGGCGATCTCACGTTTGATCTGGGCACTGGTCAGAACTTGCAGGGTCTGATGGGTGAGCTTCAACGTACGCAAACCAATCTCCAGCAACTGGTGGGGCAGGTGCGCATCAGCACCGACAGCATCAAGAACGCCAGCACAGAGATCGCCACAGGGAACCAGGATCTGAGCGCGCGTACAGAATCTGCCGCCAGCAATCTGCAGCAGACCGCCAGTTCGATGGAGCAACTCACGGGCACTGTCCGGCAGAGTGCTGATTCAGCCCGGCAGGCCAACCAACTGGCCTCTTCTGCAGCAGAGGTCGCTCAACGGGGTGGGGTCGTTGTGGCCGAGGTGGTTCAGACCATGGAAGAGATCAATGCGTCGTCCAACAAGATCGCCGACATCATTGGTGTGATCGATGGCATTGCCTTTCAGACCAATATCCTGGCGCTCAATGCGGCCGTCGAGGCGGCCCGCGCGGGTGAACAGGGCCGAGGCTTCGCGGTGGTGGCTGGCGAAGTTCGCAGCCTGGCACAGCGCTCGGCGGACGCTGCCAGGGAGATCAAGACACTGATTGGGAGCAGCGTGGAGCGCGTGGAAACCGGTGCCAGACTGGTGAGCAGGGCAGGAAGCACCATGGGCGAAATCGTGGATTCCGTCAGGCGCGTCAGCGACATGATCGGTGAAATCACGGCGGCTGCCTCCGAGCAGTCCGATGGCATCGGGCAGGTCAATCTGGCTGTCACTCAGCTTGACCACATGATTCAGCAAAATGCAGCGCTGGTGGAGCAGTCTGCGGCAGCGGCGGCATCTCTTCAGGGGCAGGCGGACAACTTGTCAGACCTCATGGGGGCCTTCCGGCTGAGCAAGGCGTGCTGATGATCCAAAAGCGCCGATCACCGGCGCACCAGGCTCACTGCCAGCTCGTGCGACAGATTGGGGTGGTTCACCTTCGCATAGGGCGGCTTGGGCCATTGCCACAGCGCCTCGGGCAGCAGCGCCCTCATGGCATGGATGTCGCAGTGGTAGGGCGGGCC
>NZ_DASUIT010000137.1:0-19607 GCF_036279655.1 Aquabacterium sp. | reverse complement strand
GTGACAGACCAGCACGCCCAGCAACACGGCGATCAGAGAGGGGAGATGTGTCATGGAGATTCCTTTTCTTCACGCGCGGGCGCGGCCACGCCGGGCGTCACAACCTTGTGCGGAGCAGACGGCGCGATCAGCGGCAAGCGCAGCCAGCCCTTGGCGCCACGCAAGACCACGCCCTGTGCATCGATGGATGCCACCACGGCATCTCCCACGCGATCCCCGACGGACAGCAGGCGACCATCGATCAGGGCCACGCCCCGACCCTGGGCATCCAGGCGGATGAGGGTCAGACGGGGCCGGGCCACCTGGGCAGATGCGCCCGACGCTCCAGACGCGGGACGGGCGGCGGCACTGGCGGCCCCCCCCGGGGTCATCGACGCGGCATCGGAGCGCCCGCCCGTTGACAGATTGGCCGGAGGGCGCGTCGGATCCGGCAGGGAGGCGGACATCTGGGACTGCACGGGCATCCAGCACGCTCCCGCCAACAGGCACACGCCCAGGACAAGGCCTTGTCTCATGGTGCGATCTCCAGGGGCTCTTTGTCCGGACTGAGGGTGTGCACCTGCAGGGTGAGCGTCAAGCGAGACTGCTCATCCGATGACAGCTTCATGCTCTGCCAGATCAGGCGACGAGGCATGGATTCCACGCTGCGCAGCCAGGCCAGCAACTCATGGAAGCCGCCCTCCACCACCAGTTCCAGTCCATGGCTGTACAACGGTGCCCCACCGGAGATCGACTCCGAGCCACCCATGCGGACTTCGGTCGGTGGCAGGGTGCGCATGCTGCGCAGCTTCAGTTGTCCGTGGCGAGCCAGCATGGCATCGAGCAACTGCCGCATCTCACGCGCTGGCGCCATCTGGGATTGCGCGCGCTCGAGCTCCTGCTGGCCCTTTGCCAGGCGCTCTTGCACGAGCAACAGCTCCTTTTGCGCACCTTGTTTCTGCAGGACCATGGCCTGGGCCAGCTGGTCCTTCTGGGTGACCAGCATCTGGCGTGAGCTCGCCGCAGCGCTCTTGCGCTTCGTGGCCTTGTTGAGGTGCTGATACGCCGGGGTGACCCAGATCGTGTCCAGCAAGAACCAGATCACGCACGCCGCTGCCACGATCAGCAGGCGCCGCTCGGTCATCAGCCTCGCATCAAAGGCGCGACGCACCCGGCGCCAATGCATCATCAGCTCGGCGGAAGACGGCAAGGCAATCTGCTTCATGGCCGCACCTCCCGTGGCAGACGGCCTTCGGCCTTGGGCAGTTGACCCCGCAGCGTGAACGCGATGGGGCTGGGGCCCACACCCTCCGGCGTCTCCAGCGAGCGCATCTCGACCTGGGCAAAGCGTCGCCCCTTGAACTGGGGCTCCTGCTCCAGGCGGCCCAGGTAGGACGGCAACTGGGCGGGATCGAGCATGCGACCGGACAGTTCCAGATCAGACCCCTGACCACGCAGGTTCAACTCGGTGATCCACAGGCCCGGCTGGGACTGGCGTGCCAGCGCGATCAGGTAATCGGAATACAGCGCCGTCTGCGGCAGGATGCTGCTGGCCAAGGCCTCTCGCACATGACGCTGGCGCTCTTCCTGCGCACGCAAATCGGAGAGTTGCTTGAACTCGGGTGGCACCGTCTGCTGGCCCACTTCCTGGCGCAAGGCCACGACATCGGCCTCGAAGGCTTCAGCCTGCCGATCGTAGGCGGCCGACAGGGTGGACATCACGGCGCCCACAGCGCAGGCACCGCCGCCCACCACCGCCGCGATGCGCAGACCCCACACCGCATTCCAGGTCGGGGGCGCCGTGAGCGCCGAGGCCTCATCCACCAGCGAGAGGCTCTGCAGCCCCAGGGCCTGACGATGGCCACGCAGCGCCGCCCCGATGGCGCACAACTCATCCAGAGAGGGCGTGGCAGCCAGACGCATGCCCTGATCTTCCGGCACGGCCAGATCCATCCAGGACTTCAGCTCGAAGGACTTGACCGGCACATACACCAGGTCGGCCAGCACCTCCAGCACATCCTCGCCACCCTCGGGGGGCACGACGGACAGCCCCGACAAGGTGACCTGGCTGTGCATGCGCTCGAAGGTGTCCAGGGTGCGCAGCACCTCCAGGGCGGCGCGGCCCAGGGCTGCACCACGCGCTTCCTGCGAGCCGGTCACCGCCGACACCGCCACCTCGATGTTGCGGGTCATCAGCAACTCACCCTTGTAGGTGATCACCAGCATCCCATGGGCATCGCCGAAGACCATCAACGCATGCGCCTGCTCGGGCGTTTCCGCCAGGGCGCTGAGGTTGCACAGCGCGGTTTCGGGAACATCGACAGCCGACCAGCTCAAGCCGACGTCATCGGCGGCCAGGGCCATGCGATTGAAGTCCACCCGCTGGGCCACCACGGCCATGGCCGGATGCATCTGACGCAACTGGGTGTCCTGTGGCACAGCCAGCACATCCAGAAAGGCATCATCCAGCGGAAAGTCCACTTGGTCCTTGAGGCGCCAGCGCATGGCATCGCACCACTCTTCACGCGGCACATCGGGCACCTCGGTCGAGATCAGCCGGTATTGCGTGCGCTCGATCTGCCCCGTGAGCTTGAGGCCCTTCAGGCGATGGGCACGGTTCAGGCTGCGCAGGCCCTGACTGAGCTCCGCACTCGGCCCTTGCCAGACCCACCCCAGGCGGGGGCGACGATCCGGGCCCAGGCTGATCTGGGCAGCATGCAGCACGGCGTCCGACTGGACCACCGCCACCCACTGCTCACCCCCTTCAACCCGGCGTCGAAACCGCATGACCTGCTCCAAGACTCACACGAGAGTAATGGTCGCAAAATGCCCTTCCATGAGGTGAAAGGAATAAGTGGGCGAAGTCCGTGCTTTTTCCACATCGCTCAACACGGCACCGCCAGGTGCGACGCGCAGGAACGACAAGCGACAGGTTCAGTTGAGCAGTCGCTCGGGATCTGCGTCGAGTTTGGCCAGCGCATCCCGCGTGGCCCGCACCGTCAGGGATTCTTCTTCCAGCGGCACCAGCAGCCCTGCCTGCAGGAAGGCAGCCAGCCGGTGGGTCTGGAACAGCACCCCGCGCCCCTGAGGGGTGACAAAGAGCATCAGGTGCCGCTGCACGCCGCGCCAGGCCAGTTGCACCCGCTCCTCACGGCCCCGGTAATCCAGCTGGAACCAGGCGCCCAGTTTGAGTTCGCGCGCCCAGGCCAGCATGGCGGGCGTGGGCATGCTGCCGCCCTCGGCCACGACCTCCAGGTCCTCGCTCTCGTAGCCGGAGAGGTCCTTCAGGGTGTCGGCGTCCAGCTCCAGGTCCTCCATCTCCGGCAAAACCCCATCCAGGGCTTCGAGCTTGCGGGTCACCTCGCGCAGGCCTTCGGCGGAAATGGCCGCCGAACGGGCAGAAAAAGCCGCCGACAAGGCCACATTGAGTTCCTTGATGTGCTGATCCTGCCGCTCCCCCATCATCCCCGTGCGCGTCATGCCAGCCCGCAAAGCCTTGAGCAGGGGGGGCAGGCGCTGCAGCACCTCGTTGCGCTCCTGACGGGAGACCTTGGCGCTGGCCGACCAGATCAGGTCGCCGGCCAGACGCTTGAGCGAGCGGGTCTCCTCGCTGGACGGGCTGGTCTGCACCGCACTGTGCGCCAGCACATCGGCCCACACCTTGAAGAGGAAATCGCGGATGCCTTCATGCACCGGAACGTCCAGCAGCATCTTGCGCAGCTCGATGGTGTACTGGATGGCATAAGCCTCACGCTGCTCGAGCTGCTGCGCCAGGGACACGCCCTTGCGGCTGGACTCGTTGCCCTCGCGGAAGTAGTGCTCCAGGAACTTCTCGAATTCGACCAGCACGGTCTGGAAGACGCGCCGGCCTGTGTCCGGATAGGCCTCGATGGTCTGCACAATGCGCTTGATCTCCTTGTGCAGGGCATCTTGCTCGCCCTCATCGCCCCCCCCGGCGAACCCCATCACGCAGCCCCCCATGCGGTCGATCAGCACCCGGGCGGGGTGGTCGACGGTGGCAAAAAAGTCGGGCTCACTGACCGCCACCCGCAACACCGGCATCTGCAGTCGAGCAAACCAGACGCGCACGGAGGCCGGCAGTCGCTCCTCGGTCAGGATGCTCTGGAACAGCAGGGCCACGATTTCAATGGTGGCCCGCTCGGCCGGCGTGGCCGCCGCCTGCTTGAGCGCCGCCTTGCGAGACTGCAGCTCGTGCACCAGCGCGCGCGGGCTGGCATCTTGCCCGCCGTCGGTGTCGCTGTGCTGCTGCACCACCCGCTGCGTGGCGGCGATGGCCTGCCCCAAGGCAGGCGCCATCGACCCCTGGGTGGGCACCGCCTCTCCCGGCGACAGCGTCCCGGGGTCGAACCCCGGCACCTGCCGCGCCACCAGCTGGTTGAGCTTGCCCAGCACTGCCTGGCTCTGCCCGATCGAGCGCAGGCCCGGCGCCTGGGTCATGAGGCGGGTTTCTTCATAGGCGATGCCGCCGCCCATGCTGCTCACGCCGCCCGGGCCGGTGACACGGTTGCTGCCTTCGGCGCCCACACCGCCCCGCCCCCCGCCCGTGCCAGGGCCCACCTGGAGCTGATGGCTCACGCCAACCGAGGGTGCCAGGGGACGCACCACCCCGGCGTCCTTGGCGCGACGGATGAAGGGTCTCAGATCGATTTCAGGACGAACGCCGTGCTCCAGCAGGATCCGGTTCGCGTCGTGGTAAGCCGATTCGGCCAGATGGGAGACTTCATCGTGCAGCACCGTCTGCAGGGTCTTCCAGTGCTCCAGCGGCAGGCCAGCGCTCACCCAGGCGTCCAGCACCCAGCGGGCCAGCACGGCGGGCTTGAGCACCTCCCCGGAGCGGTCGAGTGCGACATCGGCGCGCTGCTCCAGGGAGCTCAGACGCGAACACAGATCGGTGTACTCCCATCCGGCCCGGTCTGCGATCGTCTGACCCAGACGAGAGACCACCATGTCCAGCTCGATGACCGCGTCTTCGACCAGACTGAACTGAGAGGCCTCCCCCAGGCCCAGCCCGGCAGGCCGGGTCAGCGGGCTGGCGCCACTCTGGAGGGCCTGAAGGGCCCCGTGCAGATGGGCCTGCAGGGCATCGAGCCAGGTGGCCTCATGGCGGGGCAGATCAAGGACCAGATCCCGCCGCCGGGCATAGAGCCCCGGCTCGGCCGACTGGCTGGCCAGCATGCGCGCGCCTTCCACACAGGCCGCCACCAGATCCCCCGCGCCGTGGCGCAGGGCATCCAGATACGTGCGGCGAGCCAGCTGCGCCAGGTCTCTCGGGGAACCAACAGGCATAGGGCCAGGAGTGGGTCAAGTCCTCTGGGACTCTACACCACGGCGCCGGCGTTCGGATCGTTCGGGTCGATGTCTTTCTTGGTGCTTTTCACGAGGTCTTCGCGTTTAACACCCAGCCACATGGCAATCGCCGCCGCCACGAACACCGACGAGTAGATGCCAAACAGGATGCCGATGGTCAGCGCCATCGCAAAGTAGTGCAGGGTCGGGCCGCCGAAGATCAGCATGCCCAGCACCATCATCTGGGTCGAACCGTGGGTGATGATGGTCCGGCTGGTGGTGCTGGTGATGGCGTGGTCGATCACCTCGGACGTGCTCATTTTGCGGAACTTGCGGAAGGCCTCACGGATCCGGTCGAAGATCACCACCGATTCGTTCACCGAGTAGCCCAGCACGGCCAGCACCGCCGCCAGCACGGAAAGCGAGAACTCCCACTGGAAGAAGGCGAAGAACCCCAGGATGATGATCACGTCATGCAGGTTGGCGATGATGCCGGCCACGGCGAACTTCCACTCGAAGCGGAAGGCCAGGTAGATCATGATGCCCAGCACGGTCACGCCCAGGGCCAGGGCCCCATCACGCGCCAACTCGTCACCCACCTGCGGGCCCACGAATTCGCTGCGCTGCAAGGTGACAGGCTCGACACCGCCGGCCTGACAGATGCGCTGCGGCCCCTTGAGCGTGTCCTTGCTGACCAACTGGCCCCCTTCGGCCTGGCAGATGGCCCCGAAGACCTGTTCGGTCACCTGGGCCTGCTTCATGTCACCGCGCAGGGGCAGGCGCACCAGCACATCGCGCGAGGTGCCGAATTTCTGCACCTGCACATCGCCGAACTTCAAGGTTTCGACCGCGGAGCGGACCTTGGTGATGTCGGCGCTCTGGGCGTACTGGAACTCGATGAGCGAGCCCCCCGTGAACTCGATGGAGAAGTGCAGCCCCCGGGTCACCAGGAAGAACACCGCCGCCGCGAAGGTCAGGAAGGAGATGGCATTGAAGACCAGCGCATGCCGCATGAACGGGATGTCGCGTTTGATTCGGAAAAATTCCATGATTTACTCCTGCGGCTTCCAGACCTGACCGATCGAGACGCTCTTGAGCTTTTTCTGACGGCCATACCAGAGGTTGACCAGGCCACGCGAGAAGAACACCGCAGAGAACATCGAGGTGAGGATGCCCAGGCAATGCACCACGGCAAAACCACGCACGGGGCCCGAACCGAAGGCCAGCAGCGACAGGCCGGCGATCAGGGTGGTCACGTTGGAGTCCAGGATGGTGGCCCAGGCGTGTTCGTATCCGGCATGGATGGCCGACTGCGGCGAAGACCCGTTGCGCAGCTCTTCACGCACACGCTCGTTGATCAGCACGTTGGAGTCAATGGCCATGCCCAGCGTCAGGGCGATGGCCGCGATGCCCGGCAGCGTCAGCGTGGCCTGCAGCATGGACAGCACCGCCACCAGCAGCAGCAGGTTGACGGTCAGCGCCAGCGTAGAGAACACGCCGAACAGCAGGTAGTACAGCATCATGAACAGCGCGATGGCGGCAAAGCCGTACATCAGGCTGTTGAAGCCCATGGTGATGTTCTCGGCACCCAGGCTGGGGCCGACGGTGCGCTCTTCGATGATCTCCATGGGCGCGGCCAGCGAGCCGGCACGCAGCAGCAGGGCCGTGTCAGCGGCTTCCTCCGAGGTCATGCGGCCGGAGATCTGCACGCGGCCACCCGAGATCTCACCCCGGATCACGGGGGCGGTCACGACCTCGCCCTTGCCCTTTTCAAAGAGCAGGATGGCCATGCGCTTGCCCACGCTTTCGCGGGTGACATCGCGGAAGATGCGGGCGCCCCGGGCGTCCAGCGTCAGGTGCACGGCGGCTTCCTGGTTCTCGTCGAAGCCGGGCTGTGCGTCGGTCAGGTTGTCGCCGGTGAGCACCACCTGGCGCTTGACGATGACCGGCACGCCCCCTCGCTCCAGGAAGCGCTCGGTGCCAAACGGCACCGCGCCACCGGCCAGCGCAGCCTGGGCCTCGGTGCTGTCGTCCACCATGCGCACCTCCAGGGTGGCGGTGCGGCCAATGATGTCCTTGGCCTTGGCCGTGTCCTGCACGCCGGGCAACTGCACCACGACGCGGTCGGCGCCCTGCTGCTGGATCACGGGCTCGGCCACGCCCAGCTCGTTGATGCGGTTGTGCAGGGTGGTGATGTTCTGCTTGAGCGCCTGGTCCTGCACCTTGCGGATGGACTCGGGCTTGAGCGCGCCCACCAGGGTCAGATCGCCATTGCCGCTGCTGTCGACCCCGGCCACCCAGGCCAGATCGGGCAGGGTGTCGCTCAGGGTGTTGAGTGCCGCCTTGCGGGTGGCCTCCTCACGGAAGCGGATCTGCACCGAGTCGCCCTCACGGCGGATGCCGGCGTGGCGGATGTCCTTGTCGCGCAGCAGGGTGCGGATGTCCCCCGTCATGCCTTCGATCTTCTGCGTGAGCGCGGCCTTCATGTCGACCTGCATCAGGAAGTGCACGCCACCGCGCAGGTCCAGACCCAGGTACATGGGCTGGGCATGCAGCGCGCGCAGCCACTGGGGCGAACGCGAGACCAGGTTCAGCGCCACGATGTAGTGCGGATCGGCCGGATCAGGGTTGAAGGCCTTGCCGATGGCATCGCGCGCCTTGAGCTGGGTGTCGGTGTCCTTGAAGCGGGCCTTGACCGAGCCATTGTCAAACTCGACAAAATCAGGCGTGACCTGGGCCTGGCGCAGCACGCCCTCGACCTTGGCCACCGCATCGGGGGTCAGCTTGACCGTGGCCTTGCCACTGGAGAGCTGCACCGCAGGCGCCTCGCCAAAGACATTGGGCAGGCTGTAGATGAAGCCCACCAGCAGGGCCACAGCGATGATGAGGTACTTCCACCAGGCGTAACGATTCATGAAGCGCGTCCTTGCAAACAGGGCCACCCGCGGCCCTGGAGGGTGTTTACTTCAGGGTGCCCTTGGGCAGGACCTGGATGATGGCCACGCGCTGCACCTGCAACTCGGTGCCAGCCGCCACTTCGAGCGACACGAAGGTGTCACCCAGCTTGCTGATCTTGCCGACCAGACCGCCCTGGGTGACGACTTCGTCGCCCTTGGCCAGCGCTTCGAGCATGGCCTTGGTTTCCTTCTGGCGCTTCATCTGCGGGCGGATCATGACGAAGTAGAGCACCACGAACATGAGCACCAGGGGCAGCATGCCCATCAGGCTGCTGGTGGGAGAAGCGGCCGCGCCGGCGGCCTGAGCATAAGCATTGGAGATGAACACGAGAATTCCTTCTTGCCCGCCATCTGGGGCAACCGTTGATTGTATGCGGGGGGTGTGATGTGAAATGCCAGGCCCTAGGGCAAGCGCTTACAAGACATACTTGACTTGGGGGTGGCTGGTGAGGGCGCGGTAGATGTTGTCGAGCTGCTCGCGGCTGGTGGCCGTGACGGTGACCGTCAGGCCCAGGTAGTTGCCGCTGCTGCTCGGTCGCTTTTCAAGGCTCGCCGCCGGGTCAAACCCGGGATCCAGCCCTTGCACGAGCCCCACCACCGCTTGCGTGAACGCATCGGTGTTGGGCCCCATCACCTTGATGGGGAAGGCGCAGGGGTACTGGATCAGGGATTCCTCGGGCGGGATCACCGGTTGCGAGGGGATGAAGGGGTTGCCAGCTTGGCTCATGGGTGCGAACTCCGACACAGGGGTCACTGGATGGCCAGACGCATGGCGTCCCAGGCGCGGCCCAGGAAGCCAGCGCTGGGCACGGCGTCCAGCGCCTGCAGGGGCACCTCCTGCCAGGGGTGCCCACCCAGGGTGATCTTGAGCGTGCCCACGGCCTGCCCCTTGTTCAGGGGGGCCAACAAGGGATCGGAGCGGGTCACGCTGGTCTTGACGGCCGACGCCTGCCCGCGCGGCACCACCAGCACGAGGGGCTGGGTGCGACCGAGCTTGACCGTGTTGGCCGCACCCTTCCAGACGGGGGCCGTGCTCACGGCCTGGCCTGCATCAAAGAGCTTGACCACGTCGAACGCGCTGTAGCCCCAGTTGAGCAACTTCTGGCTCTCGTTGGCGCGCGCCTCGGGCGAGGCCGTGCCCACCACCACACTGAGCAGCCGGCGCGACACCCCACCGGTGCTGCGCTTGGCGGTGGAGATCAGGCAATAACCCGCGGCCTCGGTGAAGCCGGTCTTGAGACCGTCCACGGTGGGATCGCGCCACAGCAGCAGGTTGCGGTTGTTCTGACGGATGCCGTTGTAGCTGAACTCCTTCATGGAGTAGTACGGCAGCGAGTTGGGGAAATCGGTGATCAGGCGCGACGCGATGACCGACAACTCACGCGCCGTACTGACATGCCCGGGCGCGGTCAGCCCCTCCGGGTTCTTGAAGTGGGTGGCCTTGAGGCCGAAGGCCTGGGCCTGGCGGTTCATCATGTCGACAAAGACCTCGACGGTGCCGCCCACCCCCTCGGCCAGCGCCGTGGTGGCGTCATTGCCGCTCTGCACGATCATGCCCTTGATCAGGTCATCGACCTTGACGCGGCTGTTGACCTTGATGAAGGTGCGCGAGGCGCCGGTCATGCCGGTGCGCCAGGCGCGCTCGGACACCGGCAGGTCCTGGGCCAGTTGCAGCTTGCCGTTCTGCAGCGCCTGGAACACCAGATAGGCCGTCATCAGCTTGGTCAGGGATGCCGGCTCGACCGGGGTGTCGGCCTGACGCGCGGCCAGGGTCTGAGCACTGCTCAGGTCCTGCAGGATGAAGGCACGCGCCGCCACCTCGGGGGGCTGGGGCATGGCCATGGGGGTGAGCGCCGGCGCGGGCGTTGCCGCCTGCGCGCTCCAGGGGATCGCCCCCAGCCCCCCCACGAGCAGAGAAGACGCCACCAGGGCCCGCAGGCAGCCGCGGCGATCGGAAATCAGCAAGTTCATCGACATCACATTCAAAAAAAGATCAACCCGCCCGGCACGTGATCACCCCACAGGAGGGTGGTGGCCAGAGCAGGTCAGGCAGAAAAGGCCTTCAGGTGAGACTGCACCAGGTGCTTGAGCGTTCCCAACTGACCATGAAAAAAGTGTCCCGCCCCGGGCACCACCGACACCGGCAGGCCTTGTGGCCGCGCCCAGTCCAGGATGCTCGCCAGGGGCACCACGTCATCGCGCTCGCCCTGGACCACCAGCGTGTGGGCCGGCACGGCGGGCACCTCGTAACGCGTGGCAGGGCTGACCAGCACCAGCGGATCGACCCGCAGGCCTTGCTCGGCCAGCACGACAGCAGCACGGGCCGCCACATAGCCCCCAAAGGAAAAGCCCGCCAGGGCCAGCGGCAAGGTGCGCCACTGGGGATCGGTGCGGTGGTGCGCCACCACGGCCAGCATGTCATCGAGCTCGCCGCGGCCCTCGTCCCAGGACGCCCCCGAGCCCCCCACCCCACGGAAATTGAAACGCACCGCCACCCAGCCCTGGCTGACAAAGGCACGCACCAGGGTGTGCACGACCTTGTTGTCCATGGTGCCGCCCATCAGGGGATGAGGGTGTGCCACCACGGCCAGCCCGCGCGGCGAGCCCGCAGGCGACTCGACCACCACTTCCAATGGCCCGGCGGGGCCTTCGATCCGTTGCGAGGCAGGTCGGCCGATCATGATGAACGAGCTCAGCGGCCCACGGACTCGGGCAGCACCAGGCGATCCACCACCTCACCGCCGATCAGGTGCCGATCGACGATCTCGTCGATGTCGGACGGGTCGACATAGGTGTACCAGGTGCCCTCGGGGTAGACCACTGCCACCGGCCCGCCCGAACAGCGATCCAGGCAGCCGGCCTTGTTGACCCGCACCTGCCCCGGCCCGTTCAAGCCGGCCGCGGCCACACGGGCCTTGCAGTGATCGAACCCGTCCTTGGCGGCATGATCGGCACAGCAGTTCTCGCCGTTGATGCGCTGGTTCAGACAGAAGAAGATGTGGCGCTGGAAATAGCTCATGCCCGGATTTTAGGCGCTGCGCCCGAACAAGCGCCCCAGCAACCAGACAAAAGCCGCATAGGGCCAGAGGAGACCGAACCAGCGCGCCAACCCATGAAAGCGCACAAAACGCCCATGCTCCCAGGCCTGCAGGGTCTGTCCGTAGTAGGGATCGGCCGGAATCTGGTGCACCAGCACCACCAGGCCCGCCAGCACCAGCAGCCCCAGGAAGGCCGCCATCGGGCGCGAACGCCCCAGCAGCAAGCCCCCCAGCACCGCCCCGGCCAGCAGGCCGACCAGGGCCGGCAGGCTCACCCAGGCCAGGGCATGCTCGGGGCCATAGTTCATGGCCATGGACACGGTGCTGCCCAACACGCCCAGCACCACGCCCCCCGCCAGCAACCACAGCCGCAGGGCCGGCGGACGGGCCAGGGCGCAGGCCACCGACATGGGCGCCAGCAGGCCCAGCGTGACGATCAGGGTGTCGCGCACCGGTTGCCACCAGGTCTGCTGATCCACCGCCTGCTGCTGGGCTGCCAGCTCGGGCCATTGCAAGCGGATGAGGGCGCCCAGCACATCGCCGTCGGGCAGGAACCAGGCCTGCAGCGGCGTCTGCGCTGTCCAGTCGATCAGCAGCCACTGCAGCGTGGGCCAGATCTGCCCCTGCGCCAGGGGCAGCGGCGGCGGGAACAGCAGGCCCAGAGGCCACAGCCACAGCAAGGCCAGCCCGAAGCCGGCCTGCGGGATGAACCAGCGCTCGCGCCAGCGATGCCACCAGTCCACCGCCCCCAGGGCCTGGGCCGTCACGGCCGCCAGGATGCCCCAGGCCGCCCCCAGGGAGTTGAGGGCCCAGTCCGACACGGAGGGCACACGCCCCGGCAGCGTGAACTGGATCAGCTCCAGCCCATAGGACAGGCCCGAGCAGGCCAGCCAGGTCATGAGGGCCGCCGACCACGTCCGCCAACCGCTGCGCAGCAGGGCCAGACACAGCACCCCGCCCAAAGGCATGTAGCCCAGCAGGTTGCCGATCAGGTCCGACGTGGTTTCCCAGCGTTGCTTGGGCAAGGCCCAGGACAGCACGCCGGGTGGCGGCCAGTGCCAGCCGCTGAGCGGATGCAAGGTGGCGTAGACAATGAGGGCCACACTGGCCCAGGTCAGGGGCCAGGCCGTGCTGCGATGCAGGATCATGGCCGCCCCTCGTCAGAAGGGCTTGACCACCACCAGGATGACCGCCGTGGCAAACAGCACCACCGACAACTCGTTGAAGATGCGGTAGAACACGTGAGTGCGCTGGTTCTTGAGTTGCTCGAACTCATAGAGGAAGCGGCGGCAGATGTACTGGAAGATCAGGGTACAACCCACCACGGCCAGCTTGGCATGCAGCCAGCCATTGCCGGGGCCTTCCTTGCCGATCCCATACTTGAGCCAGAGCAGAAGGCCAAAACCCAGAGCTGGCATCATCAGCAAATTGGTGAACTGATAGAGCTTGCGAGTCATGAGCAGCAGACGCTCTCGCTCGACGTGGCTGTCGGGCGCCACCATGGCCAGGTTGACATACAGACGTGGCAGATAGAACAGCCCGGCGAACCAGCTGGCCACGAAAATGATATGCAACGCTTTGATCCACAGCATGGGGCACATTATGTGCCGCGCCGAGGGGCATCTGACATGCACCCCTCATGTGCTGGTGCAATGCAGCAACAGGACATGAACAAATGGAAGGCACAAAAAAAGAGCCCCGGCATGAGCCGGGGCTGTGAAGCCTTAACGCTGTCATCACGGTAAGGCACCTGCTCAGGGAGGAAAAGCAGGGAATGACAGCCTTGCGGCGTATCATCCGGGGTCAATTATAGACAGGTTCTTTCGCCATGCACAGAGGCCCTGTCCGGAAATCATGGGCTTTTGCGCGTTTTTCCGGTTCTCTTTGCATTCCTTCACACGTTTAACGGCATTTCGTGTCATGCAATTTCTGCAGCACTTTCCCCAACACCGCCCCCGCCGCCTGCGCCGAGACGAGTTCACACGCGCCCTGGTGAGAGAGCACGCACTCACTTCTTCAGATCTGATCTATCCAGTCTTTGTGTTGGATCAAGACGACGGCGCGCAAAACATCCCCTCCATGCCGGGGGTGCAACGTCTGGGGCGGGGGGCGCTGTGGGCCCAGGCCGAGCGCTGTGTCGAGCTGGGCATTCCGGTCATGGCCCTGTTTCCGGTCATCGATCCGGCCCTCAAGACCCCGGATGGCCAGGAAGCCCTGAACCCCGAAGGCCTGGTGCCCCGCACCGTGCGCGAACTCAAGCAACGCTTCCCTGGTCTGGGCGTGATGACCGATGTGGCCCTGGACCCCTTCACCACCCACGGTCAGGATGGCCTGCTCGATGACACGAACTACATCCTCAACGATGAGACCGTGTCGGTGCTGACCCGTCAGGCCCTGGTGCAGGCCGAAGCCGGCGTGGACATCGTGGCGCCGTCCGACATGATGGACGGGCGCATTGGCGCGATCCGCCTGGCCCTGGAATCCCAGGGGCTGATCCACACCCGCATCATGGCCTACAGCGCCAAGTACGCCAGCGCCTTCTACGGGCCCTTCCGAGACGCCGTGGGCTCGGCCGCCAACCTGGGCCGCGCCAACAAGAAGGTCTACCAGATGGACCCCGCCAACAGCGACGAGGCCCTGCGCGAGGTGGGCATGGACATCGCCGAGGGCGCCGACATGGTCATGGTCAAGCCCGGCATGCCTTATCTGGACATCGTGCGCCGCGTGAAGGACGAGTTCCGGGTCCCCACCTTCGCCTATCAAGTCAGTGGCGAATACGCCATGCTCAAGGCGGCCGCCCAGAACGGCTGGCTGGACCACGATGCGGCGATGATGGAGGCCTTGCTGGCCTTCAAGCGCGCCGGCGCCGACGGGGTGCTGACCTACTTCGCCCTGGAAGCCGCGCAACTGATCCAGGCCTGATCCGCCCCCCCGAAAGGTCTGCGTGCGTTACTTCCTGATCAATGACGGTCTGACCGAGTTGGACGGTTTGCCCGAGACGACGCCCGTCTCGGGCTTCCTGTGGGTGGCCAGCGGGCGGCGCGAGTTCGAGGTGCAGGTGGCAGCCCTGCAGGCCCAACTGCACCGCCTGACCGGCGGGGCGCTGGTGGACCTGCACATCTCCGACCTGCTCAACCCGCAACTGCCTTCGCAGTTCGACTACACCTCCTGGTATGACGTCCTGGTGTTTCGTCGCCTGGCCCCCGGCCCCGGCACGGAACGGCTGTTCGTGGACGACGAGCAGGGCACGGCGTCCAGCGGCCGCCAGGCGCTGGCCAGCATCGACACCAGCCCGGTGGGCTTTGCGGTGTTCGACCGCGTGCTGCTCACCGTGCATCCCACCGACTGCTCGGTGCGCGACTTCTTCATCCAGCGCCTGGGGCAGATGAGCCGGGAAGCCCCTCCACCCACCAGCGAGTTCCACATGGGCCCGCGCGGCAGCTCCTCCCGCATGCCCACCAGCCCGGCCGACCTGATGCTGCGCATCGTCAACCACATGGTGGACAGCTACCTGGACCTGCGCCGCCTGCTGACGCGGCAGTTCGGCTATCTGCAGCATGAGCTGCTCAACCCCCACAGCCGCTTCATGAACTGGCAGGCCTTGCTGGAGTCACGCAATGCCCTGCACCTGCTGGAGGACACCTGCGAGGATCAACGCAGCGCCTTGCAGGAATGGATCGACTCCCTGGACGAGTGGCCCATGCCCGACAACGCAACAGCCATGCGCGAGCGTGAACTGCTGCGCGTGCGCTCGCGCGACGTGCATGAGCACATCGAACGCGTGCTCACCCACGTGCGGCGGCTGGAGAGCTCCGCCGAAAGCGCCGTGCAGATGCACTTCTCGGCGCAGGGCAGCCGCACCAATCAGATCATGCGAACCCTGACGGTGCTGACCGCCATCTTCCTGCCCCTGAACCTGATCACGGGCATCTTCGGCATGAACTTCGATGCCTTGCCGCTGATCCACTCGAGCACGGGCGTGCTGATCGCCTTCGCCCTGATGGTGGTGGTGGCCCTGGGCCTGGTCTGGCTGTTCTGGCGCAAACGCTACCTGGGCGATCACTGAGCCGCAGGATCGGGCCGGCGGGACACCAATTCACGCGCCAGGCACAGATCGTCCCACACCAGGGCCTTGTCGGCCGGGTTGCGCAGCAGGTAGGCGGGGTGGTAGGTCACCACCAGGGGCACGCCATGGTAGTCATGGACCTTGCCCCGCAAACGGCCAATGGGCTCCGCAGAGCGCAACAAGGACTGCACGGCAAAACGCCCCATGGCCAGGATCAGGCGCGGCTGCACCAGTTGCACCTGACGCAGCAGGAAGGGCTCGCACTGCGCGACCTCCTCGGGCAGGGGATTGCGGTTGCCGGGCGGACGGCACTTGATCACATTGGCGATGTAGACCTGCTGCTCGGCCGGCGCCTCCGCCCGCGTGAGACCGACGGCCGTGAGCATGCGGTCCAGCAGTTGCCCGGCTCGGCCGACAAAGGGTTCGCCTTGGCGATCTTCCTGCTCACCGGGGGCCTCGCCCACCAGCATCCAGCGAGCCTGCGGGTGCCCCACGCCGAACACCGTCTGCTGGCGCCCTTGGCACAGGCCGCACGCCTGGCAGCCCGCCACGGCCTCGCGCAAGGCCGGCCAGTCCATGGTGTCAACACCCACCGGCCTGGGGCCCAGCGCCACCGGGGTGCTCACCGCCTTCACGGCGGGGGCGGGGGTGGGGGTGGCTGCGGCGGCCGGACGAGCACGCGCAGGGGTGGGCGCCGTCAAGGGCGCCGAGGACGACACCGCGGCACGCACCTCACCCGCGTCGGCCACCGCCTGCACCGCAGGGGGCGACGCATCGGCAACCGCATCGGCCTCGTCGTCCGTGGGCCAGAAATGCTGCACCCCCATCTCGCGCAGCATGGCCAGTCGGCGTTCAGGCCATCGAGACATGATCGACCTCCCGCTTCATGACCAGGGCATCCTCACGCCCTTCAGGCGCGGGGTAATAGGCCTTGCGCACGCCCACATCGACATAGCCCTGCGCCTGGTACAGCGCCCGGGCCGGCGTGTTGCTGGGGCGCACCTCCAGCCAGATGCTCGCCAGGGCGTGGGCCTGGCAGAGCGCGATCAACTGGGCCAGCATCCAGCGCGCGAGGCCCTGCCCCTGCGCCTCGCGGGCCACGGCAATGTTGAGCAGATGCAGCTCATCGACGCCGAACATGGCCACGCACACACCCACGATGCGGCCCTGGGGCGAGCAGGCCACGCGCATCCAGTAGCCGCTCCTGAGCGAGGATCGGTAGTTGTCCTCGCTCCAGGCATGCACGGGATGCAGGCAGGCCGGGCGCTCCATCTGCAGCACCTCGGCAATGTCATCCTGCGTCATGGGACGCCACTGCAGGTCCGCGATCACGTCGACGCCTCCCGTGCCGCCACGCGTTCGGCCGTGGTCTGTGCCACCTTGTCGCGCACATACAGGGGCAATGCCAGCGCCGCATCCAGGCACTCGCCACGCCGCCAGGCGGCCTGCGCCAGGGCCCCCAGGGCCTCGCCGTCCGGGCAGGCCTCGGGCACCGCCGGACCACGCAGGGACGCCACCTCGTCGGGGTAGGCGCGCAGGGCACTGCCTGCAGCAGCGTGCACCGCCCCCGACTCGATCTGTTCGCGCAAGACCGGCAAGCTCCACAGGCACGGCGCAACGCCACACTGCCAGCCCTGATCGGCCTGCCAGCGGTAGGCTGCGGCATAGACCTCGCTCATGCGCGCATCCTGCAGCACCCACAACACGGCGTTCGCATCGCTGGCCAGCCAGGCCGCCAGCCCGGGGTGCTGGCGACGCGCCGATTCAGCGACGGCCATCAAGGTGTCGAGCGCAATGACCGGGATCTCCAGCCCCAGCGCCAGCCCCTGCGTCACCGAGCAGGCCGTGCGCAGACCGGTGAAAGCCCCCGGGCCCCGCCCGAACGCCACCGCCTGCACATCGGACCAGCCCAGCTGCGCCTGCGCCAGCAGATCCTGCAGCTGTGGCAAGGTCGTGGCGGACGCCTGCGCCCCCCCGGCCACGACGCGCGACTGCACCCGCTCCGGCGTGATGAGCGCGAGGTGGACCAGGTCGGTGGCCGTGTCAAGGGCCAGCAGGCAGGTGGGGTCGGGTGACAACATGGCCGCCAGTGTAGCGAGTGCCGCCCCCCTATGATGGCCATCATGTCGCGTCATGGCTCTTCTTTCCGGTGTTTCACCCCCTCGCCCCTGGTGCTGGCAGCGGCCCTGCTGTCGCCGCTGGCCGCCCCGCCGGCCCAGGCGCAAAGTGGCGGAACCCTGCCCGACACGGTTGCCCAGGCACTGGCAGCCAGCGGCTTGCCCGCGTCCTCCCTGTCGGTGTGGGTGCACCCCCTGGATCGGAGCGGCCCCACCCTGAGCTACCAGGCCACCCTGCCCCGCCGCATGGCCTCGGTGATGAAGCTGATGACCACGGGCGTGGCCTTGCGCACGCTGGGGCCGGCCTTCACCTGGAGCACCCCCGTGGCCCTGGGCGGCCCCCTGGATCGCCAGGGTGTGCTGCGCGGCGATGTGTTCATCCGCGCCAGCGGGGATCCCAGCCTGGACAGCCAGCGCCTGGCGGCCTGGCTGAAACAGTGGCGAGAGGCCGGGCTCAGGGAGATCCGGGGTGATGTCCGCATCGACCGCAGCGTGTTCGAACGGGCTTTCTTCGATACCGCCGCCTTCGATGGGCAGCCCCTCAAACCTTACAACGCCGCCCCGGACGCCTGGTTGCTGGCCCACCAGGCGGTCAGCCTGCAATTGCGCCCCGGCCCTGCACGGGCCGGTCAGGCGCGGGTCACGCTCACCCCTGCCCTGGCGGGTGTGGTGCTGGATGCCCGAGTCCGGCTGGACGCGCAGGCGCCCTGCGGCGACTGGCGCACCGACCTGAGCGTGGACATCCAGGCCAACCGACGGGTGCGGGTGCAAGGCCGCTATCCGCTGGCCTGTGGCGCCCAGTCCTGGCCCCTGCTGTGGCCGCAGTCGGCCCCGGGCGAGCACAGCGCCCGGGTGTGGCAGGCCGCCTGGTCCGACGCGGGCGGACGCCTGCGTGGCCAGGTGCTGGAGGGGGCCTGGCCATCGCCGCCCCCCGAGCCCTGGCTGAGCTGGAGCTCTCCGCCGCTGGCAGAGGTGGTGCGCGACATCAACAAGTTCAGCAACAACGTGATGGCCCGGCAGCTGTTTCTGACCTTGGGGCGCCCCGCAGAGGGCGCAGGGCCTGCCTCGCTGGAGCGCGCTCGAGAGTTCGTGGCCGCTCAGGTGCGCCAGGCCACTCGAACCCCTGGCATGGCGTTGAGCCTGGATGGCGGGCCCTGTGACGGCGCCGCCCTGGTGCTGGACAACGGCTCAGGGCTGTCTCGCACAGAAGGGGCCAGTGCGGCCTGCATGGGCCACTGGATCGCCGCCATGTGGCACGATCCGCTGATGCCGGAGTGGCTGGCCTCGCTGCCCCTGGCGGGGGTGGATGGCACCGCTCGCCGCATGACGGCGGTGGTGGGACGTGCCCACCTCAAGACCGGATCACTGGATGACGTCACCGCCGTGGGTGGGATGGTGCAGACGCCTTCGGGACGCCGCCTGGTCGTGGTGGCGGTGGTCAACGATGCGCGCGCCGAGGTGGCCCGTCCGGTGATGCGGGCGGTGCTCGACTGGGCCGGAGACGACCGATGAACCTCCACGATCTGTGGCCCGCCTTGGCCGCCCTGGAAGGCCTGCACATCGAAACCATCGGTTCGGCCGCGGCCGTGCTGACCACGGGCTCCTTCATCCCCCAGGCCTGGTTGACCTTCCGCACGCGCAATGTGAGCGGCATCTCCCTGGGCATGTACAGCGCCTTCACCGTGGGTGTGGCGCTGTGGCTGGTCTACGGCCTGGCCAAGGGCTCCTGGCCCATGACCGTGGCCAATGGCATCACGCTGGCCCTGGCCCTGGCCATCCTGGGCATGAAGCTCCGGTATGGCCGGGCGGGCCAGCCGCCCGCCAACTGAAGGATCAGAAGGGGTTGTCGCGTGCGCGGATGTAGGCCAGGTTGCCCAGGCTGGCGTGGAAGGTCGGGCTCAGGTTGACCTCATCGGCCCACAGGTAGTTGAGAGCACTGCCACCTGTGACCAGCGTCGTGCTGTTGCAATACAGGGTGGACGAGTCATCCGGAACGCCTGCTGGCGTGCGCCCAGCATCCGGATTACACACCGGATCGACCACATTCGCGAGGCTGTAGGCCGAGGCGTCGTCCGTCATGTAGCGGACCTGCTCGTAGCCCTTGACGCGACCGATGAAATGCCCATCGTTCTTCACCCCTCCC
>NZ_DASUIT010000136.1:0-14385 GCF_036279655.1 Aquabacterium sp. | reverse complement strand
GCCCACCTTCAGGCGCAGCGCACCGATCGCGTCGTTGACGATCTTTTCCTTGTCGGCGCCGAAGAAGATCAGGTCGCCATCCTTGGCGCCCGTGCGCTCCAGGATCTTGGCAATGGCGGCATCGTGCAGGTTCTTGACGATCGGCGATTGCAGGCCCGAACGCAGTTCTTCAGGTGACTGGCCCTTGGCAACGGTGTTGACCTTGATCCAGGCCAGGCCCTTGGCGCCGTAGATTTTGACGAACTCGGTGTAAGCATCGATCTCGCCGCGGCTCATGGCGCCGCCGCCCGGCACGCACAGGGCCACCACGCGGCCACCCTTGGTGGTGGCAGGGGTCGAGAAGACCTTGAAGTCCACATCGCCCATCACGTCGGTCAGTTCGGTGAACTGCAGCTTGACGCGAAGATCCGGCTTGTCCGAACCGTACAGGTGCATGGCGTCCGCGTACTTCATGACGGGGTAGGCACCCAGGTCCACGTTCAGGGCCTTCATGAAGACGTGGCGGATCATGCCTTCGAACATGTCACGGATTTCCTGCTCGGTCAGGAAGCTCGTTTCAATATCGATCTGGGTGAATTCGGGCTGGCGATCGGCGCGCAGGTCTTCGTCGCGGAAACACTTGGTGATCTGGTAGTAGCGGTCGAAACCGGCCACCATCAGCAGCTGCTTGAACAGCTGGGGCGACTGAGGCAGGGCGAAGAACTGGCCGTCATGCACGCGCGAGGGCACCAAGTAGTCGCGGGCGCCTTCGGGCGTGGACTTGGTCAGCATCGGGGTTTCGATGTCGACAAAGCCGTGCTCGTCCAGGAACTTGCGCGCCTCCATGGCCACGCGGTAGCGCAGCATCAGGTTCTTTTGCATGTAGGGGCGACGCAGGTCCAGCACGCGGTGCGTCAGGCGGGTCGTCTCCGACAGGTTCTCGTCGTCGATCTGGAAGGGCGGCGTCACGGAGGCGTTCAGCACTTCCAGCGTGTGGGCCAGGATCTCGATCTTGCCGCTGGTCAGACCGGCGTTCTCGGTGCCGGCGGGGCGGGCGCGCACAACGCCGGTCACCTTCAGGCAGAACTCGTTGCGCACGTCTTCGGCGATCTTGAAGGAATCGGCACGGTCAGGATCGAACACCACCTGCACCAGACCTTCGCGGTCACGCATGTCGATGAAGATCACGCCGCCGTGGTCGCGGCGACGGTGGGCCCAGCCCATCAGCGTCACGGTCTGGCCCATCAGCGCTTCGCTGACCAGACCACAGTAAGTGGTGCGCATTGTTGTTCTCTCCGGGAGATGAAGGTCGGTGGGCCCGGCCGGTGGCGCAGGCTCCAAACCCTCGATTGTCGTTCAGGATTGGGGTGTTGCAGCGCGGGACACGCCGCCGGGGGGCAGGCTGCTGCTGCCAGAGGAGGCCGGTGGGGCCACCACCCCCATGGAAATCACGTATTTCAGGGCCTCGTCCACCGACATCTGCAGGGCGATCACATCGGCCTTGGGCACCATGAGCATGAAACCCGAGGTGGGGTTGGGGGTGGTCGGTACATAGACGGTGACCATGTCCTGGTCGAGCGCCCTGGCCACTTCGCCACTGGGCTTGCCCGTCACGAAGGCGATGGTCCAGGAGCCCGCACGGGGGTACTGCACCAGCACGGCCTCCCGGAAGGCCTGGCCGCTGCTGGAAAACAGCGTGTCAGAGACCTGCTTGACCGAGGTGTAGATGCTCTTGACGATGGGGATGTTCGAAAACAGCCGGTTGGACTGGTTGAGCAGCCACTGGCCGGCCATGTTGGTCACGGCCACACCCGTGATCAACAGGGCGGCAACCATGACGATGACGCTCAGGCCGGGGATCTCCCGCAGGCTCTGCAGCATCGGGCGCAGGCTTTCGGGCAGCACCGTCTGGGCTGCCACAACCAGCCAGGCAAAGATGCCATCCAGGACGCCGACGACGCTGCCGAGCACCCAGATGGTGACGGCCAGCGGCAGCCACACGAGCAGGCCGGTGAGAAGGTATTTTTTCAAGGTGAGGGCCTGAGTTGAGGAGCAGTCGGGGAAAGGTGACTCAATGGCAGGCGCACGACGAGCCGCAGCCGCCGGCGGCAGTCCCACCTGAGCTGTCGCTGCTGGACGACGCTGAGTCACTGGCGGCGCTCGCGGCTGCCGCCGTGGCTGCGGCAGGGGCGCTGGTTCCACCGGCACCACTGGTGCCGCCACGGAAATCGGTGGCATACCAGCCCGAACCCTTGAGCTGAAAACCTGCGGCTGTCACCTGTTTGGTGAAAGCCTCGGCACCACAGGCCGGGCAGGTCGTCAGGACCGGGTCAGACATTTTCTGGAGCACATCCTTGGCGTGACCGCAGGATTCGCAGCGGTAGGCGTAAATCGGCATGGCAGCCTCTCGGGTGATCTGGCAACAACAAACAAACCCCCATTTTACGACGGGGCGTCCCGGGGATGGGGGCAAACCCGAAAACACCCGACCCCGAGATCGGGGTGGGGTGCGGGATTTCAAGCCTCCGACCGCGGCAGCATCAGGTCATGTGGGCGATGCGCGTGCGGTGGTCGGCGATGAACTGCGGGCCCAGCGAGCCCGCCACCATGCCGAACAGGGCCGTGATCAGACCCGCCAACTGGCCCGGGAATGCCTCGCCCAGCGGGCCGTGGAAGGTGAACAGCACCAGGGTGCCAATGCCCAGCACGATGGACAGCACGGCCCCCTGGGTGGTGGCCCGCGACCAGTACAGCCCGAAGGTCAGGGGCACGAAGGCGCCCACCAGGGGCACCTGGTAGGCCGCTGACACCAGGTCGTAGATGGACGTGCCCTGCATGGCCATGGCATAGGTCAGCACCAGGGCGGTGAAGACGAAAATGGTGATCCGCATGGCCAGCAGCACCTGGCGGTCGCTCATGCCGGGGTGCAGGTTCTTGAGGATGTTTTCGACGAAGCTGGTCGAGGGCGCCAGCAGCGTGGCCGATGACGTGGACTTGATGGCCGACACCAGCGCCCCGAAGAAGAAGATCTGTGCCACCAGCGGCATCTTGGTCAGGATCAGCGTGGGCAGTACCTTCTGCGGGTCGTTGGCCAGCAGGTCCTTGGTTTCGGTGGGCATGATGATCAGGGCCGAGGCCACGATGAACATGGGCACGAAGGCAAAGGCCAGATAGCTGAAACCGCCGATGATGGCGCCTCGCGTGGCGGTGGCGCCGTCCTTGGCGGACATCACACGCTGGAACACGTCCTGCTGCGGGATGGAGCCGAACATCATGGTGATGGCGGCCGCCACGAACCAGATCCAGCCGTCCACGGTGGATTCGGGCAGGATCTTGAACCAGTTCTGTGCCTCGGCCAGGGCAATGACCTGACCGGCGCCACCGGCCTGCTCGCTCGCGAGCACGGCGATCAGCGACAGGCCCACCACCAGCACGATCATCTGCACGAAATCGGTCCAGGCCACGGCCAGCATGCCGCCGATCAGCACATAGACCAGCACCAGCACCGTGCCGATGATCATGCCCACATTGGCACTGATCTCGCCGCCGGACAGCACGGAAAACACCAGGCCCAGGGCCGTGATCTGTGCGGCCACCCAGCCCAGGTAACTCAGGATGATGGCGATGGAGCAGAAGATCTCGACGCCTTTGCCGTAGCGTTGACGGTAGTAGTCGCCAATCGTCAGCAGGCTCATCTTGTAGAGGCGGCTGGCAAAGAAGGCGCCCACCAGCACCAGGCACATGGAGGCGCCGAACGGGTCCTCGATCACCGCGTTGAGCCCGCCGGAGACGAACTTGGCGGGGATGCCCATGACGGTTTCGGCGCCGAACCAGGTGGCAAAGGTGGTGGTGATCACCATGGCCAGGGGCAGGCTTCGGCCGGCAATGGCGAAGTCCGCCGTGCTCTTGATCCGGGTGCCGGCGTAGATGCCCAGCGCCATGGTGGCCAGGAGGTACGCAATCACGAACGCGAGCAGGGTGGTGTTCATGTCATGAAAAGGACGAAGGGGTCGAACAGCTTCAGGCCAGGCCGCGTCGGGCCCTGGGCGCGCAGTGTAAGGCGTGTTGGCCCCTGCGCCGACTGCCCGATTGAGGGGGCCGTGCGACGCCTGGGCTCAGATCAGGCCTTGAAGATGCAATCGAAGCAGGACCTGGGCCACCAGCAGCCCCAGCATGAAGCCCAGGGCGATCCAGGCCATGCCCGAGAGCAGGTGATTGGTGCGGCGCTGTTCGCGCAGCATGGCGGCCAGGTCGCGACGCAGATCGCTGTGATTGTGTTCCAGGTTCTGGTGCACCAGGCGGGGGAGCTCGGGCAGCAGCTTGGCGTAGCGCGGTGCTTCCCGCTTGAGGCGCAGCAGCAGGCCGCGCAGGCCGATCTGCTCGTGCATCCAGCGCTCCAGGAAGGGCTTGGCCGAGGTCCACAGGTCCAGATCGGGGTCCAGTTGGCGCCCCAGTCCTTCCACGTTCAGCAGGGTTTTTTGCAGCAGCACCAGTTGGGGCTGGATCTCGACATTGAAGCGGCGCGAGATCTGGAACAGGCGCAGCAAGACCTGTCCCAGGGAGATCTCACGCAGCGGCCGGTCGAAATACGGTTCGCACACGGTGCGGATGGCGCCTTCGAGCTCGTCCACACGGGTGTGAGCGGGTACCCAGCCGCTTTCGATGTGCAGTTCGGCCACGCGCTTGTAGTCGCGGTGGAAGAAGGCCATGAAGTTCTGGGCCAGGTAGTCCTTGTCGACCTCGGTGAGCGTGCCGATGATGCCGAAGTCCAGGGCGATGTAGCGGCCAAAGGTGTTGGGCGCCAGGCTGACCTGGATGTTGCCCGGGTGCATGTCGGCATGGAAAAAACCATCGCGGAACACCTGGGTGAAGAAGATGGTGACGCCATCGCGCGCCAGCTTCTTGATGTCGACACCGGCCTCGCGCAGGCGCTCCATCTGGCTGATGGGCACGCCCTTCATGCGCTGCATCACCATCACGGTGGTGGTGCACATGTCCCAGATCATCTCGGGTACCAGGCACAGGCCCAGCTCCTGCATGTTGCGGCGCAACTGGGCGGCATTGGCGGCCTCGCGCACCAGGTCCAGCTCATCGTGCAGGTATTTGTCGAACTCGGCCACGACTTCACGGGGCTTGAGGCGGCGCCCGTCGGCCGACAGGCGCTCCACCCAGCGCGCCAGGGTGCGCAGCAGGGCCAGATCGTCGTCGATCACATTCAGCATGCCCGGGCGCAGCACCTTCACGGCCACTTCGCGCCCGTCGTGCAGCACGGCAAAGTGCACCTGCGCAATCGAGGCGCTGGCCACCGGCTGCACATCAAAGCTCTTGAACAGCACCGATACGGGCTTGCCCAGGGCCTTTTCCACCAGCTTGACAGACTCCTCGGCGGGGAAGGGGGGGACCTGATCCTGCAGCTTGGCCAGTTCGTCCGCAACGTCCGGAGGCAGCAGGTCGCGGCGGGTGGACAGCATCTGTCCGAATTTCACAAAGATCGGGCCCAGTCGCTCCATGGCCACCCGCAGGCGCACGCCCGGCGGATCGTCCTGCCGGCGTCCGATGGACAACACGCGGGCGAGCAGACGCAAGGCAGGGTGCGGCATGCTGCCCAGCAGCAGCGTGTCCAGACCGTAGCGCAGCATGATCAGCCCGATGAAGGCCGGTCGCAGCGACGTGCGAATCCTTTGGCGCATGGCGTTGATGTCAGCGGCTGCCGGCCGGACCCGCGCTGCTGCGCGAGCCAGGGCGCCAGCGGCTCAGGGCCTGGCTGACCTGTTGTGCCAGATTCTTGAGCAACTGGGTCGGTGGGGTCCCCAGCCAGCGGGCCAGATCGTCCTCCAGATCCCAGCGCAGGTTCTTCATGAGCCAGGACACGGCTTCGGCCAAGCCGGCGTCTCCCTCGATCTTGACGTCCGGGCGTTGGCGTTGAAAGGCCATGCGCAGGGCCGACAGCGGATCGGGCAACTCAATCGAGACACTCAGGCCGGCCGGTGCATCCGGGCTGGTCGCCAGCCATTGCGCGTTGCTGATCTGCTCCAGCAGGCCGGCAGGGGTGATGCGCAGGCACACCCGCTCGGGCAGCCAGGTCGACACGGCACCGATCAAGGGCAGGCGAGCCTGACTGTGCAGGCGCAGCTCAATGCCTCGCCCGACATGGGGCTGAAGCTTTTGCATGGCCGTCGGCTCGCTGGCAATCACGTGATTGGCGAGCAGGATGAGGCGTGCGGTGAGGGCGTCACCGGCACCGGTGATGAGTGGGGAGAGCATGTGGGGATTGTAGGGGCCGGTGGCCAGGCTATCCATCGATCATGTCAATTGCTGCGTTGCAGCATGAATGTTGTATGGAGTTGTATGCAGGGTGAATCTCGGGGCCGGTGGCACATGTTTTGCGCCACAATCGCCGGTTGATGATTCCCAGGACAGTCTGCTCTGGGAGCAATGCCCGCATTTCATGTTCAACAATCGCAATTACAACCGGACTTTCTTCAACGCTCCGCAGTCGGTGACATCCTTCATCGCGGCTTTCCTTGAGCCTGCGATCACGGTGCTGACCTTCCTGTCGGTCATGGAGTGGTTCGAAGAGCCGGTGTCGCGTGCGGCCATGACCTTGTGTCTGCTGGTGTTCGCCCTGACCTTTCCTGGGCGCAACCGGTTCGGCGACAAGCGCCTGGAGGCGGCGGTGGACATCACCACCTCCTGGGTGTCCATGCTGGCCATCTTGTGGCTGTGCGGTTATGCGACCAGCAGCCTGCATTTCTTTGATTCACGGGTGATGCTCTTGTGGAGCGTGCTGACGCCCTTCCTGCAGTGGGTGGCCACCCTGATCGGCCGCTCGTGGATTCAGTACCGCGCGTCCTTGCCCAATGCGCGGCGCCGAGTGATCGTGGTGGGGGCCGGGCCCCTGGGCGGCAAGGTGGCCCGTGCCTTGCAGAGCAACCCTGACCACAGCACCGAGTTCGTGGGCTACTTTGACGACCGCACCGACAGCCGTGTGCTGGCCGAGGCGGTGAGCATGCGTCTGGGGGGGCTGCGTGACGTGGCCAACTATGTGTACGCCCACGGCATCCATGAGGTCTACATCACCCTGCCGCTGGGGTCGCAGCCGCGCATCGTGCAACTGCTCGAAGCCGTGCAGGGCACCACGGCCTCTCTCTACTTTGTGCCTGACGTCTTTGGCATCAGCATCATCCAGGGGCGTCTGCAGGACATGAATGGCGTGCCCGTGGTGGGCATCTGCGAGACCCCTTTCACGGGCACCAATGAGCTGATCAAGCGCGTGTCTGACATTGTGCTGGGGGCACTGATTCTGGTGCTGATCTCGCCTGTCTTGCTGGCGGTGGCCATCGGTGTCAAGCTGAGCTCGCCGGGGCCGATCATCTTCAAGCAAAAGCGCAATGGGCTGGACGGCGAGGAAATCATCGTCTACAAGTTCCGCTCCATGCGTGTCATGGACGACGGTGCCGTCGTCAAGCAGGCCACCAAGGGTGATTCACGCATCACGCCCTTTGGCGCCTTCATCCGCCGCACCTCGCTGGACGAGTTGCCGCAGTTCATCAACGTGCTGCAGGGCCGCATGAGCATCGTGGGGCCCCGCCCCCATGCCGTGGCCCACAACGAGGAATACCGCCGCCTGATCAAGGCCTACATGGTGCGCCACAAGGTCAAGCCGGGCATCACCGGCTGGGCGCAGGTGAACGGGTATCGGGGGGAGACCGACACCATCGACAAGATGCAGGCACGGGTCGAGTACGACCTGGAGTACCTGCGCAACTGGTCGCTGGTGCTGGATCTGCAGATCATCATTCGCACCGTCCGTCTGATGGTGTTCGATCGCAACGCTTATTGAAGACCGCGGAGACGAGACATGACATACAAGATCAAGCTCAAGCAGGGTTCCGATTTCCGGGTTGCCGTGACGTTGTTGATGCTGAGCAGCGTGATGCCCGCTCGTGCCGAAACCCCGCTCAGCCTGTCGGTGAGTGAAACCCTGACCTACGACAGCAACATCCTGCGTGATAACCAGAGGAAGCGTCGGGATGTCGTGTCATCCACCGGGGTTCAGATCGGGTTTGACAAATCCTATGGGCGTCAGACTTACACGGCCACTGCGGCGGCACAGGTGCAGCGGTACAAGAACTCCAAGGAGTATGACAACGATGGTTATGACATCAGCCTGGGCTTCTCGACCGAGATAGGCAAGGATGGGTCGCTCCAGATTCAGCATGATCGAAGCCAGTCGCTGCAGGACTTTGGTGATCAAGGGCGAGTTCGCGACAAAATCGTGATTGACTCGAATTCGACGACGGTCAGTGGGCGGTATGGCCTGTATGGGCGTTGGTCCTTGACGGGCAGCTTCGATCAAAATGATGTGGCCTACACAGAACCTTATGATTATCAGAACAAGTCGTCTCGCGGTGTGCGCGTGGGGCTGCGATACAACCCCAGCGACTTGCTTTATTTCGATGGCGGGCTCAAACGTACCGTGTCCGACTACCCCAAATATCCGCTTTTTTCGGGGTTGACGGAGGGGGATCGGGTCAAGCGTCTGGATTTGGACCTCCGTTCAGGCTGGACGGTGACTGGGTTTAGCAACCTGACCGCGCAGGTCAGTTGGACTCAGGAAAAGCATGAGACATTGGATGCGAGATTCGTGGATGACGATCGACGCGATTTCAATGGTTTGACAGGACGACTGAACTGGAATTTCTCGCCAGCGGGCAAGACCAGTTACGCCGTGGCCTTGGACCGAGACACCAACAATGCCGGCGGTAGCTCTGGACTGTTCAGTTCGTACGCACAGAATCGCCTGACCACAGGGCTGGTACTCAATGCCACCTGGCGCCCGACCGCCAAGATTTCAGTGGTCGGAGGATTCAATGTTCGATGGTTCGAGGAAGAGCAGCGAGATCTTGATGGTGCTGCACCGACACAGTCCCTCAAGGGCAATTATCAATCCTTGTCGTTGAAGCTGAATTATTCGCCCACACGCAACCTCGGGTTCACCTGTTCGCTGATGGCGTACGATCGAACTGAAACTGTATTTGCCAATGCATACAGTGGCGAGACAGCATCTTGTTCTGCATCTTTTTCGATTGACTGAGGCCGAACTGACGACATGACGCGAAGCTCCTCTGGCGGTGCCATTCTCCTGACCGGTGCCACCGGCTACATCGGTTCGCACACCTGGCTGGCCCTGCAGGCCAGCGGTTATCAGGTTCTGGGCATCGACAACCTGTCCAACAGCTCGGCCAGGGTGCTGGATCGCATCGAGCAACTGGGTGGGTGCAAGCCGGTGTTCATTCAAGGGGATGTGCGCGATCGCGCCGCGCTGGATGCCTGTTTCGATCTCGCGGCTCGCGAGTACGGTGGGGTGTCGGCCGTGGTGCATTTCGCCGCACTCAAGGCGGTGGGCGAGTCGGTCGAGCATCCGCTGGCGTACTTCGACAACAACCTGGGCGGTCTGGTGTCGGTGTGCCAGGCGATGGAGCGTCACGGGGTGTTCGACATCGTGTTCAGCTCGTCGGCCACGGTCTACGGTCAACCCGATCGTCTGCCCATCACGGAAGACGCGCCCCTGAAGGCCACCAACCCCTATGGTCAGACCAAGCTGATGGGCGAGGAGTTGCTGCGAGAGCTGGCACGCTGCAAGCCCGCCTGGCATGTGGCCTATCTGCGCTACTTCAACCCGGTGGGGGCGCACCCGAGCGGCCTGATTGGCGAGGATCCGCGTGGCGTGCCCAACAACCTCATGCCTTACGTGGCGCAGGTGGCCGTGGGCAAGCGCGAGCATCTCAATGTTTTTGGCAATGACTACGACACCCCGGATGGCTCGGGCGTGCGCGACTACATCCATGTCTGTGACCTGGCGGAAGGCCATGTCGCTGCCCTGCGTTATCTCTCCGAGCAGCAGCGCTCGATCACGGTCAATCTGGGCACGGGCCAGGGTTACAGTGTGATCGACGTGGTGCGGGCCTATGAGCGTGCCAGCGGCCGTCCCGTGCCCGTGGTCTTTGCGCCGCGGCGCCCCGGTGATGTGGCGGCCTGTTACGCAGACCCCGCCCATGCCCTGGCGACGCTGGGCTGGCAGGCGCAACGTGGACTGGATGACATGTGCGCCGATTCCTGGCGCTGGCAGTCGCTCAACCCGGCTGGGTTCGAGGGCTGATGGACAAGATATGAAGGTGACGAACCCATGAGTGTGTTGACTGTTCTGCCCGTGATCATGGCCGGTGGCTCCGGCACCCGTCTGTGGCCCCTGTCGCGGGCGCTCTACCCCAAGCAGTTCCTGGCCCTCAGCGGCCCACAGACCCTGTTCCAGCAGGCGCATCTGCGCCTGACGGCCCTGGCCAGCGAGCACATTGCGGTGGGCAAGCCCTGCGTGGTGGGCAATGAGGAGCACCGCTTCCTGGTGCTCGACCAGTTGCGCGAACTCAAGGCCGAGCCTTCGTCCCTGCTGCTTGAACCCGTGGGGCGCAACACCGCGCCGGCCGTGGCGCTGGCGGCCCTGCAGGCCACGGCCGACGGACAGGATCCCATCCTGGTCGTCACCCCGGCCGACCAGACCGTGACCCGCCCCGAGGCCTACACGGCTGCCCTGCGCACCGCCATCGAGGCCGCAGCCGGGGGCGACATCGTCATCTTGGGCATCACCCCCGATCGCCCTGAAACCGGCTTTGGCTACATCCGCACCGCAGCTCCGGCGGCCGACGGCACACGCGGTGTGCAGGCCTTCGTGGAAAAGCCCGACCTGGACACCGCCAAGGCCTACCTGGCCGAAGGCAGCTACTACTGGAACAGCGGCATGTTCGTCATGCGGGCCTCGCGCTGGCTGGCGGCGCTGGCGCACTTCCGCCCCGACATCGCCCAGGCCACGCAGGCCTCTTTCGATGTGCGCACCACCGATGCGTCCTTTGTGCGCCCCGGCAAGGCCGAGTTCGAACGCGTTCCCTCCGAGTCGGTGGACTACGCCGTCATGGAGCAATGCCCCAGCCACCCCGAGGCGGGCTTCACCGTCAAGATGGTGCCCCTGGATGCGGGCTGGTCCGATCTGGGCGCCTGGGATGCCGTCTGGCAGGTCAGCGCGCAAGATGCCTCGGGCAATGCCAGCGAGGGCGACGCCCTGATCCAGAACAGCCGCAACACGCTGGTGCACAGCACCTCGCGCCTGGTGGCCGCGGTGGGCCTGGACAACGTCGTGGTGGTCGAGACCCCCGATGCCGTGCTGGTGGCCGACCGCAGCCGCAGCCAGGACGTCAAGAACGTCGTGGCGGCCCTGAGCAAGCAGGAGCGCTCCGAGGGCAGCCTACACCGCCGCGTGCACCGCCCCTGGGGCTGGTATGACTCCATCGACCATGGGCCGCGTTTCCAGGTCAAGCGCATCATGGTCAAGCCCAAGGCCAGCTTGAGCCTGCAGATGCACCACCACCGCGCCGAGCACTGGATCGTGGTCAGCGGCACTGCCGAAGTGACGGTGGGCGACAAGGTCATCATGCTCAGCGAGAACCAGTCCACCTACATCCCCCTGGGCACGGTGCACCGCCTGGTCAACCCCGGCACCATCCCGCTGGAGATCATCGAGGTGCAGTCGGGCAGCTACCTGGGGGAAGACGACATCGTGCGATTCCAGGACAACTATGGGCGCTCCAGCTGAAGGGCCGGATCCGCGCGCCGAGCACTTCCGCTGGCCGGTGCGCGTGTACTGGGAAGACACCGATGCCGGTGGCATCGTCTTCTATGCCAACTACCTGAAGTTCTTCGAGCGGGCGCGCACGGAGTGGCTGCGCACCTTCTTCCACCAGGGACAGGAGGCCATGCGCCTGGCGGGTCACGGCATGTTCGTGGTCACCGAGACCAGCGTACGTTATCTGCGCCCGGCGCGGCTGGACGACGAGATCATTGTCACGGTGCGTCTGTCCGAGATCGGCCGGGCCAGCTTCGGGGTGGTCCAGCAGGCCTGGCGGGGCGCGACCTTGCTGGCCGAAGGCAGCATCCGCATTGGCTGGGTCCAGTCCCGGGGTGACGAGGGCTTGAGGCCGGCGCGCTTGCCGGCTGATTTTGTGGCTGGCCTGCCCGCCGTGCTGGATGGCGCACAATCAACACACAATCGAGCTTGAGCGCCTGACTCCCCTGGCGCTGCCGTTTTGTCCCGGAGGCTTTTGCTCATGAATCAAGACCTGTCCATCATCGAGCTGGTGCTGCATGCCAGTGTGGTGGTCCAGATCGTGATGGTCCTGTTGCTGGCCGTGTCCCTGGCCAGCTGGACCATCATCTTCGCCAAGGCGGTCGGCTTGCGGCGCGTGCGTGCCGACAACGACGAGTTCGACCGTGAGTTCTGGGCGGGGCGCACCCTGCAGGAGCTCTATCAGGACGCCACGCGTGGTGACGGTCCACCCTCGCCCCAGGAGCGGCTGTTTGCCGCAGGCATGCGCGAGTTCATGAAGCTGCGCGACAAGAAGGTGTCTGACACCACAGCCTTGCTGGAAGGTGCGCGCCGTGCCATGCGGGCCAGCTATCAGCGCGAACTCGACATGCTGGAGTCTCGGCTCGACTTCCTGGGCTCGGTGGGGTCGGTGTCCCCCTATGTGGGCCTGTTTGGCACGGTTTGGGGGATCATGCATGCCTTCACGGGCCTGTCCAACCTGCAGCAGGTGACGCTGGCCACGGTGGCACCGGGCATCGCTGAAGCCCTGGTGGCCACGGCGATCGGCCTGTTTGCGGCCATTCCTGCGGTGCTGGCCTACAACCGCTTCGCGCGGGATGTGGACCGCATTGCCACCCAGCTCGAATCCTTCATGGACGAGTTCTCCAACATCCTGGCGCGCAACGTGCTGCTGGCCGCGCCCAGCGCGGACGCCTCCCGCGCTGGCATGCCTCGCTGACAGGCAGAAGCCGGGAAGGTGACCCACATGGCCCAGCTCAATGCCCGAGGAGGACGCCGTCGGCGCACCCACAGCGAGATCAACATGGTGCCGTTCATCGACGTCATGCTGGTGCTGCTCATCATCTTCATGGTGAGCGCGCCCTTGCTGCCGACCGGCGTGGTCGACCTGCCGTCCATGGGGCGGGCCCAGAAGGCGCCCGACAAGGTGATCGAGGTGGTGCTCGATAGCGAGGACCAGATGAGTCTGCGCATCGACAGCCAGTCCGCCGGCACCATCGAGCTGTCCGCCCTGGCTGCACGCATCAAGGACGAGCAGGAGCGCTCGCCGGGAGGCCCTCAAGGCGCACCGGTCATCATCAGTGCCCGCAAGGACATCCGGTATGACGCCGTCGTGCGGGTGATGGACACCCTGCAAAAGGGGGGCGTGGTCCGCGTGGGGCTGGCCGTCAGGACCACCGGTCGCTGAGCGTCGGCGGACGAAACACATGGCCACCCTGGCGAACGACATCCCGGATCTGCTGCGCCCCCGCGCGGTGGAGGGTTGGCGCTCGGGCATGCTCATGGCCCTGGCAGCCCATGGACTGTTGCTGCTGGCCTTGATGTTCAGCGTCCAGTGGCGCACGCGAACGCCCGACGCCGTCGAGGCAGAGATGTGGGCCGAGATTCCCCGGGTGGCCACCACGGTGTCGCAGGCGCCAGCGCCAGCACAGGTGGCCGAGCGCCCGGCCGAGCCCCCCCCTCCTGCGCCCGCGCCCATGCCCGAACCGCCCGCGCCACCGCCGCCCCCGGCCGAGACGACCGTTCGCGCTCAGGCGCCCAAGCCTCCCAGGTCACGGCCGCCGCGAGAGGTGTTCGAGCCTGATACGCCGCAGATCAAGCAGCGGCTTGAGCAGGTGCGGCCCAAGCCCAAGCCGGAACCTGCCCCCGAGCCCCCGCCGCCCGCACCACCGCCCAAACCGGCACCCAAACCGGTGCCACCGCCTCCGCCCCCCCCGGCGCCCAAGCCAGCGCCGACTCCGGCCCCCGCCTCCAAGGTGCCTCCTGGCCAGCCGTCGACCGCGCCAAGCAAGCAGGCCCTGGAAAAGGCTCGGCAGGAGAACCTCAAGCGCATGATGGCCACCTTGGCCGAAGACCGCCTGCAATCGGCCGGACCGACGGCCGAATACGCCGGGCGCATCAAGGCGCGCGTGCGGCCCAACATCGTGTTCGCGGCCGACATCCCGGGCAACCCCGTGGCCACGGTCGAGGTGCGCTGCGCGCCCGACGGGCGGATCATCGGGCGCAAACTGATCATCCCCAGCGGGGTGCCAGCCTGGGACGATGCCGTTCTGCGTGCCATTGACCGCACCGAGGTCCTGCCGCTCAACGAGCAGGGCAGGGTGCCCACGCCTCTGTTGCTGGAACTCAGGCCCAAGGACTTCTGACGTCCACGCGCCAGATCCAGCCCTGTGTCAGGGCATGGGTCAGCCAGGCGGTGACATCGAACGCTGGCGCCTGACGATCCAGCAAGGTGTCCAAGGGGGGCTGCT
>NZ_DASUIT010000135.1:0-2741 GCF_036279655.1 Aquabacterium sp. | reverse complement strand
AGCGCGGCGTGCTCATGTTCAACCCGCCCTACGGCGAACGCATCGACACCAAAGGCTCCGTGCGCAACGCCTACCGAGACCGCAGCGAAGCGGAAGGCCTTGACGAAGATGCAGCGCCCGCCACGCGATCCGGCCGTGAGCAATTCCAGGACGACGAAGCCGCCACCTTCTTCCAGCGCCTGTCTTCCCATTGGAAGAAACAATACCCCGGCTGGACCGCCTGGATCCTCAGCCCCGACATGAAGCTGCCCAGCGCCATGCGCCTCAAGGAAAGTCGCCGCACCGTCATGTTCAATGGCCCGATCGAATGTCGGTTGTTCCGCTTCGATCTGGTCACCGGGTCGGCCCGCACCAAGCCGGCTGACGTCGACGATGCCCCGCCGGCCCCTGCTCAACCCTGAGCGTGACGCATCAGGCCGCCCACCAGGGACAGGGCCATCAACGGCGCGGTGTCGGCGCGCAACACGCGCGGACCCAGCCCCACCGGCACCCAGCCGGCCGCCTTGGCCTGGGCCTCCTCCTCATCCGTGAGACCACCCTCTGGGCCGCTGAGAAATGACACCGGGCTGCTGGAGCCCGCCGCGCCCTCCAGGTGGTCTTGCAGCCAATCATGGACATGGTGTTGAGGCGCGAAGCTCAGCACCGCTCCGGGTTCAGCCACGGCGGCGGTGCTCACCCACTGCTTGAACGACAGCACAGGACGCACCTCGGGCACCCGCGTACGCCCACTCTGTTCGCACGCGGACTCCACCACCGATTGCCAGTGCGCCACCTTCTTGCCTGCGCGCTCCCCATCGAGGCGCAGCACCGAGCGGGCGCAGACCAGGGGCTGAATCGCGTGCACACCCAGTTCGGTGGCCTTTTCCACCAGCGCATCCATGCGGTCGTTGGTTGGCATGCCCAGCGCCACTGTGACGCGCACACCCAACTCCCGGTCCACATCCAGGTGTTGCAGCAGTCGCGCCGAGACTTCCTTGCGACCCATGCTGAGCACCTCGGCTGCCCACTCTCCCCCTCGTCCATCGAACAAGGTCAGGGCATCGCCGGGCTGCAGGCGCAGCACCTGTGCATGGCGGGCTGCCCCCTCGGGCAGATCCAGGGCGTGCTCCGGTGCCCAGGCGTCCCCAGTGTGTCTCACAAACAGTCTTGGCGTCACGCCAACTCCTTTTCTGGTGTGTGCTCGGCCCCTGCAGGGCTCGGCCAGGTGCAACTGTAGCGGCACCCTGTCGGTGCGGCAGACCTCGGAGTGCCATGCCGTGGTTCCAATGCCCTTTCCTTTGGCTTTGGATGAGAGAGGTGATCACACATGACGAGAATCTTCCTGGGGCCCCGCACGCGGGCCCTGCTCTTGAGTGGCAGCGTGATGCTGGCGCCAGTCTGGGCCCAGTCCGGCTACAGCCTGACTGTCCTCAAGCCGCCCGGTACGGTCAAACCGACCAGAACCGGGTGCTCGGTCAGGCCGATGTGCAGATGGGCTACCACCATCTGCCGCGCTGGTTCCCCATGATCGGCTGGGTGGCCCCCGGCCCCATCTACGGGCGCTCCATCGTCCGATATGGGGTGGTCTACAGCATGGAGTCCCTGGCCGTGGCAGCGCTCAGCGGTCAACTGTCGCTTCCCGACAAAACCTACTACGTCAGCGGACTCGAGTCCGCGCGAGGCGGCATCAACAATCGCGGCCACATCGCCGCCCCTCACATGGAGCCGGGCCCCAGCGCCTAGCGCTGGACCTTGGGTCAGGCACAACTGGTCCGTCTGCCATCGCAGGGCCCCCGCAGGCCAGGGCCTTGGCGACCGGCACGACCGTGGCCGGCCACGTTGTTGACGCCACCACCGGCGTGCCGCGAGCGGCGCTCTGGCTGGACCGTGTCTTGCGAGTGGTCGATCGGTTGCCCGCCAGAAGCAGTTCAGCCATCGGCATCAATCAGGCGGGACAAGTGCTGCTTCAGACGCAAGCCGTGACCCTGACAACCTACCCGGGTGATCCACCGGTGGTCGTCGCCAGCTTGGGAAAACGTTGGGGTGCCGTCTGGTTCAACGGGCAGGAATCCAGCGTGCTACCACTGAAACCCTGGGGCGCTGTCGTTCCTTATGACATCCATGCCAGCGGCACGGTGGTCGGGCGTTCGGGCGCGGCCATACCCTGCCAGGCGGGGTTGAGCAGCGGCGATGCCCGTCCTGGGCGCGCCTTCCTGTGGAAGAACGTTGTCACGCTGGCCCTCAGCAACCAGGTCACCGCCAAGGGGGTGGTGTTGCCCACGGGGTCGGTTCTCGCCAGGGCTCTGGACAACAACGACCAGGGCTCGATCCTGGCCATCATGACCTGCTCGTCTGGCAGCGACTCCCGGGTGCGCCTGACGGCGCGTCCCTGAGCACTGAACAGCAGGGGCGTTGGAGGCCTTTGCTGCGCTGGCGCCCCATCGGCGCCTCCTGGCCTGGATGAGCGCGCCGCGCTGTCGTGCCGGCCCATCTGCCCGGCCTTTTTCACTCTTTTCAGATCGATTTGCCAAAAGCGTCAAAAACGTGCCATAATTGCGGTCTTCGCTGATCACGACAACCTTCGCAAGAAGATGGTTGATGAGATGCGGGGGTGGTAGAGAGTCATGCTGCCAGGTGTTGAGCGATGTGAGGTGTGGTTTGCTGAGAGGCGAGCGGGCACTGAGCAAAAAGATCGCTGCAGACGCTTGACAAGATGATCGAGACGATACATAATCTCGTTTCTCTGCTGATGACTGATTTGA
>NZ_DASUIT010000134.1:0-11129 GCF_036279655.1 Aquabacterium sp. | reverse complement strand
ACCAACGCCAAGATCGGTGTGGGCCTGCAATACGAGATCAACCCCTCCTGGCTGGTCCGAGGCGAGGTCGAGCGCTACCGCATCCATGACACCGTGGGCGACCATGGCAACGTCAATGTCTACAGCCTCAGCATGGTGTTCCCGTTCGACCGCATGTCCCGGCCTGCGCCGCGTGTGGCGGCCGCCCCGATCTACCAGGCCCCTGCACCGGCACCCGCTCCTGTCGTGCCGCCTCCCGCACCCGCCCCCCGCCCCGAGCCCACGCCGCCTCAGCGCCTGAGCCTGTCGGCGGAATCCGTGTTCACCTTTGATCGATCCGAACTCAGAGCCGAAGGCAAAAGCGCGCTGGACACCTTCGCCAGCGGTCTGAGCGGAGCGCAATACAGCGAGGTGATCGTGGAAGGCCACACCGACCGTCTGGGCTCCGAAGCCTACAACCAGACCCTGTCCGAGCAGCGCGCCGAAGCCGTCAAGGCCCACCTGGTGTCCTCGGGACGCCTGGACCCCGCCCGGATCTCCGCAGTGGGCAAGGGCGAGTTGGAGCCGGTCACCAAGCCCCAGGACTGCCAGGGCAACAAGCGCAGCGTCGCTCTGCTGGCCTGCCTGCAGCCTGATCGCCGCGTCGACATCCACGTGACCGCCACCCGTTGATCACCCCCACCCGGCAACAGGAGAGATGCTCATGAACGCCCCCACGACCGCAGGCCCTTGCTGGAGCACCGCCTCCTTTGGTGCGCCCGTGAGCACGACCGCCACCGAACTGAGCGAGCTGGCGCAGCACCTCCAGCGATGCCGGCAACTGAGTGGTCGCTGGCTGCTCGTTCGGTGCGGCGTCGACGCCATCCACCGCTTCATGGCCGCGCGTCTGGTGACCACGCTGGTGTTGATCGCCCTGCTCGGGGGGACGAGCCTGCTCGTGTCGTGAGGCATGGCGAGATCACGACTGCTGGACCTCATCCCCGATGCCCCACAGGGCCTGCAAGATTTCCTGGACGGCCATCGTGGCCCTCTGGAGCCGCCCATACGGTCAGAGATCTTCGGCCTGCAACGCTTCGCGCAGCATGGCCACAGCCTGGGCGCCACCCACCGCACCGACCGGAAGACCCCGCGCAACAACACCTTCTTTCCCAGGCTGCAGCACAACATCCAGGCCTTGCGTGCAGCCCACCAGTACATTGGCACGCAAGCGGCCACCGGCTACGACATCAGCCCGGCCGGAGAGTGGTTGCTGGACAACTTTCATCTGATCGAAGCGCAGTTGCGCGAGATCCATGAGGGCCTGCCACGCAGCTACTTCCGCAGCCTGCCTGTCCTGCAGGATGCGCCCCTGGCGGGACTGCCCCGCATCTACGGCGTCGCCTGGGCCTTCGTGGCCCACACCGACGGCGCCTTCGACGACGAACTGCTCATGCGCTTCCTGGGCGCCTATCAGGAAAGCTGCGAGCTGAACCTCAGCGAGATGTGGGCGCTGCCCACGACCTTGCGCGTCGTGCTCATCGACAATCTCAGGCGGCTGGGCGAGCGGGTGGCCACCCAGAAGGCCGCACGCGAAGCGGCCAATCTGTGCTGCGACCACATCGAGACCTTCACCCCACGCGTGCTCGATGATCTGCTGGCCCTGGTCAACGAACGCGGTGTCGGGCCGGTCTTTCTGGCGCAGATGGCCCAGCGGCTGCAGGACCGCCGAGCCATCGGCCATGACTGCCATCACGACTGGCTGCACAAGGTGTTGCCTGACCCGGGCGCCAGCCAGGCCCAGTACAGCGCCGACCTGGCTGCGGACAACCTCAGCGTCAGCAATGCCGTGACCTCGCTGCGCGAAATCGGCGATGCCGACTGGCCCGACATCGTGGCCCGCACCAGCGTGCTGATGCAGTTGATGCTGACCTCGCCCTTGTTTGCGGCGGAGCACGTCGGCACCCGTGACCAGACACTGCATGGCATCGAGTCGCTGGCCCACACCACCGGCTGCAGCGAATTGCGCGTGGCGCGCACCCTGATCCAGCTGATGCATCCCGAGCAAGGCAGCGGCGTGCCGACGGCCGTGGCCAGCCACTGGCTGCACGGCCCGGGTCGACCGGCGCTGTTGCAGGCCCTGGGGGCCCGCGCACCCAAAGGGGCATGGTGGCCCGCCGTGCGTTACCGCCTGGCCCTGCCGGTCTACCTGGCCACCCTGACGCTGGTCACCATCGGGCTGGTCGCGGCCCTGCTGCGGCACTCGGGACACAAGGCACCGGGCTGGGCGTGGCTTGGCGCCCTGCTGATGGTCTTCCCGGCATCGGAGGCCGTCGTGGCGGTGATCAACCGCCTGATCAGTGAATCAGCGCGACCCCATCACCTGCCCCGCCTGGCACTGCCCACCGGCATCCCCGACGAGCACCGTGTGCTGGTGGTCATTCCGGCCCTGGTGACCAGCATCGAGTCCACATCTCAGTTGGCCCATCGCCTGCTGCTGCATTACCTGGCCAATCCCGAGCGCCATGCCCAGTTCGCCCTGCTGACGGACTGGAGCGATGCGCCCGCCAAACATGCCGAGTCCGACAAGGCCCTGCTGTCTCACGCCCGCGCCCAGATCCGCCAACTCAATGAGCGTTACCCCACTGCGGCCACTGATCTCTCCGGTGCGCCCCGGTTCATCGTGCTGCACCGTGAACGGCTGTTCAGCCACTCCGAACAACGCTGGATCGGCTGGGAGCGCAAGCGGGGCAAGCTGGAGCAGTTGATGGCCGTGCTGGCCCAGGAGCACCTGCGCTCCACCCTGTTCATCGACCTGGGCCGCGAATCGCGCCTGGCCGGCCGCACGCCCTATGTCGTCACACTCGACAGCGACACCCAATTGCCGCCGGGTCGACTGAGGGATCTGGTCGGTGTCGCTGCACACCCCCAGAACCAGCCCACCCTGGACGCCGGCCGCCGCACCGTGGTGAGCGGGTACGCCATCTTGCAGCCGCGCATCGACACGCCCCTGCCCATGCCGCGTGACTTCACGCTCTACCACTGGCTGTTCGCCGGGCAGTGCGGGATCGATCCCTACAGCGCCGCCAGCTCGGACGTCTACCAGGATCTGTTTCAGGAAGGCAGCTTCACCGGCAAGGGGCTGCTGCATGTCCAGGCCCTGCATGCCGTGCTCTCGCGTCGCCTGCCCGAGGGGCAGGTCTTGAGCCATGACCTGCTGGAAGGGGCCATGGCACGCTGCGCCGCCGTCTCCGACATCTCGGTCATCGAAGATGCCCCGGTCCATGCCGATGTGGCGGCTGCCCGGATCCACCGCTGGACCCGTGGCGACTGGCAGCTCCTACCCTTTGTGCTGCATCCCCGGCGGCACCGTCTGAACGTGATCAACGTCTGGAAGATGGTTGACAACCTGCGCCGCTCCCTGGTGGCCCCCATGTCCCTGGTCCTGTTGCTCGCCGCCGCGCTCGGTCACATCGTGTCGCCCGTTGCTGCGCTGTCGCTGGTGATCGCCGCCTTTTCGGTGGGCCCGCTGATGGGCGCCATCGCAGGCCTCTTTTCCAGCCGTGACGATCTGGCCTGGCGGCACTTCTACCGTCATGCCGGCACGGAACTGGCACGTGCCCTGTGGGGTGGCCTGTGGCTCATGTCGCAACTGCTGGCACAGGCCATGATGTCGATGGACGCGATCGCCCGTGCGCTCTATCGACTGACCATCAGCCGTCGACATCTGCTGCAGTGGACCACCGCGGCCGCCGTGCAAGCCTCGGCCGGCAGCACCTTCCCCGCCGCGCTGCGGCAGCACTGGCGCAAACCCGCGCTGGCCCTGACGCTGCTGGCCGCCCTGCTCCTGTGTGGCGCCGATCATCCGGTGCTGGCCACCGTGCTGAGCCTGCTGTGGGCGGCATCGCCGCTGTGGACCTGGTGGGTCAGCCGTCCCTGCCCGGTACGTCAGGAGCACACGATGCTCCCGCAGGAGCGTGCCTACCTGGACACCATCGCCCGAGATACGTGGCGCTTCTTCGAGCGATGCGTCGATGCGCAGAACCACCATCTGCCCCCCGACAATCTGCAGACGACGCCCCATGACATGGTGGCGCACCGCACCTCCCCCACCAACATCGGCCTGTACATGCTGAGCGTGGCCTGCGCCCGCCGCTTCGGCTGGATCGGCACACAGGATCTGCTCCAGCGCCTGGAGGCCACCCTGGCCACGCTGGACACCCTGCAGCGCCATCGAGGGCACTTCCTCAATTGGTATGACACCCTCACCGGCGCTCCCTTGCTGCCCATGTATGTGTCCACGGTGGACAGTGGCAACCTGAGCAGCCACCTGCTCGCCACGGCGCAGGCCTGCCGGGCCCTGGCTGCCCACCCTTACGACGACACCGCGAACCAGCAGGCCCTGCGCACCGCCCGGGAGCGCATTGCCCCGGGGCTGGACGCCCGCCACACACTGACGCCCGATGCACGCAACGCCCTCCGCTGGGGCCTGGCCGATCACCGGCACACCCGCCGGTCTGCCCGACGGGACCAGGACGCCCGGGGCATGGACCCCATGGCCGCCCACCTGCTGGCGAGCCAGGCCCTGCTTGCCGTGGCTCGCCACTGTGAACAGCTGGCATGGCAAGCGGACTTCAGTTTCCTGCATCACCCCAAACGACACCTGTTCCACATCGGTTTTCGCGTGGCCGAGCAACAGCTCGATGGGGGCTTCTACGATCTGCTGGCCTCCGAATCACGCGTGACCAGCCTGGTGGCCATGGCCAAGGGCGATGTGCCTGTCCGCCACTGGGCCTCACTGGGACGCCCCTTCTACGCCAACGGGGCCCAGGCCGGACTGCGTTCATGGTCCGGCTCCATGTTCGAGTACCTGATGCCGCAACTGGTTCTGGACGAACCCTATGGTGGCGCCTTGCACGGCGCCTGTCTGGTGGCACTGCAGGAACAGATCGCCTTCACACGGGGACGAGGCCTGCCCTGGGGCATCTCCGAATCGGCGTATGCCGGCCACGATCACACCCTGGCCTACCAGTACGCGCCACAGGGCGTGCCTCGCCTGGCCCTGCGCAGAACACCGGCAGACGAACTGGTGATCGCCCCCTATGCCACGGCCCTGGCCGCCCAGCTCTCGCCCCACGAGGCTGCCCGCAACTTCACCGCCCTCCAGGCGCTGTCCGCCCGGGGTCGCTATGGCTTCATCGAGGCGCTGGACTTCTCTCCCACCCGACAGACCGGTGGTGATCGCTTCACGCCGGTGAACACCTTCATGGCCCACCATCAAGGCATGAGCATCGTGGCGCTGACCAACGTGCTGCATGACGGTGTCGTGCGCCGCTGGGGCATGGCCAACGCCCACATCGAGGCCATGAGCTCGCTGCTGCACGAACGCTCGCCGCGTGAGGTCTCCACCTTGTACGACCCGCCGGCGGGCCCGCCACTGCCCACCCTGCAAGCGCATGCGCCCGGCTTCCTGCGCGAGATCGTGCCCGGTGTCTGCGCCATCGAGCCCACCCACCTGCTCTCCAATGGCCGCTACAACGTCTCGCTGCGCGCCAATGGCGCGGGCTGGAGTCGCTGGGGGCAGATCGGCCTGAGCCGCTGGCGGGACGACGCCTTGCGCGATGCCCATGGCAGCTTCTTCTACGTGCGCTGGGACCGGCAGCCCGCGCTGGTGTCCATCAGTCAGCACCCCGCGCCAGACCCCACGGCCCACTATCAGAGCACCTTCCACGCCGATCGCGTGTGCCTGGATGCCCTCTGGCCCGAACTGCAGTCGCACACCACCATCTGGGTCAGCCCCGAAGACGACATCGAGTTCCGCCAGGTCGAGTTGCGCAACCTGAGCGATCGCCCCCTGGACATCGAGCTGATGTCCGCCTTTGACGTCACCTTGAACGACCCCGTGGCCGACGAGGCTCACCCCGCCTTCACCAACCTCTTCGTGCAAGCCCGATGGCTGGCACGGCACCAGGCCCTGGTGTTTGAACGCACGCCCCGGCTGCCCACCGAGCGCGGCCTGCGGCTGGCCCACTTTGTCGCCGAGCTCGACCCTCAGGTGATCTCGGTGCGCTACCAGACGGACCGCCAGGACTGGATCGGACGCCACCGCGACGCCAGCCAGCCCCAGGGCCACACCCGCCCCCTGCCAGACACCGATGAGGCCCAGGACACGGCGCTCGATACCGGTCTGGATCCGGTCTGCGTCCTGGCGGTCCACCTGCGCATCGCGCCGCACGCCAAGGCTCAGTTGACCTTCGCCACCGCCGTCAGTGACCATGGCGACACCTTGCTGGCCGTGGTCGACAAATACCGCCAGCACAACCATGTGCAGCGCGCCTCGCTGATGTCGGCCACGCTGGCGGGCATCCGCCTGCGCGCCCTGCGCATCAGCAACAAGACCTTCGCGGCAGCCCAGACACTGACCACCGCCCTGACCTTGACCTTGACGCGCTCGCCCGGACGGGTGCCCCACCTCGAAGGCGAACAGGCGGCAGGCTGCGACCGGCGCGCCCTGTGGCGATTCGGGATCTCCGGTGAGCGCCCCATCATCGTCGTGACGATCGATGTGATGCAGGGGCTGGGCCTGCTGCGCGCCCTCATCCAGGCACTGCGCCTGTGGTCCTGGTGCGATCTGGCCTGCGATCTGGTGGTGGTGAACAAGGAGCCCGCGTCCTATCTCATGGCCCTGCACCGTGAGCTCCTGGCCTTGCGCGAACGCCACATGGTGGACAGCGCCACACAGGGCCACCCCTCCAACGCCCACCTCCACATGCTGCGCGTGGAAGACCTCTCCCGGGACGAACTGCGTACCTTGAGCAGCCTGGCACGCGTCCGCCTCCACGCCGATGGTCGACCGCTTCCCATGCATGTGCACGAGTGGGCGCAATTGCACGAGCAGGCCTTCGATGCCCGACACGACACCTCGCGGGTGCCCGTCGCGTCGACCTGGAGTTTGTCGGCGGCCAGCTCTGCACCCGTCGGCACCTTCGAGCCAGACTCCGGCGCCTTCGTCTTCGAGGTCAATGCACACTCTCGCCCGACCCGACCGTGGATCAACGTGCTGTCCAACCCCGACTTCGGCACCCAGCTCTCCGAGACGGGTGGCGGCTACACCTGGGCCCTCAACAGCCGCCTCAACCAACTCACGGCCTGGTCCAATGATCCGGTGATGGACACGCCTGCCGAGAGTTTCCTGATCCAGGACCTCATGAGCATGCGGGTCTGGAGCGTGACCCCCTCCATCTGTGCCGACGACGGCATCGCCTACCGCGTCACCCATGGACAAGGCCACAGCCACATCCGCCACCGCCGCGACGATCTGGACATCACCGCAAGCTGGTGCGTCGATGCAGCCAGCTCGGTCAAGCAGGTCTCGCTGCATCTCATCAACCTGGGCGGCAAACCGCGGCATCTGCGCCTCATCGGCATGGTCGAATGGATGATGGGATCGCGCCGTGCCGACCGCGCCACCGTGGACACGGCGATGCACCGCCAGCGCCTGCCAGGCCGGCAACTCACGACCCTGCTGTGCACGCAGCGTGAATGCGCGGGCGGCTTCGGTCAGGGCACGGCCTTCCTGGCCCTGGCGCGCGAGCCCGATGACGAGGACGACTGGACCTGTGACCGACGCGAGTTCTTCGATGCACGCGGCCAGAGGGTGCTGCCCGATGTCCTGGGGCAACACAGCGGCGCCGGGCTGGATCCCTGCGCGGCACTGTCGACACGGGTGAGCCTGGCCCCGGGCGAGCGGGCCAGCAAGGTCTTCCTGCTGGGCTATGGCCGTGACATCGATGCCGCCCGCCTGCTCGCAGGCCAGGCCGCCGACATCGCACCCCGACAACGCCTGGACGCCGTCCAGGCGCTCTGGGCAACCTGGCTGGGTGCCACCACGGTGAAGACGCCCGACCCCCTGTTCGATGCGCTGGTGAACCATTGGCTGCTCTACCAGCTCATCTCCTGCCGACTCTGGAGCAAAAGTGGCTTCTATCAGGCCGGGGGGGCGACCGGCTTTCGGGATCAGTTGCAAGACAGCATGGCCCTGGCCTGGGCGGCCCCATCGATGCTGCGCCAGCAGATCCTGCGCGGCGCATCGCGGCAGTTCACCGAAGGCGATGTCCAGCACTGGTGGCATGCCCCCCACGGTGCGGGCGTGCGCACCCACTCGTCAGACGACCTCCTGTGGCTGCCGTTGGCCTGCGTGCACTATCTGCGAGCCACGGGCGATGCCCACCTGCTTGACGAACCGGTGCCCTTTCTCACGGGCTTGCCCATCCCGGCTGGCGCGGAAGACATCTACGACACCCCCGCCATCAGCGCTGAACACGCCTCGGTCTACGAGCACGCTGCACGCACCATCGACCGCAGCCTGGCGGTGGGCCTCCACGGCCTGCCCCTGATGGGCAGCGGCGACTGGAACGACGGCATGAACCGCGTCGGCCACCTGGGGCACGGCGAGTCGGTCTGGCTGGGTTGGTTCCTCTGCAAGATCGTGGCCGACTTTGCCCCACTGGCACGTGCGCGCGGCGAGATCCCTCGCGCGCAGCGGTGGGAGCAGGCGGCGCAAGGCTGGCGAGCCGCGCTGAACGGCACCGCCTGGGATGGCGAATGGTTCACCCGGGCCTACTTCGACAACGGTCAACCCCTGGGCTCCCAAACCCAGCCCGAGGCCCGCATCGACCTGATCGCCCAGGCCTGGGCGGTGCTGTCGGGTGCGGCCTTGCCTGCACTGCAACAGGCCGCGCTCACCGCCATGGATGCCATGCTGGTCGACCAGGACGCCGGTCTGATCAAGCTGCTCGATCCGCCGCTTCAGCAGGCACAACCGAGCGCAGGCTACATCCAGGCCTATCCACCGGGCGTGCGCGAAAACGGCGGGCAATACACCCATGCCGGCGTCTGGGCCCTGATGGCCCAGGCCGAACTGGCCCGGCTCACACCCGGCGCCAGTGCGGCCGGCGACACGGTCTACCGCTACTTCACCTACCTCAGCCCCGCCCATCGGGCGCAGCACCCTCGCCATGGCGCCGTGTACGGCATCGAGCCCTACGCAGTGGCCGGTGATGTCTACACCCACGAGCCCTACATCGGACGGGGCGGCTGGAGCTGGTACACCGGTGCTGCGGGCTGGCTGCATCGCGCGGCCATCGAGTCCATGTTCGGGCTGCAGATCGACGCCCAGACCCTGTCCTTCTCTCCCTGCCTGCCCTCCCATTGGTACGAAGCGGAACTGACCCTCCGACGCGAGCAGCGCACCATGCACTTCATCCTGATCCGCGCCAAGGCCGCCCAGGCGCTGGCCGACACCGCCGACCGCCAGGCCCTGTTGCTGCGCCCCGGTCAGCCCATCCGCTGGCCCGACCTGGGGCCGCACACCTGCTTCGTGATGGCCCTGCTCAAAGACTAGGAGGTCGCCACCGAACAGTGACGACCTCCTGGCCAGGAACACGGGAGCGTCTGCAGCGCTCAGCGCGGCATGATCACGCCACCGTCATCGGACAGCACGATCTCCACCCGACGATTGAGCTGGCGCCCACCCGAGCTGTCGTTGTCCGCCACCGCATGGTCTTCACCATAGCCCCGGACGCTCACGCGTGCGCTGTCCACGCCCCGCGTCAGCAGCGCCTGCCGCACCGCTTCAGCGCGGCGCTCGGACAAGGCCTGGTTGTGGTCCGCCGACCCCACGCTGTCCGTGAACCCCTCCACCAGGGCCGTGCGCTGCGGGAAGTTCTTGAGGAAGGTCGCCAGCTTGTCGACCTCCTGCAGCCCGTTGGCCTTGAGCTGCACGCGGTTGGTGTCAAAGAACACATCGCCGAAGGTGACCACCATGCCGCGATCCGTCTGACGCGCATTCATGGCCTTGAGCTGCGCTTCCAGCTCCAGCGTGCGTGTCTGGGCCTGCACCGTCTGCCGCTGTGACTCCTGCGACTGCAAGGTGGCGGCATCGGCGCTGCGCTGCGCCTTGTCCGCCTCCTCGGTGCGCGCGGCCAGACGCACCTGATCGCGGGCCGTGTCGGCGTTCGTCACCGCGCGCTCGGCGGCGCGCTGCTTGCCGGACTCCTGGGCAATGGCCACGCGCTGGCGGGCCAGGTAGGCCAGATGATCGACATCCGCGGTGCCGTCGCGGCGCGCAGACGCTTCATTCGCCTTGCGCAGGGCATCCCCCGCCAGCGCCAGCTCATCACCGGCCATGTCACGCACCTGGGGCGTGTCCCGCGCCTGCCGGTACTCGGCACGCGCGCTGTCGAGCATCACATTGTTAGGCGGCGTGGTGTTGCAGCCGCTCAGCGCCGCGATGGCCGCCAGGGCCAGAAGGGTCATGGCGGTGGGTCGTGTATGGATCATGGTGAACTCCGGTTGGGTATCAAGGCTTACTTGCTTTTGCGGTCAAGTTCTTCACGCAAGACCCGTCGGCCCTCACGCAACTCGTCAGCGGCACGCTGCGCCTTGGTGGCCCGCGCCTTGACCTCGGCCAGCAGGGCATCGACCTGCGCCTCCTCCGCCAGCCGCAAGGCCTGATCGAACTCGCGGGCCGTCATGGCTGCATTGGCGCGCACCAGCTTGTCGCGGGCCGCGGCCATCTCGGTCGGCGCCATCTCGGCGCCTCCAGCGCTCGATGCGTGGTTCAGCGCCGCCTCGGTCACCGCGATCTGGGCCGTCGAGGCCGCCGGTGGGGTGCTGGCGCAGCCTGTCGTGGTGGCCACGACCGCCAGGGTCAACAGCCATGCCAGGTGCTGGCCACGGAGGCTGCCGATCAAGGGGTGGTGATGGGAATGGATGTTCATGGGGTGTCCCCAGTTCATTGAGTGGAAAGGACAGACTGAGCCCAAAACACCCTGGGGTCGGTGCGGTGGCGTACAGATGCCCTGGCCCGATGAGTCCACAGTCGGTTGATCCATCCAACGGAGCAACTCCATGAACACACCTCGCATCCTTCACCCCCTCGTGGCCGTCATGACGGCCCTGGCCCTGATCAGCACCACCGGCTGCGCCGTCACGCGCGGGCAGGAAACCATGGGCGCCTATGTCGATGACTCGGCCATCACGGCGGCCGTCAAGGGCCGCTTCATCGACAACAAGGACGTGGATGCGGCCAGTATCCGGGTCGAAACGCTCAATGGCACCGTCATGCTGTCCGGTTTCGCCAAAAACGCCACCGAAAAGAACACCGCTGAGCG
>NZ_DASUIT010000133.1:0-20292 GCF_036279655.1 Aquabacterium sp. | reverse complement strand
CCGAGGTCCAGGGACGAGGCATGCAGCCATCAACGCAACACAGACGGCATGTCGCCACGGGCTCGTCGCCCGCCACCAAGTGGGGCGATCAAAGGGCCGAGGGGGTCTCTGGCAGGGCGCCTCGGGGGCGCCGAGCAGCGGAGTGTCGTGGTGGGCGCGCACAGCGCGCTTCAACAACTGACTCGTCGGGGTTGTCTGAGCGAAACGCCCACGGGGCGTGCAGCGAGTTCTCCGACGCCACCACGGCATGAGCAGCACAGGTGTGTCCCGCGCAGCGGGACCGCCCCCGTGAAGCCCGGCCAGAGACCCCCTCGGCCCGCGCCCCACGCTCTCCCGCCAAAGCGCTCAAACCGGGAAAGTCAAGGCGCCGCAGGCGCCTCCACCCCACCCCCCAGTGCCTTGAACACTGCGATGTGGGATTGCTGCCGCGCCAGCTCGGCATTGATCAGCGCCTGCTGGGCCGCAAACAGATTGCGCTGGGCATCGAGCAGATCCAGTTGACTGGCCACCCCCGTGCGGTAGCGCAAGGCCGAGAGCTTCAGGCGGTCTGCCTCGGCATCGGCCTGGGCCTGCTGCGCCTGCACCTGATCCCCCCAGGTGCTGCGCGCCACCAGGGCATCGGAGACCTCTCGGAAAGCCACCTGAATGGCCTTCTCGTACTGAGCCACAGCCACATCACGACGCACCTCGGAGGCTGTCACATTGGCGCTGCTGCGTCCTGCATCCAGCAAGGGTGCCACCAGGCCACCGCCCACGCTCCAGGCGCTGCGCCCATCACTGAACAGGCCAGAGAGGGAATCACTGACCACGCCCGCACTGCCCGTCAGGCTGATGCGCGGGAAACGCGCCGCACGCGCCGCACCAATGTTGGCATTGGCCGCCACCAGGGCCTGCTCGGCCGCGATGATGTCCGGGCGCTTGAGCAAGACCTCCGAGGGCAAGCCCACCGGTACCTCGCTGAGCACAGGCCACAAGGCCGCACGGTCCAGACGCGGCAGGGCATCGACATCATCCACCGCACGCGTCGACCAGCTCGGCACAGGCGGCAGCATCGACGCGGCCACCGGCTGCCCGATCAAGAGGCTCAGGGCATTGAGATCCTGCTGCCACTGACGCTGCACCTGCGCACGGCTGATGCGCGCTGCTTCAACCTGGGATTGCGCCGAGCGCCATTCCAGCTCATTGAGCACCCCTGCGTCGTACTTGAGCTTGAGCAGCTTGAGCGAGGCCTCGCGCGTGGCCAGGGTCTGGTCCACCAGGGCCTGCTGCCAGCGGTCAGCCCACAGGCTGTAGTAGGCACTGGCCACCGATGCCACCAGGCTGATCTGCGTGGTCTGGCTGGACGCCTGCGTGCCCAACAACTGGGCCGATGCGGCCTCGCTCAAGGCACGCACGCGGCCGAAGAGATCCAGCTCGAAGGAGGCCAGGGCCAGCCCGCCCGAGGCCACGGTGCCGACCTGGTAAGGCGCACTGCTCGATGGCTGTCGGGTGGCGTTGACCGAGGCATTGAGCGTGGGGAAGAGATCCGCACGCTGCACCGTGAGTTGGGCACGGGCCTGCTCGATGTTGAGGATGGCCACGCGCAGGTCGCGGTTGTGCGCCAGGGATGCACGGATCAGGCCTTGCAGGCGCTCATCGGGGAAGTACTGCTGCCAGCGCAGCAACTCGGCGGCCGGACTCGTCACCACACCACTGGCCCCCCACTGCTCGGCCACCGGTGGCGCGGGCTTGTGGAGCACGGGAATGACGGAGCAGCCCCCCAGCAGCAGACCGGAAGACAGCACCAAGCTCAGTCGGACACGATTCATCACATCACCTCCGTGGTCGCACCGCTTGCCGCCGAGCCCTTGGGCTTGAAGCGCGACACCAGGTGCATCACCACCACAAAGAACAGGGGCACGAAGAACACCGCCAGCACCGTGGCCGCGATCATGCCGCTCATCACGCCGGTGCCGATGGCGCGCTGCGCACCGGAGCTGGCACCGGAGGCGATGTACAAGGGCACCACCCCCAGAATGAAGGCCATCGAGGTCATCACGATCGGGCGGAAGCGCAGGCGTGCCGCCTCCAGTGTCGAGGCAATCAGGCCCTTGCCCTGGTCATGCAGCTCCTTGGCGAACTCCACGATCAGGATGGCGTTCTTGGCCGACAGGCCCATGATGGTGATCAGGCCCACCTTGAAGAAGATGTCGTTGTTCATGCCGCGCAAGGTCACCCCCGTCAGCGAGCCCAGGATGCCCAGGGGCACCACCAGCAGCACCGACAGCGGGATGGCCCAGCTCTCGTACAGGGCCGCCAGACACAGGAAGACGGCCAGCAGCGAGAAGGCCAGCAGCACGGTGGCTTGCGAGCCCGAGAGCTTTTCCTCACGCGACAGGCCCGTCCACTCCACGCCGATGCCGGCCGGCAGTTGCGCGGCGAGCTTTTCCATCTCGGCCATGGCCTGGCCCGTGCTGAAGCCCGGGGCGGCATCACCCGCGATGCGCATGGCGGGATAGCCGTTGTAGCGCACCGCCTGCATCTGGCCGGTGATCCAGCGGGTGGTGGCAAAGGCCGACAGCGGCACGCTCTGGCCCGAACTGTTGACCACGTTCAGGCTCAGGATGTCCTCGGGCCGCGCGCGGCTGGGTGCATCGGCCTGGACCACGACACGCTGCAATCGCCCCTGGTTGGGGAAGTCGTTGATGTAGCTGGAGCCCAGCGTGGTCGACAGGGTCGAGCTGATGGCCTCCATGCCCACGCCCAGGGCCTGCGCCTTCTCGCGGTCGATCTCGACCTGCAGTTGCGGTGCGTCTTCCAGGCCATCGGGGCGCAAGCCCGTCACCACCTTGCTCTGCATCGCCATGCCCAGCATCTGGTTGCGTGCGGCCAGCAAGGCCTCATGACCCAGGCCGGCGCGGTCCTGCAGACGCAGGGCAAAGCCGGTGGCATTGCCCAGCTCGCGGATCGCGGGCGGGTTGAGCGGGAAGATGAAGGCGTCACGCACCCTGGACAGCGCCATGAAGGCACGGCCGGCCACGGCCTGCGCCTCGTGCTCAGGCCCCTTGCGCTCGCTCCAGTCCTTGAGCGTCACAAAGCCCAACGCAGCGTTCTGCCCGGTCCCCGAGAAGCTGAAGCCCACCACACCCACGATGGACTGCACCTCGGGCTGCTTGAGGAAGTACTGTTCGACCTGGGACACGACCTCTTCGGTGCGGTTGGAGGTGGCACCCGGCGGCAGCTGGATGTTGACGATCAGGTTGCCCTGATCCTCATTGGGCAGGAAGGCCGAGGGCAGACGCGCATAGAGCCAGCCCACCGCCCCCAGGAGCACCAGATAGATGATGACCATGCGCGCGCCTCGGCGCACGAAGTTGTGCGTCCAGCGCTCGTAGCCATGGGTCACCGCATCGAACCCGCGGTTGAACCAGCCAAAGAAGCCCTTGCGGCCATGGTGACCGTCGGCCACCGGCTTGAGCAAGGTGGCGCACAAGGCCGGCGTGAAGCTCAGGGCCAGGAAGGCCGAGAACACGATGGACACGGCCATCGACAGCGAGAACTGGCGATAGATGTTGCCCACCGAGCCACTGAAGAAAGCCATGGGCAGGAAGACCGACACCAGCACCACGGTGATGCCGATGACGGCCCCCGTGATCTGGTCCATGGCCTTGCGCGTGGCCTCCAGGGGCGAGAGCCCCTCGGTGGCCATCAGGCGCTCGACGTTCTCGACCACCACGATGGCGTCGTCCACCAGGATGCCGATGGCCAGCACCAGACCGAACATGGTCAGCACATTGATCGAGAAGCCCGCCACCAGCATCACCCCGAAGGTGCCCATCAGGGCCACCGGCACCACGAGGGCCGGAATCAGGGTGTAGCGCCAGTTCTGCAGGAACACATACATCACCAGGAACACCAGCAGCATGGCTTCGATCAGCGTCTGCACCACCTGCTGGATGGACAGCTTGACGAAGCCCGAGGTGTCATACGGCACGGCATAGTCCATGCCGGCGGGGAAGTAGCGCTTGAGCTCTTCCAGGCGTTCCTTGACCGCCGTGGCCGTGGCCATGGCATTGGCCGTGGGGGAGAGTTGCAGACCGATGCCCACGGCGTTCTTGCCATTGAGACGCGCATAGGTGCCATAGGTCTGCGCACCCAGCTCGATGCGTGCCACGTCCCTGAGGCGCACCACCGAGCCATCGCTCTTGCTGCGCAGGGCGATGTTGCCGAACTGCTCCACACTGGCCAGTTGGCCCGACACCACCACGGTGGCCGACATGGTCTGGTCCGACAGATTGGGTCGATCCCCCAGGGCACCGGCAGGCACCAGGGCGTTCTGCGCCCGGATGGCGGCATTGACCTCGGCCGCCGACAGGTTGTAGGAGATCAGTTTGGCCGGATCCAGCCACACGCGCATGGCGCGCTCGGTGCCGAACAACTGCGCCTGGCCGATGCCCCCCACACGCTGCAACTCGGGCACGAGGTTGCGCGAGGCGTAATCCCCCAGCGCGATGGGGTCGTAGGCCGGGTCCTTGGACGACAGCATCACGAACATCAGGAAGTTGTTGCGTGCCTTGTCGACCCTCACGCCTTGCTGCGTGACAGCCGAAGGCAGCCGGGGTGTGGCCCGCGCCAGGCGGTTCTGCACTTCGACCTGGGCCAGATCGATGTTGGTGCCGGGCTCAAAGGTGACCGTGATCTGGCCCGTGCCATTGGCCTGGCTGACCGACTCCAGATAAGCCAGACCCGGCGCGCCATTGAGCTCCAGCTCGATGACGCTGATGACGCTTTCATCGAGCGTCTTGGCCGAGGCGCCGGGATAGGTCGCGCTGATGACAATGGAGGGCGGCGCCACATTGGGGTACTGCGCCACGGGCAACTTGCTGATCGCCGCCACCCCCAGCACGAGGATGAACAGGGCGATCACCCAGGCAAAGATGGGCCGATCGATGAAGAATCGAGACATGCGAACCCCCGATCAGCGTGCGGATGCAGTGGACGCGGCAGCCTGAGGCGCCTGCGGCTGCCAGGGCACGGCCTTGACGGGGGTCTTGGGACGCAGCTTCTGAAAGCCGTCGGCCATGACCTGCTCGCCCTCTTTCAGACCCGACAGCACCACCCACTGGTTGCCCAGCGCGCCGCCGAGCTTGACGGGGCGCGGCGTGACATTGCCCTGGGCATCAACCACCATCACCGTGTCCGCCGTGGCACTGCGGGTGACCGACTGCTGAGGCACCAAGGCCCCGCCTTCCACCTGCGCCTGTTCCAGGCGCACGCGCACATACAGCCCGGGCAGGAGCGCAGCCTGCGGGTTGGGAATCTCGGCACGCAAGGCCACCTGGCCAGAGGTGCTGTCGACCGACAGATCCGTGAACAGCAGACGCCCGCGCACGGGGTACTCGCTGCCATCGTCCAGCAGCACACGCACGCTCGCGGCGCCACCGGCGGCCTGGCGCAACTGGCCCGCCGACAGCGCGCGTTGCAGCTTGAGGGCCTCGCTGGCGGGCTGAGTGAAGTTCACGTACAAAGGGTTGATCTGCTGCACCAGGGCCAGCGGTGTCGCCTCGCCCTGGCCCACCAGAGCCCCTTCGGTCACCAGGGCACGGCCCACACGACCGCTGATGGGTGCGGTCACCGTGGTGTAACCCAGGTTGATCTGCGCGTTCTTGACCGCCGCCTTGGCCGCGGCCACATCGGCCTGAGCCTGACGTTGCGCCACCTGGGCATTGAGGAACTCCTGCGGGCTGATGGCCTTGGCGGCCTGCAGGGGCTGATAGCGCTCGACCAGGGCCGAGGCCTGGCTCAGATTGGCCTCGGCCTTGGCCTGAGCGGCACGGGCGGATTCCAGCGCCGCCTGGTAGGTGCCGGCATCGATCTGATAGAGCACCTGCCCGGCCTTGACATCGCTGCCTTCGGTGAACACCCGCTTGTGTACGACACCGGCCACGCGGGCCCGCACCTGCGCCACGCGAGAGGCTTCCAGACGGCCCGGCAACTCAGCCACCATGGGCACGGTCTGCAGCTTGACGGTGACCACCCCCACTTCGGCAGGCGGAGGCGCCTTGCCGGCGGTCTGCGTCTGCCCGTCGCTGCAGGCGGCCAGCCATGCCAGGCTCAGGGCTGCGCCACCCAGGCCCAACCAGCGCGCCACACCGGGGGTCGCGCGGTCGGTCACATCGCGTTTCACATCACGAACAGCCATCGGGCACCTCTTCAATACTTGCTTAGTCAACTAATTGACCGCAATATACCCAAAATCGCTTCACCCCTGTATGGCGCAAGGCTATTTGCTGTGTAAAGAAAGTTGGCCGTCGGTGGCTTCGTCGAGGCCCTCGTCGTCCAGGTGCCGGGTGTCGGCCCAACCGACCAGGCCCAAGCCCTCTTCCGTGAAGATCAGGCGGTTGATGCTGGCGTTGGCGATCGTCCAGGAACGGGGCACATCCAGCTCGACCCGGGTGGCTGCGCGGTAAAAGCAATCGAGCACGCCACCATGGGCCACCAGGGCCACGGTCTCACCCGGGTGCTGACGTGCCAGGCGGATCAGGGCTTGCAGACACCGGTCATAGAAGGCCTGCAGGGTCTCCCCCCCTTGCGGGCCGTAGGTGGGATCACGCTCGCGCCAGCGGCGTCCCTCATCGGGCCACTGGCTGACGATCTCGTCGTGGGTCAGGCCTTCGAAGCGCCCGAAATGCCGCTCACGCAAATCGGCATGCAGTGCCAGCGGCACCCCGCAGGCCTGCGCGATGGCTTGTGCGGTGTGGGAAGCGCGCAGCAGATCGCTGCTGTGAACCGCCACCACCCCTTCCTCGCGCAGGGCCAGACCCGCGCGCTGGGCCTGCCAGTGGCCCCGCTCGTTCAGGGGAATGTCGGTATGACCCTGGATGCGGCTGTCGCGGTTCCAGGCGGTTTCACCATGGCGGATCACCACCAGGCGGGTCAAGTCTTGCTGCATTGCAGCATGATGCCTCAAAGCCATGGGCTTGTCAGCCCACCACCCCGTCAGACGCCCCAGACGATGGGCTCGTTGGCCGCCAGGGATTGCTCGATCATGCGAATCAGGGGCCAGGCGCGCTTGCGCAGGCTGACGCCGTCTTGCTCGGGATCGGGGTGGCGCGGCTCATGGACACCTTCGTCATCCGGGTCAAGGTCCGGATCACGGGCAGGCTCATCCGGCAGGGCCTTCAAGGTGGCGAGGGCCGCGGCCATCTCCTCGACCCGCAGGATCCCAGCGGCATCGCCACGCTTGTTCAAGCCGTCCAGCAGCGCCTGAGCGTGCGCCGAGACCATCCACAGATCGCCGGTGGCTTTGGATTTGAAAATGACAGGCATGGTGTTCTCCTGAGGCCCATTGTGCGCCTGACCTGCCAAGACGGCCTGACATGCATCGCCACAGGGGCATTGCCTACAATCTGCCGGCTGTTGCGCTTTCCATCAAGAACACCATGACCTCCAGGGACTGTCGATCCATCACCTTGCGCCTGCGCGGGCCTGCCTGTGCGCTGATGGCATCGGCCCTGGCTGGATGTGCCACAGCCCCCACGCCATTGCGACAAGGTGGCCTGTCGGTGATGCTGCCCACCGACTTCGAAGACGCCACCCAGAGCATGGTGGAGCAGGCTCACACGAACGACCGTCTGACGGCGCACTTGGCCCGCCAGGGCGTGTCCACAGAGCCCCTGCTGGCCTTTCAGTCCACCCAGGAGGCACGCCACAGCGGCGGCTGCGGCGTGAACCGGACCCGCTTGCACCCCACCTCGGCGGCATGGTCGCGGGATCTGCGGGCGCTCGCTCTGGATCTGACCCAGTCACAGGCACGGGAGATGCTGCACCCCCAACCCTGGCAGCAGATGTCCCGAGGACGCGCCCTCCATCTGAACCCCTGGCTCGCGGCCGAGTCGGTCAAGGTGGTGTCCAGCACCCCCACCACGCTGGCAGGCTTGCCCGCCTGGCAGCTCACGGTGCGCATGCACTGGGAGACCCAACCCGGCCCGGTTCAGCCCGTGAGCATGGTCAGGCTCATCCTGGCCGATCTGGCACCAGGCACCGCGACACGCCTCGGCGACCGCGTGATGCTTCAAGCCATGTGCGGCACGGTGGACCTGCCCGGCTATGTGGACACGACCCTCAGCGATCTCGATGCCATCCTCAGCACGCTCCGCCTGAGCCCGCCGACGGCCCCGTAACGCCGCGACACCGCTTCAAGGCACGCGGGTCACGGCCGTCTGCTGCGTGGCCGGATCCGTCGGCTGGGACCAGCGCGCCGCTTCCAGGCGATCCAGCCAGAGCTCGGCGACATTCTCCAGCGTCACACGCCCAAACCCCAGCAGGGGCTCCTGCCGTGCCAGGGTGTCGGCAGGCGAGCGGCTGCGGTAGAGCTCAACCACGGACACGCCCAGGGCATACAGCTGCTCATTGCGTGCCTGCAGCATCTTCTGATCCTGCGTGCTGCGCTCCAGCAGGGTGCGCACCGTCCCCAAGGTCTGACGAGCGTCCGCCAGTTGGCGGGCGTGTTCCTCGTTCTGTGCCGTCATGGCGGCCAGGGCCTGGCGGGCGGATGCCAGCTCGGCCTCCACTTGCTCCGCGCGCTGCTGCGCGGCCCGGGCTTGAGCGGCGGCGGATCCGGCGCGTGCGGCCGTCCGCTGCAAGGTCTCATCCAGGGTGCGCTTTTCCTGGAGCAGCCGATCCTTCTCGGCCGTGAGCTGGGTCTTGTCCTGCTGCAGGGTGGCCTGCTCGGCCTGCGCCTCACGCAATGACTGCTGCACGCGCCTCAGGGCCTCGCGCTCACGGTTCCCCTTGGCACCTTCAGCCCCTTGCGCCCACGCGGTGCCCGACATCACGAGCCAGGCCATCAGGACAGCGATCACACAGCGGATCGGGTGGGTCGTCATGAACATCTCCTTGCCTTGAGGGCACGCTCAGAAGCGCGAGTTGACTTCCATCTGGATCACATCGATCTTGAGCGGGGCGCTGCTGACATTGGGGGTGTCGTCGATCAGCGCACCATCGTCCAGATTGCGGGTGCTGGTCACACGCAAACCCAGGGAGGTGCGAGGGCCGACGTAGTAGAGGCCACCCAGGCTCCAGCCCGCATAGTTGGTGCCACCCAGATGCCAGGTCGTGTCGGTGAAGGCGTCCAGCCAGGCGTCGCGCTCCAGGCGGCGCCAGGCCAGGTAGACCATCCAGTCGCCACGCAGTTCCTGCTTGGGGCTGCCCAGTTGCAGGCGGGCTTGCAGGCCCGAGGTCTTTTCTTCCAGGGCCAAGGACGGCACGCCCGCACGTCGGCCGATGTCGGCTCGGTCAAAGCCCGAGTTCTTGATGAAATCCAGCGTGGCCTTGAAGGCCGCCGATTCCATCTCGTTGCTCTGATAGGCCAGGCTCAGGGAGATGGGACGGAACTTGGACGCCAACCCCCAGGCCGGGCTCACCACCTTGCCGTCGCTGAGATCCGTGCCGGGGTTCATGCGGATGAGCGTGTTGCCCTTCTGGCGCACGGACTTGGGATACTGCGAAGCCAGGTAGCCGCTGGCCGTGGCTGCGCTGCCAGAAGGGATGGGGTTGGTGCCGTCGAAGTGCCCCTCCACGCCCTTGAAGTCGTACAAGGCCAGCCCCAGGCTCAGCGAGCTGGCAGGCGTCAGTTGCCACTGCCCGCCGACCTGCATGCCATAGAGCCACTTGTCCTGGCTGGAGGTGTCGAACTCCTGCAGCGGGAAGGCCCCCGCCGTGGCGTAGAGCTGGTGTGCCCCGCCCATCGGGTGGCGGTAGCTGGCCGCCACCCCGTCGAAGTTCAAATCATCAGGCCAGGCCAGATCGCCCCCGGCAAAGGGGTTGGCCATGCGCCCTGCGCTCACGGTCAGGTCCGGCTTGTAGGCCTGCCATTGCACCCAGGCGCGGTCGAGCAGCACACTGTATTTGCCGAAATGGCCGTCGCTGCCGCCCAGGGTCTGCGAGGTGGAGACCGGCCCGGCATTGCCCGTGCTCAGGCGCAGGCCCGCCTTGAAGCCGAACTTCAGGTCGGCGCTCAGGCCCAGCCGTGCCCGCAAGCTCATGCGGTCTCGGTCCTGCGTGGTGTTGGTCAGATCCGGTGCCCACGAGGGCGACGCGGTCTGCGAATAGAACACCAGCGGATCGGCATTGTCATCGGCCCAGTCCTCGTGCTGCAGGCGCACCCGGACATCGCCGTCGATGGCGATGCGGTTGAGCCAAGAGGGCAGTGCGCCGGGCTCGCCCCAGCGCTCGGTGCGCGCCTGCTGCAGCACCTCGCGCTTGATGTCCTCGCGCATTTCGTTCTTCGTGGATTCGGGCACATAGGGCACGCGGATCACGTTGCGGCGAGTCCCTTCGGGCGACGCGGCGCCGGCATCGGCGGGCTCGGCCGCCGGGGCCAGGCGGGATGAGGAGGCACGCGCCTTGTCGAGCAGGGCATCGGCCTTCTCCTTGCTCATCAGGCCGGAATCGATCAGGGTCTGGATCAGGCCCAGCGTGGTGCTGCGCAGTTGTTCGAGCTGCGCGCGCTCCTCGCTGGTGGCTTGCGCCTGCGCCAGCGCCGAGGCACAGGCGAGCGCCAGCACGCCAAGGCGCGCAGGGAAGGAAGTGTTCAAGGCAACCATGATGTGATGGCGGTTCAGACGTGTCATGAAAGGGATGGAGATCAGCCGCCCTGGGGCAGGACCGACATGTCCAGGCTGATGGGCTGGGGCATGTCGGCCGGTGCGCTCAGTCGCAAGGACGCGGTGGCGCGGTCCAGCGCGGCACGCACGTCGCGCTCGAACTCCGGCCGCGTGAGGCCTGAGAGTTCATAGCGCTGAACCGCGCCAGACGGCGCCGTCCAGACCGACAGGCTCATGCGCACGCGGGGGATGTCGGAGCTGCCCAACTCCTTTTCCAGCTCGACCTGCAGGCGGCTGCGCAGGCTGTTGGCGAACATGCGGTGGGCCTGGCGGTTCGCGGGCGCCACCGGCGCACTGGCGCCCCCCGCAACGCCACTGCCCGGGATGCCTTCGCGGGTGGGCACCCCCGCCTGGCCCAGGCCCGGCCCTTCGCCCGCAGGGCCCTCCATCTTGAGCTGCTGGCTCGGTGGGGCCACATCGGGCGTGGGCTGAGGGCGGTTGATCTGTACGGTCTCCTTGGGCTCTTCCTTGGGGGGCTCCTTCTTGGGCTCCTCCTTGGGTGGTGGAGGTGGCGGGGCATCAGGCAAGAGGGACACCTTGGCCGTCTGCCGCTTGGGTGCACCGCCCTTGCCGCCCTGGCTCAGGCCCCACCAGATCAGGGCCCCCAGGAGCAGGGCCAGACTGAGCACCACCAGCGCGGGCTTCCAGTTGCTGCGCTCCATGGTTCAGGTCCCGATGCGTGTGGTGACCAGGGCCATGTTGACCTCCAGCTTGTTGCACAGGTCGATCACCGACACCACCTTGGCGTAGTGGGCGCGGGCATCGCCCTTGATGGCCACCGTCATCTTGGGGTCGGCGGCCTTGCCCTGATTCAAGGTGGATTCCAGTTCGACCAGGCTGACGCCCACCCCATTGATCAGCAGGCTGCCATCGGGCAGCACCTGCACGATGCGGATGTCGTGCTGCTCGGTGCTGGGTTTGTTGCTCGGCTTGGGCATGCTCACGCTCAAGCCCTGCACCGAGGCCGTGGTCATCAGGATGAACACGACCAGCAGCACGTAGGCCAGGTCCAGCATGGGTGTGACATTGATGGTGTCGTAAGGTTTTTCGCTCTGTACTTGCATGGCGATGTCCTCGCGGCCTCAGGGCTGAGCCCGTTTGGTGACCAAGCCGATCTCGGTGATGTCCAGGCTCTTGGCCACGTTCAGCACCTCCATCACCTTGTCGTACTGAGCCGCAGCGTCGGCCTTGAGCACCACGGGCAGATTGGGGTTGGCCGCCTTGTACTGGGCCAGCGAGGTCTTGAGCTCGTCCATGCTGACCGGGTAGGCGTCGAGGTAGACCTGCCCCTGCTCGGTGATGGTGATGCCCCGCGTCTGCGGCTTGGCCAGGTTGTTGGCGGCCTGCGTGACAGGGGATGTCACCTTGACCCCCTGCACGGACGCCGTCGTCATGATGATGAAGGTCACCAGCAGCACATAGGCCAGATCGAGCATCGGCGTGATGTTGATGTCGTCATACGGCTGGTTGTCGTCCTTGACATCAGCAGACATGGCGCCCTCCTGTCGCCCGTGTGAACGAACACATCAGCGGGCTCCGTGGACTTCGGCCACGCGCGTGACGAACTCGTCCACGAAGATCTGCATGTCCGCCGAGATGTTCTTGATGCGCGAGGTCAGGTAGTTGTAGCCAAACAGTGCGGGAATGGCCACGGCCAGGCCGGCGACCGTGGCCAGCAAGGCGGCGGCAATGCCGGGAGCAATTGCGTTCACGTTCACATCCCCCGCCGCCGCGATGGCCGCGAAGGTGATCATGACGCCGACCACCGTGCCCAGCAGGCCCAGGAAGGGGCCGCCCGAGATGGCGATGGTCAGCAAGACGATGCCCGAATTGAGCTGCTGGTTCTCACGCACCAGGTCGGCATCGATGGCGGCCTTGACGGCATCCAGCGAGGCGCCGGACAAGGGCGGTGCGCCCTCCTGCCCCACATCGCGACGCTGCAGTTCACGCAGCCCCGCGCCATACAGCCGCGCCAGTGGCGACTGGTCAAAGCTGCCCTGCACGGTCATGACGCTCTTGCTTTGGCGGAAGTGCTGCAGAAAGCTCCGGTTGGCCTTGTCCATGCGACCGACCAGCACCGTCTTGCTGTACATGACCCACGCGGCGATGAGGAACATCACTGCGAGGATGCCAATCACCACCCAGGCATCGACCGTCAGGTTGGACACCAGGATGCCCATGTAGCCTGGCTCGCCGCCCTCCCCTTCGGCGGCGGACTCGGCGGTCTCACCCTTGGCCAGGACCAGTTTGGCATCGGCGCTTTGCGCGGCATGCGTCAGCTTGGCCCAGTCGGCGCTGCGCAGGCTGCCATGGATCTGCACTTCGTCCACCAGGCCCTGCAGGCCTTCACCCACCACCACGTCGGGGCCCAGCACCTCGGCGCTGGCAGGCACATCGACCTGTGCGGCCTGTGCACCATTGATGTAGAGCGTGAGCTTGCCGGCGCCCAAGGTGGCGGTGAGATGCGCCCAGGCACCCACGGGCACCGCCCCTCCAGCGGCCTGTACGGCACCGACCGTGGCCTGAAGCTGGCCCTCCTGCAGCGACAAGCGCACCGGCCCCTGCTGGAGCAAGGTGCCGGTGGCCGATGCAGGTTTGACCCACAGGGATGCGCTCCAGGGCCCGGCCAGCGACGCACTGGCAGGTGCCACGCCGCGCCAGACCAGGGGCTGACCGTCCAGCCGTGCCGCCGAGGCCATCAGGCCGTTGGCATCACGGGCGACGGCCGCATCCGACTTGAACCGTCCGGTGCTGTCCTGGGCCTGGCCCTCTTTTTCCGAGAAGTGGATGGCCAGGGCCGTGCTGGCATCGAACAGGGCCGCGTTGCTGGCCTCGGCCGCTGCGGCCTCATTGCCGGCGTAGACCATGAGCTCGTTCTTGTCGGTGCCCGGCAACACGCTGGGCAACTGCACCCAGATCAAGGCCAGCTCATTGCTGCCATCAAAACGCTCCACCCAGAACTTCAACGGGGTCTTGTCGTCGCCCGAGATGACCCGCAGATCACTGCCATCGGGCTTGGCCGCCAGGAAGTCGAAGTTGCCCGAGTGCAATCGCACAGGCACGACCATGCCGGGCAGAGCCTCCCGGGTCTCGACGCCCTGGGCCGTGGTGTTCAGGGTCACACGGGTGCGTTGGGTCCAGTCGGCGTTCCACCAGGCCTGGGCGGTTTGCGGGGCCAGGGCGAACAACAGCGTCGCCGAGGCCAGAGCCTGCATCAATTTGCGCATGGTCGTCAAAGATCTTGGTAGGGGGCGGGGATCAGGGGCGATCCCTCGCGTCATCGTCAAGCCCAGAACAATCGCTGTTTCCTGTGACACCTTCACGACAGGCCTTGCTCTTGTCTCGGGTTTCGCTGCCAAAGCCCAGCAGTTCCAGCAGGACGGAGCGACGGCCCTTCTTCTTGCGCGCATCGCCGTCTTCGGTTGGCGCGCCGGCACTGGTGGCCGCCTGGCCCAGCGAACCGACGTTGGTGGCGGCATTGCCGACCACGGGTGCGGCAGGCACCCCGACGGACGGCCCACCGGCGGCAATGTTGTCGGCGCCCACGATGCGGGTGGCCCCCAAGGTGAGCTTGCCCGCCGACGAGATCCCTGCATCACCCGCATTGATCTCGCCCCTGGGGGCATAGAGATCCAGGGCGCTGTCCGGGTCAAGCACCGCGATGCCGCTGCCCGAGAAGGAGCCGGAGGTGTCCACCACCAGCTTGCCGTCCCTGACAACCAGCACGGGCGGTGGCGAGCCCGTCACGGTCTTGGCGCCACGACCTGCATCGATGTTGCCTTGGGACGACCACAACAGGATGTCACCTTCGGCCACGGTGAAGATGCGCGACTGGTTGACTGCCACGTTGTCGCGCACCAGGCCCGTGATGCCACCGCCCGCCGTGGTGACCATGCCCAGCTTGACGGCGACATCAGCGCTGGCACTCAGCGGCCCCACCTCGGCACCGCCATGCGGGGCCATCACGGTGATGGGGCTGCCTTGCAAGGTCTTGATCTGGCTCAGCGGCATGGTCAGATCGGCCTGCGATTTGCTGCCAGGGAACACGGTTTCAATGGCCCGCTCGCCTGCCACATAGGCCAGTTCACGCTCGGCCCCCGTCAAAGCGGCTGCAGCCCGCCCGGCATCACGCACGTCTGTGCTCAGCACCTGGTTGATGAACAGGGCTTGCTGCTCGCGCGCCAGGGCCCCAAAAGCCTCGACGGCCTGGGCCACCGTGGGAGCGGCGGCCTGCGGCGAACGGGCCTGGACAAAGTCCACCAGGGCCTGACGGTGGGGGCTGACGGCCTTCTCGGCCATGGCCAGCGCCTGCGCCATTTTCTGGGACGGGCTCAGGGTGTCAGCCCAGGCACGGGCCAAGGCTTGCGCGGCCACCCATGACTTGTCCTGTGCCGTGAGCTCAGGGACCGCCTGCAAGGCCTCGCTCAGCGTGACGGAGGGGTCTGCGCGCACATGGCGCACATGGTCCAGCACCACCTGCTGGTACAGCGCATCACCCAACAGACTGCGGACCTGTTCCAGCTTCTGGTCGGCCGCCTGGGTGTCGAAGGTGCTGGCCATGTCGCTGCCCAGCTTGGGGGGCGTCTGCCCCTGCCGCACGGCCTGCAAGGTGGCCCACAGGTCACCGGCGAAGGCCGCCACACCCGTGCCGCCCAGCAGGTGGTAATAGGCCTCAGCGGCACGCCCATAGTCAGCGCCCTGGGCCAGATCCACACCGGCCAGCACGGTCACGCGGGCGCTGCCATCGCTTAGCAGCGGGTTCTCGCGGTTGCCCATGGCACCGATGCCCCCCACGCCGGCGTCACGACCATTGAGACGCACGTGACGCCCCGCCGACACGATCAGATCACCGGGGCCGTCCACCTTCACGTCTTCGTAGGAATCGCCACCGGGCCCGATGAGGACATCACGCCCGGCGCGCACCAGACTGAGCTCTTGTTCCCCTTGATGCTGAACGCGCAACTTGCGGATGCTGACATCCTGATCGGCCAGGATGCGCACGGGATTGGCGATGTTGGCCTGCTCGGTGATCGATACCGAGCCCTGCGTCGACACCAGACGCACGGGCTCACGCGAGCCGACCTCCAGCGTGTAGGGCAGCCCGTTGGAAGGATTGCCAAACACCTGGACCAGACTGGCGAGATCATTGGGCGAGGCCACCATGGGCCCGGGCGATGACACGTCCAGCGCACGCACACCCAGTGTGGCCACCGACAGATCACCGTGGGCCAACAAGGCCAAGTCAGCCCCCAGGGCCGAGCGTTGGTACAGGCTGTTCACCGTCACATCGCCCATGGGCGACGACACACGCGTGCTCATGGGCAGCAGGTCCAGCACATGGAGATCGCGCGTATCGTTCAAACGCTGACTGTTGGGCTTGAGCGAGCTCAGTGTCACAGAGCCCCCTGCCGACCCGATCACGGCGCTGGCATGCGGTGCCAGGCCCAGAACCAGGGGCGTGGCGGCACGGCTCACGGCGCCCACCTCGGTCACCGCCCCCAGCGTGAGGTGCTGGCGTGCATCGATACGCACCGCCGTGTCCTGGTACTGCACCTGAGGCGCCAGCCTCTGCTCGCTGGCTCGCATGTCTTGCCCGGCCCGCATGTCCAGACGGTCGCCTCCGGCGTGGGCATAGACCCCGGCGATGTCGCCCTGGGCCTCGATGGCTACGCGTCCCCCTTCAAACACCACCGGCGTGGCATCTCCACGAAGGAAGTAGCCGCTGCTGGCCGATGTCACACCGAGGTCGCGCACCGAGCCCCCCGCCTGCACCAACACATCCCCGCCACCAAAGCTGGCCAGGCCTTGCTGGAACCGGTCGTAACGGCTCCACCAGGTGAATTGCGACTTGCTGAGGTCCCCGTTCGTGAAGCGCCACTCGGTGCCGAACTGCGGCGCCGCCGTCGATGATGAAAACACATCATGGCCTGCCTGAACGTGCACCCGGCCCGCATCGGTCAGGAAGATGTTCTGCACCGGGGTGCTGGAGGACACGTACAAGGCCGCCCGCTGCGCGACGGTCTTCGCCTCCAGCGCAGCAAAGCGGTTGCCGACCTGCTCATCGCTGGCCGCCCGGCCCGTGGTGTAGACCACCGCCCGGTCATTGAGCCACTGCACATCCCGTGCAGCCGCGATGTCGATGTCTCCCGTCGTGGTGCGAACCAGCACATCGCCGGACGCCTGTCCCAGGATGACGCTGCCGCCCGCCGTCGATGGACCGACGGCCATCACATCGGCCGAACTCAGATCCGCCCCACCGATCAATGTGAGATTCGCCCCCTCACCCGCCTGGATCACACCCGCCGGGGTGTTGGCAGAGGCCCCCGCCTGGGTCGTGGCCAAGGTGCGATTGGTGCCCGTGGTCCCTGCAAAGCCGCTGCTCAGGCTGCGGGTGACATGCAGATCCCCCCCCGCCCGCAGGGTCAGGTTCACGGGCTGCCCTGCAGGGTCGATCTTCACACCCGCCCCATTGAAGCGCGTGAGGTTCCAGCCCGTGGGCATGTCTCCGGTCACGGTCATGTCGCCCTGGCTGCGGGCCTCCACCCCGGCGCGCACGGCCAGGCGCTGAGCCAGTGCTGCATCGGCGCCAGCCAGTCGTGCCGAGATGCGCTGCGCCTGGGCGCCCTCGACACCGGTGAAGGCATCGGCATCGGCCACGGCCTGGCGGACAAAACCGGCGTCGATGGCGGCTCGATCCTCGTAGACCTGCACCCCTTCGACCGTGATGCGGTCTGCGCCCTGGATCGTGGCCTGGATCGGATCCACCTTCACGTCCTGTTGGTCATCGGTGCGCAGCGCTCGCAGGTCCAGCGTACCGCCCTGAGCACCCGCCCCGCCGGACAGGTTCAGCGTCGACGCTGCCTGGAGCCGCAGGCTGCCTTCGGACGATGCCAGCGTCACACGACCGCCTTGCTCACCGGCCTGAGTGGCCTGCACCTCCAGCCCGCTGCCTTGCGCCAGCACCAGATCGCCCCGGGCGGCCAAGGTGATCTCGCCACCTTGCGCCCCATGGGCATCCAGTTGACCCTGCACGTGCAGACGGCCCCCATCGTTGACCACCTGGATGCGTTCGGCACGCAACTGGGTGTCCAGCGTCAGATCACCCACCCGCTGACGCAGCGTCAGCTCGCGTGCAAAGTTGCCGACGGTCTGGCTGGCATGCGCCGCCAGGGTGCGCGACAAGAGACTCAGGTCCGGCAGGCCGTCACGGCTGTCGATGCTCAAGCGACCACCCCCCTGCCCCTCACGAGACAGGGCCTTGAGTTGTGCGCCATCCTCGATGATCACGGCCCCGCCCGGGGCCGCCAGGGTCACGCTCCCGGCCTGGGCACTGCGGTCCCCCGCACCGGCAGACACGTCGATCTCGGCCCCCGCCCCCACACGGATGTGACCCGCCTGAGCCGTGGCACGCAGATCACCACCGGAGGTGGCCACGGTGACGCCATCGAACACCTTGCTGATGCCTGACAGTTGGGTCCGCGACCCCGCCTGGAAGTGGATGGCATCGCTGCCCTCCTGACCCCGTACTTGCAGCGTCAGGGCCCCTGAAGACAGGGCGATGGTGCCCGCCTGCTCGATCGTCTGCGCATTCAGGGTCAGGATGCCACCCACCCCGGGATCGACCGGGGCCCCACCGCTGTCGGCCGATGACTCGACACGCAAGCGTCCGGCAGCCCGGATCTCACCCTGGCGACCGGTCACCGTGGTCAAGGAACGTGCCTGGAGGGTCAGATCTCCCGCGCTGTCCAACACCGAGGGCACGGGCGTGCTCACAGTGACCCACAGGGGCTGCAAGGCCGTGCCCTGATCGACCACCGCGACCGATCGGGTGCTGTCCACGATGATGCTGCCCGCCGCCTGAACCCGGTTGACCTCGGCACCGGAGAGCGCCACGGTGCCCTGCCCCACCCGCACATGGCCGTCCGTGCCAGCCTGGCCCAGGGCCAGAACCGTCAGTTGACTGCCCGCCACGGTCTCGGTCTGGGCATCAGCCGTCAAGCCTGTCGTGTTGCGCAAGGTCACACTGCCCGCCGTGATCGTGGCCACCCCAGGCGCGGCATCCGCCCCCGACAGCACACGGATCGCCTGCGTGTCCAGGGTGAGCCGGGCCTGGCTGGCACTGCCCAGCTCAGCCCGGCCCACCATGTCCACACCGTCATAGCTGCGCAAGGTCAGGTCTCTGGCCTGGCTCAGGCGGGTGGCCAGCTCAGGGGTCACCACCAGCGTGCCGTCATCACCTCGCTCCGCCACCACCTGTGCTGCACTGTCGCCCACGGCCACACGGCCTGCCCCCACGGTCAGCGCCTGCGCCCTCAGGGAGGCTGCACCCGAGATGGTCGTGCGCTGCGTGGCCTCCACCGTCAGGGCCCCGCCCTCCAGCACCGCCTCGTCGCCGACCTGCAGCGCCCCACGCTGGCGTGTGATCGGGTCCGCTTCCGTGACACGACGGGTGGTCTGAACGCGCTCATCGGCACTGACACGCACCAGGGCCCCATCGCCCGACAGGCTCAGATCGCTGGCCCGCACCGAACCCGAGGTCTCGATGCGAGCCCCATCGGCCACGCGAACCTCGTCTCTGGCGGCCAGGATCACATCCGAGCCACGCAACTGGGTGCCCGCCCCCAGCGACACCGATGAGGACTGCACCTGCGCCATGCGCACGCCTTGCTCATCACGCCCCTCACGCAGGCCACCCAGCATGATCGATGCCGCGCCTGCGGCATTCAGGCTGGTATCCGACAGGGTCAGGGCGCCACTGTCCGGCACCTCGCCCGACGGATCCCGGCTCACCCGGATGCGATCGGCTGCGATATTGAGTTCACCACCGTTCTTGAACAGGGTGCGCCCCTCCAGTGCCAGACGATTGGCCGCCAGGTTCAGGATGCCGCCTTGGGCGGTGCCCAGCGGTGCGGCCTGCTCTCGCGATGCCGCGACCGCGCTGAAGTAACTGTCGGCCTTCGCCTCGCGAACATCGCTGTAGCGCTTGGCCAGATCCCGGCTCATCACCTGGAAGGTACGTGGCTGCGCCTCACGGATCGCCGTGCCTTGGGTGCTGATGCGCGCGCCCACGAGCACGGAGCCATCCAGCAAGGCCTGACTCTGACCCACGCCCAGCGATGCCTGTGTACTGGGGCGCAACAGATAGGCCCCGGGCAAGAGGGCATAACGCGCAGGCAGGATGGTGTACGTACCCGCTGGAACGCCTGCCCCCTCACCGAAGGTGATCTGTCGCGCCGTCTGCAGTGCGGATGGGTCGCCCGCGCCCGATGACGCCAGCAGATCGGCGTCCACCGGCGCAAAGCCCTGCACACCCGGCACGACGGCGAAGGCGTTGTTGCCCGGTGTGTCGTAACTGCCGGTGAACACATCCTTGCTGCCCCCCGGGCCAGACACGAACTCCCAGGCGACCAGATCCCCCCCCGCAGAGAGGTCCAGGGTCGAGCCCGCCTGCAACTGCACCGACTGCCCTGGCGCCTGCACCGAGAGGGTCTTCTCGGGTAGCGCATCCACACGCTCCCCGTTGACCTGCCATTGCGTCTGCCCCTGTGCGAGCACCCCGTAAGGCACGGTCAGGCCATCGCCAGACACCGAGGTCAGGCTGCCCTCGTGCAAGGTCACGCGCTCGCTGGCCAGCAAACTGATTTGC
>NZ_DASUIT010000132.1:0-4654 GCF_036279655.1 Aquabacterium sp. | reverse complement strand
ACATCGACCCCAAGTTGATTGAAGAGGCGATGCACACACACCCCGCCGTGGCACTGGCCGCCGCCGTGGGCCGGCCGGATGCCCATGCGGGCGAGGTGCCCGTGGTGTACGTCCAGCTGCGAGAAGGCCGCCAGGCCACCGAGACCGAGTTGATGGAGCACGCACAAGCGCATGTGGCAGAACGCGCGGCCTGGCCCAAGCACATCCATGTCGTCGACACCTTGCCCACCACCGCCATTGGCAAGATCTTCAAACCGGCGCTCACGCTCCAGGAACTGGCCTCGGTGGTGCGCGATGAGGCGCATGCCATTGGCGCCTCACTCACCGCTTGCGACGCCACGCAGGACCCGAAGATCGGCGCCGTGGTGCGGTGGCGTGCGGCCGACAAGGGCGATGAACTGAGTGCTCGCCTGGCGCGCTACACGTTCAAGCAGGAGCGGCTGCGTTAAGGCGCAGGCCCCGCCAAGCCTCAGCTTGCGCGCAAGCTGAGCGGGTTGACAGGCAGATCGACCACCGGCAGTGGCCGACATGCGACCTCCATCGCCTCAGCCCAAGGCAACCCCAAGGTCAGCAGCATGGTGGCCGACACCTTCTCGGGCAGATCATCGGGTGATCCGAAGGGGTCATCCGCGTGAGATGGCACAGAGACTTCGGCCATGAGCCCGCCCAGGATGATGCTGCCAACTGCCAGGACAAGGCTTGCAAGGTCATGACACACAAAGCGCTTGCCCTCAATGCCGGTCAAGACATCGCGAAGCAAGTAGCGCCCGAGACCTGAGCGCAAGCTGTCGCGATTGAAGTTGGTGGCCAGCACAAACTGCCCCCACACCGGATCGGCCCGTCCCTGCCGAATGGTGTAGCGAGCAGACGCCGCGATCTTCTCTGCCGGATCCACGACCTGTTCGCCCAGTTTGTCGAGCGCTGCGGCATAGCGCTCGATCAACTCTTCCTTCAAGGTCTGGAAGATCGCCTCTTTGGACGGGAAGTGGTTGTAGAACGACCCAAACCCGACATCTGCGGCATTGGTGATGTCTTGAATGGCCACGCCATCCATCCCCTTGGCCGACATCAACCGCAACGCTGCACTCATCAGCTTGTCGCGCGTCTCCTGCCGCCGCTTTTCCTGTCGCGTTGCGGCAGCACCGCCCCGCTCACGACCGGCTTCGTCGGCCTGCATGCCTTTCCCGACGGTCAGTGCCCCCCTCGTTCGCTTGGATGGGGCGTCGGTGGTGCCTGGCGGCATCGATTTCTTGAGGGGAGGCATGGCCGAGGTGAGGTGAAAGCTGCACGTACCCCCCAAGACTACCAGCAGCCCACAACCTGGCACAAACCCCAACCCCACACACAACTGATAACATTATCATTATTGATAGTTAAATCATGTTTATGAGGTTTTCATGGGCTTTCCTGCTTTCCCCTCCCGCCAGCTCACCGCCGAAGAGCGCCAGCGCTACGAAGAAGACGGCGTGATCATGCTCAAAGGCGCACTGGACAAGAACTGGGTTGAGATGGTGGAACAAGGGATCGAAGAGGCCCGCAACGCCCAATCCGTGACAGGCAAGTTCATGTCCCGCAAGACAGAGGGCTACAAGATGGACATCTTCTTGTGGAAGCGCATCGACGTGCTGCGCGACCTCATTTACTACGGCCCCTTTGCACGTTGGGCCAAGGACTTGATGAAGTCCGAAGAGGTCCGCTTCTTCTATGACCAGATGTTCATCAAGGAGCCCGGCACCGACGCGCCCACCCCGTGGCATCAGGACCTGACCTTCTGGCCCATCCGCGGCGAACAGATCACCTCGTTCTGGATCCCCTTGAATCCGGTGACGACCGAAAACAGTGGCCTGCTGTATGTGAAGGGTTCACACAAATGGCCGCAACGCTTCAAGTCCTTGTCGCCTGACTACGTGGCGGCACTGATCGATGAAAACGCGGACGACATCCCCGACATCAACGCCAACCCGGACCAGTACGACCTGCTCCACTGGGACATGGAACCAGGCGACATCCTGATGTTCCACCCTCTCACGCTGCATGGCTCGTTTGGCAACAAGTCACGGACAACACCGAGGCGCGCACTGGCGCTGCGCTGGACTGGCGATGACGTGATCTACGAACCTGGCGCCAAGCGCATGCCGATTCATTTCCGACATGACGCCAGACCTGGCGGCCCTTTGAGAGGTGCGGCATTTCCGATCATCTTGCCGCACCATGATCCTGCAGAGCGTGCGGCGCGCGTGCAGATCGAACATGAGCAGCCGCACAAGATGATTGGCTCGGCGCTCCACAACGCCGTCTCGGCCGTCAAGCTGGAGCTCAGCGGCAACAAGTCGACCATTGCCCCGCGCCAGACCTGGGACGACCCCACGAAAGTCGCGCCCGCAGCGAACCACCAGAAGAAGTGACGGGGCGAACAGCATGAGAAAGCGTTTCATCGCCACGGCGGCAGTTGCCGCATTGGTGGCGTACTTCAGCCTCTGGCCTGTGGACATAGCCCCGACCGGCTGGACGCCCGCCGCGCTCGCCGAATCCACCGCCGCGACGAGAGGCAGCCTGAGCGCGATCGAGCGCCTGGGTCTCCAGGAAGGCACAGGGCCAGAGGGCATCTCGCTGGATGCCAGCGGCAGGATCTACGCGGGCTTTCTGGACGGACGCGTGGTGCGGTTCTCGCCTGACGGCCGCCACGTCGAGCTACTGGCCCAGACACAAGGCCGACCGTGGGGCACCTTCGCATCAGCCGATGGCCGCAGCATCCTGGTTGCAGATGCCGTCAAGGGGCTTCTCAAAATCGAGGCGGGACACATCGCCACACTGGCAACGCAAGCCCAAGGCGTACCGTTCAAGCTGACCGATGACGTTGTCCAGGGCGCATCCGGGAAGATCTATTTTTCCGACGCTTCGTCCAAGTTCGGCATCGACAAGATGATGTCGGACGTCTTCGAGCACGGTGCGAATGGCCGCTTGATGCAATACGACCCTGTCAGCAAAGGCGTCAGCGTGCTGATGAGCGGGCTGCATGTCGCCAATGGCGTCGCATTGGGCCCGGACGAGCGCTATGTGCTCGTGTCTGAAACCTTGTCCTACCGTGTCTGGCGCTACTGGTTGAAAGGCGAGAAGGCTGGTCAGAAGGAAGTCTTCATCGACAACCTGCCAGGCTTTCCTGACAACATCAGCTTCAACGGCCGCGATGGATTCTGGTTGGCCTTGTATGCCCCCAGAGACCCGCTGCTTGATGCCCTGTTGCCCTACCCTGCCCTGCTCAAGGCGGCCTACCGCATCCCGCAGGTCATCCAGCCAAAGGCGAAAAAGGTCGCACACGTTCTGAAGCTCGATTTGAATGGCGTGGTGCAGGCCGACCTGCAAGACGATCGGCCCGAGGCCTACGCCCCCATCACCAGCGTCCGAGAGTTCAACGGCACGCTCTACTTCGGCAGCATCGAGTACCCGTCAGTGGGGCAGATGCGTTTGCCGCGGAACTTGAGCGAGCATCCGCACACGCGCGAGGCCACCCCATGAAAGCGCATCCGACATCCAACAGCGTCGTCATCTACGGTGGCGGTGTGGCCGGTGCGGTCCTCGCCAAGGCACTATCGCGGACGGCCAAAGTCACGCTGGTCGACCCGCTCGATTACTTTGAAGTGCCCATGGCCGCGCCACGCAACCTCGTCAGGCCGGACTTCGCGAAACAAGCCATCGTGCCCTATGCGCGTGCGCTGCCAGGGGTCAGGCACATTCAGGGCAGACTCGTCGCATTGACGCCTTCTGGCGGCGTGGTGGACACCGGACGGCATCAGGTGCAAGTGCAGGATTTCAAGGTGACCGTGCTGGCCACGGGCAGTCGCTATGCCAACGACCTGATGAGAGGCAGCCAGGGCAGCGAATCAGACCGGCAAGCCTTCTATGCGCGATATGCCAGACGAGTTGAAGCGGCTCGATCGATCCTCATCGTGGGCGGCGGTCCGATCGGCGTGGAGGTTGCTGGTGAAATCGCGCAAGCCCATCCGGACAAGCGGATCACCATCATGGAGGCCGGGGCACGTCTCTTGCGCGGCACCACGGAGGCTGCAGCCAAGCACGCGCACGAACTGCTCCAGGCTCGTGGCGTCGAGGTTCTGACCAACGAGCGACTGGCCGACGGTGGCAGCCAACCCCACGATGCGTTTGCACCGTCGGGCGTCGCCGTGACCTCACGAGGTCAACGCATCCCCTATGACTTGATGATCTGGTGCACAGGGGGGCGCCCCCATACCGACTACATGCGCGCGCATTTTGCACACGTGCTCAACGAGCAGGGGCGCGTCATGGTCACGCCCGAATTGCAAGTCACAGGCCTGCCCTTCCTCTATGCCTTGGGCGACATCACCGATCTCGACGAGAACAAGATGGCCTGGCACATTGGTGGACAGGTCAAGACCGCCGCCTGGAATATCCGCCAGGCCCTGTCAGGCGTCGGGACTCAGGCCACATTGAAGCAGTACCACCCTCAAACGGGGAATCCATCGATGGTGGTCACGATGGGCAGCAGGGCTGGCGTCGCGCAACTGAAGGGCCTTGGCGTCGTGAAGGCCGGCTGGTTCGTCAGCATGGTCAAGGCCAGGCACATGCTGGTGCCGAAATACCGAAAGATCCTGGGCGTGTGACTCCGTGCATGGCC
>NZ_DASUIT010000131.1:0-50240 GCF_036279655.1 Aquabacterium sp. | reverse complement strand
CCGGCCAGTCGCCGCACGATGAAGGGCACCCCTTGCGTGGACAGGCCGGGCGCCACCACCTGGCCGGTGTAGTCCCTGTCCACCTCCAGCCGCTCGTCGATGCTCACCAGCACGCGCACGATGGTGCCGGCGCCGGCCTGGAGGGTGAAACGGTCCGGGCTCAGGCGCACCTGATCGTCACTGAGCTCGCCCTGCACGAGCAGGTGCACGCTCATGTCTTTGTCGCCGGGGTTGTTGATGGCAAACGCCGCGTTGGCCAGATCGCCCCGCTGGCCTGCGATCAGCAGCGGCGGGCGGGTGGTGCCGGGTGGGGTGCCTGGAGCCGGCTCAGGTGCGGGGGCCTCGTCGCGCGTGAGCACCACGCCGGCATCCTTGAGGTAGTCCTTGGACAGGTGCAGCAGGGTGGAGGTGTAGCGCAGGTTCAGCTCGACGGCGCCCTTGATCAGGTCGGTGACGCGGCTCATCGGATGACTCCCACGGTGCTGGTGCCCGTCGTGCCGGGCGCAGAGGCCGCACCCAGGCAGGGTCGTGCCACATAGAAATGGTCATACCAGTGCTGCACGTAGTCGGGGTCGTCGTTGACGATGACCTCGTGGCAGCAGCAGGCGCTCTTGGCGACCTCATCCACGCTCCAGCGCAGGTAGTGATTGCGACAACCGCGCACCCACAACAGCAGTTCGTGGTCGATGCAGCGGCAGTCTTCTTCATCCTTGGGGTCGCGTGGTGCGGTGAAGGTGGCCGTCACGGCGATGCGCTCCTTGGGCCCCAGCGTGGCGGCCGCTACCGAGAAGCTCACATGGGCGGCCGATTTGCCGGTGGCTGCGAACTGGTAGTGGTGTGGCCTGAAGTCGCCATTGGTCACCACCAGGCACACCGTGCCGCGATCGCCCGGGGCCAGTCGGCAGCGCACGTCTCCCAGTGACTGGGGCATCCAGCAGGGCTCGGGGATGTCGCAGCCGCAGTCGCCCTTGGACAGGCGGAACTGGCCCGCCTTGTCCATGGCTGCGCTGCCCACATCGCCCAGCAGGCCCAGCAATTCCTTGCCCAGCAGCAGTTGTGCGTTGAACAGGGATTTGATGCCGTCTTCGATGCCCTTGTTGTCCTGGCCCTGGCAGGGTTTGCAATCCTTCATGTCGTCACTCCTGTGAGGGGTTTGGTCACGAGTACTTCGATGGCGATGCCATGGCTGCCGATCTCCAGCACACCGTGGTAGCTGTGGCCCGGCTGCAGCTTGTCCGCCAGGCGCGTCTCCAGATCGATGAGCCGCTGTTCGCCCGGTGCCAGAAGCCCCGCACCGTCGCGCACGCGCAGCTTGAGCAGCCCGCCATGGGCCTCACGCAGCTTGCCGAAGGCGTGGCCGACGATCTGGCTCACGTCGGTGCTCTCCATGCGGTAGACCGAGGCCAGCGCGGTCTCGATGCCGTCGTCGTCGAAGAGACCGGTCACCAGGGCCGAGCTGATGTCGATGGGCACATTGCCGCGGTTGTTCAGCAGCAGGCGTGCGCTCACGGATGCGTCGGGCAGGCCCACCAGGCGCAGCACCGAAGGGGTCACACGCAGGCGGGGTCTGGCCTGTACCGACACGGTGACCGCCTGTTGCCGGCCATCGGCCCAGCGCGCCAGCACTTCGTAGTCGCCTGGCGGCGTGCCGGCGGGCAGGCGCAGGCGGGTTCGAGATGGATCGCGGCCACGACGCAAGGCCGGACCGGCACGGCCGGAGCGCAGACCTTCGGGCAACTGCAGATCCTGCAGTTGTTGCCACTGCTCGGCATTCACGCCCGCCAGGCGCAGGCGGCCGGGAGGGCCGATGAACTGGGCCTCCCACGCGGGTGACTTGGGGGGGCGCTCAGCCACGGCCGGCCTCCGAGACCAGGCGGTCGAGGGTCTGCAGGTCAGGCTGATGCTGCAAGGCCGATGGCCGTGCCTCGCAGGGGTTGGCCACATAGGGCTCGGTGATCACCTGACCCTGGCCACACAAGCGCACGCACAGCACTTCCTTGCCCAGCAGTGCCAGACCCACGCGGTAGTCCAACGGCAGGTGCGCTCGGATGGCGGGGATCTCCTTGAGGCGCAAAGAGAAGTCGATGGGCTTGACCTCGATGGGGGCCATGTCCAGATGCAGGGACAGGGGCTCCACCTTGGTGGCGATGTTGAAGGAGGTGGGGATGCCGGAGATGTCGAGATCGACACCCAGGTCAACGCCGAAGTCAAAGCTCGATGGGATCTTGACGCTCATGGGGACCTCGCTGTGTGCAGCTTGCCGCCACCCCGATGGCTTCGGCTGTGCCAGCCGATCGCGTGGGGAGAGATCGCAGTCTAGGCGTCGTTGTCAGGCACCACTATCCCTAGAACCGCATGGGGTCTGTGGCGTGCTCAGGTCGCGCCGTTGCCGTCCCCTGCGGCCCGTGCGGGATACACGGCGTCACCGGCCACGTAGATCAGCCGCTCCGGGCCCTGAGGCGTCTGGACGGGCACGGCCCAGGCCAGGCGCGAGGGGTGCGTGTCGTGGCTGAGGTAGGGCGTGCCGCTGGTGTCCCCCGGCTGCAGCCAGGGCGCGGCGCGTTGTGCCACGCTGGCCGGATCCAGCCAGTGGGTGGCGGGCGGGCAGTCCTCGATCTGCCCTTCACGGCGCATGAAGCTGGCGTAGCGATGCACGCGCAGGTCCAGGCCGATCTCGGCGTAGCCCAGCAGGCGGTCCTGGTACAGCACCGGGACAAACCACGCGTGGGTGTGGCCGCGCGGGGCTTCGATGGGGATGGCGGGCGCGACCATCCCATGCGCGCGCGTCCAGGCGTCACCGAGGGCGCCACTCTGGAGCGCTTGCCGGGCCGTGTCGCTGGCCTGTCGGGCGGTCAACGTGTCACCTGCTGGACATCACACATGCTTGAGCGCCGCCGTGAAGGCAAAGCGGTAGGTGGTGGTGTCGAAGTTTTCCCAGCGGGTGATCACGCCACCGGTGGGCGGCCAGGGATCGTAGACCAGCAGGCCGCGGAAGGGTGTGAAGCCCACCAGCGCCAACTGGTTGCGGGTGTAGCCCGCCACGGCACGCGAGTGCCCCGGGATGAAGCTGATCATGGGACGGTTGGCCTTGAGGTCGTTGTAGTACACGCTCCAGCCCGGGTTGGCCACCATGGTGGCATCCAGGGCCTTGGACGACAGCTTCTCGATGGTGTCCACGACCTTCTGCTCCTGACCATAAGGCAGGCCATTGGGCGAGGCGAGCGTGCCCAGGCCCAGCTCGGTGGCCAGGCGGGTCTGGGTGTAGTTGTAGCGGTAGAACAGCAGGAGCATCTGAACGCTGGCCCCCACGCACCAGACATTGGTCTCCTGGCCGCGCAGCTCGAAGCAGATCGCGTGGTCTTCGAGTCGAGGCGAGTAGTGGATCTCGTAGGTCTCGACCAGCTTGAACCGCGCGATCTCCAGGAACTTGGTCTTGCTCAGCAGCGCGGGCGTCAGCTTGCTGAGTTCGGTCGCCTTCCATTGATCGGCCCGCACGCTGAACTTCTTGACATTGGCGCGGCGGGTGGCGGCAGGCAGGCTGTCGAGCAGGCTCCAGCGCTCGAACTGGCCGGGCTCTTGCGGGCGCTTGCTGTCCTTGGGCTTGAGCGGGGGCACCGGGGCCCAGGTCATCCACTCCAGCATGAGCACTTCGTCCTGCCCCTTGAGGAACTGCACTGCGATCTTGGGGTAGCTGTAGGCCACGATGCGGGTGCTGTCGTAGGCCAGGGTGCGGTACTTGGCCTTGGCTGCGGCCACGGCGGCGGCCACCACGGCTTGTTCATCCCAGTCGACGCCTTGGGACACCGCCAGCAAGGGGTGTCCGAGCGATTCGTCGGCGGCGATGTCGGCAAAGGCCACGCGCTGCTTGCCCCGCGTCACCGGTACTCGGTGGAACAGGGGGGAGCCGTTCACGTCGTAGATCACGGTCGGGGCGGCGCCAATGCGGGCACCGTCAAAGAGGTCCGCTGGCAGCGTGCCAGCGGCGAGCAGGGCGTTCAACTCGAACCCCGCCAGACGTTTGATGTCGTCCTTGCTGATGGGCATGTCGGTCCTCCTGAAGAAATGTCATGCAATCGATGGATGAGCGTTGAGACTACATCCGCGCGGGTGCGCAGGCAACCGAACCTCGCCCCCTAACTTGAAGTCGGGCTCAATACAATGCGCCTTGTTCACAGCCTCCGAGGAGTGGTGTTTTGTCATCCCAGCACGCGGGGCCTGGCGGATCGGACCCCTGGGTCCCCGGGCGTTTTCGCCCTCGCCTGATTTTGCAGACCCTCACCCGCGGTGATGGGGTTCTGGGCCTGCGCGCGGTGCCAGGCTTCGGGCCGCGCAGCACCCAGGTCACCGTGGCGCGTGTGGACTGGCTCTACACCACCGACGTCGGCCTGAACTGGGAGACACCCGCTCCGACCAAGGTGCTCAATGCGCGCCCCAAACCCACCGAGGTGCTGCGTGGCGCCTGGAGCCAGCGGGTGACCCTGCAGCGCGATCTGGCAGGTGAGGCCGATGCCCGCGATGCCCTGTGGGCCTCGGGTCTGCGGCCGCTGCCCGCCGAAGCCATCCAGTGGCGCAGCCCCACCCTGGCCGATGGGCAGACGATCTGGTGGTCCTTGCCCGAAGAGGCCCACTTCGCAGACTTCTGGGCCGATCAGGTGCCGCGCCTGCAGGCCGCAGGCTGGTCCATCGTCGTGTGGCCCGGCTTTGCCCATCAGAGTGTGGTGGTCGACGCCTGGCGCATCGTGATCGACCCGGACACCGGCGAGGAGGCCGGTCGCGAACTGGTGGCACCCCTGGGTCCGCGTGTGACCGAACTCGGTGCCTTGACCGCCCCGCGCCGCCAGGGCTCCTGGCTGCTGAGCCTGGGGGTGGAGGTGGAGGGCGAGACCCTGGACCTGGCACCCATGCTGGCCGACCTGATCCGGCGCGATGGCCGCTGGCTGGATGCGCGTCAGATCGCGGCCATCGCCGATGACGCCATGATCTCGCTGCGCGCGCCCGGGGGGCGGCGCATCGATGCCCCGGCGGCCCCGATCAAGGCCATCGTGGGCGCCATGGTGGATCTGCTCACCGACCCCTACCGCGAGGCCCGAGCCAGTGGGCCGATCCAGCTCTCGACCTGGGAAGCACATCGCCTGGAGGCCTTGCGCCAGGGCCTGGCCGACACGCAGGCCCGCCGTGCCGGGCCCCATGGTGGCTGGCAACTTCAGGGTGCGGCCGGTCTCCAGACGCTGGCCGAGCGATTGAAGGCGGCGGGGACACCCCCGCCGATCGAGGCGGGCGCCCTGGTGGGTCTGGGCCTGTCCTTGCGTCCCTATCAACTGCAGGGCGTGGCCTGGTTGCAGTACCTGCGCGAGCACCATCTGGCGGGCATCCTGGCCGATGACATGGGCCTGGGCAAGACGGCCCAGGTGCTGGCACACCTGCTCATCGAGCAGCGCGCCGGGCGGCTGGATGTGCCGGCCCTGGTGGTGTTGCCGACCTCGCTGATCGCCAACTGGCAGGCTGAAGCGGCGCGCATCGCGCCCACCTTGCGGGTGCTGGTGTTGCAAGGCAGCGCCCGCGCGCGCGACTTCGACCGCCTGGCCGAGCACGATGTGGTGTTCACCACCTACCCCCTGCTGTGGCGCGACATCGACGTGCTGTCGCGGCAGCCCTGGCACCTGCTGATCCTGGACGAGGCGCAGATGGTCAAGAACGCGGGCAGCCGCGCGGCCGGGGCCCTGCGTCGGCTGCCCACCCGGCACCGCCTGTGCGTGACCGGCACGCCGCTGGAAAACCACCTGGGCGAGCTGTGGACGCATTTCGATTTCCTGATGCCCGGCTTTCTGGGCGATGCGCGCAGCTTCACGCGCCAGTGGCGCAAGCCCATCGAAGAGAACGGCGAGACCCTGAGGGCCGAGTTGCTGGCACGCCGCGTGCGCCCCTTCATCCTGCGCCGACGCAAGCAGGACGTGGCCACCGAGCTGCCCCCCAAGACCGAGGTGGTGCGCCGCGTGGCCCTGGAGGGCGAGCAGCGCGCCCTGTACGAGAGCGTGCGCGTGGCGGCCGATGAGCAGGTGCGTCGCGTGCTCCAGCGCAAGGGCTTTGCGGGTTCGCAGATCGCCATCCTCGATGCCCTGCTCAAGCTGCGCCAGGTCTGTTGCGATCCTCGCCTGGTCAAGGGTGTGGCCACCCCCGCCACGATGGAGCGCGCCAAGATGGCCTGGCTGCAGGACGTGCTGCCCGAGATGGTGGACGAAGGGCGTCGGGTGCTGGTGTTCTCCCAGTTCACCGAGATGCTGGGGCTGGTCGAGCAGACACTGATGGCGCTGGATCTGCCCTGCCTGTCGCTCACGGGCGACACGCCGGTGAATGAGCGGGGGACGGTCGTGGCGCGTTTCCAGGCGCGCGAGGTGCCGGTGCTTTTGCTCAGTCTGAAGGCCGGCGGCGTGGGCCTCAACCTCACCGCAGCCGACACCGTCATCCACCTGGATCCCTGGTGGAACCCCGCCGTGGAACAGCAGGCCACCGACCGGGCGCACCGCATCGGGCAGGACCAGCCGGTCTTTGTCTACAAGGTGGTGGTTGAGGGCAGCATCGAAGAGCGCATGCTGGCCCTGCAGGCGCGCAAGGCGGCCCTGGCCGAAGGCGTGCTCGGCACGGACCAGGCGGGTTCGGTCAAGTTCAGCGCGGAGGACCTCCAGGGGCTGCTGGCCCCCTTGGCCTGAATCGCGCATACTGGCGTCTGCAGACCCACAATATTCAGGAGGCGAGACCCGTTCATGAACGCATCACGCATCGTCGGCCTGTTCCTGGCCTTCGGGGTGGCCTGGATCCTGATTTCCGATCGGATCCTGGAATTCCTGATCCAGGATCCGCACGCCCGCCAGACGGCACAGTCGGTCAAGGGCGTGGCCTTCGTGCTGGCCAGTACGCTGCTGATCTATGTGCTGGTCCGTCAGGCCGAGCGCGAGCGCTCGCGCCTGGAAGCCGAAACCTTGCGCGAGAAAGATCGCCTGGCGCGTGTGCTGGAGGTCGCCCCGGCCGTGATCTATTCGCTCCGTGCCGATCCCACCGGGCAGGGCTTCGTGACCGATTTCGTGAGCGATCAGATCGAACCCATGATGGGCTATCGCGTGGATCAATGGATGGCACAGCCGGATTTCTGGCGCCAGCATGTCCACCCTGACGATCTGTCGCAGGTGGAGAGGGCACAGCAGACCTTGTTCGAGTCTGGCAGCGTCCACCATGAATATCGCTTCCTGCACGCCGATGGCGTCTATCGCTGGGTCAACGATCATCTGATCCTGCAGCGGGATGCGGACGGACGGCCCGCGCAGATCCATGGCGCCTGGCTGGACATCTCCGAGCGCAAGCGGGTCGAGCTGGCCATGATCGAGGCAGACCGACGCTACCGCAACCTCTTCCGCCTGAATCCGCAGCCCATGTGGATCTACGATGAGGACAGCCTGAGGTTCCTGTCGGTCAACGAGGCCGCCGTGAACAAGTACGGCTACAGCCGTGACGAGTTCCTGGCCATGACGGTGCTGGACATCCGCCCGCCGGAGGATGTCGCGCGCTTCCAGGCCATGTTGGCGGACCATGAGGCGAGCGGCCGCAGCCAGCTGTTTGGTGGGGTGTGGCGGCACCGCAAGAAGGACGGCTCCTTGTTCTGGGTCGAGATCGCGGGCCACAGCCTGGAGTTCGACGGCATCAAGGCTCGCCTGATCCTGCTCACGGACATCACCGATCGCTACCAGGCCGAGGAACGTCTGCGCCTGATCTCCCATGTGTTCGACGCCAGCCAGGAAGGCATCAGCATCACCGATGCGCACAACCGTTATGTGTCGGTCAACCGTGCCTTCACGCGCATCACCGGGTATGAGCCCGAAGAGGTGATCGGCAAGACACCCGCGATCCAGCGGTCGGGTCGCCACGACAAGGCCTTCTACGAGGGGATGTGGCAGCAACTGCGTGAAGAAGGCCACTGGGAAGGCGAGGTCTGGAACCGCCGCAAATCCGGCGAGATCTATCCCCAGTGGCTGATCATCACGGTCATCAAGGATGCGCAGGGGCAGGTGCAGCAGTACATGGGCATCTTCATGGACTCCACCGGGCGCAAGGCGGCCGAGGAGCGCATCCAGCGTCTGGCCAACTACGACATCCTGACCGGATTGCCCAATCGCACCCTGCTGTTCGACCGGGCCAAGGTGGCGTTTGCCACGGCGGGGCGCACGCATGCGCCGGTGGTGGTCATGCACCTCAACGTCGATCACTTCCAGCATGTCAATGAATCGCTGGGGCATGAGGTCGGCGATGAGGTCCTGGTGACCCTGGCGCAGCGCCTGCTGACCGCCCTGCGACCTGAGGACACCGTGTCGCGCCTGGGGGGGGATGACTTCATCATCCTTTTGCCTCACATCACTGCCCGGGATGTGGCCACCGTGGCCATGCGCCTGATGAGCGCGGTGGCCGAGCCCGTGGACGTGAGGGGGCAGGAGTTGCGCCTGACCGCCAGCGTCGGCATTGCCGAGTTCCCGGAGAACGGGGCGGACCTGGTGCAGTTGACCCAGGCGGCGGAGTCGGCGGTGAGCCAGGCCAAGCGGGAAGGGCGCAACACCTTCCGCTTCTTCTCGCGCAGCGTGCAGGATCAGGTCAAGGAGACCCTGGTCATGGAGCGCGACCTGCGGCTGGCCGTCGAGCGCCATCAACTGGTGCTGCACTACCAGCCCCAGATCGATGTGGCCAGCGGGCGCCTGGTGGGAATGGAGGCGCTGGTGCGCTGGCAGCATCCGGAGTGGGGCTTGGTGCCCCCGGGACGCTTCATTCCCGTGGCCGAAGCCTCGGGCCTGATCCGCGAGATCGGGCGTTGGGTGCTCGGCACCGCCTTGCAGCAAAACGCGGCCTGGGCAGCGGCTGGGTTGGACATCGTGCCGGTGGCGGTCAACCTGTCGATGGCACAGTTCAAGGACCCGGGCCTGCGCGATGCCGTCATCGAGGCTTTGCAGCTCAGCGGCCTGCCGGCCAACATGGTCGAGCTGGAGTTGACCGAGAGCGTGGCCATGGAGGATTCGAACTTCACCATCGCCACCATCGATGGCCTCAAGCGCCTGGGCGTGGCCCTGTCCATCGACGACTTCGGCACGGGCTATTCATCGCTGAGCTACCTCAAGCGCTTCGACATCGACAAGCTCAAGATCGACCAGTCCTTCGTGAGAGGCCTGAAGTTCGATCCGCAGGACGAGGTGATCGCAGTGACCGTGATCAACCTGGCCCACAGCCTGGGGTTGCGCACCATCGCCGAAGGCGTGGAGACCCAGGATCAACTCGACTTCCTGCGGGCCCATGGTTGCGACCAGTACCAGGGCTATCTGTACAGCAGGCCGGTGCCTGCCGACGAGGCGGTCCAATGGCTGAGCCCGCGCCGCGCGCTGGCCGACGTGTCACAGTGAGCGCAAGACCACCTGTTGGTGCAGGCGGGCCACGTCCTGGGGGTCGCACAGCGTGGTGCCACGGCTCAGCAGCGCCGCGGCCCCCGAGGCCATGCCATGGCGAAAGGCCTCGCTCAGATCCTGTCCCTGGTTGAGGGCCCAGACCAGCCCCCCCAGGAAGCTGTCGCCGGCGCCGATGGTGCTGGCCACCGTCACCTGCAGGGCCGGCGCACGCCAGGCCTGATCGGCCGTCACCAGCATGGCGCCGTCTTCCCCCAGGGACAGGGCCACGATCTGGGCCTGTCCCTGGTCGATCAGTTGCCGCGCGGCCGCACACCACTGAGCTTCATCGGCGAGGGCCTGGCCGGTCAGGTCGCGCAGTTCGCGCAGGCTGGGCTTGAACAGGTAGACGCCCTCCGCCAGGGCCGCCGCCAGGGCCGGCCCCGAGGTGTCCAGCACCACGTGGCTGCCCTGGGCCTTGGCTTGCGCGCTCAAGCGGGCGTAGAAGTCGACGGGCACGCCCGGCGGCAGGCTGCCGCTGGCCACCAGGTAGCGCGGCGCTTCGGGCAGGGACCCGATGGCCGCCAGGCAGGCTTGCCACTCCGGCGCCTGCAAGGTCGGGCCGGGCAGCACGAAGCGAAAGTCCAGCCCGCTGCTGAGCTCGTGCACCGAGAAGCTCTCGCGTGTTTCAGCAGCGATGTCGATGCAGCGATGGGGCACCTGCTCGGCGTCCAGCAGTTGCTTCAGTGACTGACCCGTGACGCCGCCGGCGGGGTACAAGGCCAGGCAGTCACCCCCCAGCCGGTGCACCACCCGGGCCACATTGATGCCGCCGCCACCCGGGTGGATCTGGGCCGCCGCGCAGCGCAGCTTGTGCGTGGGCATCACCTGGTCCACCGAGGTGGACAGGTCCAGGGCCGGGTTCATGGTGACCGTCAGGATTGCGGGCATGGGCTCAGGATAGCGCAGGCCGCAGGTGACGCCCCTAAACCGTAGGCTTGACCCTGCGGGGATTGCGCAACACCATGAGCACCGTCAGCACAGATGTCACTTGCAGTCGCTAAGCTACATTCTCAAACACCATCATCAACACACCTACGGCAATCTCATGAGTGACTGTGCTGCCCAAGTCGATGCCTGGCTGGAGCCCCTGGGAGACCCCCCGTGCGGCGAGGACCTGGAATACGACAACGAGTTTCTGGACCTGACCAAGGCGTCCGAAGGCAAGCCCGAGACCCAGTTCTCTGCGGCGGAACCGCCGGACTGGAGCCGGGTCATCGAGCTGTCCGAATCCCTGCTCAACCGCACGCGGGACATCCGCGTGGCGCTGTTGTGGGGACGTGGCCAGTTGCACCGCGAGGGGCTGAGCTCCCTGCCGCACACCCTGCGCCTGATCCGCGAGTTGCTCGAACGCTACTGGGATGATGCCCATCCCAAGCCAGACCCGGACGATGGTGATGCCTACGCCCGCCTCAACGTGCTGGCGCAGCTGGAGGATGCCTCCACCCTGCTGGGCGACATCCGTCAGTCACTCATCTTCCGCAGCCGGGCCATCGGCCAGCTCACCGTGCGGGACCTGGAAGTGGCGCTCGGCAGCGTGCCTGCCCGCGAGGACGAGTCGCCCATGACCGTGTCGGGCATCGAGGAAATGCTGCGGGATGCCGTGGCCGAAGACGAGGGCCTGCGTGACCTGGCGTCGCGTACACGCGACGAGCTCGATCATCTGCTGAACCTGCTGGATGAGCGCGCAGGCTATGGCCGTGGTCCCTCCTGCGACACCCTCAAGGAGATGCTGTCGGCCCTGGCCAAGGTCACCCCCAGTGCCGACGGTGGCAGTGGTCTGGATGACCTCGACAGCCTGCTGGGTGATCTGGCGGGTGGCAGCAGCACCGATGACCACGAGGAGGCCCCGTCGCGACGCGCTTCCCGCGGCGGTGGGGGCGGCCTGGGGGACTCGATCGACACGCGTGAAGACGCCATCAAGGCCATCGACCTGGTGTGCGCCTACCTGGAGCGCACCGAGCCCACCAACCCCGCGCAGATGTTCCTGCGCCGGGCGCAGAAGCTGATCGACAAGAATTTCCTGGAGCTGGTCAAGGAGCTGGCGCCAGAAGCGCTCAACGAAGTGGCCAAAATCATGGGCGTGGACCCCAACTCCGTGGCTGGAGGGATGGACGACAGTGGATACTGAAGTGCATCGCCCCCCTAGTTCTTGGGGGCCCCAGTCGGGTAAGGGTAGAGTCTTCCTCGCCTTGATGTAATGTGGCTTAGTGAGCCGAATGGTCATTGAAACGGAGTCATACAAATGAGCGGTCAAAAATTCGTTGCGCGTAACCGCGCTCCCCGCGTGCAGATCGAGTACGACGTCGAGTTGTACGGCGCTGAGAAGAAGGTGCAACTGCCCTTCGTGATGGGCGTCATGTCCGACCTGTCCGGAAAACCGGCTGATCCGCTGCCCGCCGTGGCTGATCGCAAGTTCCTGGAAATCGACGTCGACAACTTCGACGCCCGCATGAAGTCCATGAAGCCCCGCGTGGCCTTCCAGGTGCCCAACACCCTGACGGGTGAAGGCAACCTGCCCGTGGACATCACCTTCGAAAGCATGGACGACTTCTCGCCGGCGGCCGTGGCCCGCAAGGTCGAGGGCCTCAACAAGCTGCTCGAAGCCCGCACGCAATTGTCCAACCTGATCACCTACATGGACGGCAAGACCGGTGCCGAAGAGTTGATCGCCAAGGTGCTCAACGATCCAGCCCTGCTGGCTTCGCTGTCATCCAGCGCCAAACCCGCAGACGCCGAATAAACAACGCCCCTGGAGTGAATCGACATGGCTGAACAGTCACAACAAAGCGCGGCGCTGGCTGGCGTCACCCTCGAAGGCAACGACTTCACCTCGCTGCTGCAAAAGGAATTCAAGCCCAAGACCGACGAGGCCAAGAGCGCCGTCGAGCAGGCCGTCCAGACCCTGGCTGCCCAGGCGCTGGCCAACACCAACATCGTCAGTGCCGATGCCGTCAAGTCCATCGAGGCCATGATTGCCGCGATCGACAAGAAGCTCTCCGAGCAGGTCAACCTGATCCTGCACCACGAGGACTTCCAGAAGCTGGAATCTGCCTGGCGTGGCCTGCACTACATGGTCAACAACACGGAGACCGACGAGCAGCTCAAGATCCGTGTGATGAACATCTCCAAGCAGGACCTGGGCAAGACGCTCAAGCGCTTCAAGGGCACTGCCTGGGATCAATCGCCCATCTTCAAGAAGATGTACGAAGAAGAGTACGGTCAGTTCGGTGGTGAGCCCTTCGGCTGCCTCGTGGGCGACTACTACTTCGACCACACCCCGCCGGACGTCGAGTTGCTGGGCGAGATGATGAAGGTCGCGGCCGCAGCCCATGCCCCTTTCCTGGCTGCCGCAGCGCCCACCGTGATGCAGATGGAATCGTGGCAGGAGCTCGCCAACCCGCGCGACCTGACCAAGATCTTCCAGACCCCCGAGTACGCCGCCTGGCGCTCGCTGCGTGAGTCCGACGACGCACGCTATCTGGGCCTGTGCATGCCGCGCTTCCTGGCGCGCCTGCCCTACGGCGCCAAGACCAGCCCGGTCGAAGAGTTCGACTTCGAGGAAGACACCGCCGGTGGCGACCACGGCAAGTACAGCTGGTGTAACGCCGCTTACGCCATGGCCACCAACATCAACCGCTCCTTCAAGGAATACGGCTGGTGCTCGCGCATCCGCGGCATCGAGTCTGGCGGCGCCGTGCAGAACCTGCCCACCCACACCTTCCCGTCCGACGACGGCGGCGTGGACATGAAGTGCCCCACCGAGATCTCGATCTCCGATCGTCGCGAAGCCGAACTCTCCAAGAACGGCTTCCTGTCGATGATCCATCGCAAGAACTCGGACTTCGCAGCCTTCATCGGTGGCCAGTCCCTGCAAAAGCCTGCCGAGTATGACGACCCCGACGCCACGGCCAACGCCGCGCTCGCTGCCCGTCTGCCCTACCTGTTCGCGACCTGCCGTTTCGCTCACTACCTCAAGTGCATCGTGCGCGACAAGGTAGGTTCGTTCAAGTCGCGTGACGCCATGCAGACCTGGCTCAATGACTGGATCGGCAACTACGTCGATGGCGATCCCGTCAACTCTTCCGAGGTCACCAAGGCCGAGCGTCCTCTGGCCGCTGCCGAAGTGGTGGTCGAAGAGGTCGAAGGCGCACCGGGCTACTACTCGTCCAAGTTCTTCCTCAAGCCTCACTATCAGCTTGAAGGTCTCACGGTTTCTCTGCGGCTGGTCTCCAAACTGCCTTCTGAGAAGAAGGGCTGATCCAGCCCATTTTTTGTTAACTCTGACCAATTTAGGAGTCAATCATGCCGGGTAATGCATTTATCAAATTTGAAGGCGTCCCTACCGGTGAATCGCTGCAGGAAAACTTTCCTGGCAGCGCCGGCTGGATCGAAATCGGCGACTGGAGCTGGGACATCGAAGCTGAGTCCAGCTTCCTCAAGGGTGGCGGTGCTGCCGTGGGCAAGGCCCAGCCGGGTGCCCTGAGCTTCTCGCACTACTTCGACAAGTCCTCCCCCCAGATCCTGCGCAACATCGTCAAGGGTGTGCACTTCGGCAAGGTCGAAATCGTGATGTGTAAGCAGACTGGCGCGCATGACCTGCCCCAGGAATACTTCCGCATCGAAATGAAGCAAGCCTTCACGACCAAGGTGTCGACCAAGGGCGGTGAAGACGGTGCCGTGAGCCAGGACGTGGAAATGGTCTGCAAGGACATCTACATCAAGTACAAGGCCCAAGGCAACGACGGCAAGCTGTCCGACGCTGGTGAATTCCAGTGGGACATCGCCGGCAACAAGCTGGTCAAGTAAGGCGAATCATCCGGCTGGCGTCCGTGTGCGTTGTCAAAACGCACACGGACGCTTAGTCGTTGATGCCTGCCGTGTGGGTCTGCTTGGCAGCGGGCCCGCACGACAGGCATCACGCGGTGGTTTGTGTTCACAGGGCATGACTCAACGAGGTCGCGAGCATCATGGGCTGGAGCCAAATATTTCTGAACGTCGAGTTCGCCAAGAATGGCAAGCTCACGGGCGAGAGCGAATTCGAGGGGTTCGAAGGGCAGATCGTTCTGCTGGACTTTGACTGGTCCCTGGGCGTGAACCAGGACGTCCCCCAGAAGAACGCCGACCCCATCCGCAAACCGGCGTTTTCGCCGCTGTCGCTCACCAAACGCTTCGATGCCTCATCGATCAAGCTGATGAGTTGTCTGCAGTCGCGCGATCCGATCGTCAAGGCGCGCATCACCGTGGCCCACCGTGTCAATGACACCGAGGGCACCCTGCGTCAGGCCTTTGCCATCGAGATTGAAAAGGCGCGGCTGGAGTCGGTCACGCTGAACATGAACTCGATGGGCAACTCCATCATCTTGCAAGAGGACATCTCGATCCGATACGCCAAGATCAAGGTCGAGCAGTACGCGATCGGTGCCGATGGCCGCTACAAGTCGACGGCCAAGATCTACCGGTCGCAGTTCCAGGACGCGATCGATCTGAACGAGACCTGAGAGGCCCGAGATGCAATACGCAGAGATTTACCTGAACCTGTCCTCGGTCGGCATCAGTGGCGATGCCGAGGCAGTCGACTTCGTGGGCCAGATCGAGCTGATCGACTGGGCCTGGGGCATGAGCCTGGAAGAGGCCGCCTCCAAGGATTCGGCCGGCAGCACCAAGCAGGCCGTGGGCAAGGGCATCTCGATCAAGAAGCCGGTCGATGGCGCCACCACGGGCATGCTGGGTTATCTGGAATCGGGCAAGCGCATTCCCACGGCCACCATGATCCTGGTGCAGCGCACGCAAAAGAGCCTCATGGTGCGCATGGACCTCAAGGGCGTGCTGCTGATGTCCTATGACCTGGAGGTCGACAGCGACGACGATGAGGTCGTGCTCAGCGAGGTGTGGACCTTCAACTACGATGAAGTCTCGATCCAGTACCGGGGGCGCAGCGGCACGCCCGGCACCACGAGCGGCTCGGGCGCACAGAAGTTCACCTTGATGAACTCGCGCAGCGTCACGATGGAAGCGGCCAGCCTGGAAGACAAGCCCGAGCTGGGCGTGCAGCGCTTCGAGGCCGCCAGGAACGAGTCCGCCGGCCTGGACAAGGATGCGGTCATCAAGCTGATCGACGAATACATCAAGAAGAACAAGATCGGCCGCTGATCCTCTGGATCGGGCGGGCGTTTCACGACAAGGGCTGTTTCCATGAACCGAATGAAGAATTACCGAGACCTCAGCAGCAAGGATGCCTTGTCTGCGGGCTTCCAGTTCGAGTTCTATTGCCAGGGCTGCGACTTCACCTGGCGCAGCAAGTTCAAGCCGCACCGCGTCGGGCAGATCACGGGCTGGCTGTCTCGGCTGGCCTTTCTGTTTTCCGACCTGAGCAAGGCGGGGCGGGCCACCGGCACGGTGGCCGATGCCAGTTCGCGGGGCGCCCACGACGAGGCCTTCCTCGAAGCCCAGGCCGAAGCCCAGCGCTACTTCCACAAGTGCCCCACCTGCAAGGACATGTTCTGCGGTGACTGCTGGAACGAAGACGAGGGCCAGTGCAACAACTGCCTGAAGCAGGCGCAAGGGCGCCAGCCTGTGGGCGGCTCGGGCGGCTACGGCGAGAGCGCCGACAATGTGCAGCGCTGCCCCAATTGCCAGGTGCCCAGCCAGGGTGGGCGCTTCTGTCACGAGTGTGGTTTTGACATGGCCAGCACCCACAAGTCCTGTCCCTCGTGTGGCAGCGTGATGCCACGCGCGGCGCGCTTCTGTACCGATTGTGGTCACGGGTTCTGAGATGAACCCGGGCACATCCTCCTTCTTCTCTCACAAGAAAGCTGCTCATGTCTGACGCACTGGAACTGGCGGAAACCACCCTTCGCGACGGCGACCCGGCCACGGCGCTCAAGCACCTGATCGCGGCCGTCAAGACCAAGCCGGCCGATGCACGCATGCGCATCTTCATGGCGCAACTGTTGTGCGTGCTGGGCCAGTGGGAGCGTGCACACACGCAGCTCAATGTGGCAGCCGACCTGATGCCTGCGGCCATTCCCATGCGTGAGATGGTGGGCCATGCCCTGCGCTGTGAGCTGCTGCGGGCCGAGGTCTTTGCCGGCAAGCGCGCGCCCATGGTCTTCGGTCACCCAGACCAATGGCTGGCCATGCTGATCGAATCCCTGCTGCAGGCAGGGCAGGGCAACCAGGCCTTGGCCGATGATCTGGCCGCGCGCGCCTTCGAGGCCGCGCCTGCCGTGCCCGGCGCCATCGATGGCGAGCGTTTCGAGTGGATCGCCGATGCCGACTCGCGCCTGGGCCCCGTGCTGGAGGCCTTCGTCAATGGCAAGTACTACTGGATCCCCTTCTCGCGTCTGACCAAGATCTCGCTGGACGTGCCTCAGGACCTGCGTGACATGGTGTGGTCGCCGGCCTACCTGACCTTCGACAATGGGGGCGAGGTCGTGGCGATGATTCCTTCGCGCTACCCTGGTTCGCAGTCCAGCGAAGACCCTCAGATCCTGCTGTCGCGCAAGACCGAATGGACACCGCTGGGCGGGGCTGGCAGCGAGCGTTACGCCGGGCTGGGCCAGCGCCTGCTGACCTCCAACCTGGGTGACCACAGCCTGCTTAACACGCGTCTGATCGAACTGGAGCCACCGGCCTCCAGCGATGCAGACCTGCAGGAGCCGGCCCCTGCGGTCTGAGCCTGACGCCGAGCATCACCCATGGCCGAACTCACCTCCCAGGAGCGCCTGCAGCCCTCGTTGCTGGACCGCCTGACCGACAACGATCCGCGCACCAGCACCGAACCGCTGGACGCGCGGGTGCTGTCGCGCCAGCAGTTGCGCGCCGCTGTGCTGCGCGATCTGTCCTGGCTGTTCAATGCCAACCGCGCCGAGCCATCTCGTCGGGTGGGCAAGGTGACCCGGCCAGGCTACATCGAAGCAGAACTGGCCATGTGGAAGCAGGCGCCCTTTGCGCAGGCCTCGGTGCTCAACTACGGTCTGCCGTCCCTGTCGGGTGAAGCCGTGGGGCGGCTGGATCTGCGTGCCGTGAGTGCCGACATCAAGCAGGCCATCCTGGACTTCGAGCCCCGCATCGACCGCAACACCCTGGAGGTCGAGGCCCAGATCGATGGCCATGCGCGCAGCCACCACAACCAGCTCAAGCTGGTCATCCGTGGCCACATGTGGAACCAGCCCGTGCCGCTGGAGCTGCTGCTGAGCGCGGCCATGGACGTTGAAACCGGTCAGGCCGCCGTGCGAGACATGCGTGCCTGACATGCAATCGTGAGAACCCGAGCATCCCATGGACCCACGACTGCTTCGCTACTACAACCAGGAACTGCGCTATCTGCGTGAGATGGGCGCGGAGTTCGCACGCGAGTTCCCCAAGATCGCGGCCCGTCTGGGCATCGAGGGCCTGGAAGTGGCCGATCCCTATGTCGAGCGGCTGCTGGAGGGCTCGGCCTTTCTGGCCGCGCGCGTGCAGCTCAAGCTCGATGCAGAGTTTCCACAGTTGTCGCAGCGCCTGCTGGACATGGTCTGCCCCAACCTCAGTGCCCCGGTGCCGTCCATGCTGGTGGCGCAGATGCAGCCCTTGCCCGATCCCAATCTGCTCAAGGGCGTGGTGATCCCCCGGGGGACCGCGATGAGCGGGGCGGCGCCCTCGATCAGCTCGACGCGCTGCCAGTTCCGCACTGGGCAGGACGTGACACTGACACCCATCACGGTGACGTCGGCCGAGTACTTCATCAACGCCGCCGATCTGTCGCTGTCGACCCTGGCGCTGAAAGAGCGTCCGCGCGCTGGTGTGCGCCTGCGCCTGACCCTGCCCGCCGGGCTGACGTTTGCCCAGGTGGGGCTCGACAGCCTGCGCTTCTATCTGGGAGGGCTGACCGATGTGGCCTTCAAGCTGCAGGAGCTGATCCTGGGCGCCTGCGTGGGCGTGCTGGTGGGCCCGCCCGGTCGTTCGGGTGAGAGCAGCCGCCGTCTGCTCACCAAGGAGGCCGTCCAGCCCGTGGGCTACACCGACGACGAGGCCCTGCTGCCGGTGACGCAGCGCGGCCTGTCGGGTGTGCGTCTGATGCAGGAGTACTTTGCCTTCCCGCAGCGCTTCCTGTTTGTCGACGTCAATGGCCTGAACCCGGGCTTTGCCGCCTGTGCTGGCAACGAGTGCGAACTGGTGTTGCTGTTTTCTCGTCAGGGCGAGGGTCTGGAAGGCGTGGTCGAGGCCAACAACTTTGCACTGCACTGCGTGCCGGCGGTCAATCTGTTCCCGCATCGCGCCGACCGTGTGCAGGTCAATGACAGCAGTTTCGAGTTCCACGTGGTGCCCGAGCGTTCGGCGCCGGTGGATTTCGAAGTGCATGGTGTGAGCTCGGTGGAGGGGGTGACCCAGTCCAACGACAGTGTCACCTTTTACCCGCTGTTCGCCACGCCGCACGGTGCCCCGGCCGGCCATCAGGCCTACTGGAGCGCGGTGCGTCAGCCGCGCCTGGCCTCGGACAAGGTGCGCCGCGAGGGGGCGCGCTCTGGTTATGTCGGCTCCGAGGTCTTCCTCTCCCTGGTCGATGCGCGCGAATCGCCCTTCCCGCACACGCTGCGCCAGCTCTCGCTGCAGGTGACCTGTACCAACCGCGATCTGCCGGTGTTCATGCCGGCGGGGGCGGGCCTCACGCTGGACACGGCCGCGCCCATTTCGGGCATCCAGGTGGCGGCGGGACCGTCGCGGCCCCTGAGCTCCCTGCGTGATGGTTCGGCGGCCTGGCAGTTGCTCAATCTGCTGTCGCTCAACTACCTGTCCATCGTCGACACTGATCCGGTGCAGGGTGGGCAGGCGCTGCGCGAGCTGATGTATCTGTTTGCCATGGCCTGTGATCCGGCCACCAAGCGCCAGATCGAGGGGCTGCGTCAGGTGGCCACCAAGCCGGTGGTGCGTCGTCACCCTGTGCCGGGGCCGATTGCCTTTGCGCGTGGCATCGAGATCCAGCTCACGCTCGATGAGCTGTCGTTTGAAGGGGGCAGCGCCTTCCTGTTCGCTTCTGTGCTGCACCACTACATGGCGCGGCATGTGTCCATGAACACCTATGCGCAGACCGTGCTGCAGTCGCTGACGCGTGGCGAGGTCATGCGCTGGATGCCCCAGCCGGGCGCGAGGCCGGTGCTGTGAGCGCGGTGCGCGACGACGTTCAGATCCAGGCGCTGTGGCAGCGCCTGAATGAGCGGCCGTACGACTTCGATCTGTTCCAGGCCCTGCGCCGCATCGAAGGCGCGCATCCGCATCTGCCGCGTCTGGGGCAGGCTCTGCGCCCGCAGGATGAGCCGGTGCGCTTTGCGCAAGACCCGACGCTGAGCTTTCCGCCGGCCCCCATTGCCCAGACTCTGCCGCCGGGCGATGGCCCGGCCCGGCTGGTGCAGCGCGTGATCGGCTTTCTGGGCCCCAATGGCGCCTTGCCCATCCACCTGACGGAGTATGTGCGCGAGCGCAGCATGCACCAGGGTGATCCGACCATGCAGCGCTTTCTGGACATGCTGCTGCACCGCTTCGGCCTGCTGCTCTACCGTGCCTGGACACGGTCGCAGCCGGCGGTGATGCTGGACCGCGCCGACGATGCCAGCATCGAGCGCTGGCTGGGCGCGCTGTTCGGCCTGGGGGGGGCGGCTTTCCGTCAGCGCGACGAGTTGCCCGACCATGCCAAGCTGTACTACGCTGGTCGCCTGGCCCGCCAGGTGCGGGATGCCGATGGCCTGCGGGCCTGGATCCAGGTGCAGTTCGGGGTGACGGTGCGCGTGGACCAGTTTGCCGGCCACTGGATGCCGCTGCACAAGGACGAGCGCTCGCGCCTGACGCGCCATGGCCAGCAGGGCCTGGGGCGGGGGGCGGTGCTGGGTGCGCAGGTCTGGGACGTGCAGCACAAGTTCCGCATCGTCATCGGGCCCGTGTCATTGGCCCAATACCAGGACTTTCTGCCGGGCTCTCAGGGGCTCAAGGCCCTCAAGGCGCTGGTGCGGCAGTATGTCGGTTTCGAGTTTGCGTGGGACCTGCAGCTCATTCTCCGCAAGGAGGATGTGCCCGCCTGGTCTCTCGGGAGGTCTCAGGTCGCCGGAGCCCTGGGGCGCAGCAGCTGGTTCAACCAGCGCCAGCGCCCGCGGGATGCGGCCGACCTGATCATGAACGTTGAACATCTATCTTTGCAATAAAAGGATCGAGCCATGAGTGAAATCAGCCGGGTGGCCTTGTTTGGCAAGCTCAATCCCCTGGGCTACAAAGCCATCGAAGGGGCGACCGTGTTCTGCAAATTGCGCGGCAATCCCTATGTGGAGCTGGTCCACTGGATCACGCAGCTGCTGCAGAACAACGAGTCGGATGTCGACGCGATCATCCGGCACTTCGGGCTGGACGCTTCGGTGCTGGCCAAGGACGTGACGGCGGCACTGGACCGCCTGCCCCGTGGTTCGACCGCGATCTCGGACTTCTCCGAGCAGATCGAGATGGCCATCGAGCGCGCCTGGGTCTACAGCACGCTCAAGTTCGGTGATGCGCAGGTGCGCTCGGGCTACCTGATGCTGGCCATGGTGCGCACCAACTCGCTGCGCAATGCCCTGATCGCCATCTCGCGTCAGTTCGAGAAGATCAAGGGCGATGACCTGGCCGAGAGCTTCGACCAGATCTGTGGCGCCAGCGCCGAGGCCAGCATGGGTGCGCAAGATGGCAGCGCCCTGGGTGGCGGTGCTCAGCCCGGCAGCGAGGCCGGTGCCATGGCCCCGGCCGCCATGGGCAAGCAGGAGGCCCTCAAGAAGTTCACGGTGGACCTGACCGACAAGGCCCGCAAGGGCGAGATGGATCCGGTCTCCGGTCGTGACGACGAGATCCGCCAGATCGTCGACATCCTGATGCGCCGCCGCCAGAACAACCCCATCCTGACCGGTGAGGCCGGTGTGGGCAAGACCGCGGTGGTCGAGGGCTTTGCACAGCGCCTGGCCCAAGGCGATGTGCCGCCCCAGCTCAAGGACGTGTCCCTGCTGAGCCTGGACCTGGGCCTGCTGCAGGCCGGCGCCAGCATGAAGGGTGAGTTCGAGCAGCGCCTGCGCCAGGTGATCGACGAGGTGCAGTCCTCGCCCAAGCCCATCATCCTGTTCATCGACGAAGTGCACACCCTGGTGGGCGCGGGGGGCGCGGCCGGTACCGGCGATGCGGCCAACCTGCTCAAGCCCGCCCTGGCGCGTGGCACCTTGCGCACCATCGGCGCGACCACCTGGGCCGAGTACAAGAAGTACTTCGAGAAAGACCCCGCCCTGACCCGCCGTTTCCAGGTCGTGCAGGTGCCCGAGCCCGATGAAACCAAGGCCGTGCTGATGCTGCGTGGCGTGGCCTCCGTGCTGGAAAAGCACCATCGCGTGCAGTTGCTCGACGAGGCCATCGAGGCCGCGGTCAAGCTCTCGCACCGCTACATTCCCGCGCGTCAGTTGCCCGACAAGGCCGTGAGCCTGATGGACACGGCCTGCGCCCGTGTGGCCGTCAGCCAGCACGCCACGCCGCCGGCCGTGGAAGACAGCCGCCATCGCATCGATGGCCTGGAGATCGAGCTGGCCATCATCGGCCGTGAAGCCGCTGTGGGCATCGAGGTGGGCAACCGGGGCACCGAAGCCCAGGCCAAGCTGGACGCCGAACGCGCCCGCCTGGCCGAGCTGGAAAAGCGCTGGCTGGACGAGAAGGCCGTGGTCGACAAGATCCTGGCCCTGCGCGCTCAACTGCGTGGCACCGACAACCCGGTGGACAGTGCCGCCTCGCAGGCCGCTGCGCTGGACGATGCTCAGCGTGCCGCCATGCTGGCCGAGCTGAAGATCGAGCAGGACAAGCTGGTGGTGCTGCAAGGCGAGAACCCGCTGATCCTGCCCTCCGTGGATGCCCAGGCCGTGGCGGCCGTGGTGTCCGACTGGACCGGCATTCCGCTGGGCCGCATGGTCAAGAACGAGCTGGAAACCGTGCTGCGCCTGGGCGAGACCATGGGCAAGCGCGTGATCGGCCAGCAGCATGGCCTGGACATGATTGCCAAGCGCATCCAGACCGCCCGTGCGCGCCTGGACAACCCCAACAAGCCCATCGGTGTGTTCATGCTGTGCGGCACCTCGGGTGTCGGCAAGACCGAAACCGCCCTGGCCCTGGCCGAGGCGCTCTACGGTGGCGAGCAGAACGTCATCACCATCAACATGAGCGAGTACCAGGAAGCCCACACGGTGTCCACGCTCAAGGGCGCGCCTCCGGGCTATGTGGGTTATGGCGAAGGCGGCATCCTGACCGAGGCCGTGCGTCGTCGTCCCTACAGCATCGTGCTGCTCGATGAGGTCGAGAAGGCCCACCCCGATGTGCACGAGATCTTCTTCCAGGTCTTCGACAAGGGTTGGATGGAAGACGGCGAAGGCCGCTACATCGACTTCAAGAACACGATCATCCTGCTGACGACCAACGCCGGCTCCGAGCTGATCATGAACATGTGCAAGGACCCCGAGATGGCGCCGGAGCCCGATGGCCTGGCCCAGGCCCTGCACGAGCCGCTGCTCAAGATCTTCCCGGCCGCGCTGCTGGGCCGCATCGTCACGATCCCCTACTACCCGCTGTCGGAAGAGATGATGGCCAAGATCGTGCGCCTGCAGCTCAACCGCATCAAGAAGCGCGTCGAAGAGAACCACCGCATCCCCTTCACCTACACCGAAGAGGCGGTCAAGCTCATCGTCAAGCGCTGCGACAACCCGGAGTCGGGTGGTCGCATCATCGATGCCATCCTCACCAACACCGTGTTGCCCAAGATCTCGATCGAGTACCTCACGCGCGTCAGCCAGGGCCAGGAGCTCAAGGGCGTCACGCTGGATGTGGCCGATGGAGACTTCACCTACGGCTTCGCGTGAGCCGTGGCGGGCCCGGCGCTGCACTGCAGATCCAGGCCCGCTTGACGATTTGAAAGGAATGTCATGGCACAGATCGCTGAACTGATTTGCGATGTCGGGGGCAAGGGCCAGATGCAGCTGCTCTCGATGTCGGGGTCGGAGGGGCTGTCACGCCCCTTCGAATACCAGGTCGAGATCCTGTGCGACAAGCCCGATCTCAAGCTGGCGGATTTCCTCGGCAAGAGCATGACGGTGGCCGTGACCCAGCCGGAGGGTGGCACGCGCTACTTCAACGGCCTGGTCGCACGCTTTGCCCAGTCCGGGCGTCGCACCAAGCAGTACTTCCATTACCAGGCCACCTTGCGGCCCTGGTTCTGGTTCCTCTCGCGCACGCAGGACTGCAAGATCTTCCAGGAAAAGACCGTGGTGCAGATCGTCGAAGAAGTCTTCGGCGACCACAGCGGCCTGTCCAAGTTCAAGAAGAGCCTGACCGCGTCCTACACGCCCTGGGTCTACTGCGTGCAGTACCGCGAAAGCGACATGAACTTCGTCTCCCGCATGCTGGAGCAGGAAGGCATCTACTACTACTTCGAGCACACGGAGAGCGGCCACGAGATGGTGCTGTGCGACAGCATCTCGGCCCACGGGTCGGTGTCCGGCTATGCGCAGGTGCCCTACCGTGCCAACTGGGCTGACCGCGATGATCTGATGGAGTCCGTGCACAGTTGGAGCGCGGGGGTGCAGGTGCTGCCCACCAAGGTGGTGCTGGCCGACTTCGACTTCGAGCGCCCGAGCACCTCCCTGAGCAAGACCCACACGGTCAGCCGCTCGCACGACCAGGCCAGCTTCGAGGTGTTCGACTACCCGGGTGAATACACGCAGGATGGCGATGGCGTGGCCTACGCCAAGGTGCGCGCTCAGGAGCAGCAGGCGGGCTTCCGCGTGGCCTCGGCGCAGACCGATGCGCGTGGCGTGACCTGCGGCTACACCTTCAAGGTCAAGGGCCTGCCCGACAACAGCCTGGACGACGAATACCTGGTCATCGGCACCAACATCTTCGTGGAAGAAGGCGTGCAGATCGGCGGCGAGGAAGGCAGCCAGGGGCAGTACTCCTGCGAGTTCCAGGCCATGCCGACGGCCGACACCTACCGTGCGCCGCGTGTCACGCCCAAGCCCATGGTCTATGGCCCCCAGACCGCCAAGGTGGTCGGGCCCTCGGGCGAGCCCATCTACACCGACAAGTACGGTCGAGTGAAGGTGCAGTTCCACTGGGATCGACTGGGCCAGAAGGACGACAAGAGCTCCTGCTGGGTGCGGGTCTCGCAACCCTGGGCGGGCAAGGGCTTTGGCGCCATCAGCATCCCGCGCATCGGCGACGAGGTCGTGATCAGCTTCCTGGAAGGCGACCCGGACCAGCCCCTCATCACGGGCCGTGTCTACAACGCCGAGTTCATGCCGCCTTACCAGTTGCCGGACAAGTCCTTCCTGACGGGCATCCTGACCCGCTCGATGGGCTCGACCACGGCCACCGACGCCAACGAGTTGCGCTTTTGCGATGACCCGGGCAAGGAGTACATCTGGCTGCAGGCCCAGAAGGATTTCCACCGCGAGGTCGAGAACAATGACACCGATACGGTCAAGGTCGACCAGTCCATCACCGTGGGGGGCAAGCGCCAGGAAACCATCGGCGGCACCATGGACCAGACCGTGGGCGGGGTGGTCAAGACCACCTATGGCGCGGACCACCACCATGATGTGGGCGGTGACTACATTCAGGCCATCGGTGGTGCGCTGGGCATTGGTGCTGGAGGCGAGCTGAGCATTGACGGTGGCGCGGCCATGGGCATCAATGCGGCTCAGGGCATGGACGTCAAGGCGGGCCAGGATCTCAAGGCCGAAGGCGGCATGAACGTCCACATCAAGGGTGGCATGAACGTGACCATCGAAGCGGGCATGACGCTCACGCTCAAGGCGGGGGCGGGCTCGATCGTGATCGGCCCGGGCACCATCAGCATTGACGCTCCCATGGTCAACATCAATGGCGGCGGCAGTGGCGGGTCGGCTTCGGCGGCCAGCCCACCGGCACCGCCCACACCAGAGAAGGCCGAGGAACCCCCGGCGGACAAAGATCCCAATGCCAGCTGATGCCAGTTAAGGACCCATGCAGCAGTCGTATGCCCATCTGAAGTCCATGCTGTGGGCCAGTCCGGCCTCGCGCGTGTATGCGGTGATCAATGGCGCGGTCGTGCCCAAGCTCAAGGAGCGTCTGCAGGACGCCGACGTCAAGGGCTGGGATTGTCTGTGGCGTGGCGCGCAGCCGCCCGAGAAGGCGGCGGTGGCCCCGTATCTGGCCGAGCTGAGCCCCGAGGGGAAGTTCACGGACTGGTTGCTGCAGGAGGCCGGTGTGGCCTATCCGGGCTGGGGTGTGCTGGGCATCGGGCCGTTGGCCCTGATGCCCATGCGCGAGCACGCCCGGCGTCTGCTGCAGGTGGGGCTGCCTGACGGCTCGCAGCGCAAGTGGACCTGGTATGACCCCGATCTGTGGCTCGGTTTGTTGCCGCGTGCCGATCCCTTGCAGCTCGATGAACTGTACGGGCCACTGACCGACTGGGTGGTGGTGGGGTCCCGAACCTGGCACTGGATGACGCTGAGCGCCGGGCAACTGGTGCAGACGCCACGTGACTGCATGGCCGCGGCCGGTGCCTGATGGAATGCCCATGCTGAGACTGTCTGCCGAACAATACGATTGGGTCCTCACGCAGCAGCGCGAGCGGCTCGCGCGCGCGCTGGTGACGGTGCTGCAGGCGCAATGGCCCCAGTTGGCGGCCAAGCTGGGTGACCGGTGCATGAGCTTCGTGGATGCAGCGCTGCAACAGGCTCATCGCTACGGGCTGCTGGAGCCGGCGCATGCGGCCCGCTATGTGAACCTGTGGTGCGTGTGGGGGCCGGCCTTCGATGACAAGCCGGGCTTCGAGTGGGCGGCCGAGATCCTGCGCGATGAGCGCCGCACGCCGCCGGTGAAGGCGCAGCAACTGGCCCTGCAGTCCCGCGAGGTGCTGGTGCAGCGCGCTGCGCCCGGCCTGGGCCCCGAGCAGTTCGATGCAGCCGATGCGGCCATGGAGGCCGTACCGGCATCGGCGGCGGCCTCCGCCTGGATCGAGGGTACGGGGGCGGTGCAGGCCCAGCCTCGTCAGGTGTGTGATCTGAGCGCCTTTGATCTGGCCTTGGGCGATCAGGGCTGGCGGCGCGAGTACCGCCTGGCCTGGTCGGGCCAGGGGGCGCTGATCAACCATGCCCCCATGACGATCGAGCCTCAGCGCTATCGCACCGATGTGCCTCAGCCCCCTGGCGCCGAGGTGGCGCCTCGGCAGGTGGCCGCGCTGGCCTATCCGGCGGCACAAGGGCACAAGGCCTGGCTTCACCTGCGCTGCGCGGTCGACACGGTCTGCGATGAGCACCGTCACCCACGCGTCGAAATCAAGAGCGATGTGGGCGGGCAGGTGTTGACGGGCATGGGGGCGCGCCAGATCAAGCTGCCACTGCATTGCGCCGAGCCTTTTGTGCCGCCGCGTGCCCCGACACAAGGCCCCGCCAAAGTGGTGGCGGCCAAGCCCGGCGGGCCGGTGAGCACGCTGATCCCGCATGGTGCCCTGTGTCGGGAGTCCGTGCCCCGTTACCTGCACATCCGGGCGGAAACCTGCGGCCTGCGACGGTTCGGCGCCCCTTTGGGCGCGCAGGACGCCGTGGTGAGCGTGTTTCCCGCCGAGCAGTGGCTGGCGGAGTTCAGAACCTCGTCGCAACCCATGTGGCAGTGGCCCGACGCCTCTGTGCGCGGCGCGGTGCCTCCGCCCGTGGTGCGGCTGGAGCGTGATGGCCAGCCCCAGCCCACCGGGCCCTGGCAGGCCGGCTGGATGCAGCTCAACGAGGCGCTCATCCAGGGCATGGAGGGCTGGTTCACCGAGCTCAACCGCAGCGAGGTGCTGCTGCAACCCCGGCTGGAGATCACCCCCAATCTGATGCATGGCACCTCGGCGTGGACCTGGGGCATGCGTGAGGCCATCGATGCACAGGGCAGCGTGGGCTTCCTGCGCGTGCAGGCCTTGCTGCGTCTGGTGGCCTGTGCGTCCGAGCTGACCGTGCAGGGCGTGCTCAAGCATGGTGGGGCCCAGGCGCGCATCGAATTGCATGCCGCCGGCCAGGCCGCCATGAATGCCGACCTCCTGCGTGACCTGCCCGAGTCGGAACTGCCGTCCTTGCTGACGGCGGTCAAGACGGCCTGGCGCTTTCCCTTCCAGGTGGCCATGGAGGGCTTGAGCAGCCCGGAGCTGGCCGTCATGTGCGAGGCCTCCGGCAGCGCGCCCGGCGCCCTGGTGGGCGAGGCCGGGCTGCGCCCGCGTCCCGATGGTCAGGGCTGGGCCTGGTATTGCACGCTCAAGATCGAGCCCTGCAAGGTGGCGCTGATGGTGATGGATCCCTTGCGGGGGCACACATGCATCGAGCGTGCGCTGTGGCCCGCCATGACCTTGCTTGACTGGAGTGCAGGCTGAGCCTCACCACAAGACAGGAGTGAATCAAGATGCCCCAACATGTCTGTAACAACGCCGTGCTGATGTGCACGTTCGGTATGGCGCCGAGCACGCTCGGTGTGCTGCCGCTGCACCGCATGATGACCAGCAACCAGCCAGCGGCCAACATCATGGATCACATCCCGATGGTGAACATCCGGCCCTTCGGGATGTGCACCAGTCCGTCCAACCCGACCGTGGCGGCGGCGACCGCTGCGGCGATGGGCGTGTTGACGCCCATGCCCTGCATCCCGGTGACCCCCGCGCCTTGGGTGCCAGGTGCAGCCACCGTCATGCTCAACCAGTTTCCGGCCCTCGATAACGTCTCCAAGCTCAACTGTATTTGGGGCGGCGTGATTTCGGTGACCTTTGCTGGTCAAGTGACCGAGATGATTCCCTGAGGGCAGCGCAGCAACCATGGACCGTCTGATGATGTTGCGGGTCTGGTCCCGCGGGTGCCCGGTCGAAGCGTCGCTCAATGGCTTGCCCGTGGCACGCACCGGGCTCGAAGGTGGGGCGATGACCCTGCCGGTGCACGAGTATCTGGTGTCCGGCCGCAATCGCCTCAGTTTTGTGGCGGGGGTGCAGTCGGCCAGTGGTGAGCTGCCGCCGGTGCTGCCCCGTCGCAGCCGTGGCGACTTGGCTGTCACCCTGAGCCTGGCGCTGTGTAACGAGGGGCAGTCTCCGTCCGATCCCAATGCGCGGGTGTTGTCGCAACTGTCGTGGTCACCCGCCGTCAATGAGGCCTTCGAGTGGCCCTTCAGCTTCTCCAAGGATGTGGAGCTGCCGGTCAACTTCCCGCGCTGGCGCTGGCTGGATGCACCGGTGATCACCCCCAGTACGACCTTGACGCGCCAGGTGCTGGAGTTGCTGCAGGGCCTGGCCATCGACTTCCAGCGAGGCGATGCCGAGAACTACCTGCAACTGAGCCGCCTGCGCATCGAAGAGCTGGCCCTGGCCTACCAGCGCACACCCACGGCCTGGGCGCAAGGCATCCGCGAACATCTGCAGCAGTTGTTTGAAGCGGGCAGTCTGGCCACCGTCTTGCCCGCCGAGCCGGACAGCTTCGTGCTGCGGCCCCTGGCCGAGGGGCGGCTGATCGAGCCTCTCCTTCCTGATGGCCGCCCCGTACTCCAGACCGCCTCGGGCGAAGACCCCCTTAAATCGCAGGTGGCGTGGCCCTTGCGTCTGGCCCAGGTCGAGGGCAAGCTGTATATCCTGCGCTGAGCCCGCCCTGGCACCGCACCGAATGACGGAACAACGATCGTGATCAAACTGACAGTACAGACTTACAACGGAGCGCCCCTGCCGCAGGCGCTGGCCGCACAGTTCGACGAGTTGGGCGGCAGCATCGGCCGGGCCGACACCAATCAACTGGTGCTGCCGGACCCGGAGCGCTCCATCTCGCGGGTGCATGCCCAGGTGGTGTTTCGCAACGGGAGCTATGCGCTGGTCGACCGGGGCAGCAACCCGGTGCTGATCAACGGTCGGCCCCTGGGCAATGGGGTCGAGGCGCCGCTGGCCAGCGGCGATCAGTTGCAGATCGGTGGCTATGCGATCAAGGTGGATGCGGTGACGGCCATGGGGGCCGGTGGAGGGGTGTCGCACACCTCGGCATCCGATCCCTTTGCCGATCTGGGGGGCATGGCCTTCTCGGCTCCGGCGGCCGCGCCAGCGCCGCGCCCTGCCGCGCCCATGGGGGGCTTTGGCGGCGGTGGCGGCTTGCCCACCTCCGGGGCGGCAGCCGATCCCATGGCGGCCTTCGGTTTCTCGTCCGCCCCGGCGGCGCCGGCATCGGATCCCTTCGGCTTTGGTGGTGGCGGTTCGGGTGGTTTCGGACAGGCGCCCGTCGCGCCAGCCTCCGCCCCACCCGCGGGCGGCATCCCGGATGACTGGGATCCCTTTGCACCCGATCCGGTGGCCCCGCCCAAGGCGCAGGATCTGTCGCGCACGCTGGGTGCCACCAACAGTCTGGGGCTGGAACTCGGCGGGGCCGCGGCGGCGCCCTTGATCCCTGGTATGGGCGATCTGGGGGGCGGCAAGGCCAACACCGCCTCATCGATCGATGCCATGTTCGGTCTGGGCTCTGCTGGGGGCGATCCGCTGGCCAATTCGGTGCTCGCGCCCGCCGCGATTGCGCCCAATATGGCCAACCATGTCGACCCCTTGCGTTCGCTCAACACGGTGACGGCCGCCTCGGCGACCGCCGCGCCGGACAATGTGTCGGCCCTGAACCAGCCTTTCATGGAAGCGCCCATGGCGGCGCCCAAGGTCGCGACCCCGGCGGCACCCGCCGCCGCGATGCCTTCGGCCGGTGTCAAGGCGCCCCCCGTGGTCGGCGGCAGCGCTGGCACGCGGGGCGCAGTTTTGTCCTGGGACTCGGGCGCGGAAGACAGCCGCACAGTCATCCGCTCCAAGGGCAACGGCAGTGGCATGCATCCTGCTGTGCCCGTGACCCCGCCCTCAGGGGCGCCCAGCCTGGGCGATTTCGACAGCTTTGGCACAACGGCCCCGGTGGCGGGGGCCCATGACCCGCTGGGCCTGGCGGATCTGGGCATTGGGGTGACGCCCGCGGCGTCCATTCCTGCTCAGGCTCCGGCACGGGCGGCAGTGCCACCCAGCGTCCCGCCGGTCACAGCCCCGGTGGTCGCACCTACCGTGGCCCCTGCAGCGGCGCCAGCGGTGGGTGCGGCCGTGCCCACCGACCAGGCCGCGCTCATCGCGGCCCTGCGTGAAGGCCTGGGCATGCCGGCCTTGCCCGTGCAGTCGCTCACGCCCGAGTTCATGAAGCTGCTGGGCCAGTTGGTGCATGAAGCCACGCGCGGCACCGTCGAGCTGCTGGTGGCGCGCGCGGCACTCAAGCGCGAGATCCGTGCCGAGATGACCATGATCGTGGCCAAGGAGAACAACCCCTTGAAGTTCTCGCCCTCGGTAGAGGTGGCGCTCAACCACCTGCTGAGTCCACCGGCCCGGGGCTTCATGCCACCCGCCCCCGCCATGCGCGATGCCTATGACGACTTGCGCGCGCACCAGTTCGCCTTCGTCGCAGGCATGCGCGCCGCGCTGGAGGGGGTGCTCAAGCGCTTCGACCCTGCCGTGCTGGAGGGCAAGCTGACGCAGAAATCGGTGCTGGCCACGCTGCTGCCTTCGTCTCGCAAGGCCAAGATGTGGGATGTGTTCACCGAGCTGTACGGCCACATCTCCGCAGAAGCCAGTGATGATTTCCATGAACTCTTCGGCAAGGAGTTCCTGCGTGCTTACGAAGAGCACATCGACCAACTTCAACGTGATGTCTGAGGCCGATCATGTCGAATCTGTTTGCTGACACCGTGTTCGCCTCACCCGGCCAGATCCAGCTGGACCTGGCCATCATCTCCCGCCAGGGCGGGCGCAACTACAACGAAGATGCCTGCGGGCACTGGAACTCGGACCACCACCTGTGCTGTGTGGTGGCCGATGGCGCCGGTGGCCATGGTGGCGGCGATGTGGCGTCCAAGCTGGCGGTGCAGTACATCATCGAGCGCTGCATCCAGGAGCCTGTCACGGGGCCGGGCGGGGTTCATGAACTCATCCTGGACACCAACCGCTACATCCACGAGAACCGTCGGCGTGGCGGCAAGCTGGAGCACATGCACAGCACCGTGGTGTCGCTGTTCATCGATCTGGACACGCAGATGGCGCTGTGGGGCCACGTGGGCGACTCACGCCTGTACGTCTTCCGCCGGGGGGCCTTGCGCACCCAGACCCGTGACCACAGCGTGGTGCAGTCCCTGGCCGATGCGGGCCTGATCCGCGCCGATCAGATGCGCAGCCATCCCCAGCGCAGCGAGTTGCTGTGCGCCTTGGGCTCGCCCGAAGAGGACCTGAGCATCGGCGTGAGCCCGGACCCCTGGATGATCGCCCCTGGCGATGTCTTCCTGCTGTGCACCGATGGCCTGTGGGAGTATGTGGACGAGGCCCTGATGCAGGAGACCCTGGCGCAGGTGCAGGACCCGCGCGAGTGGCTGGCCATGCTGGAGGCGCTGGTGCTGCGCAACGCCGCCCACAAGCCCAGCCATGACAACTTCAGTGCGCTCACCGTGTGGGCGCTGCAAGATGGCGCCTTGTGACGCTGTGGTCTTGAGCGCGGGCGTGTGATGAACACCTCGTGGTGGCAGGGCCTGCGCCGAGCCTGCGGGCGTTCTCTGGCCTTGCTGGTGGTGGGCGGGGCCGGCGGTGGCTGCGTCAGTGGGAGCGAGGTCCTCAAGCCGCCGTTTGCGCAGCCATTTGAGGCGTGGCGGGCCGAGCAGAGCATCGAAGCGGAGTTCGATGTCCGTGAAGAGGTTTTTTATGCTTTCAATCTGCGTTTCTTCTACAACCCGGATCAGCCGCAGGATCGCCACCGGGTCTGGGATCTGACGGGCGGCAACCGCAAGGACGCGGCCACCGGCGAATGGGTCACCCCTGGAGTGCCCTTGGTTCTGCGCCTGACCGTGGTATCGATGACGGGTGGGCAGCCGGGCGCGGTGGTGCATGACGGTGACATCCGACAACCCAAGGAGACGTCCATCGGATCGGGCGTCCTGGTGTCGCGCCTGCAGGCCATCAAGCTGGCACCCGGACGTTTCAAGGTGACGGTACGCAGCCTCCAGGATGCGCCTTCGCTCAGCGGCGTCCGCACCGATTTTCAGGTGGTTCGGGCCTATATGGGCAAGTGAGTCGCGATACTCGCATGCCCAGACGTGACAACACCCCGACCAGCGGGGTGTTGTGGGGGCGCGCTCTTCAGGCCACCGTAGCGGCTTGAACAGAAGGGCTTACTTGGCCGGAGCGCGGCCAATCTCGACGCGGCGGTTCTCGCTGGAGTAGGGGTTGGCCTTGTTCTTGGGGTCAGCCGAGCCCATGCCCACAGCGGCCAGCATGGCAGGGTCCGCACCCTTTTGCACCAGGTAGGCACGCACGGATTCGGCACGACGCTGCGACAGCGTCAGGTTGCCCGCTTGCGAGCCGGAAGCGTCGGCGTGGCCGATGATCTTGACCTGACGTCCCGTGCCGCGCTTGCCCTTGAGCACTTCGGCGAAGACATCCAGCTGGCGCTTGAGCAGCTCAGGCAGGATGGCCGAGCCCAGTGCGAACGAGGAGGCGGGCAGCGAGTACTTGATGGCGGGCTTGAAGCCCATGCACTTGAAACCGTTGGCTTCGAGTTCCTTGCAGGCGTCTTCGGGAAAGAGGCCTTCCTTGACAGCAGCCACGTCGGGCACGGCCGAGCCCACATCCACGGACGCGCTGGAAGCAGCAGGGTCGGCAGGCGTGGCGGCATCTTGCGCCCAGGCCGCGGCAGGCACGGTGCCCAGCGCCGCCGTCAGCAGGCAGGCCACCGCGAGGCGATTGCGCACAGCTTGCAAATCAGAGGTGATGGTGCGTTTCATGGTCAGACACTCCTTACGTGTAATGCGTCAATGATAGCTTTTCGCGCGGACGGCGGCGAGCTCGAATTTAGGGGGATGATCCAGCTCAAGGCGTGCCTTGCTGATTCTGGCTGGAGCCGAACCAGCGCTTTTCCAGCTCTTCGAGGAAACCGTCGGCACGCAGGTCGAGCAAGGCCTCGTTGATCTGCTTGCGACGAGGGCTGCCCACGGGCATGGCATAGCCGTAATGCTGACGGGCAAAGGTGTCACCCGCCAGACCCAGTTTTTCAGCCTCGCTCACATGGGTGGTCATCCAGTAGCGCAGCATGGGGGCGTCGTAGACCACGGCCTTGACCTCCTTGGCCATCAGGGCGGCCATGGCGGAGTCCAGATTTTCGTGTCCTTCCAGGGGGATGCCGGCCTTGCTCAGGAAGACGTCGCTGGAGCTGCCTTCGATCGTGCCGACCAGTTGGCCCTGCAGGTCGCTGATGCCGCGCACCTCGGTCTGCATGCGCGAGACGGTCAGCGTCGATGTGAACACGGCCGTGATGTAGGAGGTGAAGGCAATGCCGCCCAGCATCCACACCACCGCGACCAGACGGCCCGGGGTGCCCACAGGGGCCTTGTTCTCGCAGCCGCCGGCGATCAGCACATTGGTGGACCACCAGACGGCCTCTTTCATGCCTTCGCCCACGGGCATGGGGAAGCTCTCTTCATTGCGCCGGCGCTCCAGCCACCACAGCAGCCAGGACACCAGCACCAGGGCGATCAGCAGCCCGGAGATGCCTCCCAGCACCGGCGCCGACATCAGGCCCTCCAGGGCGACCCAGATGGAGCCCGCCGTGGCGGCCGGGGTGATGATCTGCAGACCCGACTCGAAGAAGGGGTGGGAGAAGTCGAGCACCTTCTCGCGCTCTTCGGTGATGCTCAAGGCGCCTACGCCGACGTCGGTTTCGCCTTTTTGCAGGCTCTCCAGGGTCTGTGGCACGGTGTCCATGGGCACCCACTCGAACTGCCACTTGTTCTTCTGCGCAATCGCCATCCACAGATCGACGCTGTAGCCCTTCCAGTGCCCACCTTCTTCGTAGGCAAATGGCTTGGCGGGCTTGATGGCCACGCGCAGCACCGGCCCGGTGGCACCTTCGATCATCACCCGCACGGGCGCCGAGGCCGCGCTGGCAGGGACGCTCGCGGCTTCTGCAGCGGCCGGAGCGGTGGGCTTGGCCTGGGCAGGCATCAGCGTCTGCGCGCAGGTCAGCAGCAGGCCGAGCAGAGGCGCCAGCCAGCGGGAGGGACGTGGGGTGCGAACTGCGGGTGCAAATGGGCTCATGGGCAGAGGGGCATGGGGTGGATCGGGGGCTCGGCGGGGGCGCTGGCTCACTCCAGCGATTTGAGCAGGGCGGCCAGTTCGGGGTCCATGCCATCGTCTTCCGCGGCGGCCTCGGGGCTGGCCTCGCTGCTGCTGTCGCCGCCCAGGCTGGCCAGCAGGGCGTCCAGATCGTCGTCCGCGCTGTTCGTGGGCTCGGCGGCCGGTGAGGGCTCACCGCCCAGGCTGGCCAGCAGGGCGTCCAGGTCGTCGTCACCCGCCGTGGCGGTGGCGGGGGCCTCGGCCTCCTCGCTGACCGTGGTGCGGGCTTCGGGTTCGGGCTTCTTGAATTGGGCACTCACGGTCATGCCCACGCGGGCGCCGGCTTTGCTGCCCACGCCCACGGACGTGTCGATGGTGACGCGGGGACGGGGCGATGCCACCGAGGCCTTGCCCAGGGGCTGGCCATTGACCGAGTCCAGCCCGGCCAGCCGCAACTCGGGGGCGCCCTTGTGGGCCAGCAGGGGCGTGATGCCCCAGTCACGCAGCGTGGTGGCGCCGTCGGTGTTGAGCAGGCGCTCCGTGCAGGGCAGGGCAATCGTGTCGCCGTGCTCGTCCTTGAAATGGTAGAAGGGCAGATCGCCAATGTGCAGGCCATCCTGGCCCGCGAAGGCGGCCGCTGCCAGCAAGGCGGGGTGCCCCCACAGCATGGTGCGCAGACCGCCCTCGGGGGTGAATTCCTCGAAGTCGAAGGCGCTGATCGGGTCGCTGCGTTTGCCGTAGGGGTGGCGCAGCATGAAGCGCGGACCCATCAGGGCCAGGTGGCTGGACTCGGGCATGTCCTGCAGCGCATGCAGGGCCTGCTGCACCAGTTCGTGCGGTGGGCGCTTGCGGTCGGTCAGCGCATCCAGCGCCATGCCAGTCACGAAGGGCGCGTTGGCCTGCCTGGCGATCTTGGCCATGCGGCCCAGCAGCTCGGCATGTGGCGGGGTGGCTTCGAATTGATACAGGCCGCACAGCAGGCTGTAGCCGCCGGTCTTGTCCTGCGAGGGTTGCTCGACCAGCCACTGGTACAGGGCCGTGTCGGCCAGGTCGCTGGCGGCGCTGAGATCGGCGGCGAACTCCTCGGCGCTCATGTCGATCAGATGCACCTGCAGGCCGGGGCCGGTTTCCAGGCGGCGCAGCAGGAAGTCGGTGCCGCGCCACAGGGCTTCCAGGCTCTGGAAGTCGGCATGGTGCAGCACGGCGCGCATGGCGTCGGACAGGGCACCGTCCACCGAGGCGATCAGGGCTTCTTTTTGCGGATTGGGGGCCGCGACCACGAAGGGGGCCACGATGCCGCGCACCAGCTCGTCCACCGTGGAGCTGGCGGTGTCGGGCACGCTGGGCAGGCCCACCAGGCGGGCAAAGTCACTGAGCTTGCCGTCAATGGCGGGTGTGGCGCCCCGCGCCTTGCTGCGGCGGCTGGCACGCGAGGCCTTGCCTGCGCCGGTGCCGGCCCAGCTTTGCACCTGGGCGGCGGCCTTGGCAAAGGTGGCGGTGTTGCCCAGTTGCTTGCGCAGTCCGGAGAGCTGCGAGAACAGATCGAGCTCACGGTAGAGCTGGTCGGGATGGAAGGCGTCCAGGTCCGGGAAGCTGATCTCGACGCTGCCACTGTCGCCCAGCGGCAGGTTGAGCTTCACGTCCAGGCGTGCCAGGGCGTCTTCCAGGGAGTCGAATTCGACCGACAGGGGCTTGCGACGAGCCAGGGCGGCACCCGTGTCCAGGATGCCGGCGGCGGCGCGGCCGCTGAAGTCACCCAGCAAGGCAATGCGGACCGGGCGTTTGGGGGCCCAGGTGGGCGCACTGCGGTCCAGGGTTCCGAAGTCAGGTGTCCAGTCTTGGCTCATGACGTGCTCACTCGTACTCTTCCAGGGTGAAGGTGGCTGCGCCGTACTCGTCGGCGCAGGGGGTGCCGTTGTTGCAGATGGCCTTGCCGGCAAAGACGGATCCGCCGCCACGGTGGGCCATGTAGGCCGCCTCAGCCTGTTCGCGCGGGAATTCGGCAAAACCGCCGTCCACGCGTTCGCCCGCGGCCGAGAAGTCGCGCGGGTAGGTCGAGACGATCACGACAAAGTGGTCCGTGCCGGCCGGGCCTGCCACGTCCATGGGCCAGGAGCTGTGGGGCAGGGTGATGTGTTCGCCCGCATCCACCCGGTTGTGCTGGGCCATGCGGTTGGGGAAGAGCTTCATGAAGGCCCCGTCGGTGCTGACCAGCAGCACATAGGCATAACCAGGCTTGGACGAGGTGAAGGAGAAGCTCAGGCGGTCCTTGCCGATCTTGAAGCGCGGCTTGGTGGCGGTGGCCTCGACCGTGAAGCCCGCCGAGCCATGCTCGACGATGTGTTGCAACTCCTTGATCGGATCGAAGGGGTCGGTGGGGGGCGCATCTTGTGCGGCAGGCACCGGTGCGGGCGTGACCGCCGGGGTGGTCGGCGCCGGTGTGACAGCCGCCACGGTGCTGGCCGGTGCCGACGCTGCGCTGGCGGCTGCTGGCTCGCCCGAGCCGCCCAGCACGGCATAGCCGATGCCGGCCAGCACGGCCACGGCCGTGACGGCGCCGCCGATGATCAGGGGCAGGCGCTTGCCGGTGCCGCCGCTGTCGCCTGCTGAGCTGGCGGGTTTGCCTGCGGCTGGCTTGCCTCCCTTGTCCGCCGAGCCGCTGCTCTTGCGCGCGCGGCCGTGCGGGTCGGGCATCTCGGTGGGAGGCACATAGCCTGCGCCCACCCCCAGTGACTGGCGGAATTCGCCCATGCTCTGCGTGCGCTCGTCGGGCTTGACGATGAGCGCGCGGTCCACGGCGGCCAGGAAGCGCTCGCTGTATTTGCCTGCGGCCGACTGCACCAGTGGCACATAGCTGTCGTTGACCAGGCGGCCCACCGAGGGTGGGGGCGTCTTGCCGTGGATGCAGTAGTACACGACGGCAGCCAGGGCGTAGACGTCGGTCCAGGGGCCCTGGCGCATGCCGGGCACCTCGGCGTATTGCTCCACGGGCGCGTAGCCGGACTTGAGAATGACCGTGAGGGCCTGGGTCATGTCACCGATGACGCGGCGTGCGGCACCGAAGTCCAGCAGCAGCGGTTTGCCTGAGCCCTTGAGCAGGATGATGTTGTCGGGGGCGATGTCGCGGTGGTAGCACTGCTGGTTGTGCAGCACCTCCAGGGCCTCGGTCAGGGGCACCAGCATGGCCGTGAGCCAGGCCTCGTCGGGCGGGGTGTCCATGCCCGCCAGCATGTCCTTGAGGGTGTCGCCTTCGTAGAAGGGCATGACCATGTAGGCCGTGCTGTTGGCTTCCCAGAACCGGTACACCTTCACCATGGAGGGGTGGTCGAACTGGGCCAGCAACTTGGCTTCGTTCACGAAGCTGCGCAGACCGGCTTCGAAGGTTTCCTGGTGACGTGCGGCCTTGACCTGCACCGTCATGCCTTCAGTGCGCATGGCCAGCGCGGCGGGCATGTACTCCTTGAGGGCCACGCGGCGCTCCAGGGAGTGGTCCCAGGCCAGGTAGACGATGCCGAAGCCCCCTTGGCCGACCAGGTCGGTGATCTCGAATTCGCCCAGGTAGGTGCCCACGGGCAGGATGCTGTCGTGGTCGCCCTTGGGGTTGCCGGAGCTGGGGGCGCTCGACGGCATCAGGGTGGGCGAAGGACCCGTGGGGCTGCCAGCGGGAAACGCGCCGGTCGACATCGTGTTGACCGGCTTGATCACCGTGCGCTCGTTGTCATCGGCGGGCGGCAGATTGGAAAATGGATCGCTGCTCATCGTACGTCGTCAGGCGGCGGGGTGATCGAAAGGTGCAGTATCGCCGAGGTCCTGGCTGGATGCCATGCCATTGTGGTGAACCGACCCCAGCAGCACGCTGAAGTCCTGCCCGCTGGGCAGCCCCCGGCTGAGCAGGGTCTGGCGCTCGCGGTGCGTGGCCTGCGGGTCGCTCCACCACCACGCCAGGCCGGGGGCCATCTGACGTCCCAGTGCGCCTTGAGGTGGGGCTTGCAGGCCCCAACCCAGCAGGGCCTGCCCCAGGGTCTGGACCATGGCGGCACGCGCTTCGGGCAGGGGCAGGGCCACCATGCGGGTGTCACCCGCACTCAGCCGCGACAAGGCCTGGCTCAGGGCCGGGTCCGTGGTGGACCACTGGGGCGGTGTCAGGCGAGCCAGTGCCTGCTCCATGTCGTCGATGGGCCAGTCTTCCTGCAGAACATCGGCCGCCAGATCGTCCAGGGCGTGCAGCCAGTTGAGCAGGGCGTCGGCCTGCGCGGCGTCCTGAGGCAGGCTGGGCAGTGGGGCCATGATGCTCAGGGGGAAGTAACGCCCCACGCGGTCGACCGAGGGCATGAGGATGCCCGCCATGGCCTGAGGCTGAGCCTCGCCCAGCAGGCCGGCGCTGAGCACGAAGCGCCAGGTCGGACTGTCCAGGTAGGCCTGCAGCCAGTCGTCGGGATATTCCTGGCGCAGCTCGCCGATCTCCTCGGCCAGCCAGCGGTCCCAGGCTTCGATCAGCTCGTGGGACAAGCGCCGGGAGGCGAAGTCGCCCGTGGAGGGCAACTTGCCATACCAGCCCGGGGTCGCCGAGGTGTCGGCGCCGCTCACAGCGCCCCCGGACAGCGGAACTGCTGGATCTCGCGCAGGCGGAAGGGGTTGAAGGCGCTGCTGGCGATCACTTCCAGACGGGCGCGCTTGCCGTCGATGTTCATGAGCACCTGGAAGCGCTCGCTCTGACCGGTGGACTGCACGTCGAAGCGGTCGAACAGGCGGAACAGGGCCCAGGTGCCTTCGAACATCAGGGGCGAGCTGGCCGGCAGGGTCATCACCTTGACCTGCGAGGCCAGGCGCACGGGCGGCCATTGCACGGTGGCAGCGGCCGTGTTGCCTGGCACGAACTTGATGACCTGGCCATCGATGTCCAGCGACAGCTCCTTGAGCCCGTCGTTGAGTTCGAGCGCACGGATGTCCACGCGGAAGGCCGGGGTGCGGCCACCGCTGCGGAAGAAGACATCACGGATGCGCGCAGCGCGCTGGAAGTCTGGCAGGGCCGCGCCGCCTGCGGGCTTGCTGCCATCAGGCAGGGGCTTGAAGCTCCAGGGGTCGGTGCCGGTGTCCACCAGGGCCGCGAGGTTGCGCTGGTAGAAGTCGTCCATCATGCCGCCCACGCCGAACATCTGCGAGAAGTCGTCGGGCAGCACATCGGCCTTGGAGCCGCGCGCGAAGGGGTAGCGCCCCGCGATGGCCCGCGAGCAGAACTCGCTGACGGGCTTGAGTGCGGAGGTCAGGCCCTGGCGCTCGGCCACGCGGCTTTGCGAGGCGCCGGCATCGGCCAGCGATTCCAGCATGGACTTGATGGGCTCGGGCTGCAGGCCGGCCGCGGCCTTGAGGGCACCACCGCCGCCACCGCCAGGAGGCGGGGGGGCCTTGCTCTTCTGGGCTGCGTCCACGGCGGCCAGTTGCACATACACCTCGTTGAACATCTTGGTGACGTCCTCGATGGGGGCGGGCGAGCCTTCCACCAGTCGGTGGATGTGGGCAAAGTGGTCGTCGACCATCTGCTCGATGGGGCCACCCGAGCCACCATCGGTGGGTGCGGGCTGGTCGCCGCCGCCGGCCAGGGCGGCCATTTCTTCCTTGGCCTTGTCGGCCTTCATGCCCAGGCGTCCGGCGATCGTGCCGCTGTCGGCCTTCTCGCCTTTGGGCAGCACCAGATGGGTTTCCCGTGCCACGCCGCGCAGGTAGGCGGCCAGGGGGGAGTCCGGGGCGGCCAGCACGCGGGCCACCTGCAGGCTGCGGTCCAGCCCGCCGAGCTTGACCAGGCGGACATCGGCCAAGTAGGCGTCCCAGACCTTGATGTACTCCTCCAGGAACAGGCGGCGGACGCGGTCGCCCATCTCGTTGTTGCCGCCCATGGCCTTGTCCTTGATGCTGGCCAGGCCCGAGGACTTGGTGCCCAGCACCCAGCCTTCTTCGGCGGCCAGTTGGTCCACGACCTTGTTGACCGAATCCTTGAAGGCCTTGTGGTAGCCCTCTCGCGTGAACAGGCCGGGGATGCCCTTCGTCAGGGGCTGGCCACTGGCACGCTCGAAGACCTGGGCCGAGTTGGGGCCGCCGGCCGAGGCCACGGAGAACTCGGCCAGGTCGGCGCCCAGCTTCTGGCGCTTGAGGCGGCTGAAGACACGGTACTCCAGCGGGTAGGCCGCCAGCATCTCGCGCACGCTGGCCACCAGCTCCTTGTCCATGGGCACCGAGGGTTGCGGTGCGCCACGGGCCAGCATGGCGTCGAGGTCCTTGTTGAGGGCTTCGATCTGCTCGGGGGTGAGGCTGCGTTGCAGGTTGATGTCCCAGTCCAGCGTGATCCAGGGCTTGATGGCCTCCGGGTCGAACTTGTCGGGCGTGTAGAGCATCAGGTAGCCCTTGAGGGCTTCGTAGGCCAGCTCCAGATTGTTCTGGTTGACGGCGCGCAGGCGCTCTTCCAGGCGACGCGCCACGCGCGGCATCATGGCGTGGTCCAGCAGGCGGTTGTAGCCCTGCTCGGCCGCCGCATCAAGCTTGCGGCCCTGGAACAGGCCGAAGCCGTAGGACAGGGGCACGTCATCGAGCGTGAAGCCCGTGGGCGTGGCTGCCGCACGCACCGTGCCCAGCACGCCGGGCAGCGGGGTGACGTCGCCATTGGTGGCAGGGGGCAGGCCATCGACCAGCTTCTTGAGCTCGGGCAGGCGGGCATCGACCTCGGCCACATAGGCCTTGTTGCGCACATAACTGACGCTCCAGCCTGCCACCAGCAGCACGCTGAGCAGCGCGATGGCCGCCACGCCCGCCAGGCGCAGCTTGCGGCGACGTGCCTCGACGGCGCGGTTCTCGCCGACCAGGCCTTGCTCGGCAAACACGACCTCCTTGAGCAGGCGGTTCAGGAAGAAGCTCTTGCCACGCGCGCCTGCCGGTGCGGTCAGGCGACGCTCGACACCGAAGGTGCGTGCCAGGGTGCCCAGCACGCGGTCGATGGGGGTGCCTTCCTGGGTGCCGCTGGTGAAGTACACACCACGCAGGATGGGCCGCTCTTCGAGCGAACCCCCACCGCTGAAGACCTGCTCCATGAAGCCGCCCAGCAGGCCCTTGAGGCCGGCGAACTGCTGTGGGAAAGCGAAGATGGCCGCGCGCTTGAGCACATCGGTCTCTGCTTCCATGCGTTCGAGCACGCGCTCGCGGATACGCTTTTCAAGGGCGGCGTATTCGGACTGGAACTCGCGCAAGGGGTCGTTGTCGCTGTCAGGCGCGTAGGGGAAGGTGAAGCCCCAGACCTGGTCGCGCTCTTCCTTGCCCATGTTGCCGAAGGTCTCGTTGAAGCCGGCAATCAGGTCGGTCTTGGTCAGCAGCACATACACGGGCGGGCGGATGCCCAACTGGGTGTGCAGCTCCTGGATGCGCGCGCGCAGCTTGGCGGCGTGTTCCTTGCGGTCGGCCGGGCTTTGCTGCAGCACGTCCTGCACATTGATGGTCAGCAGCACGCCGTTCAGTGGGCGGCGGGGGCGCGACTTCTTGAGCAGGGCCAGGAAGGTCTTCCAGGCGGCGGAGTCGACATCGCTGTCGGATTCCTGTGTGGTGTAGCGGCCGGCGGTGTCGATCAGCACGGATTCGTCGGTGAACCACCAGTCGCAGTTGCGGGTGCCACCCACACCGCGCACGCTGGCCTGGCCGAGCTTTTCTGCCAGGGGGAAGGTCAGGCCCGCATTGAGCAAGGCCGTGGTCTTGCCCGAGCCGGGCGCGCCGATGAAGATGTACCAGGGCAGCTCGTAGAGGAACTGGCCGCGCTGGAAGATGGAGTTCTTCTTGCCGCCCGATTCCTGCAGCACCTTGACGGCCTGCGTGAAGCGCTCGTCCAGTGTGGCGGCTTCCTTGTCGGCGGCGCTGGGGCCCTTGGCCATGCCTTCGAGCAGGGCGGCATTGGCGCGCTTGCGACGCCAGGCCCCGATGCCAAAGCTCAGCGCGAAGATGGCGAACATCACGCCGATGATGCTCAGACGCACCCAGGTCGATTCAAAGGGCTTGCTCTCACCGAAGCCGATGAGGGGGCCCACCCACCAGACCAGGGCCGACAGGGCGAGCACGCCCAGCAGACCGAGCAAGATGGGATGCAGGAGGAAGGAGAGTACTTTCTTCATGATCGTCACTTGCCGCCGTTGTTGGTTTGCGCCTGTTGCACGAACAGCGTGATCTCCACGCGGCGATTCTTGGCCCGACCCTCGGGGGTGGTGTTCTCGGCGACGGCTTCGGCGTCAGCGCGGCCTTCGGCGCGCAGGCGGTCGGCCGGCAGGTTGGCGCTGAGCACCGTGCGCACGGCGTTGGCGCGGTCCTGCGAGAGGTGCCAGTTGGAGGGGTAGCGCAGCGAGCGGATGGGCTGGTTGTCGGTGTGGCCGGTGATCAGCACCGAGCCAGGCACCGATTGCAGGGCGGCTTCGATGCGCACCAGCAGGGGCAGCACCTTGTCGGCGATGTCGGCGCTGCCGGGCTCGAAGAAGCCATCGCCCTTGATGGTGATGATGGAGCGGTCGGCCAGATCCTGCACATTGACCAGCCCGGCGTCGATCTCTGGCTTGAGGAAGCCCGCCAGACGCGGCTGTTCGGCCGGCGGCGGTGTGGGCGCGGCCAGGGCACCGACCTTGGCGTCCATGGCCTGCAGGGCCGAGAAGACCGGGTCGGAATGGCTGTTGATGCTGAAACGGAAGGCGATGTAGATGCCCAGCAGCAGCAGGCCGGCGAAGGCGCCGATGACCCACAGGGGGATGCCGTCACGCAGGCGGCTGGCCTGGGCTTCTTCGCCCTTCCAGCGCGGCGACAGGGCCTTGTCGGGTTCGGGGCGGCCTTGTCTCAGCAGTTGCGACAGGCGCTGGCGCACGGCATCGAGCTGGGCGCGGCCGTTGTCGAGCACGCGGTAGCGGCCTTCGAAGCCGAAGGCCAGGCAGACGTAGAGCAGCTCCAGCAGGTTGCGGTTGGCCGGGATGTTCTCGGCCAGCTTGGACATGAGCTGGAAGACCTTCTCGCCGCCCCAGGTCTCGTTGTGGAACTGCACCAGCAGGCTCTGGGCTGACCACACCCCCGAGCCCCCCCAGGGGGTGCTGGCGGCGGACTCGTCCAGCAGCGTGCACAGCACGTAGCGGGCGGCAATGATCTGTTCGTTGGGCAGGCCGTCGGCGCGGGCCTGGCTTTCGAACTTGCGGATACCCTCTGACAACGCGTCTTTCAGGCCGGCCGGATTGGGGTGCTGCACCATGTGACGGATGCGCGGGGCCGTGGTCAGCAAGGGCATGGCGGCCGAGACCAGCGGGTTCAGGCTGGCGCTCATCAGGGCATCGATGGCCAGGGGGGCTTCCTTGCCGCCACCGGCCGGTCCCCCCATGGCGCCGCCGGGGCCGCCCGGGCCGCCGCCGAAACCGCCGCCACCCCCTCCACCGAATCCCCCACCGCCCGGGCCACCGGGGCCCCCGCCACCACCGGCACCGCCGCCCGCAGGGGCGCCGGCGCGGCCACGGCCTGCGCTGGGTTTGATGACGGTGCGCTCGGATTCGAACGCGGCAAACGGATCTTGATCGCTCATGACGATGCTTTCCTGCAATTCAGATCAAGGCCGGTGGGCCTCAGGCGCGGATGGCCCAGAACTCCAGCTCCAGGCCCGGGAACTCGCCAGCGATGTGCATGGCCATGCCCCCGGAGGTCTCCAGTTGCTTCCACAGTTCGTTGTTGCGGGTTTCCAGCTCGAAGTAGTTGAAGCCTGCGTGATAGGGGATCTGGCGTGGGGCCACCTGCAGCGGACGCAGGGTGACACCTGGCAGTTGCAGGTTGACCAGATCGCGGATGCGCTCGACCGGGCCGATCTTGACCTGGGTCGGGAAGCGCCCGCGCAGGGCTTCACCCGGCATCTGGGCGGCCACGGCCAGCACGAACTGGGCATGGCGCTGCAATTCCACATCGGGGATGAGGGCCACGCGCACGCCGTACTTGCGGTCCTGGAGCTCGATGGGAATGGCGGTCTGCTCCATCACCATCGACAGGGATTGCCGCAAGTCATCGATGACGGGCCGGAAGGTGCGGGCCAGATCATCGTGGTTGTATTCGGGGTAGATCGTCGGGCGGCGCTTGTCCCGGAAGGTCGACAAGTCGCCCGCCAGGGTCAGGCAGGCGCTGTAGAGGCGCTCGGGATGCAGTTGCGAGACGTTCTGCAGGTGCGCAAACAGCGGCTCATTGCGGTTGACGGTCTCCAGCAGCAGGAAGTCAGCGATTTCGCCGGTGCCGCTGCGGCCGGGTTGGGCCAGGCGCGAGGCCAGGGCTTCGCCGCGCTGGTGCAGCAGGCCGTAGAGCTCACGGGTGTAGCCGTCCAGAATGACGTGGGCGCGGGCGTGCAGCAGGGGCGGCACGTAGTTGGGGTCGAGCACGACCTTGTTGTCGGCGCGGCGCTCGATCACGCGGGCCACGCCCAGGGTGGCATAGCCTTCAACGGCGTCGCGCGCCAGCATCAGGCGCAGGTTCAGCCGGCCGATCTGCAGGGCGGCATCGCGGTCGGCGTTGGTGTTGCTGTCGCCCACTTCGAGCTCGACCACCTTGTAGCGGGTGCCCAGGGAGCCGCCGGTTTCTTCCGCGTCGGATTCGATCACGCCGGGGCGTTGCAGGGTCAGGGCCAGCACGACCAGTTCATTGCGCACATCGGCGGGCACATCGAAGGCGGCGGGCGCCGCATCGTTGCCCGGCAGGGAGAAGGCCGTGCCATCGGGCAGCATGCCCTGGGCCGAGGCCACGGCCAGCTTGCCCAGGTTGAGGGCGGCTTCGTCCAGGGTGAGCGCGCCAAAGCCCCAGCCGTAAGGCCAGGCCGACTGCAGGCGGTCGCGCAACTGCTGCTCCAGGTAGCGGTCGTGCTGCTGGAAGTGCTGGGGCTGGAGGAACATGCCCTCCGTCCAGATGACTTTGTTGGTCCAGGTCATGGTCGGGCCTGTGGAGGATTACTTGCGTGAATGATCCAGCGTCGGGGGCGGGGTGTAGCCCAGCTCCTTGGCGCGGGTCTCGAACTGGGAGGCCAGCAGAGGCTGGTCCTGGTTGCGGTAGTGGATGGCCAGCTCATAGGAGGCAATACCGTTGCCCAGGGCCGCGGCAAACTGCAGCCAGCCTTCATAGCGGTTGTCGTCCTTGGGCACGCCATCGCCCTGGCGGTACATGCGCGCGATACGCGCGGCCGCATCCTTGTCGCCCCGGGCGCATTTGCGCACTTCCAGCCACAGGGTCTGGTTGTCGGACTTGGGGAAGAAGGCGCTGCGGTAGAGCTTGACGTCGTTGCGCTTCATGGCCTTTTCGGCCTCGGTGGCGCCGTCCTTGGCCACCTCGGCACTGCCCGCCAGGGTGCTCTTGGGGTAGTGCTTGAGGTAGGTGTCGGCCAGGCGAATCACGTCCGTGGGCCAGGAGCTGGTTTCCAGGGCCTGCCATTCGGTCGATTCGTCCACATTGGTGAACTTGACCGGCGCGGTCACCTCGGCGGCCTTGAGCGACAGGCGCATGCGCACCCGCAGGTTCTCCGCGATGAAGGGGAACTGCGCCATCTGCCGGATGGCGGGGATGGGGTGATTGAGCATGGTCTGTTGTACATCCAACTTGACCAGGCGGAACATGTCGGAAAAGGTGATGTCGTCCGAGGCCGTGGACAGCACCTTGACCAGGGATCCGGTGTAGAAGGTGTTCTGGGTTTCGACCGACGGCGAGATGGCGGGCTTGCCGGCACCGGTGGAGAAGGCGATCAGGCAGCCCAGCGGGGCTTCGACCTGGTTGAAACCATCACCCGCCTTGAGCGCGGCCCGCAAATTGGTGCGGCAGGCGTCGATCACCGTCATGGTCAGGCCAGCAGGGCGGCGAGGCAGGATGTCGATCACATCGCGCTTGAAGTGCAGGCTGCTGTCGAGCAGCACGGGTTCGTTGGCGCTGGGGTTGATGCCTGCACCCAGCAGCAGGTTCTCGGCATCCACCTGCATGCCGTGGCCGGTGAAGTAAAACAGCACCGAGGCATCCGGGGGCGCATTGACCGCCTCCTTGGCGAACTGCGTGATCACCCGACGCAGATTGGCCGGGTCCAGGTCGACGGCGGATGTGACTTTGAAGCCACGCTTTTCCAGCACAGCCTGCAGGTCCCGCACGTTCTTGTGCACCGGGGGCAGATCAAAGGGGTTGGGGTAGATGCGGTTGCCGATCAGCAAGGCCAGCCGGGTGGGGGCGCCGCCGTCGGCGTCACCATTGACCCGTCCATAGAGCGATCCCTGGGCGAGCACCTGGCTGCTCAGCCCGCCCGATGCCCAGGTGGCCAGAGGCCAGCCGAGCAGTCGGCGACGGCGGCGCTGGAAGGTGGGACGGGCGGGTTTTCGGATCATGTCGGGCACAAAGGTGAAGCCATTCGAGGGCGAACTGCATTTTTACCCTGAAAGCGGTCCATCCCGTGTGCCCTTTTCGTCACTGGCAGCTCAAGGAGCCGGCGGCTGGTGTGCAGGACGCCGGTGGTCGGATCGAATCGCTGCCTTCCGTGGCCGGGCGGCCCGAGCCCACTTCGGCGATCACGCCCGAGCGCAGACGCGAGGAGACGTTTTCCGTCCGCACGGTTTCTTCGAAGCGCACGCGCCGCTGGTCTTCGATGATGGACAGCACCGAGCTCAGCGCGGCTTCTTCTTCGGGGGTGGCTGCGGCCAGACCGTTGTAGAAGACGCGGATTTCAGTGGGCTTGCCGCTGCCGGGGTAGATGGGCACCATGTTCTCCGGCCCACCCAGGAAGACGATGGCCTTGTCCTGGCCCACGCCAGTGGGTGTGACCGTGACCAGGCCATCGATGGTGCCATCGCCCAGTTGGGTCTGAATCCACGAGGTGCTGACCCCGCCGCCCACGAACAAGGGACTGCCGCCGCCACCCAGCGAGGCACTGGGGATCTTGATCGTCAGCGAAGGCAGCGAGGTGAAGGTCAACTGCTGCGTCTTGTCAAAGGGCATGCGACCACGGATCACGCCATCGTAGGTGCTGGTGTTGATCTTGCTGGTCTCCAGCACCACGCTGTCAGCCTCGATGCCCAGCGGTGTGGCAGTCGGATTGGTGATGTCGGGCTGGCCCGCCACATTGATCTCGGAGGACTTGATGCTCACCTCGCTCACGGTGACCGCGACCGGCGTGTTGAAGCGGGTGGTGTCGGTATCACCGGACGCGCCACTGACCACGGAGAGTCCGCCGAGGATGTTGTTGTCACCGGTGAGGTAGATCGAGCCGTTCTGCGATGACTTGACCACCAGGGTCGAGGCCACGCCCGTGGTGATGCTGCCGGCGCTCTGCTCGATCACGCCTTCGGTGATCTGGACGGCCGCGTTGCCCAGGCCGAACAGACCGGGGCGACTCACGAAGCCCGGGACGTCGTCTGCGGTGATGGACAGGGTGCCTTGCGTCAAGGTCAGATCATTGTTGAGGATGACCTTGCCCGAGGCGCTGATGCTGCCGCCACCCGCGGTGCTGACCACCCCGTTGAGGGTCAGGTCGTTGTTGGATCCGCCGCTGACCAGGGTCAGCGTCGAGGTGCTGGCCGAGCCGGTCTGGACCCCGTTCTGTGCGCCGATGGTTTCGGCCGACTCGAAGGCCTTGCTCGTGAGCACGCCCGCGTCGCTGGCGCCCAGGCTGACGGCGGCCATGTTGTCCACCGTCAGTTCGCCATCGGCGGTGATGGATACATTGCCGCCGGAGCTGGCTCCCACCATCAGGGTCTTGTCGTTGACCACGGTCACGTTGCCTGTGGCCTGCACATTCAGGTTGTCCACCGAGGTGCTGACATTGACCAGACCGCCGGTCGATTGCAGGGCTGCCGTGTCTGCCGTGATCTGGCCCGAGATGTCCAGACCTGCCTTGATCAGTGCGGTGGTGTTGGCATCCACATTCAGGCCCGTGACCGAGCCTGTCGCCACGATGCCGATGTTGCCGGCCGAGACCGTGCCTGCACTTTGAGAGGTGTTGCCGCCCGACTGCACAAAAACGTTGCCGCCCGTGGTGACCGAGGCGCCGAGCGCCACATGGCGATCGGCACGGATGTTGATTTCGCCCGTGGTGCTCGACAGCGTGGTGCTGGTGCTGATGTCGCTGGTGGCACCGATGGCGCGCAGGCGGATGTGGTTGCCACCGCTGACACTGACGTTGTCCGTGAGGCTCAGGTTGCCCTGGGCGCTGGCGCTCAGGTTGCCCTGGATGTCGCTGGCGTCCAGCGTCAGGGCCGAGGCATTGCTCACGGAGACGTGGCCGTCGGTGCCGTTGGTGTGCACATCCACGGCGCCTGTCGAGGCCAACTGGTTCAGCGTGATGGTGGCGTTGGTGTCGGTGGTGGTGGCGCTGGTGGTGCCAGAGACTGTCACGAGGCCTGTGCTGCTCAGGTCGCCATCGCTGGTGGCCACGAGGTTGCCGGTGACCGTGGTGGTGCCGAAGACGGTGGTGCCGTTGTCGGCGTTGGCGGTCAGGCTGCCGGTGCTGCCCGAGACACCGAGGTTGCCGCCCGCCTGGATCGTGCTGACGCCGGTCGCATTGAGCACGGTGCTCAGGGCGTTCGTGTCGACGAGCCCGACGGTCGAGCCGGTGGCCGTGACGGTGCCGGTGAAATCGTTGCTGGCGTTGGTCAGCGTGATGGCCTGGGCACCGCTGCCTGCGGTCAGGGTGGAGATGCCTGACACATTCAGCGCACCGCTCTGGCCGATCGCGCCGGCGCTGTTGGAGAGCAGGTTGCCCCCGCCTGTGACGTTGGTGGACCCGAAGGTGGTGGTGCCGCTGCCCGTTGTGGTGGTGCTCAGACCGGCGCTGGTGCCTTCAACGCTGAGGTTGCCTCCGGCGGTGAGGGTACTGGCGCCCGAGGCCGTGAGCGCAGCGCTCAGGGCGTTGGCATCGGTGATCGACACGCCGGCACCGGTGACGGTGACCAGGCCAGTGAAGTCGTTGCCTGCGTTGCTCAGGGTGACGGCCTGGCCGCTGGCCGACACGCCGGTGGTGCCATCGACATCCAGGGCCGCGCTCTGCGTGACGGCGCCCGCGCTGGACAGCGTCAGGTTGCCAGTGACGCTGGTGGTGCCGTTGAAGGCGGTGGCCCCCGCGCTGGTGACGCCCAGGTTGCCGCTGACGGCGGTGGCGCCGAAGGTGGTGCTGCCACCGCTGGTCGTGGTGGTGCTCAGGCCCGCGCTGCTGCCCGACACGCTGAGGTTGCCCCCGGCGGTGAGGGTGCTGGCGCCCGAAGCCGTGAGCGCAGCGCTCAGGGCGTTGACATCGGTGATCGACACGCCGGCACCGGTGACGGTGACCAGGCCAGTGAAATCGTTGCCTGTGTTGCTCAGGGTGACGGCCTGGCCACTGGCCGACACGCCGGTGGTGCCATCGACATCCAGGGCCGCGCTCTGCGTGACGGCGCCTGCGCTGGACAGCGTCAGGTTGCCGGTGACGCCGGTGGCGCCATTGAAGGCCGTGGCCCCCGCGCTGGTGATGCCCAGGTTGCCGCTGACGGCGGTGGCACCGAAGGTGGTGCTGCCACCGCTGGTCGTGGTGGTGCTCAGGCCCGCGCTGGAGCCCGACACGCTGAGGTTGCCCCCGGCGTTGA